>NZ_JBSWYX010000001.1:0-570182 GCF_056161345.1 Salipiger sp. ABF4_146 | reverse complement strand
CATCGATCCAGCTGGTCTGGTCGCCGGTGTGCTTGACGACAAGGCAGCGCACCTTGTCCGAGCAGTGCAGCAACGCGGCGTCGGTATTGGACTTCAGCGCGGTGCGGCGGCCACCGCGCGGGGCGGTGTCGGCGGTGATGACGATCTTGGCGCCGCAGTCGTTGATCCGGTTGGCCAGCGCGTCGGGCGAGAAGCCGGCGAAGACGATGGAATGGATGGCGCCGATGCGGGCGCAGGCGAGCATGGCATAGGCCGCCTCGGGGATCATCGGCAGGTAGATCACCACGCGGTCGCCGCGCATGACGCCCTGGCTCAGCAGGACGTTGGCCATGCGGTTCACCTTGTCGTAAAGCTCGGCATAGGTGATGTGCTGCGCCGGGTCGGCGGGCTCGTCGGGCTCGAAGATGATCGCGGTCTGGTTGGCGCGTTCGGGCAGGTGGCGGTCGATGCAGTTGTGCGCGACGTTCAACACGCCGTCCTCGAACCACTTGATGTCGACCTTGCCGAACTCAAAGCAGGTGTTCTTGATCTTCGTCGGCCGCGCCATCCAGTCCAGACGCTGCGCCTGATCTGCCCAGAACCCATCGGGATCGGTAATCGAGTGCGCGTACATCTCTTCATATTGGGCCGCGTTCACATGGGCGCTCTTGGCGAACTCCTCGGACGGGGCATAGGTCCCGGCGGGCGCAGTCTGGGCGTCGTCTTTCATGAGGTCCTCCCTAGGTCCATTCTCTTCGATGTCGCCGTGCGACACTGTCCATCCCTGGCAATGATCATACCTCAGTTCGAAAATATTTGAATAAGGCGCGGTAAACTAAGATTTTTTTTGTAAATCATTTGCCCTGCGCTGCAGCATTTTGTAAAAATGTTTGCTTTTACGGCGGAAACACATTGCATTCCAATAAGGTGACGCAACGTCGCAAGCCGCGATGGCAGGCATGTGCCGCGCGTGCCGGCGCTGGCGACGGGTGTGACAGTTTGATGCAGTGTGCCACGGTATACCATGTTTGCGCCCAACCTGCGCGGACCCGTGGGGCGGGCAGCGGGGCTAGCGCGACTCGCCTGTTGCGTGACGTAGGGGCATGGAGGGTTGCGCGATGATCTGCTTTGGCTAAGCATAAGCGCCAAGGCGGTCCAGAGTTCCGCCACAACGGGAGGAAATCATGAAAAATCTTACGACCACGCTCAGCGTGGCCGCACTCACCGCGGCATTTGCCACCGAAGCCATGGCGACGGAATGGAACGTCTCGCTCTGGGGCAAACGCCGCGAGTTCACCGAGCATGTGCACAAGATCGCAGAACTGGTCGAAGAGAAAACCGGCGGCGAGTTCACCATGAACATCTCCTATGGCGGTCTCAGCAAGAACACCGAAAACCTCGACGGCATTTCCATCGGCGCCTTCGAGATGGCGCAGTTCTGCGCTGGCTACCACCCCGACAAGAACCGCGCGATCACAGTGCTGGAACTGCCGTTCCTCGGGGTTGAGACGCTGGAGCAGGAGCGGGCGGTCAGCCGCGCGGTCTATGGCCATCCGGCAGTGGCCGAGGAAATGGAGCAGTGGAACGCCAAGCTGCTGATGACCACGCCGATGCCGCAGTACAATATCGTCGGCACCGGCGATGCCCGCGACACGCTGGAAAGCTTCGACGGCATGCGCGTGCGCGCCACCGGCGGCATCGGCCGCGCCTTCGAAGCGGTGGGCGCGGTGCCCACCTCGGTCACCGCGACCGAGGCTTATCAGGCGATGGAGGCCGGCGTCGTCGACACCGTCAGCTTTGCCCAGCACGCGCACCTTAGCTTTGGCACGATCAACGAGGCCGACTGGTGGACCGCCAACCTCAACCCCGGCACGGTGAACTGCCCGGTGGTGGCCAATATCGATGCCTACGAGTCGCTGTCGGACGAAGAGCGCGCGGCGCTCGACAGCTCGGTCGAAGAGGCGCTCGACTATTATATCGAGACCTACGGCAAGCTGCTGGCGAAATGGGATGGCGTGCTCGACGAAAAGGGTGTCGAGAAGGTGGTCTATTCCGACGAAGAACTGGCCAAATTCGCCGAGGTGGCCCAGCCCATCCACGATGCATGGATCGAAGACATGAGCGCGCAGGGCCTGCCGGCGCAGGAGCTTTACGATCTGGTGACCGGCACGCTGGCCGAGGCCAAGGCCGGAAACTGATCGCCGCGTAGCACGCGTTTGGCCGCCCCGCATGACGGGGCGGCCTTGTTGATCGGACGGGTCCGCAGGGACCAGGAAAGGGACAGGGGGACAGATGGCCGGAGCATCCGCGGTGCTTGCCGACGACTCGCTGCTGTCGCGCCTCGACCGGGGGCTCGAGCGTCTGGAGCGGGGCTTTGCCTTTCTCTCCGGCCTCGGCGCCTTCGCTCTGATGGTGCTGGCGGTGGTCTCGGTGGTGGGGCGCAATTTCTTCAACATGCCGCTGCGCGGCTATGTCGACTGGATCGAGATGGCGATGCCGCTGATCGCCATCCTTGGCATTTCCTTTGTGCAGCGGCAGGGCGGGCACATACGGATGGACATCCTCGTGGGGCAACTCAAGGGGCGGCCGCTGTGGCTGGCCGAAACCATCACCACGCTGGCGATCCTGCTGCTGATGCTGGCGCTGGTCTGGGGCACTTGGGCGCATTTCGACCGCAGCTTCGATCTGACCAAACCGATGTGGTCGCGCGACAGCACGATCGATCTTGGCCTGCCGCTCTGGCCGGCCAAGCTGATCGTGCCGGTGGCCTTTTCGGTGATGTGCCTGCGGCTTGTGCTGCAACTCTGGGGCTATCTGCGCGCGCTGGTGCTTGGGCTCGACAGCCCGGTGGCGGTGCCTCTGGTGCAGAGCGTTGCCGAACAGGCCGCGGCCGAGGCGGAACATATTCAAGGGCATGACGCATGAGCTCCATCGAGATCGGACTTTGGGTCACCGGTGGCCTTTTCGTGCTGGTGGTGCTGGGCATGCGCGTGGCCTTCGCCGCGGGACTGGCCGGGCTGGTGGGCCTGCTGTGGGTGTTCTGGTCAAAGAAGGGCTATGACCCCGAAGAACTGGGCTGGGCGCTGACCGTGGCGGTAAAGACCGCCGGACAGGTGCCGCATGGCAAGGTCGCGAGCCAGGCGCTCAGCCTCATCCCCACCTTCATCCTCATCGGCTATCTTGCCTATTACGCCGGGCTGACCAAGGCGCTCTTCGAGGCGGCGAAACGCTGGCTGGCGTGGGTGCCCGGAGGACTGGCTGTCTCCACCGTCTTCGCCACCGCGGGCTTTGCCGCCGTGTCGGGCGCGAGTGTGGCGACGGCAGCGGTCTTTGCCCGTATCGCCATCCCCGAGATGCTGAAGATAGGCTACGACAAGCGCTTCGCCGCAGGGGTCGTGGCGGCAGGTGGCACGCTGGCCAGCCTCATTCCGCCCTCGGCGATCCTTGTGATCTACGCCATCATCGTCGAGCAGGATGTGGGCAAGCTGCTGCTGGCGGGCTTTGTGCCCGGGGTGTTTTCGGCGGTGGTCTATGCGCTGCTGATCATCGGGCTGGCGCTGGCGCTGCCGAAGTTCGGCCCGCCGGTGCGCGGCTTCACATGGCGCCAGCGCTTTGCCGCGTTGCCGCCGGCGCTGCCGATCGTGGCGGTGGTCGTGATCATCATCTTCTTTGTCTACAACCCTTTCGGCGACGCTTGGGGCACGCCGACCGAAGGCGGCGCGGTGGGCGCCTTCATCGTCTTCCTGATGGCGCTCTTGCGCGGCATGCGCTGGCGCGAGTTGAAGGACGCGCTGATCGAGACCGCCAAGCTGGCGATCATGATCTTCACCATCATCTGGGGCGTGCTGATCTACGTGCGCTTCCTTGGCTTTGCCGATCTGCCGGGCGCGTTTGCCGACTGGATCACCTCGCTGCAATACCCGCCGCTGATGATCCTCGTGTGCATCCTGCTGGCCTACGCGGTGCTGGGCATGTTCATGGACGCCATTGGCATGCTGCTGCTGACCTTGCCGGTGGTCTACCCGGCGGTGATGGCGCTGAACGGGGGCGAGGGGGTCTCGGCAGCCGAGAGCGCCTTTGGCATGTCGTCAGAGATGTGCGCGATCTGGTTCGGCATCCTCGTGGTGAAGATGGCCGAGTTCTGCCTGATCACCCCGCCGATTGGTCTAAACTGTTTTGTCGTCGCGGGCGTGCGGCCCGAATTGTCGGTGCAGGACGTGTTCCGCGGCGTGACGCCGTTCTTCATCGCCGACGCGGTGACCATCGCGCTGCTGGTGGCTTTCCCGGCCATCGTGCTCTGGCTGCCCAGCTTTGCCTGATCAGCCCGCCGCCCGGCGATTGCGCCGGGCGGCTCTCGCGCAACCGTGAGGCCACGCGGAACCTTTTTCCCTATTGCGGGTTCTTGATATGAGACGGAACGGCAAGGCGCAGCGCGCGGGACCGGACCGGACAGTCATGTAGCAAGACGGAGCACGCGGACCCCGGTTCGCGGGGCCGGGGCCCTTGGGCGCCGGGCTGGCAGAATGCGCCTGCCGTCATGATCAAGGGAGATCTCGTCATGGAATTCGCAGGTATCGGCGGCTTCATCGTTTTGGTTCTGGACATCTGGGCGATCGTCTCGGTGCTCGGATCGCGCGCAAGCACCGGCTCCAAGGTGCTTTGGACGCTGCTCATCCTCATCCTGCCGCTGCTGGGCTTCATCATCTGGCTGATCGCCGGCCCCAAGTCGAGCCGCGCCACTGTCTGATCTACGACTGAATATACGGAGGAAAAATCAATGCTTTACTGGGCGCTTCTCTTTTTCGTCGTGGCCATCGTGGCCGCAATTTTCGGCTTTGGCGGCATCGCCTCGGCCTCGGCAGGCATCGCACAGGTGTTGTTCTTCATCTTCCTGGTGCTTTTCGTGGTGACCTTGATCATGCGCTTCGTGCGCAAAACCTGATGCCGATGGGCGGTGCACGTCGCCGCCCACGCTTTTCTCTCACCACATCAGGTTTCTCTGGCAAGTCATTGCGAAATAAGAAAACCCCGCCAAATGGCGGGGTTTTCAATGACCGCAGGGCGGGTCTCTGGCCGGTGGGCGGCACCAAGACCCAATCTGCGTTCAGGCCTTGAGCGTTTCCGTCGACGAAAAGAACATCGCCTGGCTGACAGCCGAGCGGACCTGCTCTTCCGAGTAGGGCTTGGAGATCAGGAACGCCGGTTCCGGGCGCTCGCCGGTCAGCAGACGTTCGGGGAAGGCGGTGATGAAGATCACCGGACGATCGCCGAGCGCGCCGAGAATGTCGTTCACCGCGTCGATGCCCGAGGAGTTGTCGGCAAGCTGAATGTCGGCCAGCACGAGGTCCGGCGTTTCTTTCTGTGCCAGTTCGATCGCCGCGCTGCGGGTGCGGGCAACGCCGGTGACCCGGTGGCCCAGATCGGCAACGATGCTTTCAAGGTCCATGGCGATGATCGCCTCGTCCTCGATGATCAGCACACGGCCAGTGACCGCGTCCGCCATTTCCTGACGCGCAAGGTTCACAAGCTCGGCCACTTCGGATTCAGAGATCTGCATGATCTCTCCGACCTCGGCCAGATCGAACTCTTCGATGGTGTGCAGCAGCAGTGCCTCGCGGCTGTTCGCCGTCAGTTTCGACAGGCGGGACTGCGCTTTGGCCAGCGGCCCTTCGTTCTCGTCGGTGACCGGCGCGCCGGTGCTCGCCCAGATGCCGTGGAACACGTGGAACAGGCCGACCTTGGGCGAGGAGGCCGATGAAATGCCTTCACGATCCGCAAGGATCGCTTCCAGGGTCGCCGCTGCATAATTGTCGCCGGTGGTCTGACTGCCCGTCAGCGCGCGCGCGTAGCGACGAAGGTAGGGAAGGACCGCTCCGATAGTCTGGCCCAAATCGCCCTGTGTCATGAATACGTCCTTTTTTCGCTTTTCTCGGGAACCAAACGCCAGACCTCGGCATTGGTTCCCTGATACGGCAAAGATAGATGCAGAAAATACCCCTCTGCAAAGGCAAGGATCGAACGGCGGCAATGGCACAAACGCGGCACAAAGACAAAGAGGCAGAAGTCATCGACGAAAATCTTCGGCGGGTCTATCAGGACATGCTCGAAGAAAAAGTCCCTGACCGGTTCCTCGACCTGATCGCGCAACTGCGCGAACAGGACGACAACGGTGGCACCCAAGGCGGGGACAATGCATGAGTTCCGATCCGCGTGACGAGATCGTCGATCACCTCCCGGCGCTGCGCGCCTTCGCTTTTTCGCTGACCCGCAACTCTGCGCTGGCCGACGACATGGTGCAGGACACGCTGGTCAAAGCCTGGACCAAGATCAACACATTCGAGCAGGGCACCAATATGCGCGCCTGGCTCTTCACCATCCTGCGCAACACCTATTACTCGAACCGCCGCAAGGCCGGGCGCGAGGTCTCGGACGCGGAAGGTGTTTTCACCGAAAGCCTGTCGGAGAAGCCGGCGCATGACGGTCGCCTGCAGATGACCGATTTCCGCCGTGCCTTCGGCCAACTGACCGACGAACAGCGCGAGGCGCTGATCCTCGTCGGCGCGCAGGGCTTTGCCTACGAAGAGGCGGCAGAGACCTGCGGCGTTGCGGTGGGCACGATCAAAAGCCGGGTGAACCGCGCGCGGGCGCGGCTGGCGGAACTGCTGGAACTGGACGAACACGACCGGCTCGAGCTGACCGATCAGGCCACGATGGCCGTGGTCTCGGGCGCCCGTCCCAGCGGTGCGATGGGCTAAGCAGCCTTCATGTGTCAAGGTCCGGTGCCCGTTGGCGGGCGCCGGTGTAAGAACCCGGGATACGGCGCGACATGGATCGCGTCGGGCCGGCAGGCGGGCAGAGCGGATAGGGGTCTCATGAAATCACTTGCAGGCGGCGTGTGGCGACGCAGGCCGACAGGTCTTGCCGCTCGGATCATTCTATTCCTGTCGCTGGCCCTCGTTCCGATCGGGGTTGTTGCCTATTTCCAGACCAGCAAACTGGCCGAGGAGACCCGACTGCGCTCGCAGCTCAGCCTCGTCGCACTGACCGAGGCTGCGGCGCTTGGCGAGCGCGAAACCATCCTGCGCGCGCAGGGCGGGGCGCAGGCGTTGGGGGCCACGCTCGGCCAGCGGATGGACAGCGCAGAGCAATGTTCTGACCGGCTGGCGGCCTATCTTGGTGCCTCGCCGGGCTATTCCTTTGCCGGGATCATGACGCTCGACGGCGATCTGGCATGCAATTCGCGCGGTGTGCCCATGCGTGCCGACGACTATCCCCGCCTGCAGCGCATCATCGACCAGCCCGGCGCAATCGCTTGGCTGAACACATATGGCCCGATCTCTGAGCGCTCGGTCATCGTCGTCGCGCAGCCCTATTTTGTCGGCGGTGAACTGGCAGGGCATGTGCTGCTGTCGGTGCCTTCGGTGTTGCTGCCGCGCGGCCACGGCGGGCCGGGGCCGAACGATTTCGAGGATCTCATCACCATCAACGAACACGGCGAGATCCTCACCTCGCGCGATGACGTCGACGCTGTCAGGGATCTGCTCCCGGCGGATCTGGATCTGGAGACCCTGATCGGCGCCAAAGCGCAGAGCTTTGCCGCCCGCAGCACGGATGGGGAAACCCGTGTCTATGCGGCAGCGCCGCTGGTTCCGGGAATGATCCACGCCATCGGTATATGGAGCCGTGAAAACGCCGAAGCGCAGGCGATCAGCGTCGATGGGCTGGCGGTGATGGCTGCTGCGCTGCCGTTCCTGATGTGGGCGGCGTCGGTGATCGTTGCCTTCCTCGCGGTGAACCGGCTGGTGATCCGTCATGTCAAACGCCTGTCGCGCCGGATGCGCGCCTTCGCGCTGTCGCGGCGCGTGCCAGCGCTGCGCGACGAGGCGATGCCCGCCGAGCTTGCCGACATGGAAGACGATTTCCTCGACATGGCCGACGCCATCCTGCGCGACGAAGCGCAGCAGGAAAATGCCCTGCGCGAAAAGACCATCCTGCTCAAGGAGGTCCACCACCGGGTGAAGAACAACCTGCAGCTCATTTCCTCGATCATGAACATGCAGATCCGGCAATCCCGCAGCGACGAGACGCGCGCGATCCTGCATCGCCTGCAGGACCGGGTGCGCAGCCTCGCCACCATTCACCGCAACCTCTACCAGACCGAAGACCTTGGCCACGTGAACGCTGGCGCGCTGCTCAAGGATCTGGTGCAGCAGATGGAGCAGTTGTCCGAGGTCAGCGGGCGGCGAGTGAATCTCACGGTCTCTGCCGACGACATCGAGGCCGTGCCGGATCAAGCGGTGCCGCTGTCGCTGCTCACTGCCGAGGCGATGACCAACGCGATGAAATACGCCACGCCCGGTGATGATGGCGTCACCCGCGTATCGATCCGCCTTGCACGGCTGGCCGCCGGGCGCGCCGAGCTTGAAGTGCTCAACTCAGACAGCAAGGCCAACGACGCCGCCACCGAAGACAATGTGCCCCGCAGCATGCGCGGCGAGCCGGCGGGCCTTGGCTCGAAGCTGATGCAGGCCTTCGCCACGCAACTGGGCGGCTCGCTGGAGCAAAGCCACACCGACACCGGCGAATACCGGGTCTACATCGGTTTCGCGCTGGTGGATTTCACCCCTGATCCGACCACGCCAACGGGGATGCCCAATGTCCCGGACTACTGATCTGACCGAGCCGTTGCCGTTGCCGCGGCCCGATACCGCCGAGGGCAAGCCGCGCCGCATCGGGGTGGAGATCGAGTTCTCCGGCCTCACCGAAGCGCAGGTGGCGCGCATTCTCGTCAAACAGCTCGGCGGCCGGGCGCGCGAAGAAACCCGCGGCCACTGGGTTGTCGAGGGCGGCGGCATGGGCGGCTTCGAGGTTTATCTCGACAGCCAACCGCTGGAGCGGCTCGATCATGACGGGGTTGGCGGGCAGATCCGCGATCTGGCACGCGCCGTGGTGCCGGTAGAGATCGTCTCGGACCCGCTGGAAGTGCCGCAGATCGCCGAGTTCGACCGCGCCATCCGGGCGCTGCGCGAGGCCGGGGCGGAAGGCACCGGCGTCGGCGTGCTCTCGGCCTTTGGCGTGCATTTCAATCCCGAGGTCGTCTCGACCGACTACGCCGATGTGATGCCGGTGCTGAAAGCGCACGCGCTGCTCGAAGACTATATCAAACGCGTCGCCGGGACCGATTTTTCGCGCCGCGTGATGACATGGGTCGCGCCGTATCCGCGCGCGCTGGTCGACCGGCTGGCCGCCGAAAACCCTCCGGCGACGATGGATGCGCTGATCGACTGTTATCTGGAACTGGCACCCTCACGGAACCATTCGCTCGACATGCTGTGCCTGTTTGCTCACCTCGACAAAAAGAAGGTGGCCAAGGCGGTGGACATGGAACTGGTCTCGCCGCGCCCGACCTATCACTGGCGTCTGCCCGATTGCCGTATCGACGAAGAGGGCTGGACGCTTGCCGAGGAATGGAACCGCTGGGTTCTGGTGGAAACTGTGGCGGGCGATGCCGATCTGCTGGACCGGCTGTGCGCCGCGTGGCGTGACCACCGCAACGCGCTGACATCGATCCGGCTCGACTGGTCCTACCGGGTCGAGCGGCTGCTGCAAGGGGCGGGGCTTTGCGACCGCTGATCGGGGTCACCGTCTCGCGGCGGTCTGGCTGGCGGGTGTTCCCGTTCATGGCCTTGGCGGTCTGGCTCGCCGGGGGCCGGGCGCTGCGCTGGCAGACGGGAAAGCGCGAGGTCAATCTCGATGCGGTGCATGGTGTGGTCATCGGCGGCGGCGACGACATCGAGCCGACGCTTTACGGCGGCGAGTTGCAACTCGACGTGCGCCTCGACCCCGAGCGCGATGCGCTGGAGCAGGGGGTGCTGCGCGGCGCGTTCGAGCGCAATATGCCGATCCTCGGCATCTGCCGCGGTGCGCAGATGCTCAATGTGGTCCTCGGCGGCACGCTGCACGCCGATGCCTACGCCGTGCATCCCTCGCGGCGCTACCGCACGGTTCTGCCGCGCAAAAAGGTGGATGTGCTGAGCGAGACTTTGCTGGCGCATACCGCCCGCGCGGATTGTCTGCGGGTCAACGCGCTGCATTCACAGGCGGTGGACAAGCTGGGCGATGGTCTGCGCGTTGCAGGGCGCGACGATGGCGGCATGGTGCAGGCGGTGGAACGGCTCAGCGATCCCTTCGCGCTGGGGGTGCAGTGGCACCCCGAATACCTCGTCTACCGCCGCGCCCACCGCCGCCTCTTTCGCGCGCTGGTGGCGGCGGCCCGCGCCCGCCGCGACGCGCAGGGCCAGCTTGACGCCGCCGAGGCCGACGCCGCGCTGCCGCAGTTTTTCGATCGCTAAGCGTGGAGGGGCGCGCCGCCTCAGGCGCTGACCATTTCCGACACCTTCGGCGCGGTCTCGATCTGCGACAGCGGCAGATCCAGAACGATATGCCCGCCGTGATCGGCATCCGCATGGGTCACCATTTCAAACATCGGCACCACCCGGCGCTCGTGGCCGAAGAACTTGCCGTTGTCGACGACGATGTGGCTCAGCCGCGCGGCGTCGGCATCATAAAGCAGGTCACTGACGCTGCCCGCCTCGCCATCGCGCCCGAACACCGGCTTGCCGATCCAGTCCGCAAGGCTTTCGTAGCGCTCCAGCGCCGCGTCCCAGCGCGGATCGCTTTCCGTCTCGGGGCGGGCGCCCGCCGGCAGCGGCGCATGCGGCGAGCCGAACGGGCCGATCACCAGTGGCGGCATCGTCGCCATCAGCGCCAGCATGTCCTCGCGCCCGCCCGCCATGCGCGGCGCGCGCTGTAGCTCGCCATCGGTGACATGCAGCGGCAGGCTGCGGTCATGCGCCTCTGGCAGTCCCAGCGAAGAGGCGGTCACCAACAGCCGCTCGGCGGCACCGAAGCCCGCAGGCGACACGATCGCCCAAGCCAGCTTGCGACCATCGGGATCGAACAGCAGGTCCTGCAGGACGAAATCGCGCTCGCCGCCGGTCAGGCGCCATGTGAGCAGGTCCGAGAGCGAGATGAGCATGGTGTCGCCTTTCCTATGGTTCCGGAATCTTAACACGGATCTGCGACATTCTGTTCCGGAACCGGCGCTGCACTGCCGCGTTCTTATGACAAGCGCAGAAGGAGACAGCCATGACCATCGATATCTTTATCGTCGGGTTGGCCGCTCTTATCATAATCGCGGTCCTGATCTTTGCCCTGACCAGTGAGAAGGAGCAGGATAGGAATTCGCGCTAGACCCGAGCGACCCGATCCGGCCACAGGCCCGGAAGGACGCAAGACTTCCGTGCGCACATAGAGCACGACCAGAAGGGCGGTTCCCGAAAGCGGGGGCCGCCTTTCTGCGTCTGCGCCCCGCGTGACGCGCCTGCATCGCCGCGACGCGCGACCGGAAAGCGGTCTTTCCGCCGGTTCCCGCCTCAGTTGCGGGTTGCCGCGCTTGACGTCCCTCTGCCAGATGCTGGTATACCATTTGCGAATCCAAGCGCGGCCCGGGAGGGGCGGCGCAAGCACAGAGGATATTTCGATGCTCGACAAATCCGTGTTCACCCCCCATGGCAAGCACCTGATCGCCGGCGAGTGGGTGGCTGGCGAGACCACCTTCGCCTCTGATCCCGCGCATGGCCCGAGCCATGACTATTCGGTCGGCACGCCCGAGCTGGTCGACCGCGCCTGCAAGGCCGCCGAAGAGGCGTTCTGGACCTACGGCTACACCACCCGCGCCGCGCGCGCCGAGTTTCTCAACGCCATCGCCGACGAGATCGAGGCGCGCGGCGAGGCGATCACCGAGATCGGCACGCAGGAAACCGGCCTTCCCGAAGGCCGCCTGCAAGGCGAGCGTGGCCGCACCACAGGCCAGCTGCGGCTTTTCGCAGAGCACATTCTGAAGGGCGATTATCTCGACATCCGCCACGACGAGGCGCTGCCCGACCGTCAGCCGCTGCCGCGCCCCGACATCAAGCTGGTGCAGCGCCCGATCGGCCCGGTTGCCGTGTTCGGTGCGTCGAACTTCCCGCTGGCCTTCTCCACCGCCGGCGGGGACACCGCCGCGGCGCTGGCCGCGGGCTGCCCGGTCGTGGTCAAGGGCCACGGCGCGCACCCCGGCACCGGCGAGATCGTCGCCGAGGCGATCCTCGCCGCGATCGAAAAGACCGGCATGCCCAAAGGCGTCTTCTCGCTCGTGCAGGGCGGCAAGCGCGACGTCGGTCAGGCGCTGGTGCAGCACCCGCTGATCAACGCCGTGGGCTTCACCGGCTCGCTTGGCGGCGGCCGCGCGCTGTTTGATCTCTGCGCGCAGCGCGAGGTGCCGATCCCGTTCTTCGGCGAGCTGGGCTCGGTCAACCCGATGTTCCTGCTGCCCGAGGCGATGAAAGCCCGCGGTGCCGACATCGGCACCGGCTGGGCTGGCTCGCTGACCATGGGCGCGGGCCAGTTCTGCACCAACCCCGGCATCGCCGTGGTCGAAACCGGCCCCGAGGGCGATGCCTTCGTCGCCGCCGCCGCCGAGGCGCTGAAAGGCGCGGCCAGCCAGTGCATGCTGACCGACGGCATCGCGCAGGCCTACAAGGACGGCAAGTCGCGCTTCGACGGGCGCAACGCGGTGAAGCCGGTGCTGGTCTCCGACAGCGAGGGCCGCAACGCGTTGCCCAACCTTTTCGAGACAGACGCGGCCAACTACCTGCAGGACCATGCGCTTGGCGAAGAGGTGTTCGGCCCGCTCGGCCTCGTGGTGCGCGTCTCCGGTGCCGATGAGATGGAAACCCTCGCGAAGGGCTTCGAGGGCCAGCTCACGGCCACCATCCACATGGACGAAGGCGACACCGGCCTCGCGCAGCGCCTCGTTCCGGTGCTCGAGCGCAAGGCCGGCCGGCTGCTGGTCAACGGCTTCCCCACCGGCGTCGAGGTCTGCGACGCGATGGTGCACGGCGGGCCTTACCCGGCATCGACCAACTTCGGGGCGACCTCGGTCGGCACCATGTCGATCCGCCGCTTCCTGCGCCCGGTGAGCTACCAGAACCTGCCCGACGCGCTGCTGCCCACGGATCTGAAGTAAACGCCGCCACGGCGTGACCTGCGCCCGCGCTGCCCTCATGGGTGGCGCGGGCGTCTGCTTTTGGGATATGCGTATTTTTGAAGAGAAGAAGCGGGGGCCGTGCCTCTGCTGCTTCGTCTAGACGCAAATATCCCGGGGGAGGCCGCGCAGCGGCCGGGGGCAGCGCCCCCATCTGCGGCGCCGCGTCCGAGATCCCTTTCTCCTGCCCGCGCTTTGCGCTAAAGGCGGGGTTTGAATCCGCAAGAGGTGCGTGCCATGACATTCTCCCTCGCCATCGTCGGCCGCCCCAACGTTGGCAAATCCACCCTGTTCAACCGGCTTGTCGGCAAGCGGCTGGCGCTGGTCGACGACCAGCCCGGCGTCACGCGCGATCTGCGCGAGGGCGAGGGCAAGCTGGGTGACCTGCGCTTTACGGTGATCGACACCGCGGGTCTCGAAGAGGCGACGGACGAGAGCCTGCAGGGCCGCATGCGCCGCCTGACCGAGCGCGCGGTGGACATGGCCGACGTGTGCCTGTTCATGATCGACGCGCGTGTTGGCGTCACGCCCACCGACGAGGTCTTCGCCGAGATCCTGCGCAAGCGGTCGGCGCATGTGATCCTTGCCGCCAACAAGGGCGAGGGCTCTGCCGCCGATGCCGGCGTGCTAGAGGCCTACAGCCTTGGCCTTGGCGAGCCGATCCGGCTCTCGGCCGAGCATGGCGAGGGGCTGCCCGATCTTTACGGCGCGCTGCAGCCGCTGGCGGATGGTTTCGCCGAGCGCGCCGCCGAGGAGGCGCCGGAGGTCGAGCTTGACGTCGCGGACGAGGAGATCGACTCCGACGAGGCCGACGCCGCGCTGCCGATGCCCACCGAGCAAAAGCCGCTGCAGATCGCCGTTGTGGGCCGCCCGAACGCCGGCAAGTCGACGCTGATCAACAAGATTCTCGGCGAGGACCGGCTGCTCACCGGCCCCGAGGCCGGGATCACCCGCGACGCCATCTCGGTCCGTATGGACTGGGAGGGCGTGCCGATGCGCATCTTCGACACCGCCGGTATGCGCAAGCGCGCCAAGGTGCAGGAGAAGCTGGAAAAGCTCTCGGTGTCCGACGGTTTGCGCGCGGTGAAGTTCGCCGAGGTGGTGGTGGTTCTGCTCGATGCCGCCATTCCTTTCGAACAGCAGGACCTGCGCATCGCCGATCTGGCAGAGCGAGAGGGCCGGGCGGTGGTCGTCGCCGTCAACAAGTGGGACGTCGAAGAGCACAAGCAGGAGAAACTGCGCGATCTGAAAGAAGCCTTCGACCGGCTGCTGCCGCAGCTGCGCGGCGCGCCGCTGATCACCGTTTCGGCCAAGACCGGGCGCGGGCTCGACCGGCTCAACGCGGCGATCATGAAGGCGTGGACCACGTGGAATCGCCGCGTCTCGACCGGCCAGCTCAACCGCTGGCTCGAGGGGATGGTGTCGAGCCACCCGCCGCCCGCGCCGCAGGGCCGCCGGATCAAGCTGCGCTACATGACGCAGGCCAAGACGCGTCCGCCGGGGTTTGTGGTGATGTGCTCGCGACCGCAGGACATGCCCGACAGCTACACACGATATCTGGTCAACGGGCTGCGCGAGGCCTTCGACATGCCCGGCACGCCGATCCGCCTGACGCTGCGCGGGCAGGGCGACAAGAACCCGTGGAAGGGCAAGCGCGAGAAAAACGCCGGCGCGCTGCGCAAGCACCTTGGCAAGCTGCCCAAGCAAAAGGGCTGACGCTGGGCGCGCTGGCCTCGGAAGACCGCAAAAGCGCCGGAGCGACCGCTCCGGCGCTTTTCGTTTCGCGATGTGGCTCAATGTGGCTCAGCCTTTGGTGATCGCCAGCAGCCCGCCACCGAGCAGCGATTGCACCAGCAGGGCGAGCGCCCAGAAGGCGGGATATTCCCAGCCGCCGCCTTCATTGGTGAACCAGAACCCGTTCGGCCCGTGGGCAAGAATAGCCGCGCCCAGCAGCACCGGGATCAACAGCAGCGCGACGAGGCTGGTCTGGAAACCGACGATGAGCGCAAAACCGCCCAAGACCTCGGCGGCGATCGTGAGGTAGGCCATGAACCCGGGCACGCCGAGCGAGGCGAAATATTGCGCCGCGCCGCTGGGGGTGAAGACGTAAACCTTCAACCAGGCGTGGGCGAGGAACAGCGCGCCAAGCGAGACACGCAGCAGAAGGGCGGCCGTCAGGATCGCAGTTGTCGATCCGAAACCAAATGATTGCAGTAGGTTGGTCATGATTTCTCTCCGTTTTCGGGGGGCGCTTGATGCAGCGTCCTGTGTGATGACGAAGAGATAGCGGCAAATCACTGTCGCGATAATGTGGTAGATCGTTGGAACGTCTACTCTGATTTGTTCGCAATTGAAGGGGCCATTTCGCACTTTCGGGTTGCGGTATGAGACATGACAGCCGCGATCTGAGCCCACTGTTGCGAAAAGCAGGACAACTCAAGCGCGTTGCCGATTCCGTATTGGCGTCTCTTGCGTGTGCCAAGGGGGCGTCTTGGGCCGTGTGCACTCGCAGCAAAGAAGAGCCTGATCTCCGTAAGCGCAACAGAAGGTTGCAAGATTAAAGGCCTCTGGTTAACCTTCGATTCACATTTAACCGGAGAATTTGAAATGAAGTTGAGTAACCTTTCTGCGATTTCGCTCGTCCTCGTCATGTCCTCGGGGGCGGCATTCGCAAACGTCAAGCAGGTGAAGTGTGACGGGTTCATCGTCGCCGTCGCCACCGAGATTGCCATGGCGGCCGAAGAGCGCGCGGGCTCCATGACGGAAGCAGAGTCGAATATCTGCGAGGCTGCGATGCAGCTCGACATGCCCGATGACGACCCCGAAGTGCACAACATCACCATCCTGCCGTATGAAATCCAGACGACGGTGGTGCTCTACCCGACCGCCGACTGACGGGATCGTCTTTCGGCCTCAAAGACGTGGAAAAGGTGGCGTCGCGCCGCTGATTTTCGTCATCTCTGTCACCCCCGCAGAGGCTCTGCGGGGGTGATTTCACGTCTGGATTTCACGTCTGGGGGAAAGGTGTGAAGACCCCTCAGGTCACTCGGTATCCGTGCCCCGCAGGGCAAGGATCGCGACGATGCCGGCGGCGGCGAGGGCGGCAACGGCAAAGTTGAAGGGGCTGGCATTGGCGACGATCACCGCCACCAGCGCCCAGATCACCGTGATGCCGTAAAGCGGTGCGCGGTGCAGCCGATACTGGATGGTCACCGACAGCGCCAGCGCCAAGGCCAAGGCGACAAGCGCCGCCGGGGTCTGTGCCAGCAGCCCATAGCCCGCCAGCAGCAGCCCGACCGAGACGCAGGACGCCGCCGACAGCCAGCCGGCGTAAATCGCGATGGGGGCGATCTGCCACCAGCGGTCCATGTCGCCGGCGCGGAATAGGGCCAGCAGCGCGGTGACCAGCATCACCCAGATCATTGCCGTTGCGGCGATCGGCGAGATCTGTGCCACCGGCAGCCAGAAGATGCCCACGGCGAGGCTGATCAGCAGCGGATCGCGGTGGTCCATCCAGTCGAAATCATCGGCGCGGCGCAGCAGGCCGAAGCCGGTGCCGGCGATCAGCCAGAGATAGATCAGCCCCCAGATCGCGAAGGCATAGCCCGCCGGCTGCACCGGCGGGTCGTCCTGCGGGATCGGAAAGGCATCCGGGGCGAACCCGTTGAACCCGGGAAACACCAGCGGCGAGGCCGCAAAGGCGACCGCCGCGAGAAACAGCAGGAGCGGTCGAACCCAGATCATCTCAGTCCCCGATCCTTCAAACCAGCGTGCCGTCGGCGGCGATGCGGGTCTTGCCGCGCAGCCACGGGTGCAGCGCCTCGGGCAGATCGACCGAGCCGTCTTCCTGCTGGCCGTTCTCCAGCACCGCGATCAGGCAGCGCCCGACGGCGAGGCCCGAGCCGTTCAGCGTGTGCAGGAACTCCGGCTTGCCGCCACCTTCGGGCTTGAAGCGGGCGTTCATCCGGCGCGCCTGAAAATCACCGCAAACCGAGACAGAGCTGATCTCGCGGTACTGGTTCTGACCGGGCAGCCAGACCTCGATGTCATGCGTGCGGCGCGCGCCAAAGCCCATGTCGCCGGTGCACAGCGCCACCGTGCGATAGGGCAGGCCGAGCTTCTCGAGGATGCCCTCGGCGCATTTGGTCATCCGGTCAAGCTCCTCGCGGCTCTTTTCCGGGTGCGTGACCGAGACCATTTCGACCTTCTCGAACTGGTGCTGGCGCAGCATGCCAGCGGTGTCGCGGCCCGCCGAGCCCGCCTCGGAGCGGAAGCATTGGGTGTGCGCCACGTAGCGGCGCGGCAGGTAGCCTTCATCCACCGTCAGCCCGTTGACGATATTGGTCAGCGTCACTTCGGCGGTGGGCACCAGCCACCAGCCTTCGCGGGTCTGGTAGCTGTCTTCGCCGAACTTCGGCAGTTGGCCGGTGCCATACATCATCTCTTCGCGCACCAGCACCGGGGTCCAGGTCTCGGTGAGCCCATTCTCTTCGGTATGGGTGTCCAGCATAAACTGCGCCAGCGCGCGGTGCAGGCGGGCGATCGCACCCGAGAGCACCACGAAGCGCGAGCCGCTGAGCTTGGCGGCGGTTTCAAAGTCCATGCCGGGGATCACGCTTGGCAGGTCGAAATGCTCCTTGGCCGCGAAGCCAAGCGCCTTCGGCTCGCCCCAACGGTGGATCTCGACGTTGTCGTCCTCGTCTTCGCCGTCGGGCGTGTCGTCGAAGGGCAGGTTGGGGATGCCCATCAGCATGTCGGTCAGCTGCGCGTCGAGATCCTTGGCCTTGGTCTGCATCTCGGCCACTTCGGCCTTTTTCTCGGCGACCAGCGCGCGCAGGCGCTCGAACTCGGCCTCATCGCCGCTGGCCTTGGCCTTGCCGACGTCCTTGGAGGCGGCCTTCTGCGCGGCCTGAGCGGTTTCGGCGGCGTGGATCGCGGCGCGGCGCTCTTCATCCAGCGCCAGCACGGGGGCCGAGGCATTCTCCACACCCCGGCGCGAGAGCGCCGCATCGAAGGCGGCGGGGTTTTCGCGAATGGCGCGGATGTCGTGCATCGGTCTTATCCTCTTTGTCTGCGACTCGCGCGGGTTATGCCCTGAATCGCTCAGGGAGTGTAGGGGGCGCTGCGCGGAAGGCGAGCGCGGATCCACGCATCCAAGGGCACCGCGAGGCTGGTTTGCGCATTGGTGGCGCTCACGACCGCGACAACGCGCCACGCATCGCCGGTTTTCGCCAGCACCGGCCCGCCGGAATTGCCGCGCCGCACCGGGCACGACAGGCGCAGCAGCGCATGATGCGGCGCGCCGGTGCAGTCGAACCGTGCCGAGAGCCGGTTGGGCTGCGTGTCGTGATAGCCGATCACCGCGAGCGGCGCGGTGGCCTCGCGCCCGAGCGCCCGCGGGGTCACCTCCAGAGGATGCGCCAGTGTCAGCAGCGCAAGGTCATGCTCGATATCGAGCTGCCGGCTCTCATAGGCTTGCGGGTGGATGTCATAAGAGGCGACGGCGGCGTGATCGGCGTAGTCCCCGCCAAGCCATCCCGCGACGAAATGCAGCCGCTCCGGCCGCACCGGATCGCCTTCAGGCCCGGCGACGCAATGCGCGGCGGTGAGCACCAGATCGGGCGCCACGAGCGTGCCCGAACACATGCCGCGCCGGTTGTAGCCCTTGGTGTTCACCCGCCCGATCGCCTGCCAGTCGGCGTGGTCCTCCGGCGGCAGCGGGGGAAGGTCCTGCGCCGCGGCGGGCAGGGTGGAAAGATTGAGGGCGAAGAGCGAGAGAAGCGGCAGAGCACACTTTGCAAATGTCGCGATACGCATTTCTTCGTGGCTCCCCTTACCCATCCGTTTCCAACCTAGGTCCGCCATTCCTTAGCGTCCATCACGCACACGTGTGCGCATGGCCTGTGCATCGCTTGTGCATGTAGTGTGCCCCCGGCCATCGCGCCTTGCATCGGCGGAGGATCGCACATAGGTTCCGGCCAAATTTTGCGGGGGGTGTCCCCCAACATACACCAAGAGGAGCCCGCCCATGGATGGCAGCGCAGTCGCCCAGTTCGTCCCCCTGATCCTGATCTTCGGTATCATGTACTTCCTGCTGATCCGTCCGCAGCAGAAGAAGGTCAAAGAACACCAGAAGATGGTGAACGCCCTGCGCCGCGGCGACCAGATCGTCACTCAGGGTGGCCTCATCGGCAAGGTCGCCAAGGTCAAGGAAGGTGGCGAGGTCGAGGTCGAGATCGCCGAGGGTGTGAAGGTCCGCGTGGTGCAGAGCACCGTCGCTCAGGTCCTGTCGAAGACCGAGCCCGCCGAATCCTGATCCCAACGCGAAAGCGCCCACGAACATGCTTCAGATCGATCTTTGGAAACGCCTGACAATCTGGGCGCTCGTGATCGTAGGGCTGGCCTTGGCCAGCCCTAACCTGTTCTACAACAGGGTAGAATCTCATAACGACGCAGTTGCCGCGATCGAAACCTCTGGCGCCACGCCCGAGCGCGAGGAGGCCGCCGCCGGCTGGCCCGACTTCCTGCCTTCGGGGCTGGTGAACCTCGGGCTCGACCTGCGCGGCGGTGCGCATCTGCTGGCCGAGGTGAAGCTTGGTGAGGTCTATGCCTCGCGGCTCGAGACGCTCTGGCCGGACGTGCGGGACATCCTGCGCCCCGAGCGCGACACAGTCGGCACCATCCGCCTGCAGCCGTCCGATCCGGGCGAGCTGCGCGTGCGTATCTCCAACCCCGACGGCATGGCCCGCGCTCTGGAACTGGTGCGCGGTCTTGCGCGTCCGGTGACCTCGCTCACCGGCGCCGGGGCCAACGATCTGCAGGTGGCCGGCGACGGCAACGAGCTTGTGGTGACCCTCTCGGACGCCGAGAAGCAGGCCACCGACGAGCGCACCATGCAGCAGTCGCTGGAGATCATCCGCCGCCGCATCGACGAGGTCGGCACGCGTGAGCCGACGATCCAGCGACAGGGCAACGATCGCATCCTGATCCAGGTGCCGGGCGTGGGCTCTGCGGCGGAACTCAAAGAGATCATCGGCACCACAGCACAGCTGACCTTCCAGCCGGTGGTCAACCGCACCACCAATGCCGACACGTCGCCGGGCGTGGGCAACGAGCTGCTGCCGTCGATGGACGAAGAGGGCGTTTTCTACGTGCTCGAGCAGGCCCCCGTCGTCACCGGCGAGGAACTGACCGACAGCCAGCCGAGCTTTGACCAGAACGGCCGTCCGGCGGTGACCTTCCGCTTCAACCCCGGCGGCGCGCGCAAGTTCGGCGATTACACTGCCGCCAACATCGGCTCGCCCTTCGCCATCGTGCTCGACGACGAGGTGATCTCGGCGCCGGTGATTCAGAGCCACATTCCCGGCGGCTCGGGCATCATCACCGGGCAGTTCTCGGTCGAGGAAAGCACGCAACTGGCGGTGCTTCTGCGCGCCGGTGCGCTGCCCGCGGGGCTCGACTTCCTCGAAGAGCGGACCATCGGGCCGGAACTGGGGCAAGACAGCATCGAAGCCGGCAAGCTGGCGACCATGGTGGCCTTTGTCGCGGTGCTTGGCTTCATGTGGATCAGCTACGGTCTTTTCGGCTTCTTCGCCAATATCGCGCTGATCATCAATATCGGCCTGATCTTCGGCCTGCTGTCGACCATCGGCGCCACGCTGACGCTGCCCGGCATCGCCGGCATCGTGCTGACCGTCGGTATGGCGGTGGACGCCAACGTGCTGATCTTCGAGCGTATCCGCGAGGAACTGAAGACCGCACGCGGCCCGGCCCGCGCCATCGAGCTTGGCTATGAAAAGGCGCTGTCGGCCATCGTCGACGCCAATATCACCACCATCATCACGGCGATCATCCTTTATGTCATGGGCTCGGGTCCGGTGCGCGGCTTCGCCATCACCCTTGGCCTCGGCATCGTCACCTCGGTCTTCACCGCGATCTTCGTCACCCGGCTGCTGATCGCGATGTGGTTCGAACGCCGCCGTCCCAAAACCATCGAGGTCTGAGCCATGCGTCTTCGTGTCATTCCCGACAATACGAGCTTTGACTTCTTCAAACGCTGGAAGCTGTGGTTCGGCATCTCGGCCCTGATGATCGTGCTGGCGCTGGTCAGCTTCGGCGCGCGGGGGCTGAACTACGGCATCGACTTCCGCGGCGGCACCACCATCCGGACGCAGAGCGCCGAGCAGGTGGACGTGGGGGCCTACCGCGACGCGCTCAGCACACTGGGGCTGGGCGATGTGGTGATCTCTGAGGTCTTTGATCCGTCCTTCGGGCCGGATCAGAACGTCGCCATGGTGCGCATTCAGGCGCAGGACGAAGTTGAATCGGTCACCCCCGAAACCATCGCCACCGTCGAGGCGGCGCTGCAGGAGGTCTCGCCGGACATCCAGTTCGTCTCGGTGGAATCGGTCGGCCCGAAAGTGTCGGGCGAACTGATCTGGACCGCCGTGCAAGCCGTCGCGCTGGCGATCGGCGCGGTGCTGATCTACATCTGGCTGCGGTTCGAGTGGCAGTTCGCACTCGGCGCGGTTCTGGCGCTGGTGCACGACGTCGTGCTGACGATCGGCGTCTTCTCGGAGCTTCAGATCAGGTTCGACCTCACCACCATCGCGGCGCTGCTGACCATCGTCGGCTATTCGCTCAACGATACTGTGGTGGTCTTCGACCGGGTGCGCGAGAACCTGATCAAATACAAGAAGACCGACATCAAGGACGTGCTGAACCTGTCGATCAACGAGACGCTCAGCCGGACCTTCATGACCTCCTTCACCACGCTTCTGGCGCTCTTCGCGCTGTTCGTGCTGGGCGGTGATGTGATCCGCGGATTCGTCTTCGCGATGATCTGGGGCGTCTTCGTCGGCACCTATTCGTCGGTCTTCGTGGCATCGGCATTGTTGATGTGGCTTGGCGTCAAACGCGACTGGTCGAAGCCCGAGGCCGAGGGCGAAGCGAAGAAATCCGGAAGCAGCGTCTGAGGCGCTGAATGCCATTCTGGTATGGAGGGGGCCGCATGACCGGCCCCCTTTTTTCATTCCGCGGCAGGGGGATGATCACGCTTTGTGCAGCCGCGCGGGAAACGCTGTGTTGCGGGCCTAGGCTTTCGAGTAGGCCATTGGGTCCTTCGCATAGCCGGTGTAGTGTCAAATCCCATACACAAGGGCGCCTGCCACCGCGGTGAGCGCGCCCATGCTGCTGTGCGGCAAAATCCGTTTGATTCTTCACCGATGTGTCATAAAGTGCAGCCACGCGGCTGGACCAGGCGTCGTATGTTGACGTGGGAGGGGTGTACCGCGACTTGGTCTGCGCGTTCATGAAAGCGCGATCCGTGTCGGGTCGCCTGTGTGGGACTAGGGGAAGAACCATGCGGATGAATGAAATCAATTTTAGCGATGCCATGCCTGTCGAGGGCTACGGCCCCGGATTCTTTCGCATCGGCGGCAAGCCGGTCGATGGCGGGGTCTGCATCTCGCCGCAGGGCATGCAGCCCTGGGGCGGTCTGTCGGATGAGGAGACGCTGGTCGCGCTCGCGGGCGAGGTCGATGTGATCTTCGTCGGCACCGGCGGTGATATCGCCTTGCTGCCCAAGGCCCTGTCGGCGCGGCTTGAACAAGCCGGCGTCGGTGTCGAAGTGATGAACTCGCCTTCTGCCTGCCGCACCTACAACGTGCTGCTGGGGGAAGGGCGCCGGGTTGCGCTGGCCGCGCTGCCCGTCTGAGACCGTAACAGACCAGCCAGTCCGGCCGCCCCATCCTTGATGGCGCGCTTGACCCGGACCAGCCATTTTCCTGCAACAGCTTGTCGCGGCGCGGCTTTCGCGCTTTTCCGAGCCTCCGTGCTGGGGTAAGCGAAAGCATGGAGCAGCCGATTTCTTTGACAGTTCGCGATCTGGCGGTGGCCCGCGGAGGGGTGCCGGTGCTTGAGGGGCTGAGCTTTGCGCTTGCCCCCGGACGCGCCTTGGTCCTGCGCGGTCCCAACGGCTCGGGCAAGACGACGCTGCTGCGCAGCATCGCCGGGCTGCAGCCCGCCTTTGCCGGAGAGATCGAGGGCGCAGGGGAGCGCATTGCCTATGCCGCGCATTCCGACGGCTTGAAATCCATGCTGTCGGCGGCTGAGAACCTGCGCTTTTGGGCGCAGGTCTTTGCGCAATCGGACATCGAGCCGGCGCTGGACGCGTTTGATTTACGCGGGCTCGAAGAGCGGTTGGCGGGCACGCTTTCGGCCGGGCAAAAGCGTCGGCTGGGGCTGGCGCGGCTGATGGTCACCGGGCGCCCGGTCTGGGTGCTGGACGAACCGACCGTGTCGCTCGACACCGCCTCGGTGGCGCGATTTGCCGACGCGGTGCGGGCGCATCTGGCACGCGGCGGCTCGGCGCTGATGGCGACGCATATCGATCTGGGGCTGGACGAGGCCGAGATCCTCGACGTCAGCCCGTTCAAGGCGGTGCCCCGTGTGTCCATTCAGGACGAGGCTTTCCTGTGATCGCGCTGCTTCTTCGAGACCTGCGCTTGGCGGTGCGGGCCGGGGGCGGCTTCGGCCTTGGCCTTGCGTTCTTCCTCATCGTCACCGTGCTCATTCCTTTTGGCGTCGGGCCAGAGACCGGGCTGCTGTCGCGCATCGCGCCGGGCGTGCTGTGGATCGGCGCGCTGCTGGCCTGCCTGCTGTCGCTCGACCGCATCTTCGCGCTCGATTGGGAGGATGGCTCGCTCGATCTGTTGGCCACCGCGCCGCTGCCGATGGAGGGCATCGTCACCATCAAGGCTCTGGCGCATTGGATCACCACGGGCCTGCCGCTGGTGCTGGCCGCGCCCGCCCTCGGCGTGCTGCTGAGCCTGCCGCCCTCGGGCTATCTTTGGGTGCTGGTGTCGCTGGCGCTCGGCACGCCGGCGCTGTCGGTGATCGGCACCTTCGGCGCGGCGCTGACCGTGGGGCTGAAGCGTGGCGGGCTGCTGCTGTCGATCCTCGTGCTGCCGCTTTACGTGCCGACGTTGATCTTCGGCGCCGAAGTGGCGCGGCGCGGGGCCGAAGGGTTGGCGGTGCAGACGCCGCTGCTGATGCTGGCGGGGATCAGTTTCGGCACGCTGGCCCTGCTGCCCTTTGCCAGCGCCGCGGTGCTGCGCATCAACCTGCGCTGATTTGCGCGAACCTGCGGCGGGCGCCAGAGATTGCGCTTGCCGAATATTTGAAGTGTAACGAGGCGTGAGCTGCGCTAGGGGAGGCCCATGTCGATCTGGGAATACGCCAATCCGGTAAAATTCATCCGTACCACGGACCGTATCCTGCCATGGGTGTCGGCCGGGGCGGTGCTCTGCCTCGCTCTGGGGTTGGTGTGGGGCTATTTCTTTACGCCCGACGATTACCGGCAGGGCGCGACCGTCAAGATCATCTACCTGCATGTGCCCGCGGCGCTGATGGCGATCAACGCGTGGATCATGATGCTGGTCGCCTCGCTGATCTGGATCATCCGGCGCCACCACGTTTCGGCACTGGCGGCGCGGGCTGCGGCCCCGGTGGGGGCGATCTTCACGGTGATCGCGCTGGCCACCGGCGCGCTCTGGGGGCAGCCGATGTGGGGCACGTGGTGGGCGTGGGACCCGCGGCTGACCTCCTTCCTGATCCTGTTCCTGTTCTACCTTGGCTACATGGCGCTGTGGTCGGCGATCGAAAACGACGACACCGCCGCCGATCTCACCTCGATTCTCTGCCTCGTGGGCTCGGTCTTCGCGTTGCTGTCGCGCTACGCGGTGCTGTTCTGGAATCAGGGGCTGCATCAGGGCGCGTCGCTGTCGCTCGACAAGGAAGAGAACGTGGCCGATGTCTTCTGGTATCCGCTGCTGGTGTGCATCGCGGGCTTTGTGCTGCTGTTCGTGGCGCTGGTCTTTCTGCGCACACAAACCGAAATCCGCGCCCGCCGTTCGCGCGCGCTCCTGGCACGGGAGGGGCGCGCATGATGCCCGATCTGGGAAAATACGCCTTCGCGGTGCTGGCGTCCTACGGCGTCAGCCTTGGGCTCATTGTGCTGGTCGTGGCGCTGAGCGTCGCACGCGCGCGTAAGGTGCGGGCAGAACTGGAAAAGATTGAACAGCGGGTGAAGCGTCATGGCTAAGGTCTCGCCGCTCATGGTGATCCCTCCGCTGATCTTCGCCGGTTTCGCGGTGATGGCCTATTTCGGCATGCAGCGCGGCGATCCCAATACGCTGCCCTCGACCTTCCTAGGTAAAGACGCGCCGCCACTGCCCGCACAGACGCTCGAGGGCTTCCCTGAGGTTACCGATGCGGCTTTGCGCTCGGGCGAGGTGACGGTGGTGAACTTCTGGGCCAGTTGGTGCCCGCCGTGCCGGGCCGAACACCCGGTGCTGCTTCGTCTGGCCGAGCAGGGCGTGCGTATCATCGGGGTCAACTACAAGGACAAGGTCGGCGCCGCCTCGGGCTACCTGACCGACGACGGCTCGCCCTTTATCGGCGTGCCCTTCGATCCTCAGGGGCGCGCGGCGATCGAATGGGGGGTGACCGGCCCGCCCGAGACCTTCATCGTCGATGGCGAGGGCACGGTTCTGCACAAGCACGTCGGGCCGCTGGTCGGCACCCTGTATACCGAAGATTTCATGCCTGCACTGGAAGCGGCGACGGGGCGCGATCTCGAGCCCTGACCCCTGTGCGAACCGCGGCGTGGGACATCGCGCATTTTGCGAAAGAGAAAAGCGCCGCGACCACGCTTAGCAGAAGCGGATTTGCAATTTTGCAGTGCGTGGCGGCGCGTCGCCTTTCAGCTTTCCGAAAATACTCCGGCCGAAGGCGCCCGGCCCATGCCACGCGCGGCGGGATGCGGACAGGCTGCGGATTTGCGTATTTGCAGAACGCTGAAAGCCGGGGGCGGCGCCTTGCAGGAGGTGTGCGGTGGCTTGGATGAAGGCTTGCGAGGCGGCGGCGCTTGGGGCACAACGCTTGAAAGTCTTTTGACAGGAAGAGGGGACGCACCCGATGAATCTCGCAATGAACCGGTCCGTTCTGGTGGACACTTTCGGCGCCCGTGAAGGCCTTGCGCTGCGCGCCAAGCAGGCGGCGCTGGTCATCGCCGGTATCGCGCTTCTGGCGCTCGCCGCGAAGATCAAAGTGCCGGTGCCGGGCTCGCCGGTGGCGATCAGCATGGGCACCTTCGCCGTGCTCACCGTGGGCGCGGCTTATGGCGCGCGTCTGGGCCTTGTGACCATGCTGGGCTGGATGATCATCGGCATGCTGGGCTTCGACGTGTTCCAGAGCTCCTCGGCCGATCTCAACGGCATCGAGTACATGATGGGCAGCACCGGCGGTTATCTCGTCGGCTACCTGATGGCGACCGTGCTGCTGGGCACGCTGGCGCGCCGCGGCTGGGACCGGACCGCGCCGAAGATGGCTGCGGCCATGCTCTTTGGCAACATCGTGCTCTACGTGCCCGGCCTGATCTGGCTCGGCATGCTCTATGGCTGGGACAAGCCGATCCTCGAATGGGGCCTGACGCCGTTCCTGTTCGGTGATGCGGTGAAGCTGGCTCTGGCGGCGCTGCTGCTGCCGGCGCTGTGGAAGCTGGTGGGCCGCGCCCGCGGCTGAGCCACGCCCGAAGCGAATTGAAGGAACGCGGCGCAGTCCTCTGCGCCGCGTTTTCTTTTACCGAAAGGGACCGATGACCAACCTTCCTTGGACCATGGCGGTGCGCGATGCGCGCGACCGAGAGACGCTTGCGGCGCTGAAACGATTGCTGGTGGAGGTCCCCGATCCCTTCGGGCGTGACCCGGCGCGGGATCATATCACGGGCTCGGACCCGGCGCGGGATCATATCACGGGCTCGGGGTTTGTCGTCTCGCCGTGCCGCACGCGCACGCTGCTGATCCATCACGCCAAGCTGGATCGGTGGCTGCAGCCGGGCGGCCATTGCGATGGCGAGCCCGACGTGGCGTCCGTCGCGGCACGCGAGATTCGCGAGGAGACGGGGGTGGCCGCGCGCCTGCTGTCGCCCGATCTGTTCGACGTCGACATCCACCGGATTCCGGCGCGTGGCGCGGAGCCTGCCCATTTTCACTACGATCTGCGCTTCCTCTTCGAAGCTGACCCGGCGATCCCCTTGCGAGGCAACGAGGAATCGCATGATCTTCGCTGGGTGGCGCTGGAGGAGCTTCCGCGCTACGCACCGCAGTCGTCGGTCTGCGTGCTGCGAGACAAGCTGCCCCTGTGGAGGGCTGAAAGCGGAGACTGACGGAGATGATCCTGCAGGCGCAGATTCCCTATGACGTGAGCCAGATGAAGCCATTGCCGGGGATCGCGCCGCTCGATCCGGCGGACTGGCTACAGGTGGACGACGCCTTTGCGGCGCAGATGGCAGAGCGGGAGCGGCTTCTGCGGGAGACGCGGGAGACCGTTCTGGCCATCGAACCGGAGGCGCTGACGGCGGCGCAGGAGTTGCTGGAGATGGTTCTCGCACAGTTGCCCACGGGGTACGCCCGAGACGGGGAGCGGCTGACGCGTCCGGATGGCGTCGAGGTTGTTCTAGACCGGATGGATCCGCTGGGCACGCTGGGGGTTCTGGTGCAGGAGGACCTGTGCCTGCTGCAAAAACGCGGCGACGAACATGTGCTGACCGCGGCGGTTCTATGTTTCCCTGCGGGCTGGCGGCTGGCGGAAAAGATCTCGCGCCCGCTCAGCGTGATCCACGTGCCGATCCCCGAGTATGACGACAACATCGGGCGGCGGGTGCAGCGGCTGTTTGACGGCGTGCAGCCGGGTCGGCCACTGGTGCGGGTGAACCGCCTCTTCCATGACGACCCAACGCTGCATCAGCCGGTGCCCCGGCGCAGCAATGACGACCGGGCCGCGCCCCAGACAGCGCCCTATCTGCGCTCGGAACGGCAGTGCCTGCTGCGCTTGCCGGCAACGCGCGCCGTTGTGTTCTCTATCCACTCCTACGTGATCCGGCGAGGGCCGGACACCGCGTAACTCCGCAAGGCGCGTGCTGCGCGGGAGCCGCTTATTGCGGCGCGGTGCGCAGATCGCCGCCGCGGGTGCCCGAGAGCATGCTGAGGATGCGGGCGACGGGACCGTTCGGGGCAACGAGGGCGGGGATCTTGGCCTCGGCTGAGGCGATGCGCGGCGCGGGGCGCGTGGCCTCAGGCTCGGGCGCTATCGAGGCGGCCATGGCGGCGCGGATTCCCTCGCTAAGCGCACGCTCTTCGGCGGCGTCGATCGGGGCGAGGCGCTTGCGCGGCGCACGCTGGGATTGCTCGGGCAGGGCTTCGGGGGCGAGGCGGGTGCGCGGCGACAGCCACTCGATCTCGGTCGCACCGCTGAGCGTCGAGAGACTGCGCACAGCCTCGAGCAGCAGGGCAATGGCGCGCGCGCCTTGGGCGATGCCGCCGTCGCGGCTGAGCACGCGCAGCACGATGCGGGGCCGTTGCTCGCCTTTTTGCTTGAAGTGGGTCAGGCACAGGCCCAGCCGATCACCCATCAGTGCCATGCGGCGGCGCGAGATGCGCAGCGGGCGGCCAGAGCCATTGTCGTGTTGAAGCAGGGCCTTGCCGGCAGCCTTGAGAAGTTCGAAAAGATCAGGGGTGCCGGAATGAGCCGGGAGGTGCAGTGCTGCGTAGGGGGCTTTGCCCGTCATGATCGTCTTCCTTCTGGAACGCCTTTGACGGAAAATTTGCGCGGCAATTGGGGAAGAATTCGGGCGCGATAATGCCCAGGGTCGGGCAAATCTTCAAAAGTTTTGCCCAACCCGCAGTTGCATAAATGTAAGTTAGCCGACTCTTTGCGCCACGAGCGAGATCGCCTGCTGGTAGACCGTCGCGGCGTTCCACTCGTTCAGGACGCGGAAGTTCGCGGTGCCTTCGCTGAATGGCTGACCCGGCTGCCAGCCTTTCTGTCGCAGGAAGTTGGCGGTCGAGGCCAGCGCGTCGAACTGGTTGTAGAAGTCGACGCGGCCATCGCCATTGCCATCGACGCCGTAGCGCAGCGCGTTGCCCGGCAGGAACTGGGTGTGCCCAAGCTCGCCATGCGCGGCGCCTTTCTGGTTGGGCGAGAGCATGCCGCGATCGACCATCTGCAGTGCGGCGATCGCATGCGGCGTGAAGAACGATGCGCGGCGGCAGTCATAGGCCACGGTACTGATCGACGAGACCACCGGCACGTTGCCCATGGTGCGGCCAAAGCCCGTCTCCATTCCGTGGATTGCCAGCAGGATGCCCGCGGGCACGCCGTAGCGCTGTTCGAGCGAGCGGAAAAACTGCGGGTTCTGGTCGCGGCGCTTGCGAACCTGCGCGGCAAAGCCGTCGAGCGAGCCGAGGCGAATGCGAATGAACTCGTCGAGCGGGTATTTCACGCCCTTCTGGCTACGGTCCACTTTGATCGTGTAGCTGGAATAGGGGGCGCGCATCAGCGCGTCGATTCCGCGCTGGCCGACACCGGCGCGTTGTGCCTCGGCAGCAAATTCGCGTTTCCAGGCATCAAACCCGGAGGCGGTGTTGCCGCAGCTGGCGGCCATGGCCGAGCCTGCGGAGAGCGACAGCGTGGCTGCGGCGAGGAATTTCAGAAAGGTGCGGCGCATCTTGGGACTCCGAACAAACGTCTTTGATGAAAATAGGTAGTTCGCGGCCCGGGGTTCGGAAAGGGAGGAGCTGTCCGACCGCTCTGCGCGGCGGGAGTCCGCTGTTGGCCTCGCGGCCAGATCCGCCGGGCCCTTGGGTTGATGCTGTGCCGCAAAGCCAGCCAGATGGCGGAGGCCTCAGAGCGAGGCGATTTCCATGGCCCGGGTGATGATCATCGCGACGAGCACGAGCAGGGCGGCAACCGCGAGGCCAAGCATGGTGTTGCGCTGCAACCTGCGACGGCGCTCTTGCGGGGTTTCGGAGGCCGATGCAGCGCCGGTCAGGGCTGCAAGCTCCTGCGCGTCGCTATGGCTTGCGAAACGGTCGAAGCGGTCGGTGTAATTTTCGTTCATTCTGAAATTCCTCTGAGGTGCGAGGTCGTAATTCCCTCGTCCGCCAGCTTCAAATGGCAATCTGGATTTTGAAGGGCGGGATGAAGGCATGAAAAAGGCGCCCGTCGGGGCGCCTTTTCCGATCTTTCCGCAGGGCGGGATCAGCAGCTGTAGTACAGCGCGAATTCCACGGGGTGCGGGGTCATTTCGTAGGCTTCCAGCTCTTCCATCTTCAGAGCGATATAGCCTTCGACTTGGCTCTTGGTGAACACGTCGCCGGCCAGCAGGAAGTCCATGTCGGCTTCCAGCTCTTCGAGCGCTTCACGCAGCGAGCCGCAGACGGTCGGGATCTCTGCGAGCTCTTCCGGCGGAAGGTCGTAGAGGTTCTTGTCCATCGCTTCGCCCGGATCGATCTTGTTCTTGATGCCGTCGAGGCCGGCCATCAGGAGCGCTGCGAAGCACAGGTAGGGGTTGGCCGAGGGGTCGGGGAAGCGAGCTTCCACACGCTTTGCCTTCGGCGATTCGGTCCACGGGATACGCACGCAGCCCGAGCGGTTGCGGGCCGAGTAGGCGCGCAGAACGGGGGCTTCGAAGCCCGGAACCAGACGCTTGTAGGAGTTGGTCGCCGGGTTGGTGAAGGCGTTGAGGGCCTTCGCGTGCTTCAGGATGCCGCCGATGAAGTACAGCGCTTCCTGCGACAGGTCCGCGTATTTGTCGCCTGCGAAGAGCGGCTTGCCGTCCTTCCAGATCGACATGTTCACGTGCATGCCCGAGCCGTTGTCACCCTTGATCGGCTTCGGCATGAAGGTTGCCGAACGGCCATAGGCCTGTGCCACGTTGTGGATGATGTACTTGTACTTCTGCAGCTCGTCGGCCTGTTTGGTCAGGCTGTCGAAGATCAGGCCCAGCTCGTGCTGCGAGGTCGCAACTTCGTGGTGGTGCTTGTCGACCTTCATGCCGAGGCGCTTCATGGTCGACAGCATCTCGGAACGGATGTCCTGGCCGTCGTCCATCGGGTTCACCGGGAAGTAGCCGCCTTTGTAGGTCGGACGGTGGCCCAAGTTGCCCATCTCGAAGTCTGCGTCGGTGTTCCACGCGCCGTGGTCCGCGTCGACCTCTGCCGAGATCTTGTTCGGTGCGACCGAGTATTTCACATCGTCGAACAGGAAGAATTCAGCTTCCGGGCCGAAGAACGCCGCGTCGCCGATGCCCGAGGACTTCAGGTAGGCTTCTGCTTTGGCTGCGGTGCCGCGCGGGTCGCGGTCATAGGCTTCGCCGGTGTCGGGTTCGACGACCGAGCAGTGCAGGCAGAGCGTTTTTTCTGCGTAGAACGGGTCGATATAGCCGCTCTCGAGGTCGGGCATGAGCTTCATGTCGGAAGCTTCGATCGACTTCCAGCCGGCGATCGAGGAGCCGTCGAACATGAAGCCTTCTTCGAGGAAGTCCTCGTCGACCTGGTCGGCCATGACGGTCACGTGCTGAAGTTTGCCGCGCGGGTCGGTGAATCGGATGTCGACGTATGCGACGTCCTCATCCTTCATCAGCTTGAGAACTGCGTCCTTGCTCATTCCCTTCTTCCCTTTCTGTACTTGGGTCCGAATTTTTCGGGTGATTGGCTGCTCCGGGCGCCGCTAGGGCACGCGGAGCGCGGTCGGTCAGGTTCGGCGCTCAGAGAGCGTCGGAACCAGATTCGCCGGTGCGGATGCGGATCGCCTGTTCGACAGGGCTGACGAAAATCTTGCCGTCGCCGATCTTGTCGGTTTTGGCGGCTGCGATGATCGCCTCGACCGCGGCATCCACCTGATCGTCATCGAGAACCACTTCGATTTTCACCTTAGGAAGAAAATCAACCACATACTCCGCGCCCCGGTAGAGCTCGGTGTGGCCTTTCTGACGACCGAAGCCTTTGACTTCGAGCACAGACAGGCCCTGAATGCCTGCATCCTGCAAGGCTTCCTTCACCTCGTCGAGCTTGAACGGCTTGATGATCGCCTCGACCTTCTTCATGGCTGTCTCCTCGTGATCCCGTGTCGGACCCTGCCAGAACACTTCTCATCGGCGTCGACAATCGGATAGGCTGCTGCGGCAGGGAAATATGAGGCGATTTTTGGCATGTGGTTACATTTTGCGCAAGTCGCCGTTTGTATGGGCAGTTTGAAAACTTGCAAAACCAAGCAATGTCAGAGCTTCTGACCAGTGTGCAAATGCGCGAGGTGGAGCGGAGCGCGATCGACAGCGGTGCCTTGCGCGGTGCGGATCTCATGGAGCGCGCCGGGGCGGGCGTCGTGGCGGCAATGGCGCACCGCTGGCCACAGCTTCTGGCGGGCGCGGGGCGGGCGATCGTCTTGTGCGGGCCGGGCAACAACGGCGGCGACGGTTTCGTCATCGCGCGGCTGTTGCAGCAGAAGGGCTGGGAGGTTGAGGTCTTTCTTCTTGGGGAGGCAGAGCGTCTGCCGCCTGACGCGGCGCTCAACCACCAGCGCTGGCACGAATTGGGAGCGGTGACCCCGCTGACGCCCGACGTCGCGCCACGTCTGAGCGGCGGTCAGGGTGTGCTCATCGACGCGCTGTTCGGCACGGGCCTGACGCGCGGCCTCGGGGCCGAAATTGCCGCCTGTCTGGACCGTTTCAGCGGCGCGGACTTTGCGGACTGGCAGCATGTGGCGGTCGATCTGCCGTCCGGGCTCTGCGCAGATTCGGGGCGGGTGTTTGACGCCGAAGGCGATGCGGGCGCGGTGTTTCGCGCCGATCTCACGGTGACCTTCCACAGCGCGAAGCCGGGACATGTGCTGGCAGACGGGCCTGAGTTTTGCGGCGCGCTCGAGGTTGCGTCGATCGGCCTTGGCGCCGCACCGGTGCCGGGCGCCGCGCGTTTGGTCACCGCGCCGAGCCTGCCGCTGGACAAGCGCTCTGGCCACAAGTTCGGCTATGGGCATGCGCTGGTGCTCAGCGGCGGCTTCGGCCGCACCGGCGCGGCCCGGTTGGCGGCGCGGGCGGCGCTGCGGGTCGGCGCGGGGCTGGTCACGCTGGGCGCGCCGGGCGGCGCGCAGATGGAGGTCGCCTCGCAGATTACCGCGCTCATGCTGCGCCGTGTGGAAGAGGCTGAAGATCTGACCACGCTGCTTGAAGACGCGCGGCTGAACGCGCTCTGCCTCGGCCCCGGCCTTGGGATCGACAGAGCGCGGGCGTTGGTTCCGGCGGCGCTGATGGCCGAGCGGGCAACGGTGCTTGACGCCGACGCGCTCAGCGCCTTTGCCGAGGCGCCGGATGTTCTCTTTTCATGTCTCCACAAACGCTGCGTGCTCACCCCGCACGGCGGGGAGTTTGCGCGCGTCTTTCCCGATCTGGCCGAGCGCCTCTCTGCGCCCGCGGCAAAAGGGCCGGCACCATCGCGCATCGATGCCGTGCGCGCGGCGGCCGCGCGAGCCGGCTGCACGGTGCTGCTGAAAGGCGCCGACACGGTGATCGCGGCGCCGGACGGTACGGCTTCGGTGCATGCCGCGGTTTACCAGCGCGCCGCGCCATGGCTGGCCACGGCTGGCGCGGGGGATGTGCTGTCCGGGCTGATTTGCGGCCTCTTGGCGCGTGGCGCGAGGCCGATGCAGGCCGCCGAATCCGCGGCCTATCTCCATGTGGAAGCGGCCCGTAGATTTGGGCCCGGCCTCATCGCCGAGGATCTGCCCGAGGCGCTGCCGCAGGTTCTTCGGGAGGTCACGCCGCTTTAACGGCGCGGCCGGCTTGGCTCTCGGCTTTTGGTGTCAGGCGGGCAGGGGCATCGGGGCGGCCGCCGCCAGTTCCAGCCCGTCTGCATAGAGAATATGTGGCCGCGCGAAGCTGAGGGCGATCAGCAATGCGCGGCGCGGGCCAAGGGCGCGGACGAAGTGTCCATCCTCGATCCGGCGCAGCGGGACCAGCGCCTGCCTTGCACCAAAAAGCGCCGAGGCCCGCCAACCGCGCAGCAGGATCTGTTGGTCGGCGGGAAGCAGCGTGTCTCCGTCGGGGCGCGAATGGCCCAACGACCCGGCGCGGATCGCCGTCATCGCGAGCGTGCTTCGAAACTGGCGCACCCGGCGCAGCACCGCGACACCGCTGTCGCGGGTGATCACCCGGTCGCCCGGAGACAGATATTCCACCGGCAGAGCGCCATCGAGGGTAAGCACCGAGGTGCCAGCCAAGAGGGCGTTCATCGTGCACGAAGAATCGATATGGCGCGCGGGAAGGCTCCCGTCGTCGCGCCGGACCGTTTTCGGTTCCATGGGCGCTGTCCTGCTTTATCACTGCCTCGTTTTGACAGACGTTACGTCAATGGCGCCTTAAAGTCGCGGCTTTTCTCGAAGGTGATTTTTCCTCTCGCCTCCTCTGTGGCTCTTTGCTAGAGATCCGCCGATCCGGGCGCGCAGGCGCCCGAGTGCGGGTGTGGCGGAATTGGTAGACGCACCAGATTTAGGTTCTGGCGCCTTTGGCGTGGGGGTTCGAGTCCCTTCACCCGCACCACTTTGATCTCTTTCAGAAATCCTGAGTCGCCCCGGCCGGCGCCCAAGGGGCGGCGGCGACGTGTCCACGGTTGCGCAACGTCAGCTGCCCTGTGCCTCGCAGGCTGCGGGGGCAGCCACGGTGTCTTGCGGGACGTGGCGCGGGCTGCGGGCGCGCAGGCGCTGCCAGCCCCAGAGCCCGAGCATGGCAAGGATCGAGACATAGCCGTCGATCGCATAGTGATAGCCGCTCCAAACCGACAGCAGCAGGATTGCGGCGGCGAAAGCGAGACCGGGCAGCACCAGCAGGGCCGAGCGTTCGAGACAGTACAGCGTGACGGTGAAGGCCACCGAGACATGTACGGAAGGGAAGGCCGAGATGCCGGTTCCCAGCGCGTGTTTGCCGCTGATGTACATCGACCAGAGAAATTCCTGCACCTGGCCGATGAAGATTTGATCGACGCCCTGCGTGCCCAGCACTTGCCGCAGCTCGGCGAAACGTGCGGTGCCGAGCAGGCGGTCATAGTAGATCGGTCCCACCGAAAGCCCGGCCAGCGCCAGAATGTTGCCGATCAGCAGCCATGCCGCGCCGTAGAGCGTGAGAAAACGGCTCACGCGCGCGCTGTCATTGTCGGTCGCCACCAGCAGCACTGGGAAAAGGAACGCGATCATCAGCCAGGGCAGTTGATAGACTGGCAAGAGCTTCCGCGCCACGTCCGAGCCCAGCGTGTCATCCACCACCCGCCACGCGTCGGTGCCTCCGTGGAGCCATACGTCGAGATCGGCGAGCAGCGGATCGGCGAAATAGGGCAGCAGCGTAGGCATACCCGTTTTGAACAGGGTGAAGCCGGCGTGCATCGCCGCCACACCGAGATAGGCCAGGGTGATCTGCAGTGCGACCATCGGCACAGTCTCTTGCTTGCGGCGCATGGCGTTCAGCAAAGCCAAGATCAGCACAATGCAGAACAGGGTGAACATCTGCAGCGGCAAGCGCGCAACGACGGCCAGCGAGCCTTGCAAGTTGTCGAACACGCCCTCGCGCGTGAGCAGGGCGAACGCCAGCGACGCCGCCGCATAGAGGACCCCGAAGACGAAAAATCGGAACGCCGGTGTTGTTCGTATCATTTGCTCTGCTTTTCTGCGCCTGTTTGGTCTTAGCTGTCCGAGGGCGGCATAAGGACCTGATCCTTCGCAAGTATTTTGACTTTTTCGCGGCAGCCAAGGGGGCCAGTGAGGCGTATGAAGTTCTGTTGCGCCGTCTCAACGGTTTGGGCGCGGAGAGACCGGTCCCGCGAACAGGGGGGGGCAATTTTGCAGCGCAATTTCGCTCGCTGCAGCGATCGATGCGCTTTCGAAATCAACGTGCGCGCAAGCACATAGCGCTTCGCTCGCGTCAACAGGGCAAGTGTTTGCACCTCGCGCCGCGCCGGGTTAGGGGTCGCCTCAATGACCAAAAACGACAAAAAGTGGTCTGTTTGCGCCGCGCCTCTGCGTGTGCATCCGAACCCCCGGGCACCGATGGTGGCCCGGCGTCGTGGTCGAACCCTCCCGAAGACTACAAAGGAGTTTACCCATGCGTAAGCTGACACTCGTTTCCACCGCTCTCGCAAGCTCGCTGATGCTGCCCCTCGCGGCGCAGGCACAGGATGAGGCTGGCCAGTGCGGCGAAGTTTCCATCGCGCAGATGGGCTGGGCCGCCGCCGAGGTGACCACCAATGTCGCGAAATTCATGCTCGAGCAGGGCTACGGCTGCGACGTGAGCCTCGTGCAGTCCGACACCGTGCCGGCAATGACCTCGGTGGCCGAAAACGGCGAGCCGGACGTGATCACCAACCTGTGGATGAACTCGGCGGGCGACGCCTACAAGAAGCTCAAAGAGGGCGGCTCGCTGGTCGAACTGACCTCGGTACTGGAGCCGGGCGGCGTCGAAGGCTGGTGGATCCCCACCGCGCTGGCCGAAGAGCACCCGGAACTGACCACCATCGAGGGCGTGATGGCAAACCCCGAGCTGGTTGGCGGCCGTTTCAACAACTGCCCTGACGGCTGGGGCTGCCGGGTGGTTTCGGACAACCTTGTGCGCGCGCTCGACCTCGAAGGCGCGGGAATCGACGTGTTCAACCATGGCTCGGGCGAGACGCTGGCGACCTCGATGGGCGCGGCGGTCACCGATGGTGAGCCGTGGTTCGGCTACTACTGGGGCCCGACCGTGCCGATGGGCAAATACGACATGACGCAGGTCGAACTGGGCGACTATGACGAGGCCGCCTTCAACAACCTGCAGAACCCCGACACGCCGGATCCGCAGGTCTCGGAATTCCCGGCCGCGCCGATCCTCACCGCCGTGACCGCGGACTTCGCCGAAGAGAACCCGGCCGTGACCGAGTTCTTCCGCAACATGAAGTTCGAAACCTCGACCATGAGCGGCCTGCTGGCATGGCAGGACGAGAACAACGCCTCGGCTGAAGAGACCGCCGTGCACTTCATCACCGCCAACTCCGGCGAGTGGCAGGGCTGGCTGAACGAGGCCGCGCAGGAAAAGCTGTCGCAGCTGCTGCAGTAATCGTATGACCCAAGGGCGCACTGCGCCCGTTCGAACGGGGCCGCAGGGTGCGGTCCCGTTCTTTTCGTTTCACAATTCAGGGCGGGCCCGCTGAGGGTCCGGACATCGATACATGGCAACTTATGACGGTCTTTTCGACACGTTGGGGCTGCGGGATTGGTGCGATGGCGGGGCCAGCGACGGCCCGATGTCCATGGCCGACCTGCTGGCCAAGACCAGCGGGGACGATGCCGCCGCAGCAACGTCGCTGTGGGATCTTCCCTTTCCTTCGCTTGATGCGCTGCACGACGCCTGCGGCGCGATTCCCGAAACCCGTGATCTGACCGAAGGGCTCGAACAGGGCTTTCTCGGCATCCGCGACGCGCTGCGCGTGGTGGTCGACCCGATCACCCAGCCGCTCAGCTGGATGCTGCGCGAGTCGCTGTGGCTGATGACCGAGACGCCGTGGTGGATCATGGTGCCGATCCTGCTGCTGATCTGCTGGGCCGTGACGCGGTCGTGGAAGATCGTTGGCCTCGTGGCCGTCGTGATCGGTCTGCTGGCCTTTGTGGACCATTACACGGTGGCGATGCAGACCCTCGCGATCATCTTCGTCTGCGCCTTCATATGCGTGCTGTTCGGCGTGCCCATAGGTATCGCCATGTCGCGCAGCGACAAGCTGCAGCGCGTGGCGATCCCGGTGCTCGACATGCTGCAGACGCTGCCGCCCTTCGTCTACCTGATCCCGCTGATCTTCCTGTTCTCGGTGACCGAGCCGAAGCTCTACGGCATCGCGGTGATCCTCTACGCCATTGTGCCGGTGGTGCGCCTGACCGACCTCGGCATCCGCCTCGTCGACAAGGACGTGATCGAGGCCGCCGACGCCTTTGGCATGACCAAGAGCCAGAAGCTGTTCGGGGTGCAGATCCCGCTGGCGCTGCCCAACATCATGGCTGGTGTGAACCAGACGATCATGATGAGCCTTGCCATGGTGGTCATCGCCTCGATGGTCTCGGCGCCGGGTCTGGGCATTCTCGTGCTGCGCGGCATCCGCAACCTCGAACTGGGCACCGGGCTTGTCGCGGGCTTTGGCATCGTGGTGCTGGCCATTGCGCTTGACCGTGTGACCAAGGCTTCGCTCGCGCGTATCGACGCCAGCCAATCCAGCCGCTGAAGGAGAGTGACATGACAGACACTGTGAAAGTCTCGATCCGCAATCTTTACAAGATCTTCGGCGAGGACCCGCAGGGCGCGCTCGCCGAGGTGAAGGCGGGCAAGTCGAAGGCGCAGCTGCTGGACGACAGCAGCCACGTTCTGGGCCTCGACGACATCAACGTCGACATGCACGAGGGTCGGATCACCGTCATCATGGGCCTGTCGGGCTCGGGCAAATCGACGCTGATCCGCCACCTCAACCGGCTGATCGAACCCACCGCGGGCGAGGTCATCGTGAACGGCGAGGACATCTTGTCGTTCAATGAGACCCGTCTGCGCAAGTTCCGCCGCGAGAACATGTCGATGGTGTTCCAGAAGTTCGCGCTGCTGCCGCACCGCACCGTGCTGGAAAACGCCGGCATGGCGCTGGCGACGCGCGGCGTGAAGCGCGGCGACTACGAGGCCGAGGCGCAAAAGTGGCTCGACCGCGTGGGGCTCGCGGGCAACGGCGAGCAATACCCGCACCAGCTGTCGGGCGGGATGCAGCAGCGCGTGGGCATCGCCCGGGCGCTGGCGTCGAACTCGGACATCATGCTGATGGACGAGGCCTTTTCGGCGCTCGATCCGCTGATCCGCACCGACATGCAGGACCTGCTGCTGGAGCTACAGGAAGAGCTGCACAAGACGATCATCTTCATCACCCACGATCTCGACGAGGCGCTGAAGCTGGCCGACCATCTTGTGATCCTGAAGGATGGCGCGGTGGTGCAGCAGGGCGAGCCGCAGCACATCCTGCTCAACCCGTCGGACCCTTACATCGAAGAGTTCGTCGCTGACATCAACCGCGCCCGCGTGTTGCGCGTGCGCTCGGTGATGCACAAGGATGTGCCCGCGGGCGAGGTCTTCTCGGGCGACGTGCAGCACACCGACAACCTTGAAAGCGTGATCGCCGCCGCCGGCGGCGAAATGGACCGGCGTTTCCGCGTGCTGCGCGGCGACAAGCCGGTGGGCGTGATCGAGATGGCCGATGTGATGCGCGCGCTGGTGCCGCGTCTGGCGGATGAAGCCGCCTGATCAGGCGCACGTCTGAGGCAAAGCAAAGCCCCGCGGCCGGAAACGGTCGCGGGGTTTTTTGTTGGGCTGGTACAGCCATCGGGGGCCGCAGTCTTCGTGGCCCCCACGCGGCGCGGGGCCAAGTGCGGCCCGTTGACTGCGTGCAAGAAAGGATGAGGGGCCAATGCTCTCAACCCGCAGACGGGGGCGTGGCGCGTTCGCGGGGAACAGCTGCGATCCGTGCGGGGAGGAGGTGTCTCCGGAAGCTGGCGTCGACCTGCGTGGCTGCCTGGCGTTCACGGGGAAGCTGGGGCGCGGCGTGGTCTGGCTTGCGGGAGGTGGATGGCTGGCTGGCGTTTCGGCTGGCTCGCTGTCTTGAGACATCAACTAACCGCCCCGCCATCCCGGCGCAAGAGGGGAGCCGGAAAAATCGTACAAAAACAATTAGTTGAGTGATTTAATCGGATTTCCTGCCAAGCGCAAATGCGTGCAATTTCAGGCAGGTATCGCGCCTTCCCTCGCGGCATGTACCTCGCGGGCAATCAGACGCAGATGCGTGTCCCACGTGCCGCAGCAGCCGCCCCAGATATCAATGTCGGGATAGTGCCGCGCCAGCGCGGCCATCATATGCGCCAGATCCTCCGGATCGCCTTCCTCGATATGGCCCAGCTTGCACAGCGAGACCTTGTCCATCTTAACGGCATTGGGCCGCAGCGAGCGCAATCGTTCCGACCATGCCCCCGGCTCGAGTGCAGGCTGAAATTCCAGCGGGTGCGAGCAGTTGATGCCATAGCTGTCGGGCCGCGCATCGCCGGCTTCGGCGTCGGTGGCCTCGATCGCGTCGCGCAGGCTTGGCCCCGAGCGCAGCCTGTGCGTGCTGTCGAGGGTGAACGACAGGTTGATCGCCAGACCCGCCCCGGCAGCGGCACGGGCCAGCCCGACGGCCTCGGGCACATTGTTGATCGTCGCCGCCCAGACCAGATCGACCTCGCACTCCTTCAGCGTTTGCATCTGCACCGCGTGATAGGTTTCGGCGTCTTCGGCGGTGATGGTCTGGTCGAGCGCATAGGCATCGCCGCGCGGCCCGGCGCAGCCCGCGATGGCGATGCGCGGCAGCTGGCCTGCGTAGGGGCGGGCGACCTCGCGCAGGAAGTCGATGCATTTGTGCTGCATCTCGCGCAGGCCTTCGGCAGAGTACCCCAGCTTCTCTCCCCAGTCGGGGCTCGCGCGATAGTCGAAGCCCGCCATCAGCGCGGCGAACCCATGCTCCGCCGCCGCGTCGAGATAGCGGCGGTACATGTCGCGCAGATCGGTCACGGCGGCGGGCTTGTCCATCAGTTCGAACATCGCGAAGTCACGCAGTGCGTGGCCGTGGCGATAGAGGATCTCGGTCTCGGTGCCGCCCTCGGTGAGATAAAGCAGCCCGTCCTCGCGCGGGAATGCGGTTGCCTTGGCCATGCCGTCCTCCTCCGATCTGCCTGGCTTGCAGGCAGGATAGCACAAAACCGTGGCGCCGCGGCGGCAAGCCTGCGCCGGGCGACGGGTGCTTGCCCTTGCCCGATGGCGGCGGGAATGCCATATCGCCCGGAACGACTTACGGCAAAACGAGAGGGGCACGGGCCTTATGTTCGATCTGACGGGAAAATGCGCGCTGATCACCGGCGCATCGGGCGGCATCGGCGGCGCCATCGCCAAGGCGCTGCACGGGGCGGGCGCCACGGTGGGGCTGTCCGGCACCCGCGAGGCGCCGCTGCAGGCACTGGCGGATGAGCTGGGCGAGCGCGCCTTCGTGCTGCCCTGCAACCTGTCGGACCCCGAAGCGGTGGCGGCGCTGCCCAAGCAGGCGGCCGACGCCATGGGCGCGGTCGATATTCTGGTCAACAACGCCGGCATCACCCGCGACAACCTGTTCATGCGCATGTCGGACGAAGAGTGGCAGTCGGTGCTCGACGTCAACCTCACCGCCAACTTCAAGCTCTGCAAGGGCGTGATGCGCGGCATGATGAAGGCGCGCTGGGGCCGGATCATCAATATCTCGTCGATCGTCGGCGCCACCGGCAACCCGGGGCAGGCGAACTATTCGGCGGCCAAGGCGGGCCTCGTCGGCATGACCAAATCGCTGGCCTATGAGGTCGCCTCGCGCGGCATCACCGCCAACGCCGTGGCGCCGGGCTTCATCGAGACGGCGATGACCGACAAGCTCAACGAGGACCAGAAGTCGGGTATCCTGAGCCAGGTGCCCGCGGGCCGCATGGGCACCGCCGATGAAATTGCCGCAGCGGTGCTCTATCTTTCGAGCGCAGAAGCTGGTTATGTCACAGGCGCGACGCTGCATGTGAACGGCGGTATGGCAATGCTCTGACCGGGTGCCTTCGGGCATCTCGGAAAGCGTTTGCCATCCTGCGCGCGTATGCTATAGGCGCGCAGGAACTTTGACCGGGGAGGGCTCTGCGCTTGCCGGTCGCTCCCGGTCTGCCGGGGTTACGCTGCCCGGTTCCGGGCGGATTGAGCAGCCACCCCGCTGGGGCGAGGGCAAGAGATGGGTCAAATGGCCCAAGGACATTGTGAGGACAGAAGAATGAGCGATATTCCTGATCGCGTGCGCAAGATCGTGGTTGAGCACCTGGGCGTTGAAGAAGACAAGGTGACCGAGAGCGCCTCCTTCATCGATGATCTCGGCGCGGACAGCCTCGACACCGTGGAACTGGTGATGGCCTTCGAAGAAGAGTTCGGCATCGAGATTCCCGACGACGCAGCCGAAACCATCCAGACGTTCGGCGACGCGGTGAAGTTCATCAAGGAAGCCTCCTGAGCTTTTCCGACTCCGTAAACGGAGTTGCAAACGGCGCCCCTTGGGGCGCCGTTTCGCGTTTGGACCTCTGAAGGTTCGCGTAAGGCGGACCCGCGTAAAAGGGGGCGCTGCCCCCTCGCCGCTGCGCGGCTCACCCCCGGCGTATTTTTAAAGAGAAGAAGACCGCCCGGAAGCGAGGCCCGCCGCTTCTTCTCTTTTCCAAATACGCAAACCCGGCGCCGGGGCCAGCGCCGGGTCGGGGTGTCAGCGCGAGGCCTCAGCCCGTGATGCGCACGTTGAGCAGGGCGCAGCGGCGCTCCTCCCGGACCACCTTCAGCGCGGCGTCGAGCGCCGGGCGCAGCGCGTCGGGCGTGGCCACAGCGCGTGCCCATGCATTGCTCGCCTCGGCGACTTTGCAGAAGTCGGGCGAGGGCGAAAGACCGGTGAGCGGCATTTGGTTGGCCCGCCCCGCGGCGCCATCGGGGTAGAGCCCGGTGACGGACGCGCGCACCGCGCCCCATTCGGCGTTGTTGAGGATCACCAGCAGGATCGGCAAGGCCAGCGCCTCGGCGATCTGGTGGCAGGCCACGGGGTTGGCGAACATGTAGCTGCCGTCGCCGAGCGTGGCGACGCAGAGCCGCTCTGGCTCGGCCAGCTGCGCGCCGAGGGCCGCGGGGAAGGACCAGCCGAGCCCGCCGGAATGCGGCTCCTGAAACCACGAGCGGTGCGCGCGCCGCGGCAGCGGGCCGAGCATGGTTCCGAGCTCGGAGAAGACCGACGTTGGGGCGTCCTGCACGTCGAGGGCTTCGCCGAGGATTCGGCTGACCGCGGGCTTGGTGAGGAGATCTCCCTTCGGTCGCGCCGCGTCGGTTAGGGCCAGCCGGGCGCGGGCGGTGGTGTCCGCCAGCCGGGCACGGCGAGGGGCGATGTGATCACCCTTGGGCAACGCCGCCATGGCGGCGATCAGCGCCGGGATCGTGCGGGCATTTTCGCCGGTGATCGACAGGTCCGAGCGGAAGTTGCGCACCGGGAACCGAGAGAAGATCGGGTCGGGCCCCATGTTGACGATCTTGGCGCCCGGACGCGGCGTATGGGCGTCGGGCATCCATGGCGCGAGGCAATCGAGGATCAGCACCACATCGGCCTGCTCCAGCCACGGGCCGGGGTCGGCGCCGACGTGGCAGGGATGGTCGGTGGCGATCGCCAGATGGGTGGCCCACCACGAACAGACCGCGATGCCCCAGTCCTCGGCCCAATCCGCAAAGGCGGCGAAGCTCTCGGCGTCTCCGGCGCCGCGCTGCGCGATGATCAGCGGATGCTCGGCCTCGGCCAGCCAGCGCGCCAGCGTGGCGATCGCCTCGGGGTCCGGCGCCGCCTGCGACGGCGCCATGGACGCGGGGGCCTCCAGTCCTTCGGTGGCGACCTCCTCGCAGAGCACCTCACGCGGGATCGACAGGTAGACCGGGCCCTTGGGCGTGGACCTGGCGATGGCGTGGGCGCGGTCCAGCAGGCCGCCGACCTGCTCGGGGAATTTCAGCTCGTACTCCCACTTGCAGGCCTCGCGCACCAATGCCGCCTGATCGCGCATCTCCTGCCCCCAGCCGATGGGCACGGTGCGGGCGCCGAAGCGGCCTTGCTCGGTGACCGGGGTACGGCCCGACATGAGGATCATCGGGATGTGCTCGCAGGCGGCGTTGATCGCGCCAATGGCGCCATTGGCGAGCCCCACATTGGTGTGCAGCATCACCGCCTGCGGCTTGCCGGTCATCAGCGTGTAGCCATGGGCCATGCCCATGGCGGCGTGCTCATGCGGCATGACCAGCGCTTTCGGCAGATCGATGCCTTCGGCGGCGGCCTGCGCCAGCCCCTCGATGATCGGCGGAAAGTCTGTGCCGGAATTGGCGAAGACATAGTCTACGCCAAGCGCTTTCAGCCGGGGGAAGATCGCCCCCCCCGCGGTGACGGTTGCCTTGTCTTTCATCTCAGCCTCCCAGCAGCGATGGCAGCCAGAGCGTCAGCGCGGGGAAGGCCAGCAGCAGCGCCACCCGCACGAGCTCGGCACAGAAGAAGGGCGCGACGCCCTTGAAGGTTTCGATCATCGGCGTGTCCTTGGCCAGCGCCGAGATGATGAACACGTTCATCCCCACCGGCGGGGTGATCAGCCCCAGTTCGGCGACGATGAGCGCAAGGATGCCAAACCAGACCTTGAGATCCTCGGTGCTCATGGCAAAGCCGGCGCCGTCGGCGGTGGCGTAAAGCCCGCCGTTGATCTCCACCAGCATCGGCCAGAAGAACGGGATCACCAGCAGGATCATCGACATGCTGTCCATCAGGCAGCCAAGCAGGATCAGCGCCACGAGGATCAGCACCATCACCGTCATCGGCGCCATGCCGCTTTCGGCGATCCACAGGGCCGCCTGCTGCGGCAGGCCGATGCGCGACATGAAGATCTTCATCAGTTCGGCACCGAGCAGGATCACATAGATCATCCCCGAGGTGCGGGCGGTGGATTTCAGCGCGATGACCATTTGCGCAAGGCTCAGCTTGCGCTTGGCCATGCCGTAGACCCAGACGAGGAACACGCCCACCGCCGCTGCCGGGGTGGGGTTGAAGAACCCGGCGTAGATGCCGCCCAGCACCAGCCCGAAGATCACCATGACGGGCAGCAACCCGAGGGTCGCCGAGATGAACTCGGAACGGGTCGAGGCGCCGCCCGGCGGGCCCGCCTCGGGGCGGATCAGCACGTAGAGCGCGATCGTCAGGATGAAGAAGATCACCGCGAGGATGCCGGGCAGCATCGCCGCGGCGAACATGGTGACGATATTGGCCTCGACGATCACCGCGTAGACGATCAGCACCACCGAGGGCGGGATCAGGATCCCCAGCACGCCGCCCGCGGCGAGCGAGCCGGTGGCCAGCGATCCGGCGTAATTGTAGCGCTTGAGTTCGGGCAGGGCGACCTTGCCCATGGTCGAGGCGGTGGCCAGCGACGAGCCGCAGACCGCGCCAAAGCCCGCACAGCCGGCGATGGCGGCCATGGCGGTGCCGCCGCGCATCCAGCCCAGCCATGCATTGGCGCCGCGGAACAGCGCGTGGCTCAGCCCGGCAACGGTGGCCAGCTCGCCCATCAGCACGAACATCGGCACGACCGAAAGGTCGTAGATCGAGAACTGCCCGTAGGCGAGGGTCTTCAGCTGGCTCATCAGCAGCATCGGGCCGTTGACCAGCGCGATGCCGACGCCGCCGACAAGGATCATGCCGTAGGCGATAGGAATGCGGATCGCGATCAGCACCACGAGGATGACCAGCGACAGGATGCCGAGGGTGATGGGATCGCTCATCTGCGCACCTCCGACAGGCTTTCGCGGAAGGTAACGGCGGCGGCGGCGATTAGCAGCACCAGCGACACGAGGATCGGCACGAAGGCCCACCAGATCGGCAGCTGAAGGATCGTCGTGGTATAGCTATAGGCCTTCTGGTCGAGCATGCCGAGATACATCCGCCACACAAGGATGCAGGCGAACCCGAAGGCGATCAGCGAGGCGAGCGCGCGCAGCACGGCCAGCACGGGGCCGGGGGCGTTCGCGGTGAAGATATCGGCGGTCACATTGGCGTCCGTCAGTTGGCAGTAGGGCAGGAAGGCAAAGACCGCGACGGCGACGCCCATCTCGGTCAGTTCGAAATCGCCGGGAAAGGGTTTGGCCACCACCGCGCCGACCACCGAGGCGACGTTGACCAGCACGATCGCCAACAGCAGCACGCCGCCGAGCAGCGCCCAGAGGGTGACAATGCGCGCGACCGCAGCGGAAACTCCGCTGCGGCCCTCTACTTCTGTCGCGAACATCAGTTGCTCATGCCCGCGTCGGCGTTCTTCTCGATCAGCTCACGCGCGGTCTCGACCATCGCGGCACCGTCGATGCCCTTGCCCGTGACGTCTTCGATCCAGCGATCGACCACCGGGGTCAGCGCCTCTTCGAAGGCCGCGGTCTCTTCTTCGGTGAGCGTGACGTGGGTGTTGCCCGCGTCGGTCGCCACCTTGATGCCCCGCTCGTCGATGTCGCGCCAGATCCTGCCAACCTCGGCCAGCCACTCGCGCCCCGAAGCGTCTTGGAAGGCCTGCTGCACGTCTTCGGGCAGGCTGTCCCAGCGCGCCTTGTTCATCGACACCTGAAAGGTGGTGGTGCCAAAGCGGGTCTTGTCGGCGCCCTCGATCTGGTATTGCGTCTGGTCTTGAATCTTCAGCGCCGGGATGATCTCCCACGGGATGAAGGCACCGTCGACGACCTTCTTCGACAGCGCCTGCGGCAGGTCCGGCACCGGCATCGACACCGGCGACGCGCCAAGCGCCTCGATCACCCATGCGCCGGTGCGGGTGGGAATGCGCAGCTTCAGCCCTTCGAGGTCGGAGGGGCTGCGCACCTCGGTGTCCACGGTGTGGATCGCCTGCCCAGCGTGGACGTGGATGAACATTGGCTCGACGCCCTTGTAATCCTCGGCGAGATGCGCGTCGTACATATCGGCGAGGGCGAGGTTCGCCGCCACCGGATCATTGGTGTAGACGAAAGGCAGTTCCATCACCTCGGTGCGCGGGAACAGGCCCGGGGTGTAGCCGTTCACCGTCCAGATCAGATCCACCACGCCGTCACGCACCTGATTGATCAGTTCCGGCGGACGCCCGCCGAGCGTCATCGAGGGGTAGATCTCGATCTTCACGCTGCCGCCCGAGTTCTCCTCGACCGCGCGGGCCCACGGCTCGAGCATGTCGGTCTGCGCCGGCGACTTGGCGCCGAGGAAATGGTGCAGCTTGAAGACGTGCTCCTGCGCCCATGCGCCGCTTGCCGCTGCGCTGAGGGCGAGGGCCGCGACTGCGGTTCTTGCCAGATTGAGTTTCATGTTTTCTCCTCCCAGAAAAATTCCGACATGATCCCTCCCCGGATCAGATCGGGTAGTGCAGATCGCCGTCCTGCGTGGTCAGCCAGCGCAGTTCGGTGAACTCGGCGATCCCCCAGGTGCCGCCAAAGCGACCGTAACCTGAATCCTTCACCCCGCCGAAGGGCATTTGCGCCTCGTCGTGCACGGTAGGGCCGTTGACGTGGCAAATACCACTCTCGATGCGGCGGGCGACGGCCATGGCGCGGGCTTGGTCTTGGCCGAAGACCGCCGCCGACAGGCCGAACTCGCTTTCATTGGCCACGCGCACCGCCTCGTCGACGCTGCCCACGCGGATGATCGAGGACACCGGGCCGAAGCTTTCCTCGGCGTAGAGCCGCATCTGCGGCGTCACGCCATCCAGCGCCGCAGCGTTGAGGATGGTGCCCGAGCCGCCGCCGCCGATCAGCCGCGCGCCCTTCTGCACGGCGTCCTCGATGAGGTCGCGGATGCGGTCGGCGGCGCCCATGTTCACAAGGCTGCCGAGCGGCGCCTTGCCCTCGCGCGGATCGCCCGCGGTGAGGCTTTCGACCTTCTCGGCAAAAGCGGCGACGAAGGCGTCGGCGATCTCATCCATGACGATGATGCGCTCGGTCGACATGCAGATCTGGCCTTGGTTCATGTAGGCGCCAAAACCGGCAGCCGCGACGGCGGCGGGGATGTCGGCGTCATCGAGAACGATGAACGGCGCCTTGCCGCCCAACTCCAGCAGCGAAGGCTTCAGATGCCGCGCCGACAGTTCGGCGACGATGCGGCCCACGCGGGTCGAGCCGGTGAAATTGACCCGGCGCACGGCGGGATGGGCGATCAGCGTCTCGACCAACTCCGGCGCATCCTCTGGGGCGTTGGAGATGGCGTTGACCACGCCCTTGGGCAGCCCCGCCTCCGAGACCGCCTCGAGGATCAGCGCATGGGTGCGCGGGCACAGCTCCGAGGTCTTCATCACCACGGTGTTGCCGCAGGCCAGCGGCGTTGCGATCGAGCGCACGCCAAGGATCACCGGCGCGTTCCATGGCGCCATGGCCAGCACCACGCCCGCCGGCTGGCGCACGGCGTAGGCGGTGGAGCCGGGCCGGTTCGAGGGCACGATCTCGCCCTTGATCTGGGTGGTCAGGCTGGCGGCTTCGAGCAGCATGTCGGCGGCGAGCATGACGTTGAACCGGGCCCATGCCTCGGTCGCGCCGATCTCGGCCTTCATTGCGGCGACGATGTCGTCGCCGCGCGCGGCCAGCGCCTCCGAGGCTTTGATCAGCAGCTTGCGGCGCAGGCCGGGGGCCACGCCGGCCCACTCGGGGAAAGCCGCAGCGGCGGCATCCACCGCGCGGATGGCATCGGCCTTGCTGGCGGCGGCGGCGCGGGTGGCCACCTCGCCGGTGACCGGGTTGGCGCGTTCGAATTCGCGGGTGTCTTCGGCGGCGACGTGTTCGCCATCGATAAAGAGGTTGAGGCTGTCCATGCCTGTCCGTCTCCTGGTTAGGTGATTTCAGTGTCGAGCGGCTCGGTCGTGCCGCCCAGAAAGGCGCGTTGCACCGCTGCGTCGGTCTGCAGGTCGGCGGCGCTGCCGCCGCCCACCACGCGCCCGGCTTCCAGCAGGTAGCCGCGGCTGGCGAGCGCAAGGCTGGCGCGCACGTTCTGTTCCACGATCAGCAATGTGAGCCCGGTCTCGCGGATGCGGCCAAGGGCGGCAAACACCTCCTTTGTCACGATCGGCGCAAGGCCGAGGCTCGGCTCGTCGAGCAACAGAAGATCGGGGTTCGACATCAGCGCGCGGGCGATGGCGACCATCTGCTGCTCGCCGCCCGACATGGTGCCGACCAGCTGCTTCTGCCGCTCGGCAAGGCGCGGGAAGAGGTCCAGCACCTCGCGGCTTCGTTTGTCGGCGCCACCGCGCGCGCGGGCCGGGTGACAGCCGAGCGCGAGGTTGTCGGCCACGCTCATGCGGGCAAAGATGCCGCGGCCCTCGGGCACCAGTGCGATGCCGCGCTCGACGATCTCATGCGCGGGCACCTGTGCCAGATCCTGCCCCTCGTGGCTGATGCTGCCCGAGGCGGGGCGGACCGTGCCGCCCACCGCCTTCAGCAGCGAGGATTTGCCCGCGCCGTTGGCGCCGAGGATCACCACGCATTCGCCCTTGTCCACCATCATGCTCACGCCGTCGAGCGCCGTGTGCTTGCCGTAGGTGAGGCGCAAGTCGTTGATCTCAAGCATCCTCTTCTCCCAGATAGGCGGCGACCACATGCGGGTCCGACAGGACCTCGTTTGTGGCGCCGTCGGCGATCAGCGTGCCCGAGTTCATCACCGCGCAGCGCGGGCAGAGCGCGCGCACCGCGTCCATGATGTGCTCGACCATGATGATGGTGATGCCGGTCTGTTCCAGTTCGCGGATGAGCCTTATGCCCTCGTGCAGCTCGGTCGGGTTGAGCCCGGCCAGCCACTCGTCGAGGAGCAGCAGCTTTGGCGCGGCGGCCAGCGCGCGCGCCAGTTCCAGCCGTTTCTGGTCGATGTAGGTCAGTTCCGAAGCCTGCTGCCCGGCGCGGGCGTTGAGCCCCACCATGTCGAGGCACTCGGCCACCTGCGTCTTCAGCGCGCGGCCCCAGAGCCGCTCGGGGCCGAAGGCGGCGGGCACCATGACGTTCTCTTCGAGCGTCAGCGACGGCAGGATCTTCACCAGTTGGAAGGTCCGTGCCACCCCCGCTCTCGCGATGCGATGGGGCGGGGCGCCGGTCATCTCCTTTCCACCGATGAGCAGCGCCCCGTCCGAAGGTTTCAGCGCCCCGGAAATGAGGTTCATCAGAGTGGTCTTGCCCGAGCCGTTCGGCCCCAGCAGCCCCAGAACCTCGCCACGCCTGACGGTGAGCGATACGCCATTCACCGCCGTCAGCCCGCCGAACCGCTTGGTCAGCCCTTGGGTTTCCAGAAGCACGCTCATGCGCTTGCCTCCTTTGCCGGTTTGGGCGGCGCAGTGCCGTTGCCTTCCTTGCCGCGGTGGCGGAAGCGCTCCAGCGCCGCCAGCACGCCGTCGGGCAGGGCGTAGACCACCGCCATGAACATCAGCCCCAGCAGGATCGAGAAGTGATCCGGGAAGCGCGCCGAGAGCCATTCGAAGAGCAGGAACAGCGGCACCGCGCCACAGAGCGGCCCCCAGAGCCGCGTGGCTCCGCCAAGCAGCGCCATGATCACCGTCAGGAAGCTGACCGTCGGATTGAAGACGATCGACGGCTCCACATAGACCCAGCGCGGGGCCTGGATCGCGCCGACCAGCGTGATGACCACCGAGGAGGCGACGAAGAGCACCAGCTTGGTGCGGGCGAGGTTGATCCCCGAATGCGCCGCCACAGTCTCGTCATCGCCGATCACCCGCAGCGCGAGGCCAAGCCGCGAGCGCCGGATCCATGCCGAGAGCGCCAGCGTTGCCGCGCCGAGCGCGAGCAGCTGCCAGTAGATGTGCTTGGCCTCCAGATCGAGGAAGATGTAGCGGCCCAGCGTGCCGGTCACATTGACCTCGAACCAAGTGATCAACTGGCGCACCAGTTCGGCGAGGCCGAAGGTGAAAATCACGAAGTAGATGCCCGCAAGGCGCAGCGTCGACAGGCCCACCAGCAGCGCCATCGTGGCGCCGATCCCGGCGGCGCAGAGCAGCACCAGCGGGTAGGGCAGCACCTCGTTCAGCACCGCCACCGTGTAGGCACCGACGCCGAAGAAGGCGACCGTGGCCAGAGAGATGTAGCGCGTCGGCCCCGAGAACATCGCCCAAGCGGTGGCCAGCGTCACGTAGCCCGCGAGGCCCACCAGCATGCCGGTGCCATAGTCGCCAAAGACCAGCGGCAGGGTCGCGAGGGCCGCAAGGCCGAGGGCGGCAAGGATGTACATCATGGTCTCAACCCCCCGCCTTGCCGAACAGCCCCGTCGGCCGCCAGAGCAGCACCGCAAGGAACATCGTGTAGGTGGCGGCCATGGTCAGCCCCGGATCGATGAAGGCGGCAACGAAGGTCTCGGCCAGCCCCAGCAGCAGCCCCGCGATCAGCGCGCCGAGGATATTGCCGACGCCGCCCATGATCACCACGATCAGCGCCTTCATGGTGAAGACCACGCCATCGGTGGCCGAAAAGGTCTGGAACATCGAGACCAGCGCACCGCCGGCGGCGGCCAGAGCGCCGCCCAAGGCAAAGCCCTGACGTCCCAGCTTGCCCACGTCGATGCCGACGAGGTAGGCCGAGCCCGGCGCCAGCGCCACGGCGCGCAGCGCGCGGCCCCAGCGGGTGCGGATCAGCACAGCGTAGAGCCCGAAGCCGAGGGTCAGCGACACCACGAAGGCGATCAGCCGATTGGCGGCGATGGTGGTGCCAAGGATGCCGATGCCGCGGTCGAGATAGCTGTAGGAAGTGAAGTCGCTGCCGAAGGTCACCAGCATCAGCCCCTGCACGACGAACAGCAGGCCGAAGGTGGCCAGAATGGTGTCGACCTCCAGCCGCCCGCCGCCGCCGGATCGCTTGATCAGTGGGCGCATCATGACAGTGTGGATGATCCAGCCAAGCGCGTAGCCCAGCGGCACGACAATCAGCAGCCCCCAGAGCGGGCCGAGGCCCCAGCTGGTGAACATCATGGTCACCGCGAAACAGGCCAGCAGCATGAACTCGCCGTAAGCAAGGTTCATGATCCGCGCGATGCCGTATTGCAGCGACAGTCCCAGCGCCAGCAGCGCGTAGGTGCCGCCCAGCACCAGCCCAAGAAAGAGAGTGGAGAGAAACATCTGAAATCCTCAGACGAGGCGGGCGCAAGGCCCGCCACCGCCGATCACCATTCGGGTTTCGGGATGACCGGATCGGCCGCGCCGTCGCGGTCCGCCGGGCTGACAGCGACGAAATCCTCGCCCTGCCATTGGCCGACCCACCACAGTTGCCGCAGTTGGTTGTCCTCCAGCGTCACCTCGCCGATCACCGTCTCGAAGGTGCCGGTCGACAGCTCGTCCGCCAGCGCCGCGTGGTCGAGACCGACGCGCTTCACCGCCTCTTCCAGCATCTCCAGCGAGGCATAGGTGATGGCGCTGGCCCAGCTGTCGGGCGCGGCGCCTGTGGCCTCGGTGTGCTTGGCGAAATACGCCTCGATGGCGGGGCTGGAGGCGTCGACGCCGCCGATCGACATCACGCCCTCCTGCCTGCCTTCGGTGATTTGGCCATAGACCGGAAACGCGCCGCCGACGCCGATGTAGAACACCTTGGGGTTGAAGCCCACGGTCATCGCCTGCTTGGTCACGCCGAAACTGCCGGGCGGGTAAGAAAAGGCGACGAAACTGTCGGCGCCCGAGCCCTGCACTTCGTTGAGGATCGCGGCGAAGTCCGAGGTGCCCAGCGGATAGCTTTCGTCATAGACCAACTCGAACCCGGCCTCTTCGAAGGCAGGGCGGGCGGCTTTCACCAGATCGATGCCAAAGCCGTCGGCCACCGAGATCATTGCCACCTTGTCGTTGATCGTGCCGGCTTCCTTGGCGGCGGCCAGCGTCTCGACCAGCGCGGTGGCGTAGTCATGCCCGCCGCCGAGCATCCAGAACGAGCGCTCCCAACGTTCGGCAAATTCCGGGGCCTTGTCGGTCACCGAGGTGACGGCCAACTGCGGATAGCCGAAACGGTCCATCAGCGGCGCGATGGCGAGATTCCCGCCGGTGCCCCATGGCGGCAGGATCAGGTCGACCTCGTCTTGGGTGGCGAGCCGTTCGATGGCGCGCACGAGGTCCTCGGCGCTGGAGCGGTCGTCGTATTCCACCACTTCGATCGGGCGTCGGGTGCCGTCGGGCATTTCGAGCCCGCCCGCGGCGTTCACTTCGCTCACCCACAGTTCGTAATTGGGGATCGTCGTGATGCCCGCGCCGGTGGCGCTGGGGCCGGATTTCGACACGGCATAGCCGATGGTGACCGGTTCTTCCTGTGCCGCGAGCGGCGCGCCAAGCGCCAGCGCCGAGACCATGGCAAGCGGCAGCGCGCGCAGCAGGGCGCGCCTCGAATTGTGTAACATGCAGTCCTCCCGTTGATGCCTTTCGGGCATCCCATTGCGCCGCAGGCGTGCCCCTCTTCGAGACGCCATGTGGCGAGTGCCGAGCAGGGTACCCGAAATAAGGGTTGAAAAAATGCACTCATGCGGGGAAGAATTGCACGTGTACGGAGGAGTTCGCGCCCAAATCATGAGCATGCTGAAAACATTCCCGCCGCGGCAGGCCGCGCACCATGGCATCACCGCGCACGAAATCCGCAGCCCGCTGGCGGAAACCACCTATGGCCTGCGCGCCGAAACCGCCTGCTTGCTATTGCTCGAGGCCGGGCGGGCGCAGGTGCAGGGCGCGGGGCGTGACATGGCGGTGGAATCGCCGCGCTTTGTCTGGCTGGCGCCGGGGCAGGCGGGCGCGCTGCGGCTGTCGCCGGGCAGCCGGGGCGAGTTCCTGCAACTGTCGAAAGGCGCGCTGGCGCGGGTGCTGCCTGCCTCGGCCTTCGGCGACGAGTTGAGCCAAGTTCTGCGCGCCGACCTGTCGGTGCCGCTGGGCGAGGAGCGCGCGCAGGTGGTGCGCCGTCTGGCAGACCTGCGCGAGGAACTGACCGGCGGCGCGCCGGGGTTCGAAATGATGGCCGGGCACATCCTGTCGCAGCTGATGATCCAGCTTTGGCGCGGGGTGAAGGCGGGGCGGACGCGGCCCGATGTGGCCACGGGTGGCTTGGTGCAGGGGTTTGTGCAACTGGCGGGGCTGCACCTGCGCGAGCACTGGCAGGTGGGCGATTACGCCGCCGCGCTTGGGGTCTCGCGCGATCGGCTGTCGGATGCGGTGCGCCGGGCCACCGGGCGCGCACCGCAGGTCTGGCTGCACGAGGCGCTGCACCGAGAGGCGGCGGAATTGCTGACCAACTCAGGCCTTCAGGTGGCGCAGGTGGGGTTTCGGCTGGGGTTCTCCGACCCCGCATATTTCAACAGGTTTTTCAAACGGATGGAGGGTATTCCTCCAAGCCGGTTCCGGCGCCGCGCGGCGCGGCGCAGCGCGCCACCCACGTCTTATGCGGCGTGGCCGTGAGGGGCGGCATGGCCGTTCGATGTATCGCCCGGCGCGTGCTGCGCTAGGCCCGCCGCCGCCGTCCGCCGCGCCGCCCGCCTCGGGCCTCGGCACCGCTGTCTTCGCCCTTGTTCATCGCGATCCAAGCCGTGCCATGCGCATCGTGGTTCATCAGAAAGTTCGCCGCGCGGATCGCCATCATCTCGGCGCCCGGACCGGGGGCCATCGACCCCAGCCCGAACAGCCGCACGAACAGCGCGTCCTCCATCGGCGGCAGGATCACTCCGGCGGCCTCCAACTCGGCCTTCTTTGCCGCGATCTTGGTTTGCGTCACCGGCAGCGCCACCGGGTTCATGATGGCCGAGGTCATGCCCGCGCCGATCGCCATGGGCAGGAAGGCGGTGTTGATGCCGTGCCGGTTGGGCAGGCCGAACGAGATGTTCGACGCGCCGCAGGTGGTGTTCACCCCCAGTTCGTCGCGCAGTTGCCGCACCAAGGCGAACACCTGCCGCCCCGCCGTGGCCATGGCGCCCACGGGCATGACCAGCGGATCGACCACGATGTCATGCGCCGGAATTCCGTAGTCCGCCGCGCGTTCGACAATCTTCTTGGCCACCGCGAAACGCACCTCTGGGTCTTCGGAGATGCCGGTGTCGTCGTTGGAGATGGCGACCACCGGCACGTTGTATTTCTTGACCAAAGGCAGCACCCGTTCGAGCCGCTCTTCCTCGCCGGTCACCGAGTTCAGCAAGGGCCGGCCCTGCGCGGCGGCGAGCCCGGCTTCCAGCGCGCCGGGCACTGAGCTGTCGATGCACAGCGGCACGTCGACCAGATCCTGCACCAGTTCGATCAGGCTGCGCATTAGCGGCGGCTCGGTGACATTGGGATCGGGGTTGGAGTTGTAGACCACGCCCGCGTTCACATCGAGCACCATCGCCCCTGCTGCCACCTGCGCCAGTGCATCCGCCTCGACGGTGGAGAAGTCCCCGGCCTCCAGTTCCGCTGCCAGCTTCTTGCGGCCGGTGGGGTTGATCCTCTCGCCGATGACGCAGAACGGCTCGTCGAAACCGATGGTCACGGCGCGGGTCCGGGATTCCAGAACGGTGCGGGTCATCGTGCGGGTCATGGGGGGCCTCCTCCCTCTTAGAATGTTATTCCAGCCGTGCGAGCATCTCCTCGAGGGCCGGGTCGGTGTAGTCGCGGATGACGGTCTGCGCGCCGGCGGCGCGCAGCTGCTCGGCCCTCAGGCCAGACGACAGGATGCCCACCGTATGCGCGCCGGATGCGGCGGCGGCGCGCATGCCCGAGGGGCTGTCCTCGAAGGCGATGCACTCCTGCGGCGTCACGCCAAAGGCCCGCATGGCGGCGGCATAGGGTTCCGGATCGGGCTTGGCGCGGGCGCATTCATCGCCGATGATCAGCGTTTCGGCGAAGCTGCGCAGCCCGGTGGCACCGAGCATCGCCTCGGCATTGTCGCGCGGCGCGTTGGTCACCACGGCAATGCGCCAGCCGTTCGCGCGCGCCCGCTGCATCAGCGCCTCGGCCCCCGGCATCGCCGCATGCCCGGCGCCGAGCTTGTCGCGAAACCGCGCTTCCTTGTGGTCAGACAGCGCCTGCGCGTCTTCGCCGGGGAAAATCTCGGGGAAACTCTCGAGATTGTGCCGCCCATGGATGTCCGACAGGTAGCCATCCTCGGTCAGTTCGCGGCCGCGTTCGGCATAGAGATCGGCGAAGACCTCGAAATGCAGCGGATCGGAGTGCAGCAACGTGCCGTCGAGATCGAAGAGGAGTGCGCGGATCATACCTGTATGTGCCCTTTGCCAGCGGTGGGGGCCGCTGGCTCAGACTGCCCGCGCGGCCGGTTGCGCGGCGGCGCCCCCATGCCGGGCCGCCCAATCCGCAGCCGCAGGGATGCCCCCGAGCGGGAAGAGATGCAACTGCGCGATCGGCAGGTCGGGCTCGGCGCTGCGGGCGCGGGTGATCTCGGCGATCAACTCGCTGGGCTCGTAGGGCAGCATCAGCTTGCTGACGTCGCGGGCGCGCTTTTGCAGCACTTTGAGCGAGGGGCCGACGCCGCAGGTGACGGCAAAGCGTATCAGCGTCTGCAGCTTCGCAGGCCCGGCGATGCCCAGATGCACCGGCAGGCCGATGCCCTCGTCGCGCAGGCGGCGGGCCCACGACAGGATCGGCGCGGCGTCGAAGGCAAACTGCGTGACCAGCGCCATCTGCGCATCGCTGCGCTGCGCGAAGCCCTGCTTCCAGCGCAGCGCCTGCATCACCGCATGGTCCGAGCCGTCGGGATCGATATCGCGGTTGCCTTCGGGGTGGCCCGCGACGTGCAGCCGGGTGAACCCGGCGCGGTCGAAGACCCCGGTTTCGAGCAATTGCATCGAGCTGTCGAAGGGGCCGCGCGGCTCGGAAATGCCCCCGGCGAGGATCAGCCCTTCGGTCACCCCCGCCTCACCCTGATAGCGCGCGATCCAATCGCCAAGCGTGGCGGCATCGGGGATCGAGCGGGCGGGAAAATGCGGCATGACCGCGAACCCGTCCGCCGCAAGCCGCGCCGCGGTGGCCACCATGTCGTCGATCGGGGTGCCGTCGATATGGGCGATGTAGACGCGCGTGCCCTCGGGCAGCAGCGCGCGGAAATCGGGGATCGCGGCGGCGGTGCGCGGCATCACCTCGATCGAGTAGCCGGCAAGCGCCGACAGCGGCTGCACGGGGGCGGGGGCGCGGGATTTGCGGAAGCTCAGCAGGGTCATCAGGGTCCTTTCACATCAGCGGCCCAGCCGCCGCGCTCGACGAGCGCGCGTAGGCGCTCGGGGTCATAGTCATGGTCGAGCCGCGCGGCCAGCGCTGCGGCGCTCTGCGGGGTGGCCTCTTCGGGTGTCGGCGCGGCGCTGCGGCGCCACGCGGCAAGATAGGCGTCGGTGCCGCTGGCACCGCTCTTCATCGCGGCGCGGTCGATCGCCGCCTCGAAGCGCTGCGGCAGAAGCAGCTTCTCGGCCCGCCGGCCCTTGCCAGCGATGACCTGCGCGGGGATGTCGCGCCAGTAAAGGATGGTGAGGTCGGTCATGCGCGCTGCGTCCTGTCTGCCTGCCTCTGGTCCTGCCTTCAGTCTAGGCCGGGGCAGGCCGATGCCATGGTCGGTTTTCGACTGCGCAGCGCCATTGAGCGACGCCTTGCTGCGGGATCGCCCCGATGCCGCAGTGCCGCATTGGACGCGCGGCGCTTGGCTTGCCCGTGCTTGGCTTGCCCGTGCTTGGCTTGCCCGCGTTTGTTCGACCCGCGTTTGTTCGAAAGGTGAGGCGGCGTGCCATGGTCATCACGCTGGAGGCCAACAAGATCGCCTATCTGGCGCTGCCGACCTTGCGCCGCGCTGCGGGCAGCCGGTGCAGATGCCGCCGCGGAACCAGAGCCGCAGGTCGCGCGACCCCGAACGCCTGCAGCCCGTGACGCTGCAGGCTCTGGGCATTTTTCTTGAAGAGGAATACGAACTTTTGAACGCCTTCCATCCCAACCCGCTCAAACCCGGCGGAAGGTTCTCTTGCGCCTCCTGTTTGCGCCGCGTATCCTGAAGGCAACTACATATACGGAAAGGCGCAGAACATGGCGCCAAGGCGTCCCAGAGGTGCGGGCGCTTTCCCGAAACCGGTCGAGAGCCCCGCGCCGAACAAACCCGATCCGAATGCGCTCTATGCAGCGTTGGATCTGGGTACGAACAGTTGTCGCATGCTGATTGCCCAACCCAAGGGCAGCCAGTTTCATGTGGTCGACTCGTTTTCCAAATCCGTTCAGCTTGGGCATGGGCTCGAGCGGAGCGGGCGTTTGTCGCGCGCCTCGATGGGGCGCACGGTGGCGGCCCTTCGGGTCTGCCAGCAAAAGATTCGTCGGCACGAGGTGTCGCGCATGCGGCTGGTGGCCACAGAGGCCTGTCGACGGGCGAAGAACTCGCGCGAGTTCATCCGCCAGATCAAGCGCGAGACGGGCCTTGAGATGGAGATCATCCAGCCCGAGGAAGAAGCGCGTCTGGCGGTAATCTCCTGCGCGCCGCTGGTCTCCACGCGGACCGAGCAGCTTCTGGTGGTGGACATCGGGGGCGGCTCGACCGAACTGGTGTGGATCGATCTGTCGTCGGTGCCGCACCGCGACCGGCCGCGCGCGATCATGCGCCTGCACTCGGGGTTTCACCCGCCTGAAAGCCCGTTTCCGGCGGCCAAGGTGGTCGACTGGATCTCGGTGCCGCTGGGCGTCGCGACACTGCGTGACCAGTTCAACGACGTGCAGGACGACGCGGCGCGCTATGCGCTGATGAGCTGGTTCTTCGAGGAAAACCTTTCGGAATTCGCGCCCTACAAGGACGCGCAGAGCCGCGAGGGCTTTCAGATCATCGGCACCTCGGGCACGGTGACCACCGTGGCGGCCTCGCATCTCGGGCTGCGGCGCTACGACCGCACCAAGGTCGACGGGCTGCGCATGTCCTCGGACCAGATCGAGGCGGTGATCCGGCGCTATCTGGAGCTTGGCCCCGCAGGTCGGCGGCGCGATCCGCGCATCGGGCAGGACCGGCAGGCGCTGATCATGTCGGGCGCGGCGATCCTGCAGGCGCTGCTCCGGATCTGGCCGACCGACCGGCTTTCCGTGGCTGACCGCGGGCTGCGCGAGGGGCTGCTCTATGCGCAGATGTCGGTGGATGGCGTTCTCGAAGACGGGCCGTTATAGGGGCGGCTGAACCCGGAAAAGAGGGGGCGCTGCCCCCGTCCGCCAGAGGCGGACTCCCCCGGGATATTTGCATCTAGACGAAGAGCGGGACGATGGCGAAGAAACCTGACGGCAAGAACACTTCGGGACGCGGGCAGCGCGATCTGAAGGTCAAGGTGAAGTCGGCGCGCGGGCGCAAGCTCAGCTCGACCCGCTGGCTGCAGCGCCAGCTCAACGACCCATATGTGAAACGCGCGCAGGCCGAGGGGTACCGCGGGCGCGCGGCGTTCAAGATCCTCGAGCTCGATGAGAAGTACCGCTTCCTTGTGCCCGGTGCGCGGGTGGTCGATCTGGGCTGCGCGCCCGGTGGCTGGTGTCAGGTCGCGGTGCCGCGGGTCAATGCGCTTGGCGAGAAAAAGGGCAAGGCCATTGGCTCGGTGCTGGGCGTCGATCTGCAGGAGGTGACGCCGATCGCCGGCGCCGAGATCCATCAGCTGGATTTCATGGAGGATGGCGCCGACGACAAGGTCAAGGAATGGCTCGGCGGCAAGGCCGATGTGGTCATGTCCGACATGGCGGCGGCGTCTTCGGGGCACAAGCAGACCGACCACCTGCGGATCATCTCGCTGTGCGAAGCCGCGGCCTATCTGGCCTTTGATGTGCTCGACGAGGGCGGCACCTTCGTCGCCAAGGTTCTGGCCGGCGGGGCCGAGGGCTCGTTGCAGCAATTGCTCAAGCAGCGCTTCGACAAGGTGGCCAACGTGAAGCCGCCCGCAAGCCGGTCGGATTCGTCCGAGAAATTCGTCGTCGCGACCGGCTTTCGGGGCTGAGTGGCGCGGCGGATGACCTTGGGGCGCACCGCGGGGGGTCGCCGGGCCTTGCCAGCCGTGCTGCTGGGGGCCTTTCTGGCCGGCTGTGCCGCTGAAACGCCGCTCACTTCGGTCGATATTCCGCTGCGCAACCCCACCGCGCCTGTGGGGTCGCAGGCGGATGCGGGCCTGTCCCGGTTGCAGGGCAGTTGGCAGGTGATCGAGGGGGCCGGCATCGCGCCGGGCGCGCGTATCGAGATCGGTGCAGGGCAGATGCGGATCGACGGTGTGACGCTGCCGCTCAGCGAAGAGGCGGCGGGTCGGCTGCAGATCGGCTCCGAAACCATCTGGGTGCATTGGCTCGACGCCGACAACCGGACCGCCGCGCTTGGCGAGCCGGGCGGCGCGCGGGTGTGGATCATGGATCGCAGCGGGGCGCCGGGCGAGCGCCGCGCGGCGGCGCGCCACATCCTACAGTGGTATGGCTACGACCTTTCGCGCATGGCGGGGCGCTGAGCCGCGCGCCGCGGTTGTCGCGAATGTGACCGAAACACCCTGCCGCGATGACCAAGGCGTTACCTTACGTCGTTTTCCGCTCGCAACCCGCTGCGTTTTCATATGAAATTGGGGGCGAATAAAGACCGGTAAGGGCCGTATGACCGACACTGACAGCCGTATAGTTGATCCGCGCTCGATCGCGGTGATCGGACCCGCCGCAGAGATCGCTCCGGTGGTCGAGGCGCTGCGGGCGCAGGGCTACCCGTGGCAGATCTGGCCGGTTGCCGCCGACTCTCAAGACGTCCCGCAGCCGGTGGCCGGTGTGAAAGGCTTTTCCGGTGTGGGCGCGCTGCCGCAGCCGCCGGATCTTGCCTTTGTCGCGCTGCGCGGCGAGGCCTTGGAGGCGTCTTTGCGGGAGCTTGCGGAACGTGGCGCGGGCGCGGCGGTCTGCCCGCATCTTGCGGCCGTGCCGGACTGGGCGCCGGAGCGCCTGCCAATTTTTCCCGGCGGGCTGCTGTCGCCGGCGCAGCGTTTGCCGCTCTGGCCCGGCGCCGGGCCGCTGGCGCCGGCGCGCCGTGGCGTGGCCCTGCTGTGCGAAGCGCCCGAGCAGGCGCTGCGGGTGCTTTCGCACGCGCGTGGCCTGCCGATGTGCTATGTGCTGCCGTTTTCGGGACGGGGAGCGGCGGGCGTGCACGCTCTGGGCGCGCAGCTCTTGGCGGACGAGCGGGTGACCGCGCTGGCGGTGCAGGCCGATACGCTGGGCGAGCCGCGCGCGCTGATAGAGCTTGGCCGGATCGCGCAACAGCACGGCAAGGCGTTGATCTTTCTCAGCACCGGCCTTGGGCCGGGCCGCGCGGCGTTGCTGCGCCGCGCCGGAGCGGCGCATGTGGGGCGGCCCAAGGCTTTGGTCGAGGCGCTGTGGATCCTTCATATGGTCGGGCCGCTGCCGGCCAACGCGCTGTCGGCAATGGCCTGCGGGCCGGGGCTTGCGGGGCAGATCGCGACCGTGGCAGAGCGCCGCGGGCTGCGGTTTGCGGCGCTGAGCCCGCTGCAGCGCGAGGCATTGGCGGCCGATCTGCAGGCCGATGTCGCGCCGTCGAACCCGCTCGATTGCGCCGGGCTGCTGAACAGCGAAGATGGCCGGCTGGCCCGGGTCTTCACCGAGATGATGGCCGGGGAGGCGGTGCTGTCGCTGGCGGTGATCCGCCACGGCGCCGGTGGCGCCTGGGGGCGCGCGGGCCTTGCGGCGGCGCAGGCGCGCCAGCGCATCGGCATGCCGCTGGCGCTGGTGGCGCTGAACCGCGCCGAGATGACCCGCGAGCGGGCGGTGGCCTTGATGGAAGACGGGGTGATCCCGCTGGCCGGGCTGAAACCGGCGCTGGAGGCGCTGCACGCGGTGATCGAGATCGGCACCCAGCGGCCCGGCGGTGATCCGCTGCTGCTGCCGGTGCCGGGGCCGGGGGCGCCGGTGACCGCTGAAGGCCCATCGGCGCGCGCCGTTCTGGGCGTCGCGGCAGCCGGTGAGGGCGACAGCGCGGGCCCGGCGCTGCGCTTTGAGCTGCGCGCGCATCCGTCCTTTGGCTATCTGGCGCTGCTCACCGTTGCCGAGGGGCCGCGCGTCAGCGCGCTGCTGCCGCTGTCGCCGCGCGCCCGTGGCGATCTTGGCGCGCGGCTGGGGCTGGACGCGGCGGCACAGGCGGCGCTGGTCAGCGCGCTTGGCGCGGTGCAGGATCACGTGGCCGCCGCGCGCGGCGCCGTGGCCGGCATGGAGGCGGAGTTCATGCTGGGCGGCAGCGACGCACCGCAGGCGCGGACGGTGAAGATCAGCGCTTGGCCGACGCGTGACGAGACACGGAGGAGGAGCCCGGAATGACTGAAGAGACGCGCTTTCTAAGCAGCCTGTTCGACGCCGCCGTTGCAGCGGCGGATCCCGAGCAGGCGCTGCGCACCGCATTGCCTGCCAAACCCGAGGGCCGCACGGTGGTGATCGGCCTTGGCAAAGGCGCGGCGCAGCTGGCTCAGGCGTTCGAAGCGCTCTGGGATGGCCCGCTCGAAGGCGTTGTCGTCACCCGCTACGGCTATGCCGCGCCCTGTGCGCAGATCAAGGTGATGGAGGCCGCGCATCCGGTGCCGGACGCGGCGGGGCTCGAGGCCAGCGCGGCGCTCTTCGCGGCGGTCGAAGGGCTGACCGAGAAGGATCTCGTGGTGGCCTTGGTCTGCGGCGGCGGATCGGCGCTGCTGCCGTCTCCGCCCGAGGGGCTGACGTTGGAGGATGAACAGGCTCTGAACCGGGCGCTGCTGGCCTCCGGGGCGCCGATCGGGGTGATGAACGCCATCCGCAAGCACGCCAGCGGGATCAAGGGCGGGCGGCTGGCGGCGGCCTGCGCCCCGGCGAAGGTGGTCAGCCTGATCGTGTCTGACGTGCCGGGCGACGATCCGGCGCAGGTGGCCTCGGGGCCGACGGTGCCCGACGCGGTGGATGCGGCGGCGGCGCTGTCGATGATCGAGGCATGGAGCATCGCGCTGCCGCAGAACATCCTCGCGCATATCCGCAGCGCGGCCTCTGCGGCGCCACATCCCGGCGACGCCTGCTTTGAGCGCAACGAGGTGCATGTGGTCGCCTCGGCGCGGCTGTCGCTGGAAGCGGCAGCGGCGCGGGCGGGTGCCGAGGGCGTACCGGCGGTGATCCTGTCGGACGCCATGGAAGGCGAGGCGCGCGACGTCGGCAGGGTGCATGCGGCCATTGCCCGCGAGGTGGCGCTGCAGGGGCGGCCCTTTGCCGCGCCGGTGGTCATGTTGTCGGGCGGCGAGACCACGGTGACGCTGCGCAACGGCGGCGGGCGCGGCGGGCGCAATACCGAGTTTCTGCTGGCGTTCGCGCATGCGATCGACGGCCTGCCGGGGGTGCATGCGCTGGCCGCCGACACCGACGGCATAGACGGCAGCGAAGACAACGCCGGGGCCTTTGCCGATGGCGGCAGCGCGGCGCGGCTGCGCGCTGCGGGGGGCGATGCGATGGCCTCACTGTCGCGCAACGACGCATGGGGGGCTTTCGACCTGCTGAGCGATCTTTTTGTGCCGGGCCCGACGGGAACCAATGTGAATGACTTCCGCGCGGTGCTGGTGAAAGGCTGAGCGGGCGCGCGCCAAGGCGCGGACGGCTCTGGGCCGGTGCCGCGCCCGTCATGGCATTGTCACGGCGGCGTCACGCGGCCGTGATGGGGGTGCGGCAGGGTTGCGGCAACCGGTTCGAGGGACGGGCCGGTGCTGCTGCAAACCGGGGAAGTCACCTCATGATGGTTATAGATCCTCTGCGCTTCGTGCTGTCCTGTTTCTTTCTGCCCGCGCCGAATGGCGCTCTGGCACAGTTGGCGCGCCGCCTGCGCCCCTGAAGCGGCTCTGGGGCCGCCGCATGCGCGGTTCCGTGCCATTGGCGGCCGGCAGGGCGGTCAAACCGCTTGCGTACCCTCGAAGATGGTGGAGAATTGCCTGAACCGTGCAGGTTTGCGACCTGCACTGTCTGGTGAGCCGATCCACGGAGGGAATGCAGCGATGATCCCCGTGCTTGATTTCGACGATCTGGAAGACGACCCCGAGGGCTTTGCCTTTGCGCTCGGGCAGGCCTGCCGCGAGGACGGGTTCTTTTTGCTGGCCAATCCGCCACTGCCGCCGGAACTGCTGCCTGCGGTCTTTGACCGGGCGGGCACATTCTTCGAATGGCCCGAGGCGAGGAAGGCACCGCTGTCGATCACCGGCAATCCGCACAACCGGGGCTGGGCGCGGCTCGGCTCCGAGCAGGCCGGAGGCGCTGGCCAGCCCGACCGCAAGGAGGCGTTCAACGTCGGGCTCGATCTGCCGGAGGATGACCCGCGGGTACGCGCCGGCGAGCCGTTCCGCGGTGCCAACGTCTGGCCCGATCTGCCGGGCTTTCGCGAGGCGATGCTGGCCTGCTACGGGCATATGCTGTCGCTGGGCGTAAAGCTGCACGAGGCGATCGCCATGGACCTCGGGCAGCCGCCGGATTTCTTTGCACCGCATTTCACCCAGCCGATGGCGACGCTGCGGTTGCTGAGCTATCCGCCGGGCACCGGCGCCGCCGACGAGCATGGCGCGGCGGCGCATACCGATTACGGGGCGCTGACACTGCTGGCGACGGATGGCGAGCCGGGGCTGCAGGTGCTGCCGCGCGGCGGGCATTGGACCGATGTGCCGCAATTGCCGGGCGCGCTGATCGTCAATATCGGCGATTGCCTGATGCGCTGGACCAACGACATTTACGTGTCGACCACGCACCGGGTTCTGCCGCCGGCGCGGCGGCGGCAATCGGTGGCGTTTTTTCTCGATCCCAACCCCGACAGCCTGATTGCGGCGCTGCCCGGCACCGGCACGCCGGTCTATCCGCCGGTGCAGGCCTCGGAGTATCTGCGCTCGCGGCTCGACAGCACCGGAAGTACTGGCAGCCATAGCGGCGAGGGCCCTGCGCCGCGACCCGACGCGGCCGAGGTGCCGCAGACGCGCGATATCGCCTCCTGAGTGTCGCCGGTCTCGGGCCTCAGTCGTCGAGCGGGCGCTCGTGCAGCTTCAAGCCGATGACGCAGGCCAGTACGCCGCCGCAGGCGGCAATCCAGAACACCGGATGCAGCGCGGCGCTGAAGCCGTCGATGATCTGCGCTTGCTGCGCCGCGGGCAGCCCCGCGATCATCTCGGCGCTCATGCTGCGGATGCCGCCCGCGGCACCGTCGGGCAGGGCGCCTTCGAGGTTGCGCGACAGGCCAAGGCCGAAGATCGCGCCAAAGGCGGCAGTGCCGATCGAGCCGCCGATCAGCCGGAACATGTTGGCGCTTGCGGTGCCGATGCCGATCATGCTGCGCGGGATCGAGTTCTGGATCGCCGCGACACCGACGCTGAACACCGGCCCCAGACCCAGCCCGACGCCGACCATGCTCAGCGCGATGCGCCACAGCGGTGTCTCGCCCGAAACCTGCGTCATGGTCAGCATGGACAGCGCCAGAAGCGCGGTAGAGGCGACCGGCAGCGCCTTGTAGCGCCCGGTCTTCGACATCACCCGCCCGGAGCCGATCGAGGCGGCCAGCAGCCCGCCCATCATCGGCACCAGAAACAGCCCCGACTCCGTAGGAGAGATGCCCTTGGCCACCTGCAGGAAGAGCGGCAGAAAGGTGATCGTGCCGAACATCGCCATGCCGACCAGAAAGCCCATGGCGTTGACCACCAGAAAGGCGTTGTTGCGAAACAGCGAGAGCGGCAGGATCGGCTCGCGCGCCCGCCGCTCGACCGTCACGAAGCCGGCCAGCGCGGCAAGGCAGAGCGCCGCCAGTGTCAGCACGCCCGGATGGCTCCAGGCCAGCACGCTGCCGCCCACGTTGGAGATCAGCACGGCGCTGGCCAGCAGCGTGGTCAGCAGCAGCGCGCCAATGTAGTCGATGGGCTTATGGCCGCTGTCGGTGCGGCTTGGCAGCGCGATGCCCAGCACTACAAAGGCCAGCGCGCCGACGGGGAAGTTGACGAAGAAAATCCAGTGCCACGACCAGTGCTGCACGAGGAACCCGCCGAGCAGCGGGCCAACCACCGTCGAGATGCCGAAAGCCGCGCCCATCATCCCCTGCGCCTGTCCGCGCTGCCGCGCCGGCACCAGATCGCCGACAACCGCCATCGAGGTCACAATCAGCGTACCCGCGCCGAACCCCTGCACCAGCCGCCCGGCGATCACCATGCCCATGCTGGTGGCAAAGCCGCAGAGCACCGCGCCGACAAGAAACACGCCGATCCCCGCCTGCAGCACCGCCTTGCGCCCGAACAGATCCGACAGCTTGCCAGCAATAGGTGCGCCAATGGTCGAGGCCATAAGATACGCGGTGATGACCCAGGTGATATGCTCCATGCCGCCCAGATCGGCCACCATCGTGGGCATCGCCGTCGACACGATGGTCTGCCCCAGCGAGGCGAAGAGCAGCGTCGCCGCCACCGCGATCAGCGCCAGCCGGATCACCGCCGGATCGGTCTCGGAGCGGGCCGGGGCCACGGGCTCTGGGCTGTCCAGCGGATCGGCGCGATGGGTCATGCAAAGGCTCCTTCTCGGGCAGCGGGTAGTGGCGCGGGCGAGGTGCGAGCAAACGGAAGGCGCCGCGCGCCGATCCGGCCGAGGGCCGAGCCCGACGGGGCACCTTGCGATTGAAAGCTGATAGGGGCATATATGTGCCAAGAGCAAATACATGTCAACAGCACGTAATTCGGAGGGCCGGACTTTGCCCGACAAGGACGCCCGCATCAGGGACCATCTTCGCCGCGCCGGCATCGACGACGCCTCGGCGCAGGCGGCGATCGACATCGACGTGGCGCTGCAGAAATGGCGGCGGCGTGTGATGAAGCGCGAACTGGGCGAACGGGCGTTGGCCGATCTTGGCCTGTCCATCGATCTGCCGCAGCTGGACGTGCTGCTGGCGGTGCGCGCCCCCGAGGGCGAGTTCGAGGACAGGCAGGGCGCGGAGATCATGGTCTCGACCGTCGCGGCGCGGCTGCGCATCGATCCCTCGCGCGCCAGCCGCATCGCCTCGGACCTGATCCGCATGGGGCTTGTGCGCCGGGCGGTCAGCCAGAAGGATGCGCGCCGCACTGTGCTGGAACTCACCGGCGCGGGGAGCGAGATTGTCTCGGCGGTGCGCAGCTACAAGTTTCTGGTTCTCGGCAGTTTCCTCAAGGATTGGGACGCCGAGGAGATCGCGCTGTTCCTGCCGCTTCTCGACCGGTTCAGCGCATGGTCGGATCGTGCCGGTCAGCACAGCGACGCGGTGGCCGAACGGATCGCCGAATTGCGCGGGGCGCTGGCGGATATTCAGGCCGATACTGCCGATACTCCGGGCGGCAGCACGGAGTAAACTGGCAGCGACTGGCAGGTCGGGCCAGAGGCGGCGCGCGCGGGCCCTGCGCGCGTTGTTTCGAAATTGCGGATAATCCGGGCGATTGGCGGCGCGGGATGGCGGGAATTTGCCGGTCGCGCAGGATCGACGAGGCGCTAACACTTTCGTCGCGTTGACCGAGGTGCCGGGATTTGCGCTCATTCGTATACAATTTTTGCCATAGCCGCGCCCGGCCCGGCGCCTCCCCGTGCAAGTTCCCTGCATCCGCCGTGGCCCTTGGTCTGCCTGACCGCCGCCGCGGTGCCGCCCGGAGAGTCCCGAATGAGTGCTGAGCCCGTCATCGACTATTACTTCGCGCCCATGTCGGGATATGCCTATCTTGGGCACCGGGCGCTGATCACGCTGGCCCGGCAGAGCGGCGCGCGGGTGCGCTATCATCCGCTCGATATCGCGCGGGTCTATGCCGCCGCCGGGGTGACGCCGCCCTATGAGCACGGCGAGGCGCGGCGCAGCTATCGTATCGAGAACCAAGCCCGCTGGGCGCGGCTGCGCGGTCTGCGGATGGCGCCGACGCCGCCGAGCTGGCCCACCGATCCGCGGCTTGCTTGCCGCTGCATTCTTGCTGCCGATGCTTTGGGGCTCGATCAGGACGCGGTGAGTTTCGCCTGCCTGCGCGGGGTCTGGGCCGAACATCGCAACATCGCTGATCCGGGCGATCTGCAGGAAGCCTTCGAAAGCGCCGATCTGCCCGGCGGTCGCCTTCTTGCGCGGGCGCACAGCGAGGACATGCGCGACGCGGTGGCGGCGGTGACCGACGCGGCGATCGAGATCGGCATCTTCGGCTCTCCCACCTACACGCTGCAGGGCGTGCGCTATTACGGGCAGGACCAGATCGAGTTCATGCGCGAGGCGCTGCGCCGAGAGGCGGCCTGACACCGACCCTGAAATGGGCCCCGAAATGGGCCCCGGCATAGGCCGTGCCTAGCGCGCTTCTTCCGGCAACTCGCCGGGCGCATAGCGCAGCATCTGCCCGCCCAGATCGCGGAATGCCCGCTGGCGGCAGGTGAGCACGAGGATCTGCAGATCGCCCGCCTGCCGGTGCAGCGCGTCGAACATCCGCTCGATCCGCGCATCGTCGGTATAGACCAGCGCATCATCGAGGATCACCGGCGCGTGCCGCCCGCTGCGCGCCAGCAACCGCGCAAAGGCCAGCCGGACCAGCAGCGCGATCTGTTCACGGGTGCCGCCCGACAGCACGTCCATCGGCTCTTCCATGCCGTCGCGGGCAAGGCCGCGGGGCAGGGCGCTGTCCTCGTCGAACACCAGTTCCGCTTCGGGCCAGAGCAGCCGCAGCAGCGGCGCCAATTCGCGGGTGACCGGCTCGAAGTAATGCTCGCGGGCCTCGGAACGCGCGGTCTCCAGCGTCTCTTTCAGCAGTTGCAGCGTGTCGCGTTCAAAGGCGTAGCGCGCGACCCGCTCCTGTGCGCGGGCCAGTTCTTCTTCGGTGGCAGCCAGTTCCTCTTCGACACCTTCGCCGGCGCGCAGGCTGATCTCGGTGTCCAGCGCGGCCTTGCGCTCGGCCAGTTCGCGCTGCCGCATGGCCGCTTGCTCGAGCACGGTTTGCGCGCGGGCGAGCGCCGCCTCTGCGGTTTCCAAATCGGGCGCCTCGCCCTGCAGCGCCTCGGCAGTGGCACGGGCCTGCGCCAGCGCGGTTTCGGCCTCTGACTGCGCCTCGGCCAGTGCCTGCGCGGCGGCCTCCGGGTCCTCGGGCAGCGCGTCGCGCGCCTCGGTCAGCCGGGTTTCGGCGCCTTCGCGGGCGGTGAGGGCGCGGACCTCGGCCAAACGCGCCTGCTCGTCGGCGCTGCGCGCGGTTTCCAGCGCGCTCTCCGCCGCGGTCAGCGCCGCTTCGGCCTTGCGCAGCGCGTCGGCGGCGACCTCGGGGTCGGGCGCTTTGGTGATCTCGCGCGGGGCGGGCAGGGCGGCGAGGGCGTTTTCCAGCGCGCGCAGCCCGTCCGGCGCGACCCCGCGCAGCTGGGCGCGGGTTTCCTGCAACGTCGCCTCGGCCTTGCGGCGGGCGCGGGCGCCGGCGCGGGCGGCCTCGGCGGTGTCGCAGCCCGTGGCGCTTAGCGCCGCCGCGTAGGCGTCCTGCGCCTGCGCCAGCGCGTCATCCTGCTGCGCCGCGCCCGGAGACAGATGCAGCGTGCCGATGCCCGGAAGATCGAGCGTTGCCGGGCCGTGCAGCGGGCGCTCTTCGCCATCCACGAGCGGTGTGCCGCCCATTTTGAGTGCGGCCGCGCCGGGCGCGTAGTCGAGCCGCAGATGCGGCGCGCTGCGGGCGTGCAGTTCCTGCTGCACGCGCAGTTCCGAGGCGGCGTGATCCAGCGCTTCGATCTGCCGCTCGTCCGGCCCCTTGCGCGCGGCGGCGAGTGCCTCGGTCTCGACCTTGGCCAGCGCCCGCGCTTCGGTGAGGCGCTTTTCGAGCGCGGCGCGGTCGGCCTTGGCCTTGGCCTGCTGCGTGGCCTCCTGTGCGGCGGCCTGATCCTTTTGCGCGGTTTGCAACGCGGTTCGGGCGGCCTCGCGGGCGGCGCGGGCGCTGTCGAGCTTCTGCTTGGCCTGCTGCGCGGCGCCGGTGCAGGTGGTCTCTTCATCCCGGCGTTCGGCGAGGCGGCGCTCGGCCTGCTGCGCGGCGGTGCGGCTGCGGATGAGGGCGGCGGCCTTTTCCACGGCGCCATCTCGCCGGGCCTGCTGCGCGGCCACCTGCTCGGCGGCACGGCGTTGGCGCTCGGCGAAGGCGCGGGCGGCTTCGGCGGCCTCGCGGGTTTCGGCCAGCCGGGCTTCGCGCGCGGTCTGCGCCTCGGGGTCCTGCAGATCGGCCAGTTCGGCGCGGACGCGGCGGCGGTCTTCGATGGCCCGTTCCAGAGCCTGCGCGGTGCCCGCGAGGTCGTCGCGCCGGGCGCTCAGTTCGGTGAGTTCGTCCTCTGCCGCCTTCAGCGGCCCGCCAGCCTTGGACTTGCCCGAGGCGGTGACCAGTTCGGCCAGTGCGGTCTCGGCGGCGGCAAGTGCGCGATCCATCCGGCGCCCGCCGGTCAGCGCCTCGACCTCGCCGGCGACCGAGGCCAGAAGGTCGCGCCGGGCCTTGTGGGCATGATCTTGTTCGCGCTTCTCGCCCTGATCGAGCGCCACCAGCCCCTGTCGCACCCAGAGCAGGCCCGCCGGGCCGCCTTGTTCGGGCGCTGCGGTGAGCGCGGCAATCCACTCTTCGGCGGCCTCGCCCTTGGCGATCAGCCGGGTGCCGTCGTGCACCTCGGCCATGGGGCGCGACATCCAGCGTTTGGTCAGCCGGTAGAGCTTGCCGTCATCCTCGATCTCGGCCGAGACCACCGGCGCGCCGCCAGCATGCGGGCGCAGGGCGGTGATCTCTTTGGCGCGGCTGCGGTGTGGGGTGAAGAACAGCGCCTGCAGCGCGTCGAAGAGCGTTGACTTGCCTTCCTCGTTGGGCGCGGCCAGCACGTTGAGGCCGGGGCCAAAGCCGTCGAGGATGACCGGACGTGAGAACCGGCGGATGTCCGAGAGGGTGACCGAGCGCAGCCTCATGCCTCGCCCTCCTGCAGCAGCCCGTATAGGCGGTTGAGCGCGGCGCTGGCGACGTCGCGGTCGCGGGCTGCAGCGTCGCCGTCCTGCGCCGCCTCGGCCAGTCTTTCGGCGGCGAGGCGCAGCGCCCCGGCGCGGTCGATGGCATCGAGGTCCGACAGTTGGTGCTCGGTGCCGAGCGCCGAGGTGTCGAGTTCAAAATAGCCAAAATCCGGTGCCGCCTGCGCCGCCGCAGCCTCGAGCGCGGCGCGACCGGCCAGCGTCACGCGGCCCTCGGCCCGCAGGCGCAGCAGGTGATCGCGGCGTGCGGCGCGGTCTTCGGGCATGGCTTCGGCAAGCGCCTGCGCGGTGTCCTGCCCGGGCAGCAGCGACAGCGCGCGTTCGGCCCAGTGGTAGCTGCCGGTCTCGACCGGCGCGACCTGCGGCGCGGCGCCGGGGCCGGGCAGGGTGACCGCAAGACAGGCGCCGCGGCCCGCGTGGCGGAAGCCGTCGCGCTCCGGCGTGCCCGAGTACCACGTGCGCGCGCCCAGAGACATCTGCCCGTGCCAGTCGCCAAGCGCGAGATAGTCGAGCCGCGCGGTTTCGGCGCGGTCGGGCGGGATCACCTCGTCGACACGTGCGTCTTCCGCGTCAAAGCTGCGCACCGCGCCGTGCGCAAGACCGATGCGCAGCGCGCCGTCGGGCGTGGCGGCGTCGCTCATCCAGGCGGTCAGATCATAGCCGGGGAACTTGCGCGGCAGCGGCGCGGGCAGCAGCCAGACGTCCTCGGCCATCTGCACCGGCTCGGCGCTGGCCAGAAGGCGCAGATTCGCCGGGGCGCGCGCCGCCACTTCGGCCCAGAGCGCCTCGGCGCCGAGGCTGTCGTGGTTGCCGGGCAGCACCCACCATGTCAGCGCGTCTTCGGCGCCGATGGCGTTCAGCGCCTGCACCAGAACGCGTGGGCTGGGGGTGGGGGTGTCGAAGACATCGCCGGCCAGCAACACATGCGCCGCGCCATGGGTGCGCGCAGCCTCGGCGAGCCGGGCGATGGCACCGTGCCGCGCCTCGGCGAGATGCGGGCGGATCTCTTCGGGCATGGCGGCGAAGCGCCGGCCCAAGTGAAGGTCCGAGCTGTGAATGAAGCGGAATTCGGCCATTGTCTCCCCTTTGCGCAAATGATCGCGCATCTGCCGGGCGAACGCAACGCGAACAGGGCGGGAATCCGCACGGTGTTGCGCGGGTTTGTGAATTCTGACGGAATTTGTCGGATTGACAAATCCGATTCATTTGCTCAGTTTTAACCCCAAGCCAGCCACCCCGACGCAACGTTTGGGGGAGCCGACACCCGGAACGCAGGGACGAGAACGTCGAAATGAACAGCGACATGCGACATGCCACTCCGGCATCGGCACGCGGCATGCGGGCAGAGCTTCTGGACATGGTTTTTTGCGGTCTCTGGCCGATCGACTCGGCCTTCGAGGCGCTCATGGACCGGGTTGAGACACCCCACGACGGGGACAGCGCACGCACCGCACGAGGAGTGAGATAATGATGATCGACAGGTTCAAAGCCGACGCCGCGCAACCGGCCATCCCGCGTCACGACGCACGTCAACTGACCGACACCGGCAATCTGGCAGAGATCGAGTTGGATGGGCAGGTTTACACGCTGCGCATCACCAAGGCCGGCAAGCTGATCCTCACCAAGTGATCTACCCCCGCCAGCCGTCTCAACGATAACAAGCCACGAGGGAAGAGACCAAGATGAAGTTCCTGACCACATCCGTATTGGCCCTGACCATTGCCGCACCGGCGCTGGCCGCCACCGACAAGGCCGAAGTGATCGATACCTACGCCGACATCGCTCAGGCGGGATATGAGGACAGTCTGACCACCGCCAAGGCGCTGCAGGAGGCTGTCGAGGCGCTCGTGGCGGACCCGTCGGCAGAGACGCTTGCCGCTGCCCGCACGGCATGGCTTGCCGCCCGCGACCCGTACCAGCAGACCGAGGTGTTCCGCTTCGGCAACCCGATCGTCGACGATTGGGAAGGCAAGGTGAACGCATGGCCGCTTGATGAGGGTCTCATCGACTACGTCGACGAAACCTACGGCGGGGCCACCGACGAAAACCCCTTTGCCGCCTCCAACGTGATCGCCAACCCCACTCTGGAACTGGCTGGCACCGAGGTGGACGCGTCCGACATCACGCCCGAGCTGATCGCCGACACGCTGAACGAGGCCGACGGCATCGAGACCAACGTGGCGCGCGGCTATCACGCCATCGAGTTTCTGCTCTGGGGACAGGACCTCAACGGCACCGATCATGGTGCGGGCGAGCGCCCCTATACCGACTACGTCACCGGCGAGGCCTGCACCGGCGGCAACTGCGACCGCCGCGCGGACTACCTGACAGCGGCGACCGATCTGCTGGTCTCGGACCTTGAGGAAATGGCCGCGAACTGGGCCGAGGGCGGCGCCGCGCGCGAGGCGGTTTCCGAAAACGCCGATCAGGGCATCGTGATGATGCTGACCGGCATGGGCTCGCTGTCCTATGGCGAGCAGGCGGGCGAGCGGATGCGTCTGGGCCTGATGCTCAACGATCCCGAGGAAGAGCACGACTGCTTCTCGGACAACACCCACAACTCGCATTTCTACGACGGCAAGGGCATCCAGAACGTCTATCTCGGCGAATACACACGGGTTGACGGCTCCACCGTTTCCGGCCCGTCGCTGAGCGATCTGGTGGCCGAAACCTCGGCCGATCTCGACACCGAGATGAAGAGCAAGCTTGACGCCACGATGGCGGCGCTTGGCGAGATCAAATCCGCTGCCGAGGGTGGGTTCAGCTACGACCAGATGCTCGAAGCCGGCAACGAGAAGGGCGAGGCGCTGATCATGGGCGGCGTCGACGGTCTCATCGACCAGACCCGCACCATCGAGCGTATCGTCACCGCGCTCGAGCTTGAGGACATGGAGTTCGAAGGCTCCGACAGCCTCGACAACCCCAACGCCGTCTTCCAGTAAGAAGGACCGAACCGATGATCGTCTGCCAGTGCATGGGTATCTCCGACCGCGACATTCACGCTGCGATCGACTGGATGCGGCAAGCCGACCCGCAGACGATCATCACCCCCGGCAAAATCTATCATGCCTTGGGAAAAGCAGCCGATTGCGGGGGTTGCATGCCGCTCTTCTTGCAAACCATGCGCGGGAACGACAATCTGGAGGTCCCCACGCACCTGCGCGGCCTCCGGCGCCGCGCGCAACCACAGGAAGAGGCACATGAAGGGCGACGAGAAGGTCATCGAGTATCTCAACAAGGCACTCAGGTCTGAACTGACGGCGGTCAGCCAGTACTGGCTGCATTACCGGCTGCAAGAAGACTGGGGCCTTGGCCACATGGCCAAGAAGAGCCGTGAGGAAAGCATCGAAGAGATGCACCACGCCGACAAGCTGATCACCCGGATCATTTTCCTTGGCGGTCACCCGAACCTGCAAAAGCTCGATCCGCTGCGCATTGGTCAGGACCCCAAAGAAACGCTTGAATGCGATCTTGCAGCCGAGCATGAGGCACGGGCGCTCTACAAAGAAGCCCGCGAGCATTGCGAATCCGTGGGCGACTACGTCAGCAAGAACCTGTTTGAGGAACTGATGACCGACGAAGAAGGTCATATCGACTTCCTCGAGACGCAACTGGAACTCTACGACCGGGTCGGTGCCGAACGCTATGCGGTCATCAACGCCATGCCGATGGATGAAGCCGAGTGATCTCGTGCTCTGCGTCGCCCTCTGGGGCGGCGCATCCTCTGCCGTCGGTGCCGCCTCCGGGCCAGATCTGCGCGATCTGCATCTGAACATCATTCCCCGCACCGAGGCTGAAACGGCGCGCATCGCCGCCGTCACGGCACCGCCGCGGGAGTTCACCGCGCCCGAGCAGTTCGAGGATCTGCCCGGCGGCGCCGCCACCGTGCGGTCGCGCCGCAATGCCGATGCCTTTTCGCAGCCCTCGGGGAACATGGAGTTCGACCGCGAGCTCGACTTCAAGGTCGGCAACGGCCTTTTCCGCAAGCTCTGGGTGTCCTCGCCTTCGTCGACGCTGGCCTCGGACGGGCTTGGCCCGCTTTACAATGCGCGCGGCTGCCAGAACTGCCACCTGAAGGACGGCCGGGGCCACGCGCCAGAGGGCCCGAATGATGGCGCTGTCTCGATCTTCCTGCGGGTGTCGGTGCCAGCCTCGCCCGAAGCGGAGATGCCGCAGATCGAGGAGTGGATCGCCACCGAGCCGGACCCGGTCTATGGCGGTCAGCTGCAGGATTTCGGCACCGTCGGGCAGGGCGCCGAGGCGCGGTTCTCGGTCAGCTACGACGAGATCGAGGTGCCGCTGTCGGGCGGCGAAACCGCATCGCTGCGCGCGCCCAGCTACGCTGCCGAAGACCTTGCCTATGGCCCCTTGGCCGATGGCGCGATGCTCAGCCCGCGCGTTGCGCCGCAGATGATCGGCCTTGGTCTGCTTGAGGCGATCCCGGCGGAGGACATCCTTGCGCTGGCCGATCCCGAGGACGCCGATGGCGACGGTATCTCCGGCCGCCCGGCCATCGTCTGGTCGCGCGAATACGATGCGCCGATGCTGGGCCGCTTCGGCCACAAGGCGGGCATGGCGACGCTGCGCGAGCAATCCGCCTCGGCCTTTGCGCATGATATCGGCATCTCGACCCCGCTGTTTCCCGATGTCTGGGGCGATTGCACCGAAGCGCAAACCGACTGCCGCGCCGCCCCCGGTGGCGACAGCGCGGCGCACGACGGCTTTGAGGCCGACGCGCAGGCGCTTGATCTGGTCACCTTCTACAGCCGCAACCTTGCCGTGCCTGCGCGGCGCGATACCGACGACCCACAGGTGCTGCGCGGCAAGCAGGTGTTTTACGAGACCGGCTGCCCGGCCTGCCACACGCCGAAATTCGTCACCCACCGGCTCGATGCCCAGCCCGAGCAGAGTTTTCAGCTGATCTGGCCCTATTCGGACATGTTGCTGCACGACATGGGCGAGGGGCTGGCCGACCACCGTCCCGAAGGCCGCGCTACGGGGCGCGAGTGGCGCACCGCGCCGCTTTGGGGCATTGGCCTGACCGAACGGGTGAGCGGTCACACCACCTTTTTGCACGACGGACGGGCGCGCAGTCTGCTGGAGGCGATCCTCTGGCATGGCGGCGAGGCCGATACGCAGCGCGCGCGGGTGGTCTCGATGGCGCCGCCGGACCGCGCGGCGCTGATCCGATATCTGGAGAGTTTGTGAATGAAACACCGCCTGACCTTCTGCGCTGCGCTGGCCGCACTCGCGCTGCACGGGCCGCTCCACGCCGGGGTGCCCGGGGCGCTTTCCGAGCATGTTCTGCCGAGCTACGCTGACTTTACCGTGGCCACCGCCACGCTGGCCGAGGCCGCAGAGCGTGATTGCACCGCCGACGCGCTGCGCGATCCGTGGAACCATGCCTTCGATCAATGGAACGCGGTGGCTGACATACGCATCGGCCCGTCGGAAACCGGGGCGCTGCCGGTGGCCTTCTGGCCCGACAGCCGCGGCTTTACCCCCAAGACACTGTCGCGCTTCATCTCGTCCGAAGACCCGATGGGCACCGATCCGACGGCCTTTGCCGAGGCCTCGATCGCGGTGCGGGGGCTCTACGCGCTGGAGTTCATGTTCTACGACGACGACTTCTCCGGCTATGCGCAGGACAGCTACGCCTGCACGCTGGTGCAGACCATCACCCGCGATCTGGCGCGGCAGGCGGCGGCGCTGGAAACCGGCTGGAGCGAGAGCTTCGCGGATGTGCTGCTGACCGCCGGCGAAGAGGGCAACGCCACGTATCTTGCCGACGACGAGGCGATGCGCGCGCTGTTCACGCAGGTGGTCTCCGGGCTCGAGTTCACCGCCGACACCCGCCTTGGCCGCCCGCTTGGAACGTTTGAGCGTCCGCGCCCGACCCGCGCCGAGGCATGGCGCTCGGGGCGCAGCCTGCGCAACGTGCTGCGCGACGCCGAAGGCGCCTATGATCTGGCCAAGGCGCTCGCCGATTGGGAGATGCCGGTGACCGACGCCGCCATGGCGCAATTGCGCGAGGTCGCGGGCAGGGTCGAGGACCCGTCTTTCCAGCAGGTGGATGATCCGTCGGAGCGGCTGCGCGTCGAGATCGTGCAGCAGCAGGTGCGGACGCTGTCGGATGCCATCGAGGCCGAGCTTGGTGCGCCGCTGGGCATCGCCGCGGGCTTCAATTCCGCAGACGGAGACTGAGGCCATGACCACCCGCCGCAGCTTTCTCGCCAGCCTGCTGGCCGTTTCGGCCGCGCCCGCCACGGGCTGGGCGGCGGTGGGTGATCCGGCCTATCTGGCCGCCGCGAAACAGGCAGATGGCAGTTTTGCGCTGATCGGCCTGCGCGAAGACGGGGCCGAGGCCTTTCGCGTGCCGCTTCCCGCGCGCGGCCATGCCGCCTGCGCCCATCCCAGCCGCGCCGAGGCCGTGGGCTTTGCCCGTCGTCCCGGCACCTACGCTCTGGTCATCGACTGTCTCACCGGCGAGGTGCTGCACGAGCTCAGCGCGCCCGAGGGCCACAGCTTCAACGGCCACGGCGCGTTTTCCGCCGATGGCACGGTGCTGTTTACCTCCGAACAGCAGGCCGAGGGCAGCGCCGGGCGGATCGGCGTCTGGGACGTCGAGGTGGGCTACAAGCGGGTATCGGATTTTCCGACGCATGGCTTGGGCCCGCACGAGCTGCGGCTGATGCCGGACGGGCAGAGCCTCGTGGTGGCCAATGGCGGCATCCAGACCGACGCATGGGACCGCACCAAGCTCAACATCGACACGATGGCGCCGAACCTTGCCTATGTCGGCCTCGATGGCGCGCTGCTGGAGATGGTGGAGCTTGAGGCAGACCTGCATCAGAACTCGATCCGCCATCTTGCGCTGCGCGACGACGGGCTGGTGGGGTTTTGCATGCAATGGCAGGGCGCGCCGGGGGCGGCGACGCCGCTGCTGGGCCTTCACCGGCGGGGCGCGGTGCCGGTGCTCTGCGGCGCGCCGCTGGGTGATGAACTGGCGATGAACGGCTATGCGGGCAGCGTCGCCTTTGCGGGCGGCGGGCGTGAGATCGCCATCACCTCGCCGCGCGGCGGGCGTATCCATCGCTTCTCGGACGCAGGCGACTTCCTTGGTGCGGTGTCGCGCAGCGATGTCTGCGGTCTGGCGACGCATGCGGGCGGCTATCTTGCCAGCGACGGGCTGGGCGGGCTGATCGAGGTGCGCGGCGCCGCGCCGAAACCGCTGCGCCGCGCCGATGTGGCTTGGGACAACCATCTGGTGCGTATTGCTGGCTGAGTAAGGGCTTCGGCGGTCCTGTGGCCGGGCTCCCGCTTCGCGCGGTATACAAAAGTATTCACCTAATATGCTGAAATTGCTGGTGTAATTTCTTTACATCGCGCGGTGTCTGGCTACTGTCGGGAAAAAGACGCACGGAGCCACATGAATGCCGCCCATCGAAGACCATCCGCTGCGCTATCAGCTTGCCAACGAGCTGCATGCCCGGCCTTTTCCGGCGCTCGAGGCACCGTGCCGGGCGATTTATCTGGCGATCAAGCGGCCAAATGATGCCGCCTCGCGCGATCGCGGTGCCGATCTGGCGCATCTGATCGACCTGCTCGACCGGCATGGCGCGCCACACCCGCAGCCCGACGCCAAGCATTACTCGGGCCGGATCGGCAAGGCCGAGATCAAGTGGGAACTGCACACCGAGTTCGTCACCTACACCGCCTTTCTGCCGGGGCTGGGGGACACGCCCTTCGATCCGCGCGATTTCGGTGTGTTCCCCGAGGATTGGCTGGCCAAGGCGCCGGGCGTCAGGATGACCTCGGCGAGCATCCGCATCGCGCCGCGTCCTGCCGATCCGGACCAGATGAACGCGGCGTTCACAGATTGGTTCGTCGCCGACAGCGTTGCGGTGAGCCGGATGCTGGACGACGCGCTGGTGGTGGGCGGAGACTTCCGCATCGACCCGGCCGGGCACCAGCGGTTCGCCATCTTCGTCAGCCCCGGCGTGGGCGAGCGCCGGGTGGGCCGCGTGGTGCAGCGGATCTGCGAGATCGAGGTCTACAAGACCATGGCGATGCTCGGGTTCACCCGCGTCAGCGCCATCCGCTCGGATCTCATTCGCATCGACGAAGATCTGACGCGCCTCTCCACTGAAATGACCCATGGCGACACGCCCGAGGAAGATACGCTGCGCGCGCTGCTTCGGGTGTCGTCAGAGCTTGAGACGGTGGCGGCGCAGAGCGCCTTCCGGCTTTCGGCAACGGCGGCCTATGAGGCGCTGGTAAGCCAGCGCATCGCGGTGCTGCGCGAAGAGCGGTTCGAGGGGCGGCAGACCTTTCGCGAGTTCATGGCGCGGCGTTTCGATCCCGCCATGCGCACGGTGAAAAGCAGTGAAAAGCAGCTTTCGGACATGTCCGCCCGCGCCATGCGCGCCGCCGAACTTCTTCGGACGAGTGTGGAGGTCAAACGCTCAGCCCAGAACCAGGATATTCTGGCCAGCATGGACAAGCGCGCGGACCAGCAGCTGCAGTTGCAGACCACGGTCGAGGGGCTGTCGGTGGTGGCGATTTCTTACTACGCGGTCTCGCTGGTGGGCTATCTTCTGTACCCGATGGCGGATGCCATCGGCATCTCGAAGGGCATGCTCACCGCGCTTGCGGTGCTGCCGGTGGTGGTGCTGGTCTGGCTGGGCATTCACCGCATCCGCCACAAGATGGAAGGGCACTAGCGCCCGCGGGCCGCGCGGCGATTTTGTCCGAAAGGTTGGCACTTTCCCGCGCCTTCAGCTAAAGCGCGGGAAAGACCGTTCGGAGAGCAGCATGCGCGCCAATATCTTCTGCATCAAATGGGGCACGGCTTTCGGCCCGGAATACGTCAACCGGCTGTATTCCGGTGTGCGGCGGCACATGGATCGCCCGGTGCGCTTCTTTTGCATGACCGAACACGCCGAGGGGCTGCATCCGGACATCGAGATCATCGATCTGCCCACCGAACCCTTCGCCGAGCCGATGGCGGCTGCGCTGGCGGTGGCCAACCGGCAGGGCGCGATGCGCAAGGTTTCGCTGTTCCGCCCGGGGCTTGTGCCCGATCTGGATGGCCCGGTTCTGGGCTTTGATCTCGACGTCGTGATCACCGGGCCGCTGGGAGAAATTCACGATCTCGCGCCCGGCACCATCGCCATGCGCCACGACTGGACCGAGAAGCGCAAGGGCCGGCCCACCGGGCATGGCTCGGTGTTCCGCTTCGATCCGGCGCAGCACATGTTTCTCTATGAGGACCTTGCGGCCAACCCCTACGCCGAGGTCGAGAAGGCCCGTGGGTCCGAGCAGCGCTACACCTCTCATAAGGCGATGGATAACGAGGTTTTCACTTACATTCCAGACCCTTGGGTTGTGTCGTTCAAGTACGACTGCAACCCGTTCCCGGGCAACTGGCTGCACGCGCCGCGGCTGCCGGACGAGGCCCGCGTGGTGTGTTTCCACGGCCACCCCAAGATGTCCGAGGCGCTGGAGGGCTACAACGGCAGCCTGATCCGCCATTCCAAGCCCTGCGACTGGCTGCGCGAGCACTGGATCGAGCGGGCACGCGCGGATCTTGGCCAAGATTGGGCCTGAGCGGGCGGCAAGATTAACCGTTATGCTTGCCGAATACGCCGCCCGCGCGGTAAGAGCGGCGTCAACGTTAGAAACTTGAGAGAGAGGCAGAGCAATGCGTCGCGTTGTGGTTACCGGGCTGGGGCTTGTCACGCCGCTGGCGGATGGCGTTGAAAAAAGCTGGGAGCGTATTCTGGACGGCAAGTCGGGCGCTGGCCCGATCACCGGCTTCGATACCGAAGGCCTGACCACCACCTACGCGTGCGAAGTGCCGCTGGGCGACGGGTCGGACGGCACGTTCAACGCCGACGCCTATATGGAGCCGAAAGAACAGCGCAAGGTCGACACCTTCATTCTCTTCGGCATGGCGGCGGCGCAGCAGGCGGTGGAAGATTCCGGCTGGATGCCCGAAGACAAAGAAGACCTCGAGCGTACCGGCGTTCTGATCGGCTCGGGCATCGGTGGTCTCAACTCCATCGCCAACACCGCCGTGATGATGGAGCAGAAGGGCCCGCGCCGCGTGTCGCCGTTCTTTGTGCCCGGCGCGCTGATCAACCTGATCTCCGGTCAGGTGTCGATCAAATACGGCTTCCGCGGCCCGAACCACTCGGTGGTCACCGCCTGTTCGACCGGCGCGCACGCCATCGGCGACGCGATGCGCCTGATCAAATACGGCGACGCCGACGTAATGGTCGCGGGCGGCGCCGAGGCGGCGATCTGCAAGATCGGCATCGCCGGTTTCAACGCCTGCAAGGCGCTCAGCACCAAGCGCGCGGACGATCCTCAGAAGGCGAGCCGCCCCTATGACGCCGATCGCGACGGCTTTGTCATGGGCGAGGGCGCGGGCATCGTCGTGCTGGAAGAGTACGAGCACGCCAAGGCGCGCGGCGCGAAGATCTACGCCGAGGTGATCGGCTACGGCCTGTCAGGCGACGCCTATCACATCACCGCCCCGTCGGAAGATGGCGACGGCGCCCTGCGCTCGATGGGCGCGGCGCTGAAGTCGGCGGGCCTCGAGGCAAACCAGATCGACTACATCAACGCCCACGGCACCTCGACCATGGCCGACACCATCGAGCTTGGCGCGGTCGAGAAGCTGCTCGGCGATCACGCGGGCAATGTCACCATGTCGTCGACCAAATCGGCCACAGGGCACCTGCTTGGCGCTGCCGGCGCGATCGAGGCGATCTTCTCGATCCTCGCGATCCGCGATCAGGTCGCACCGCCGACGATCAACCTCGACAACCCGGCGGTGGAGACGCCCATCGATCTCGCCCCCAACGCCAAGCGCGCGCGCAAGGTCGATTATGCCCTGTCCAACAGCTTTGGCTTTGGTGGCACCAACGCCAGCGTGATCTTCGGGAAGGTCAGCTAACATGTGGCGCAACATCGCCTCCAACGCGATGACCTTTCTGGTGGTGCTGGTGTTTCTCGCTGGCGGGCTGCTGCTCTGGGCTCAGAACGAGTACAGCGCCGAGGGTCCGCTGGCGCAGCCGATGTGCCTTCAGGTCGAACGCGGCTCCAACTTCAACCGCGTGTCGCAGGACCTGGTTGAGCAGGGCGCCATCAGTTCCGACGTGATCTTCCGCCTCGGCGCCGATTACACCGACAAGGCGTCGCAGCTGAAGGCCGGGTCCTATCTCGTGCCGGAACACGCCTCGATGACGCAGATCACCGAGATCGTCACCCGTGGTGGCGCCTCGACCTGCGGCACCGAAGTGGTCTACCGCGTCGGCGTGAACAGCGCCGAGGTGCAGGTGCGCGAGCTTGACCCCGAGACCGGTCGCTATGTGGAGCGGATCGAGTTCGATCCGGCCAGCGACGCGCCGCGCCCCGAGGGCTATGAGGCGGTCAAATCCGAGGTCGGCACGCGCTTCCGCGTGGCGCTGGCCGAGGGCGTGACCAGCTGGAAGGTGGTCGAGGAACTGGGCCAGATCGACGTGCTGGAAGGCGAGATCGCCGAACGTCCCGCCGAAGGATCGCTGGCGCCGGACAGCTACGAGATCAGCCCCGGCGACAGCCGTGCCGATCTTATCGCGCGGATGACGCAGGCGCAGGAGGCGATTCTCGCCGAGGCGTGGCAGAACCGCGCCGACGACCTGCCCTATGACAGCCCCGAAGAGGCGCTGATCATGGCATCGATCGTCGAGAAGGAAACCGGCGTCGCCGAAGAGCGTCCGATGGTGGCCTCGGTCTTCGTCAACCGCATCGAACGCGGCATGCGCCTGCAGACCGACCCGACGGTGATCTACGGGCTGACCAATGGCGAGGGTGTGCTGGGCCGCGGCTTGCGGCAGTCGGAGTTGCGCGGCGAGACGCCCTACAACACCTATGTCATCGACGGCCTGCCGCCGACCCCGATCGCCAACCCGGGTCGCGCCAGCATCGAGGCGGCGCTGAACCCGGCGCAATCGGAGTACGTCTACTTCGTGGCCGACGGCACGGGCGGCCATGCCTTCGCCGAGACGCTGGCCGAGCACAACCGCAACGTCGCCGCATGGCGCGAGATCGAGGCCGAGCGCGCGGGGAACTGAGCGCGCTTTGTCTCAGACAGGAAAGGCCGGGCATGATGCCCGGCCTTTTTCGTTTTCGGATGGGCGTCGGCGAACCGGGCCCGCGCGCGGCCGGTGGCTCAGCCCTTCAGCACCCGCGCCAGCGCGCAGAACTGCTCGAGCGAGACCTGCTCGGCGCGGTCTGTGGGCTGGATGCCCGCCGCCAGCAGCTTGTCCTCGATGTCCGGCGCCAGACCCTTGAGCGCGGCGCGCAGCATCTTGCGGCGCTGGTTGAAGGCCATGGCGACCACCCGCTCCAGCGTCTTGGCGTCGGCGGGGTAGCGCGGCTCTGGCAGGGCCTTGAGGTGCACCACCGCCGAAGACACTTTTGGCGGCGGGGTGAAGGCCGAGGGCGGCAGGCTGAGCACGATGCGCGCCTCGCAGCGCCATTGCGCCAGCAGCGCCAGCCGCCCGTAAGCCTTGGTGCCCGGCTGCGCCACGATGCGCTCGGCCACCTCGCGCTGGAACATCAGCGTCAGGGTCGACCAGAACGGCGGCCAGTCGGTCGGGGTCAGCCAGCGCACCAGCAACTCGGTGCCGACGTTGTAGGGCAGGTTGGCGCAGATCGCGATCGGCGGGCTCAGCTTTGCCAGCGGGTCGATCTCCAGCGCGTCGCCGTTGATCACCTCGAGCCGGCCATCGTAGTGCTGCACGATCTCGTCGAGCGCGGGCAGGCAGCGCGCGTCCTTTTCCACCGCCAGCACCCGCCGCGCGCCTTCGGCGAGCAGCCCGCGGGTCAGCCCGCCGGGGCCGGGGCCGATCTCCAGCACGTCCATGTTCGACAGATCGCCCGCCGCCCGCGCGATCTTGGCGGTCAGGTTGAGATCGAGCAGGAAATTCTGCCCGAGCGATTTCTTGGCGCTCAGCTGGTGGGTGGCGATCACCTCGCGCAGCGGAGGAAGGCCGTCAATCCCGCTCATGCTTTCATCTTTCCTTAAATACTCCGGGGTGTGCCCGCAGGGCGAGGGGCAGAGCCCCTCCTCTCGGTGGGACGGGGCAGAGCCCCTCTATACCTCTACCCCCGCGCCGTGCCAGCCGAAAGCTCGGCGGCCATGCGCAGGGCCGCCAGTGTCGAGGATGGGTTCGCCAGCCCCTTGCCCGCGATGTCGAAGGCGGTGCCATGGTCGGGCGAGGTGCGCACGAAGGGCAGGCCGAGCGTGACGTTGACGCCCTCGTCGAAGCCCAGCGTCTTTACGGGGATCAGCGCCTGATCGTGGTACATGCACACCGCCACGTCATAGCGGGCGCGGGCGGCACCGTGGAACATGGTGTCGGCGGGCAGCGGGCCGAGCAGGTCCATGCCCTCTGCCCGCAGGCGCTCCAGAAGCGGCGCGATCATCTCGATTTCCTGCCGCCCCATGCGCCCGCCTTCGCCAGCGTGCGGGTTGAGGCCCGAAACGGCGATGCGCGGTCGGGCGATGCCGAAGCCCGCCATGGCGGCGTAGGTGATCCGCAGCCGCGCTTCGAGCAGGTCTTCGGTCAGCGCCTGCGGCACGTCCTCTAGCGCGATATGGATGGTGGCGGGCACTACCTTCAGCTCGGGGCAGGCCAGCATCATGACGACCTCTGGCACGCCGCCGAGATGGGCAAGAAACTCGGTGTGGCCGGGGAAGGCAAAACCGCAGCCTTCGGCCAGCGCCTGCTTGGAGATAGGCAGCGTGCAGAGCGCCGCCGCCTCGCCGGACTGGCACAGCGCCACGCCGCGTTCGATGGCCGCAACGACGCCCGCCGCCTGCGCCGCCTGCGGCGCGCCGGGCACGCGCGGGCCGGGCATCTCCTGCGCCAGCACGGGCAGGCCGCGTCGGGACGCCTCTGCGGCCTCGGCGGGGTGGTCGATGATCACATGCGGCACGCTGCCGGGCAGGTGCTGCGGTGCGCCGATCCAGAAGAACGGCAGAGACGCGCCGAGGGCGCTCCACGCGGCCTCGGCAAGCTCCGGTCCGATGCCCGAGGGCTCGCCGCAGGAAAGCGCGACGGGCAGCCGGGGCACGCTCATTTCTCGACGATGCGGGCGTTGGCGCGCAGTTGCGCGAGATAGGCCTCGGCAAGCTGGTTGAGGCGCTGGTTGCGCAATCCGAGCGTCACCTGCTGGCGGTCGGCGTCGGCGCTGACCTCGGGGGTGCGGCCGCACATCATCAGGAACATCAGGGTCTGTCCATTTGAGCGGGTGAGCGCCGTCGACACCTCTCCGGGATCGAGCTTGGACAGCTCATAGGCGATATCGGTGGGGATCTCCGACGGCGCCTGCTGGTGGCGCTGCAGCACCTCGGCGGGCTGGCCTTGGGCGATGCCATAGAGATCGTCGCAGCGGTCGATCTGGCTGGCCAGAACACGCGCCTGAGCCAGCGTCTCGGCGCTGCGGCCCCCGGCCATGTAGTAGGTGGCGTAGTCGACCGACGCGATCTCGGGTTCGGAATAGCCGCTCTCTTCGACCTGACGCATCTGGAACAGCGCCACGGCGCCTTGGATCGGGATCGGCGCGGTGACCTCGCCCGGCGACAGGCCGATCACCAGCGGACGCAGCACCGGCGGCAGCTCGTTGAGGTCCTGCCACGGCAGGCGGCCGCCTTCGCCACGGGTCGCGGTGGCCGAATATTCGCGCGCGGCGGCAGAGAACTCAGCCGTCGAGCGGTAGCCCGAGATGCGTTCGGCGAGGTTCTGCACCTGCGCTTCGGTGCCGGGGCGGATCGGAATAATGATCTCCGATAGCAGCACGCGCACGTTGGAGCCGGTGCCGGTGCCCGAAAGCGCCCGGTCGACCTCGGCATCGCTGACCTGCGCGCGCGCCTGAAAGCGTGCCTGCACCAGCCGGCGCCATGCCGAGCCCGCGCGGACGAACTGGCGGAAGGTTTCTTCGTCGACGCCATTGCTGGCGAGCAGGGCGACAAACTCTTCGCGGCTGAGGTTGCCGCGCTGCGCGAACTCGGCCATGCCGTCGTTGATCTCTTCCTCGCTCGGCTCGATCCCGGCGTCGGTGGCGGCCTGCAGGCGCAGCCGGTCGTCGATCAACTGCTCGCGCGCCAGTTGCTGCGGGTTCTGGCCGGAGTTCAGCACCTGGATCATCCGCGCGCGCTGCTGGATCTCGTAGTTGGTGATGACCATCTCATCGACGGTGATCGCGGGCGAGAACAGGCCCTGCGCCGGCAGCGCGGCGGGGGCCAGCGCCAGACCGACCGCGCAGACGACGGAACGAAGAAGGCGGGCCGGAAAACGTGCGGGGGTCACTTGCATGTGCGTCGATACTCCTTGGCGCTGTCCGCGGTGCCGAAGCCTGTCAGCGCGACGGAAAGGCCGAATTCGGTTGACGGTTCCAGGTTGCTCGACGACGCGTATTTGCGGGTTGCCGAGAAATCCACCTGGACGCATTCATTGCGGTATTGCAGGCCCAGACCGGCGCGGTCAAGCCGTTGATCGGCAAGGTCGTAGCGCCATTCTGCCGAGGTGGTCCAGTTGCGGGCGAAGCGGTAGCTGCCATCGAGCGACCATTCCGACTGCGTCTCGTCCCGGTCCTCGTCGGGATCCTGCACCAGCAGCAGGTACGAAGCGCCCAGATCGATCCGCGCATTGGACCAATCGACGCGCGCCTCGGCCTTGTTGAAGTCGGTCATCCCGCCCATCAGGCCGCGCGCCGAGATCGTCAGCCCGGTCTCATTGCTGAACCCCGCGGCGACCAGCCAGTCGGACATCCGGCTGTCGAGCCCCGAAGAGCGGCTGAAATCCTCGTCCACCTCGTCTTGCCAGACCCGGCCGAGGGTCATCCCCGCGCGCCAGCCATCGGGCGCCTCGTGCAGCCAGCGCAGGCCGGTGGCCAGCGTCTGCCCGTGTTCGCGCCGGTCGGCGGCCGGGAAGCGCGACAGCGCCAGCAGGTTGCCCTCGTCGAACTCGACGCGGGTGCTTTCGTCCGCAACGATGTCGACCCGCGTGCCGCCAACCAGCCCGTATTGCATGACCGGCTCGAGCAGCGTGCTGGCGCCATCGGCGCCGTGACGGATCAGCGGCCAGCGCAGTTCGACGGCGGTGCCAGCCATGGCGCGCGACACGTCGCTGTCAGAGCTGCTGTCCTGCCGGTAGTCGTAGCGGTCGAACCACAGGTGGTTGGTCCAGCCCATGCGGATGCCGCCGGCCAGCGTCCAGCGCCTGCGCCAGCTTGCTTCGGCGGTCAGCCGCGCCACGTCGCGCCCGATGATGTCCTCGTTGGACGTGCGGTAGTGGCTGTGCAGTTCCGTGCCGAGGCGCAGCTCGCCGCCGATGCGGTCGGGGAAGTAGCGTTTCTCGTAGGTGGTGTCGAAGATCCACGACGGCAGTTCGGCGTCCTTCTCCGAGGCGCGCAGCGACTGATAGTGCACCAGCCCGATGCGCAGCAGATCGTCGGCGCGGGCGCGCGAGACTTTGATCGAACTGTCGAGCCGGTCGAGGTCGTAGTCGTCGTAATCGTAGTCGTTGAGGTAGGCCTCGTCGCTGACCATCTTCAGGTCGAAATCGAGTTGAAATTCGTTGCGCAGGCCGAAGTTGCCCTCGGCAAAAAGATAGCCGCGGGTGGTGTCATCGGTCAGCGTGTCGCGGGTGAGCGCGCCGTTGAGTTCGACGTCGCCGCGGGCGAAGGCGCGGCGGTAGCGCGCTTCGAGCGTCTTGGTGACCGGCGAGATATAGGGCGTCAGCGTGACGTCCTGATGATCTCCGATGGGGATGAAGTAGGGCAGTTTCAGCCCAAAGCCGAGCAGGGTCGAACTGCGCACCGTTGGGATCAGGAAGCCGCGTGTGCGCTCCAGCGTCGGGTCGGGCAGACGCATGCTGGGCACCCAGAACACCGGCACGTCGAGCACGCGCAGCTGTGCGCCCTCGAAGTAGATCTGCCGGGCTTCCTCGTCGTGCACGACGCGCTGCGCGCGGATCGACCACAGCGGCACTTCTTCCTGACCGCAGACCTGACAGGAGGTGACCGCAACGCGGCTGAGCTGGGTGAAGCGGCCCTCGGCGCGGCGCGCTTCGACCGCGGCAAGCTGCAACTGCTCGTCCATCACCATGCGCGCGCCGCTCAGGATGCCGTTGCGCAGGCCCTCTTCAAGCTCGGCGCTGTCGGCCAGCATCAGGTTGCCCGAAGCGTCGGTGATGCGGATCGGGCCGTCGATTTGCAGGCTGTCGGCCTGCTGGTCGTAGACGATGCGGTTGGCGGTGAGCCGCGTGCCGTCCTGCAGCGCTTCGACGTTGCCTTCGGCGATCAGTCGATTGTCGCCTTGCACATAGACGTTGTCGGCCACGAGAAGGGCGGGCGCCGCGGCCTCTTCACCGGCGCTGGGTTGGCCGGTGCTCAGTGGGGGGGTCTGCGCGCGCAGCGGCTCTGGCAGGGTCGCGCACAGCGGCAGGCCGAGGGCCAGCGCCGCCGCAAGCAGGCGGGTATGGGGGGTCATCCTTCCTCCATCTGAAGCACCAGACCCAGCGCCAGCAGCAAGGCGGCGACGGGCGGCACCCAAGCGGCAAGCAGCGGGTTCAGCTGCCCGTTTTCGCCGAGGATCTGCGCGAAGTTCCGGACATAGTAAAGCCCGAAGCCGAGCATCACCGAGCCAAGCACCGAAAGCCCGGTATTGGCCAGCCGCGCCGGGCGCATGGTGAAACCCGCGGCGACCAGCACCATGGCCACCAGAAACACCGGCTGCGCCAGTTCCGACTGCAGCCAAACAATGTGGCGCCGGGCCGAGAAACCGGCCTCCTCCAGCCCGTCGATGAAGGCGGGCAGTTCCCAGATCGGGATCGCCGAGGGCTGGCCGAAGCGGTCGCGGATGCCGTCTTGGGTAAGGTTCGACGGCAGGCGCATCTCGTCGTAGCTGAGCGCGGCGGCCTCGGGGTTCACCGCGCCGCGCAGTGGCCATGTCTTGGCATTGGTCAGCACCCAGTCCCCGCCCTCGAGCCGGGCCCGCTCGGCGACAATGCGCTGATCCGGCCCGCCGCCGGGCGCGTATGACACGAAGCTTACGTCATAGAGCACGCTGGCGTCTGGGTTGGTGCGGCTGGCGCGGATCACCGTCTGGCCGTTGGCATCGCCCTGACGCAGCCACAGACCCTCTGCGCCGATCGACAGCACCGAACCGCCGTCGCTGTCCCATTCCTGTTCGAGGTCGGCGGCGCGCTTCGAGGTGGCGGCGACGATCGGGTTGACCATGGCCACGGCAAGGCCGCCGATCACCAGCGCCACGCCCGCCGGGCCCATCAGGCTGGCCAGCCCCGAGCGGCCCGCGGCACGGCTGACCACCAGTTCCGAGCTGCGCGCCAGCGACACGCACAGCGAGATCGCGGCAAGGATCATCACCAGCGGCAGGATGGTGTAGACGCCCTCTGGCAGCTTCAGCAGGGTAATATGGACGACCTGACCAAAGCCCTGATCCTCGCCGAACTTGCGCAGTTGCTCGACCAGATCGACGAGGAAGAAAAACAGCGCGAAGATCAGCCCGATCGCGAGAAAGAGCTTCAGGAAGCGGCGGGCGAAATAGAAATGCAGGATCATGCGGCGGCTCCGGAGGCGGCCTGACGGCGCCGCGCGGCGCCGGGGCGACGGGGGCGGGCGGCACGCCAGAGCATCAGCCCGGTGATGCCAAAGCCGGTAAGACTGGGCAGGTAGATCAGCGGCCAGAGCGCGCCATTGCCGCGCACCGGGGTGGCGACGGCGCTTTCGATGATCTTGATCAGCACCAGCAGGAAGATTGCGCCGATGATCTGTCGGGTGACACCAAAGCGCGAGAAGCTGCCGGTCATCAGCGCCGCATAGCCGATCAGCGCGGCAACAACGCAGAGCAGCGGCTGCTCGAAGCGCATATGGGCCTCTTCCAGCACCTCGCCGACCGAGTCGTTGACCTCTTCGGCGACCGCCTCGGTGTCAGTCAGCAACTCCAGCGTGCCGATCTGCCGGGCGCGGCGACCGGGCCGCCGGTCGGGGGTGATCAGGCCGGAAATGTCGTAGGTCAGATCGGTGAAGGTGGTGGTCGACAGCGTGTTGTCTGCCAAGCGCAGGGTCTCGGCGATACCCTCGACCATGGTCAGCATGGTATCGCCGCCGTCGCCGCGCAGGATGTAAGCGGTGCGCGCGGTATAGATCACTTCGCGCCCCTCCTGACGGCGGTCCGACAGAAAGACGTCGCGCAGTTCCCCCTCGGGCGAGATCTCGCGGATGTAGAAGGTAACGCCGCGGGTGGGGTGCAGGAAGGTGCCTTCGTGCAGCAGCCGGGCCGAAACCGATCCCGAAATCTCGGCCTCGCGTTCGCGCAGTTGGGCGATGGAAAGCGGCACCAGCGCATGGGTCAGCACCGCCATCATCGCACCGATAATCACCCCGAACACCAGCACCGGGCGCGCAAGCCGCCACGGCGAGAAGCCGGCGGCCTGCACAACGATAAGCTCCGAATCGTTGCTGGCGCGGTTGGTGACGTAGACGGCGGCGGCAAAGGCCGCGATTGGCAGCACGATGGCGATCACCGCGGGCAGGCTGAGCAGCGTGAACTCGAGAAAAATTCCGCCGGTGTGACCGTCGGCGATCAGGTCGCCAAAGAGGTTCACCGCACGGTTCACCCAATAGACCATCACCAGCACCAGCGAGAAAAATCCGAACAGGATCATGAGCTGCGACAGCATGTATCTGTCGAATCTCTGCACTCGATTTCCCCCGGCTTTCCTTTGGTCTCGACCCTAGACGATCGGTCATCGTCGGAAAAGGTGCCTCTGGTCAAGCCGATTGCGGGCCACTAGGACTGTGGGACAAACACAAAGACGACAGACGAGACGACCGACAACGGGAAGGACGGCGGATGAGCAAGCTGCGCGATTTCGAATTTTCTGCGGTGGATCTGGATGGGCTGGCGGACCGGCAGGGCCGCGTGGTGCTGCTGATCAACGCCGAAGGGCGGATGAGCCCCGGTGCCCGCCGTCTGAACCGTCTGACCAAGGGCGCCGTGGCGCGGCTGCTGGCCTCGGACCGCTGGGAGAAGGCGAAACCGGCAGAGGTGATCTCGCTGGCCTTTCCGACCGGGCTTGAAGCGGAGGCGCTGGATATCGTGAAGCTGGAGCGCCGCCCCTCTGTCGCGGAGGCGCGCAAGGCGGGGGCGGCGTTGGCGCGCGTGGCGGGCGCCACGGCTCTGACCATCGTCGGCGAGAGCACCGCGCGCTTGCCGCAGTTGGCGCTGGCATTGGCGCTGCGCGGGCACACGGTGGTCAATCACAAGAGCGAGAGCGGCGATCTTCCGTCGCCTGCCACCATCCTGTGCGCCAAGCCCGAGCAGACCGAGACCGCAGCCGCCTCTCTTCTGGCGGTGGCCGAAGGCGTTGCCTTTACCCGCGATCTGGTGAGCGAGCCCGCCAATGTGCTGACCACCGAAGAATTCGCCGCGCGTCTCGAGGCGCTGACCGAGCTTGGTGTCGAGGTCGAGGTGCTCGACGAAGACCGGATGGCCGAGCTTGGGATGAACGCGCTGTTGGCCGTGGGGCAGGGATCTGCCGCGCCGTCGAAGATGGTGGTGATGCGCTGGAAAGGCGCCGAGGGCGATCCGCTGGCGCTGGTCGGCAAGGGCGTGGTGTTTGACACCGGCGGCATCTCGCTGAAGCCGGGCGCGGGCATGGAAGACATGACCATGGACATGGGTGGCGCGGGCACCGTCGCGGGCGTGATGAAGGCGCTGGCGCTGCGCAAGGCACCGGCGCATGTGGTCGGCCTTGTCGGGCTGGTCGAGAACATGCCTTCGGGCACTGCGATGCGCCCGGGCGACATCGTGACATCCATGAAAGGCGACACCATCGAGATCCTCAACACCGACGCCGAGGGGCGGCTGGTGCTGTGCGATGTGCTTTGGTACGCGCAGGAGCACGTGAAGCCCGCCGCGATGGTCGATCTGGCCACGCTCACCGGGGCCTGCATCGTCGCGCTGGGGCACGAGAACGCCGCTGTCTACGCCAATGAGGACGGCTTTGCCCGCGATTTCCTCAAGGCCGCCGAGACCGAGGGCGAGGGCGCATGGCGCATGCCGTTGGCGCAGGCCTATGACGACATGCTCAAATCGCCGCTTGCCGACATGAAGAACATCGGCGGGCGTCCGGCGGGCTCGATCACCGCGGCGCAGTTCCTCAAGCGTTTCGTGCGGGACGACATGCCGTGGATCCACCTCGATATCGCCGGGGTCGCCAAGGTGAAGGCGGCGACGCTTCTGGCGCCGGCAGGCGCGACTGGCTGGGGCGTGCTGTCGCTTGACCGTCTGGTGCGCGAGCGTTTCGAGACCGCCGAGGACTGAGGGCTGCAGGCGATGATCCCTCCCGCGCGGCGCTGTGCTGGCCCGCGGAGGGGGGGCGGCGCCTGCGGCGAAACCCACGCGAAAGCCGATCACGGAGCCTGACCCATGGGCGTTGCGATGTTCTACCATCTCACCCGGCGACCGCTGGAAGAGACCTTGCCGATGCTGCTGGAGAAGTCTCTGGCCGCAGGCTGGCGCGTCGCGGTGCGCGGCGCCGATCCGGGGCGGCTTGACTGGCTGGACGAGCGGCTGTGGCTGGGGCCGGAGGATGGGTTTTTGCCGCACGGCCGGGCCGGGGGCGCGCATGATGCGCAGCAACCGGTGCTGCTGACCGACCGCGCGGAGGCGCCCAATGGCGCAAGCTGTCTGATGTCGGTGGACGGCGCCGAGGTCTCGGCCGAGGACGTGCGCCAGATGGAACGTGTTTGCATCCTGTTCGACGGCATGGACGAGCGCGCGCTGACGCAGGCGCGCGGCCAGTGGAAGGCGCTGACCGCCGCCGGGTGCAAGGCGCAATACTGGTCCGAGGAAAGCGGTCGGTGGGAGAAGAAGGCCGAATCCTGAGGCGGTCCGCGATCGGTACACGCCCGAGATCGGCCAAATAGCGTGTGTATGCGTTTGCCTGCTCGCGCCTTGCGAGAAAAAATCCTTGTAATTTTGCAACACTCAGAAAACAGGGAAATATTATACATTTTTCGCGATGTTTTTAGCTCGAAATGTCATCTTGCTTACACTGCGTCGGCAATAATTCTCCTAGACATAACCACGCCGCCGGGCTGCGCGACTCGTGTGGAAACGGCGGTGTCTTGCGCGGGTTTACCCGCAAGAGGGTGAGGGTATACGAGTAACGGCCGTTTCAACTCCGCTCTTGGTCATCGTCGCTGTTTCGGATGTCTTCGGGACTGTGCATTGCCAGGCGGGTTGGGACGGCTATTTACCCTACAAATATTAACGAAGACGACATACTTGATGAACGACTTTGACACACAGTTGCAGGCGTCCGCATGGAATATGCGCGTTTTAATCTTGCGTCGGTCGGTAATCCGGGTATCGAACTGATCTCATGACATCTTTGATCGATCACCAGGCTTTGCTTGGCTGTCCTCTCCTTGAAGGGCTGACTGTGGCCCAGAAGGAAGCGTTCATCGCCGAATGCACGGTGCACCGTTTTGACGCGCCGACGGACATCTTGTCGCAGGGCGAGCCAACCCCGGTTTTTTACCTGATCGGTCGCGGACGGGTCGAGGTCATCTATCTCGACAAGCATGGCAATGCCGCCGTGGTGCATGTGGCCGATCCCGGCGAGGTTCTGGGCGAGGTCGAGGGGCTGTCGGGAACGCGCTGCGCGTCGACCTGCCGCACGCTGCCCGATACGATCGTGCTGTCAGCCACCGACGAGCTGCTGTTCAAACACATGCCGCCGCGGCTGATCGTGCGCAACACCGCCGCCATCCTGCAAAGCCGCCTGACGCGCGACAACGAACTGCGCGCCATTGCGCAGTTCTTCTCGGTCGAAGAGCGCCTTTGCATCTACCTGCACCAGTTCACCACCGAAACCCACCGCGAGGCGCGGCTCAGCCAGTCTTACCTCGCCTCGATGGTGGGCTGCTCGCGGCAGACGATCAACAAGCTGCTGGGCGATCTGCGGCGCGAGGGCATCATCGAACTGCGGCGCGGCGCAATCATCGTGCTGGATCGCGCGCGGCTGAAGATCGAGGTCTGAGCCTCAGCGTTCGAGGATCATCTTGCCGCCCGAGATTTCCAGCCGGTCGAAGCGCTGCAGGTAGCTCATCCCGAGCAGCGAATTGTCCATCTCGCCGCCGTTCACATAGGCGGGCAGGTTGCTGTCGGCGATCTGTCCCAGCGTGACACGGTCCAGACGCACCGGGGCGGTCTCGACTGCGCCGTTCGCGGTCCGGGCGCGGGAATGAAAGAGCAACGTCTCCGGATCGAGCCCGGCGCGCGCCGCGTCGCGGCGGGTGAGCACCACGCCGCTGGCGCCGGTGTCGACGACGAAGCGCACCGGCGCGTCGTTCACCTGTAGCGTCAGGTAATAGTGCCCATCAGGTGCGCGCGGCAGTTCGATGCGGCCACTCTCGGCAAACACCGATTGCTGCGGCATCACCGTCTGACGGATATCGCCCCAAAGGCCGACCGCTGCCAGAACCGCGATGAAGATCAGGCCCCAGGCGGCCAGTTGCTGCAGCTTCTGTCCGATGCGGCCGCGGTGCTGCACGAACATCCAAAACACCAGCGCCGCCAGCAGCAGGCCGAGATATCCCAGACGTCCGATTTCAAAGTCCGACACGGCGCGCTCCTTCCGACACCCTCTCAATGTAAGGGGTCTGTTGCCCGCTTGCGAGTCCTGCGTCTCGCCATGGTGCTTGCGGCGCGGACGGATCGGCGGTCAGAAAACGCCGGACCAGTCGATCCCGCGGATGCCGTCGATGACGAATTGCACCGAAAGCGCCGCCAGAAGCATGCCGAAGAGCCGGGTGATCACCACGATCCCGACATGGCCGAGCGCCCGTTCCATCGGGCCCGCCACCAGAAAACAGCCCAGTACCATCAGCAGCACGATGCCCAGAACGCCCAGCACCATGGCCGTCTCAAGCGCCCCGTGCGACTGGCCCATCAGCAGGATGATCGAGGCGATCGCCCCGGGGCCCGAGATCAGCGGGATGGCGATGGGAAAGATCGACGGGTCGGGCATCACCTCGTCCTCGACCTTGTCCTCGCGGCGCTTGGTGCGCCGTTCGAACAGCATGTCGAGCGCGGTGAGAAACAGCAGCAGCCCGCCGGAGATGCGGAAGGCGGGCATGGAGATGCCGATGAATCCCAGCACCGCCTCGCCGAAGAAGGCGAACAGCATCAGGATGATCAGCGCGGTCACGCAGGCCCTTATGCCCACCGCGCGACGGTGTGCGGCATCGGCGCCTTGGGTCAACGCGATGAACACCGGGGTCAGCCCGATCGGGTCGATCACCACGAAGAGCGTGGCAAAAGCGCTGATGAGAAAGGCCAGATCCATGCTAAAGGGCTAGGCGCTCGGCGCGCGGCTGTCCAGAAAAAGCGCGCCGGTCAGCTCGCTTCCGCGGTCTCCAGCTTCTCCATCGCCGCCTCCCACAGCGCCTCAGCGCGGTGCAGACCGTCCATCACCTCGGCGTATTTGCGGTTCCAGGTCTCCAGCTCGCCAGCGCGCTCGGTTTCGTAGAGCGCCGGGTCGGCCAGCTTCTTGGCCAGCTTTTCGCGCATCTCTTCGATCTTCGCCACGCGCGCCTCGCATTTGCGGGCCTCCGAACGCAGCGCCTGCATCTCGTCGCGACCGGGCCGCTTGGGCTTGGCGGCGGCGGCCTTCTCGGCAGCCTTGGCTGCCTTTGCGGGCTTCTCCGGCTTGTCCTGCGTCAGCAGCATCTTGCGGTAGGCCTCGAGGTCTTCCTCGTAGGGCTTCACCGTGCCGTCCTTCACCAGCCACAGCCGGTCGGCGACCAGCCCCAGAAGGTGCATGTCGTGGCTCACAAGGATCACCGCGCCGGAATAGGCGGTCAGCGCCTCGACCAGCGCCTCGCGGCTTTCGATGTCGAGGTGGTTGGTCGGCTCGTCGAGGATCAGCATATGCGGCGCATCCAGCGTTGCCAGCAGCAGCGACAGACGTGCCTTCTGGCCGCCCGACAGCCGCCCCACTTCCGTCTCTGCTTGATCCGCGCCAAGCCCGAAACCGGCCAGTTGTGCGCGCAGCTTCGGCGGCGCGGTGTCGGGGCGCTCGCGCTGCAGGTGCTGCAGCGGCGTCTCGTCGAGGTGCAGCTCGTCCACCTGGTGCTGGGCGAAATAGCCGATGCGCAGCTTGGAGCTTGCGGTCATCTTGCCGCCCATCAACTCGAGCCGGCTGGCAAACAGTTTCGACAGGGTCGATTTGCCCTGACCGTTGCGCCCCAGCAGGGCGATGCGGTCGTCCTGATCGATGCGCAGCGACAGTTTGCGCAGCACCACATGCTCGCCATAGCCGGTGGAGGCATCCTCCAGCGCCAGAATCGGCGGCGACAGCTCGTCGGGCTGCGGAAAGGTGAAGACGCGCTTGGCCATGTCTTCGGGCGCGGTGATCCGCTCCATCTTCTCCAGCTGCTTGACGCGGGCCTGTGCCTGCCGGGCCTTCGACGCCTTGGCGCGGAAGCGGTCGACGAATTTCTGCAGGTGCGCGCGGCGCTCGTCCTGCTTCTTGGCCTGCGCCGCCTGCACCGCGCGGCGCTCGGCGCGGGTGCGGGCGAACGTGTCGTAATTGCCCTGATAGAGCACCAGCTTGCGCTCTTCGAGATGCAGGATGGCGCCGACCGCGCGGTTCAGCAGGCCGCGGTCGTGAGAGATCACGATCACCGTGTGCGGGTAGCTCTGCAGGTAGCTTTCCAGCCACAGCGCGCCCTCGAGATCGAGGTAGTTGGTGGGCTCGTCGAGCAGCAGCAGGTCGGGCTCGGCAAACAGCACGCCGGCCAGCGCCACCCGCATCCGCCAGCCGCCGGAGAAATCCGAGCAGGGGCGCTGCTGCGCCGCCTCGTCAAAGCCAAGGCCCTTGAGGATGGTGGCGGCCCGCGCCTCGGCCGACCACGCGTCAATGTCGGCCAGCCGGGTCTGCACTTCGGCGATGCGATGCGCGTCGGTGGCGGTCTCGGCCTCGGCCATCAGCGCGGCGCGCTCGAGGTCGTTGGCCAGAACCGTCTCGATCAGCGAGACATCCGAGGCCGGCGCCTCTTGCGCCACGCCGCCGATCTTGGCGCGGGCGGGCAGTTCGATCTCGCCGCCGTCGAGCGTCAGCTCGCCGCGGATCAGGCGAAAGAGCGTGGTCTTGCCAGCGCCATTGGGGCCGACGAGGCCAACCTTGTGGCCAGCGGGAATCACGGCAGAGGCTTCCTCGAGCAGAGGGCGGCCTTCGACGGAATAGGAGATGTCTCGAATACTCAGCATGAGGCTGCCCATAGCAGAGGCCGCGGGCGGGCAACATCCCCCTTTGCGCGCATAGCGCCATTGTTCGGGCGACGCGCCGGACGGTGCCGCCGCGCCGTGCGTATTTGACAAAGAGAAGAAGACGGAGGCGTCTAGCCTTCTTCTCTTCAAAAAATACGCCGGGGTGAATTGGCCGCAGGCCAAGAGGGGCAGCGCCCCTTTTTCGCCTAGCAATGAGGCATCGCCGGGCAGCAGGGTCTTCCCAATTCCTCAACCCCATGGTAACGCCCTGCGCAGAGAATACTGGCCGGGCCGTCGCCCGGCCTTGCGATATTGGAGAGACCAAAATGGCCGTCGAACGCACCCTGTCGATCATCAAGCCCGACGCAACCCGCCGCAACCTGACCGGCAAGATCAACGCCAAGTTCGAAGAAGCTGGCCTGCGCATCGTCGCGCAGAAGCGCATCCAGCTGACCCCGGCGCAGGCCGGCGAGTTCTACAAGGTGCACGCAGAGCGCCCGTTCTACGGCGAACTGTGCGAGTTCATGGCGTCCGAGCCGGTTGTCGTGCAGGTGCTGGAAGGTGAAGGCGCAATCGCCAAGAACCGCGAAGTGATGGGCGCCACCAACCCGGCCGACGCCGCAGAGGGCACCATCCGCGCAGAATTCGCCGAGTCGGTCGGCGAGAACTCGGTGCACGGCTCCGACGCGCCGGAAACCGCCGCGGAAGAGATCGCCTACTTCTTCTCGGGCCTCGAGCTCGTCGGCTGAGCCTCGCGCTCACCTTGAGAACGAAGAAAGGGCGCCCCGTAGGGCGCCCTTTGCTATTTGGGCGGCGACTCTGCATTGGTCGGCGACAGCCTCGCGCCGCGGTGACGTCGATCAAGCGGCAGTATAGGCGGGCCTTGCGGGCCCACGTCCCGGCGCGGCGGCACGGCCCTGCGCCCATTCGCGCAGCAGCATGGCATTGCGCGTATTGGCGCGGTAGCCGATGTCGAGGATGTCACCCACAAGCGGCAGCAGGCCGATCACCCAGTCGACGGCGATATTGCCGCCCATCTGCGCGAGCAGCGGCGCCGGGGCGCCCATGTCGCGGGCCTCTTTGACGATCCAGACGGCGGGCGCGAGAGCGAGCGTGTCCCCAACACCGGGCACGAGGCCCAGCACCACGTCCCAGCCGAAGCGGATCGAGGTGAAGGGAATGCGGTAGGCCCGGTCCATGCGCCGTGCCCAGCGGTCGATGCGGTCCAGCCGCTCGAGATCAGGCTGTGGAATGCGCGTACTCATGGCTCAAGCCTCCCGTTTGCTTACACGTGCTGTTGCTTGGGGCCGGTGCGCGCGATGATCCAGATGGCGTGCACGATGCCGGGGATATAGCCGAGGATGGTCAGCAGGATGTTGATCCAGAAATGCTTGCCGAGGCCCACCTGCAGGAAAACGCCAAGCGGGGGAAGAAGGATCGAAAGAATAATGCGGATCAGGTCCATGTCGGTCTCCGATGCGGTTGCGTTCGTCGTTGCAGACCAAACACATGGAGGTGGCGGCAGGTTCCTTGGAGGTGGGCGGCATGCACCTCAACGCGTTGTTTTGTTTGGGGAGTTTGAGGCCTTAGCGCTTTGCCCTGGCGGGGTCTACAACGCCGATCTCGTCGAGGATCGCCTCGATCCCGGCCAGCGGCGCGGGATCTGATCGCGCTGCCACCAGCGCGTCGAACCGCGTCCGCAGCTCTTCCTTTTCCTTGCCGCGGCAGTCGTTCCAAGGGCGCCCTTGCAGCGCCATATGCAGCACGTAGTAGCCGATGAAATGCGGCCGGGTGCCATGTGCGAGCAGCCGCGCGTAGGCGGCATCCGCGCCGATCTCGCGCAGCGTCTCGGCATCGGGGATACCGGCGTCATTGCAGGCCTGCTGTATGGCCGGGCCAAGGTTGCGGATGCTGGAGATCGGCGTGCCCGACATGAATCAGGCCGCCTTGGCGAGACTGGCAGCGAAGCCTGCAAGGGTCGAGAGCGCCTCGGAAAAGCGCGCGTCCGGCACGGTGAGCGCGACACGGATGAAACCGCCCGCCGAGGGACCGAAACTCTCGCCCGGCATCACCGCGATGCGGTGGGCATCGAGCAGCGCATCGGCAAAGGCGATGCCCGACAGCCCGGTGGCGCGCACATCGAGAAACAGGTACATGGCCCCGCCGGACGGCACCAGCCCGACGGTGTTCTGGCCCGCGAGGATGCGCTGCGCCAGCGCGCGGCGGCGGCGGAAAGACTCTGCGACGCGCGGCTCAAGCGTGGCATCAGCGGTGAGCGCATAGAGCGCGGCGTCCTGAATGTAGCCGGGGACGCCGTAGGTGGTGTTGGTGGCCAGATCGATGAGCGCCGAGATCGCCTCTTGCGGCGCGATCAGCCAGCCGATGCGGCTTCCGGTCATGGCATGGCTCTTCGACAGCGAGCCGATCACCATGGTGCGCTCGGCCATGCCGGGCAGGGCGCGGGGGCTGAGATGCGCGCCTTGCCAAATCTGCGAGTCATAGACCTCGTCGGAGATCACCCAGAGGTCTTCCTCGCGCGCCACCTTAGCGATGCCGTCGAGCGTGTCGCGCGGGTAGACCGCGCCGGTGGGGTTGTTCGGAGTGTTGACCAGAAGCGAGCTGGCCCCCGAAGCCTGAGCGGCATGGCGCAGATCGGCCTCGGCGGGAAAGAAGCTGTGCTCGGGGCGGGTCTCGACGCTGTGCGGGATGGCGCCGGCGGCGCGGATCGTGCCGGGATAGGTGACGTAGTGCGGCTCGATCATCAGCGCGGTCCCGCCCGGCGTGCAGGCGGCCATGTGCGCGGCGAAGAGCGCCGATTGCCCGCCGGGGGTGACCAGCACGTTGTCGCGCGTTGTCGGCACGCCGCTGCGTGCTGCAACCCGTGCGGCGATGGCGTCGCGCAGCGCGGGCGTGCCGGGTACCACCGCATACCCCGTGTGCCCGGCGCTGGCCGCGCGGTGCATTTCGGCGAGGATCGCCGGATCGGTACGGGTGTCGGGCTCGCCGATGGTCAGTTCGGTCACCGGCTCTCCGGCAGCCACCATGGCGCGGGCCTTGTAGAAGATCTCCCAGCCATCGCCACCGCCGGCGTTGAGCGAGGTGATGCGGCTGGCAAGACGTGGCATGGGCGGCTCCGGGAGGGGTTGGTGATGACTTTGTGCCAGAGCCGCATGGCACCGGCAAGGGCGCTTCTGGCGAGGCGCTGCGGACGCTGCGGTATGCGGTTACTATTATTTATTAACAGCCACATAAGGATTCTCCGCGCGGCCCGGTAATTTGACTTCGCGTCCGCTCCGGCGTAGGGTTTCAGACATGCTGGACGAATTGAGCAGGCGGCCCCGGGGGTGATCCCGGCGGCCGTTTTTTCGTTTGGCGGGCCTGCATCAGAAAAAAACCAAGGCAGGCCGCGCAGAGGCACTTCCACAGGCAAGAAAGGTATCGAGCCATGGTTCTCATCCATCTCGACGAGGAACTGACCCGTCTTGAAGAAGAGCGGGAGATGATCGCCGACATGCTGCGGCATCTGGGCGCCGACATGCGGCGCCTGCGCGGGCAGTACGAGGCGAGCGGCACGTTGGACAAACCCGAGACCAGCAAGGCGGTGGCGGACCTGCGCTACTGGCTCAAGGTCGCGCATGAAACGGAGGCACTGATCAGCAATGTCAAACGCAAGCAAAAGGGAATTGCCGGGGACTGGGCGCTCGATCTCGAGCGGGCAAGGCTTGAGGTCGGGTGCCGCATGGCTCGCCTCCGCCGGTGCTGCGGCGCAGGAGCGCTTTCTGAATGAGATGACCGAAGGGGAGCGCCTGGCGCTCCCCTTTCTGTTCGAGTTCTGGGCGATGGAACACCAGCTGGCGCCCGAGGGCGACTGGCGGTCTTGGGTCATCCTGGGCGGGCGCGGCGCGGGCAAGACCCGTGCCGGAGCCGAATGGGTGCGGTCGATGGTCGAGGGCGCGTTGCCGCTGTCGCCGGGGCGCTGCATGCGGGTCGCGCTGGTCGGGGAAACGCTGGATCAGGCGCGCGAGGTGATGGTGTTCGGCGACAGCGGGCTCCTCGCCTGCTCGCCGCCGGACAGGCGCCCGGACTGGAGCGCCACGCGGCGCTGTCTCACATGGCCCAATGGCGCCGAGGCGATGGTGTTCTCGGCGCATGATCCCGAGGCGCTGCGCGGCCCGCAATTCGATGCCGCCTGGGCGGACGAACTGGCCAAATGGCGCAAGGCACGCGAGACGTGGGACATGTTGCAGTTCGCGCTGCGCCTCGGAGACCAGCCGCGGGCTTGCGTCACCACGACGCCGCGCAACGTGGCGGTGCTCAGGGACCTGCTGGACCTGCCGAGCACCGTGGTGACGCGGGCGCCGACCGAGGCCAACCGCGCCAACCTCGCGGCGTCGTTCCTCGATGAGGTGCGGGCGCGCTACGGGGCGACGCGGCTGGCGCGGCAGGAGCTTGACGGCGAGATGGTCGTTGATGTGGACGGCACGCTGTGGACGCAGGACATGTTGGACCGTGCGCGGCTGTGCGAGGTGCCCGGGTGTTTTGAGCGGATCGTCGTGGCGGTGGACCCGCCCGCCGGGGACGGTCAGGCGGCTGACGCCTGCGGGATCGTGGTGTGCGGTGTGGTGTGCGACGGGCCGCCGCAGGCGTGGCGCGCCTATGTCCTCGAAGATGCCTCGGTGCAGGGGCTGGGCCCGGTGGGCTGGGCCCGTGCCGCGGTGGAGGCGCTCGAGAGGTGGCAGGGCGACCGGATCGTGGCCGAGGTCAATCAGGGCGGCGCGATGGTCGAGGCGGTGCTGCGGCAGGTGGCGCCGAACGTGCCGCTGCGCAGGGTTTCGGCGACCCGTGGCAAGGCGCTGCGGGCCGAGCCCGTGGCGGCGCTTTACGAGCAGGGAAGGATCGGCCACGCGCGGCGCTTCGACGCGCTCGAAGAGCAGATGGGCCTGATGACCGTCTCGGGCTTTGCCGGGCAGGGCTCTCCCGACCGGGTGGATGCGCTGGTCTGGGCCCTGACCGACCTGGTGACTGGCCCCGCGGAAAGTTGGCGGCGGCCACGTATGCGCGTGCTGTAACGGAAGGCTGCGTGCCGCAGGCCTACCTTGGTGCGCAGCAATCCCGCCGCTGCGCTTCTTCTCTTTCCAAATACGCATGGCGCCAAGCTTGGGGCCGCGCTGCCACCGCAGCAGAGCGCCACGGCGGGCGCTGTTGCACAGGCAGCGCGCGCCGCGGGAGGCGATGGTTAACGCTTTGTCCGTAGCTTTGTCTTCAACACGGCACCGGGGCCATGCGGGCCTCGGGCCGGGGACCAGCAAGGAGCGTGCAATGGTGTTCGATTTTCTGCGGCGGGCGCGAGCGGGTGACACGATGCCTGAGACCAAGGCCTCGGCCGCCGGACGCCTTGTGGCCCTGCAGCCGGTCGGGCGCGTGGCCTGGTCGCCGCGGGATGCGGGATCGCTGACGCGGCAGGGCTTTGCGGGCAACCCGGTTGGCTTTCGGGCGGTGAAGCTGATCACCGAGGCGGCGTCGGCGCTGCCGTTGGTTCTGCAGGACAGCGAGATGCGCTACACCGCGCATCCCCTCCTGAAAAGGCTCGGCGCGCCGAACCCGGTGCAAGGGCGCGCCGAACTGCTCGAAGCGCTCTATGGCCAGCTGCTGCTGTCCGGTGATGGCTATGTCGAGGCGGTGGGAATGGGGTCTGGGCTGCCGGACGAGCTGCACGTGCTGCGCTCGGACCGGATGCGGCTGGTGCCCGGCGAAGATGGCTGGCCGGTGGCCTATGAGTATCAGGTGGACGGGCGGCGGCACCGCTTCGACGTTGCGGGTACGCCGAGCCCGATCTGCCATGTGAAGAACTTCCACCCTCAGGACGATCACTATGGGCTGTCCCCGCTGCAACCGGCGGCGCAGGCGGTGGACGTGCACAACAGCGCCTCGCGCTGGTCCAAGGGGCTGCTGGACAATGCCGCCCGGCCTTCGGGGGCCATCGTTTGGACCGGCTCTGACGGTCAGGGCACGCTGGCGCAGGACCAATACGAGCGTCTGGTGTCCGAGATGGAGGCGAACCATCAGGGGGCGCGCAACGCTGGGCGTCCGATGCTGCTGGAAGGCGGGCTTGACTGGAAGCCCATGGGGTTCTCGCCCTCGGATATGGAGTTCCGCCAGACCAAGGAGGCCGCCGCGCGCGAGATTGCCGTCGCCTTCGGGGTGCCGCCGATGCTGCTGGGCATTCCCGGCGACGCCACCTACGCCAATTACCAAGAGGCCAACCGCGCCTTCTACCGGCTGACCGTGCTGCCGCTGGCGCAAAGGGTAAGCGCGGCGCTGGGCAGGTGGCTTGCTGGCTTCATCGGCGAAGAAATCGAACTGATGCCCGATCTTGATCAGGTGCCCGCGCTGTCTGCCGAGCGCGAGAGCCATTGGCGCCGGGTGTCCGAGGCAGCCTTTCTCACGCTGCCGGAAAAGCGCCGCATGCTGGGGCTGCCGCCGCTGCCAGAGGAGAGCCCCGCGCCGGAGGACGATGGCGGTGCGTGACCGCGATCTTGCCTATGAGCCCTTCGCCTGCGCCCCGGCCTTGAAGCTCGAGGCGCATGAGCGGGTGAGCAAGCTGCAGATCGAGGCGCTGGAAGGGCGGCTTGCCCGGCTGGAACTGCTGCTGGAGCGGCTGGAGAAGCGGCTTTGGCTGGCGGTCTACGGTGTGGCAGCGGGGCTGCTGGCGCAGGCGCTGCAAGGCTTTGTCACGATGGCCCCCTGAGGAAGGAACATGGAAGGGATGCTGGCGATGCGACTGGAGCACAAGTTCTGCCCGCTGGGGACAGAGATCACCGCGCAGGTTACGCAGGCCGATGGGACACGGATCGCGGGCTATGCTTCGCTGTTTGGTTCTCGCGATCAGGGCGGCGATATCGTCATGCCCGGCGCCTATGACGCCTCGCTACAGCGGTTGAAGGCCGAGGGGCGCGCGGTGCGCATGCTCTGGCAGCACGACCCGGCCCAGCCCATCGGCATCTGGGACGAGGTGCGCGAGGACGCACGCGGTCTGCATGTGAAGGGGCGTCTGCTTGAGACGGTTGCCAAGGGGCGCGAGGCGGCTGCGCTGATCACCGCTGGCGCCATTGACGGGCTGTCCATCGGCTATCGCACGGTCACGGCGGTGGAGGATCACGGGGGGCGCAGGCTCCTCAAGGAACTGGAGCTTTGGGAGGTGTCGCTTGTCACCTTCCCGATGCTGCCCAGTGCGCGGGTGGCGGCCAAGGGGGAGCCTCCCGAGGGTGACACTCTGCGCGAACTGGCGTTGGCCATCGAGGCCGCGCGTCACGATCTGGCGTGCCGCTGACGCGCGCCATCAACAGGGGACAGAGCACATGAGCACAACCGAGAGCCATTCTCGGACCGGGGAAGATCTGTCCCCGGTCGCCCGAGTGAGCGCCGCGATGTCGGGGCTGACTGCGGATATCAGGGCCATGCAGGCCGATCTCCACGCGAAACTGGACAAACACGAAGAGCGACTGACCATGCTGGACACCAAGACCTCTCATGCCGCAGCGCGCCCGGCGCTGGCCACCACCGCGGCGCTGGAGTTGCCGCATCGCAAGGCCTTCAACGCCTACCTGCGCACCGGGGATGACGACGGGCTGCGCGGGCTGGTGCTGGAGGGCAAGGCACTGTCCACCGCTGTGGCGGCCGATGGCGGCTATCTGGTTGATCCGGTGACATCCGAGACGGTGCGGGGCGTGCTTGAAGGCGCGGCGTCGATCCGTGCGATTGCGTCGGTGGTAAGCGTCGAGGCCGCGTCTTTCGACGTGCTTGTCGATCAGGGCGACACCGGCGCGGGCTGGGCCGATGAGCTTTCGGAAAGCTCCGAGAGCGAGACGCCGACCATCGACCGCATCCAGATCAAGCTGCATGAACTGTCGGCCATGCCCAAGGCCTCGCAGCGGCTGCTGGACGATGCCGCCTTCGACCTTGAGGCTTGGCTGGCCGGGCGGATTGCCGACAAGTTCTCGCGCGCCGAGGCGGCGGCGTTCGTCTCGGGCGACGGTGTCGACAAGCCCATGGGCATCCTGTCGCACGACATGGTCGACAATGAGATCTGGGAATGGGGCAATCTGGGCTATGTGCCGTCGGACGACCCGTCAGGCATCGGGGATGGCGATACGATCATTGATCTCGTCTACGCGCTGGGCGCGGAATACCGCGCCAAGGCGAGCTTCGTGATGAACTCCAAGACCGCGGGCGCGCTGCGCAAGCTCAAGGACGCGGACGGGCGGCACCTGTGGAGCGACGGGCTTTCGGCCGGCCAGCCGGCGCGTCTGCTGGGCTACCCGGTGCTGATCGCCGAAGACATGCCCGACATCGCGGCCGACGCCTATCCGATCGCTTTCGGAGACTTCGCCGCGGGCTACACGATTGCCGAACGCCCCGATCTGCGGGTGCTGCGCGATCCGTTCAGCGCCAAGCCACATGTGCTGTTCTACGCCACCAAGCGTGTCGGCGGCGACGTGAGCGATTTCGCCGCGATCAAGCTGCTGCGCTGCGCCACCAGCTGAATGTGACAGGCCATGGCGGCGCGGGCGCGTCGCCATGGCTGGCAGCGGCGAGAAGCGGAGAGGTCAGATGATGGTGATCGAAGAGACGCAGGTGACCGACGAGGTGCTGCCGGTCGAGGCGCTGACGGCGCAGTTGCGCATGGGCAGCGGCTTTGACGAGGCCGACCTGCAGACGCCGGTGCTGCAGGCCTTCCTGCGGGCGGCGCTGGCGGCGATCGAGGCGCGTACCGGCAAGGCGCTGCTGGCCCGGAGCTTTCTGTGGACGGTGCACGGCTGGCGTGATGCGCTGGGCGAAGCGTTCCCGCTGGCGCCGGTGCAGGCGGTGTCGGAACTGGCGCTGGTCGATCGTTACGGCGTGGCGCAGGTGGTGGCCCCCGATCGCTACCGGCTGGAGGTGGACAGCCTCGCCCCGCGGCTGCGCCCACAGGGCGCGGCCTTGCCGGAACCGCCCGCGGGCGGGGCAGCAGAAGTGCGGTTCACCGCAGGCTACGCCGCCAGTTTCGACGCGCTTCCCCCCGATCTTGCGCAGGCGGTGCTGCTGCTGGCGGCGCATTACTACGAATACCGCGATGAAACCGCGCTGAGCCAAGGCTGCATGCCGTTTGGCGTGACGTCGCTGATCGCGCGCTACCGGCCGTTGCGGCTGGGCTTCGGCAGCGGGGCATCGGCATGAGGGCGGTGCGGCTTTCGCAGCGGCTCGTGCTGGAAGCGCCGGTGCGCGCGCCTGACGGGATGGGCGGGTTCACGCAAGGCTGGCAGGCGCTTGGTACCCTCTGGGCCGATCTGCAGCCGCGCACCGGGCGCGAGGTGCAGGGCGAGGCCGGGCCGCTGGCGCGGGGACGCTTTCGGATCACCGTGCGCGCCGCGCCCGAGGGCGCATCGCGCCGTCCGGTACCGGGCCAGCGCTTTCGCCGGGGCGGGCGGGTGTTCGACATCCAGGCGGTGACCGAGCGCGACGGCGCGGGGCTCTACCTGGTGTGCGACGCGCAAGAGGAGGTGGCCGCATGAGCTATGCGATGACCGGGGCGCTGCAGACGGCGGTGTTCGCCGCGCTTCAGGGCGATGCCGCGCTGACCAGCTTGGTGGGCGGCGGCATCTATGACGCGCTGCCCGCGGGCAACCTGCCGCCGCTCTACGTGACGCTGGGCGCCGAGGCGGCGCGCGATGCCTCCGACGTGAGCGGATCCGGCGCGTGGCACGATCTGACCGTTGCGGTGGTGACCGAAGCGGCGGGTTTCGCGGTGGCCAAGGCGGTGGCGGCGGCGGTGTCGGACGCGCTGCACGAGGCCGATCTGACACTGGCCCGCGGGCGGCTGATCAGCTTGCGCTTCCGCCGCGCCCGCGCGCGCCGAGAGACCGGCGGGTTGCGCCGCATCGAGATGACCTTCCGCGCCCGCGTCGAAGACGCGTGAGCGCGCCAAACCAAGGAGTTGCGACAATGGCTGCCCAGAACGGCAAAGACCTTCTGATCAAGCTCGACCTGACCGGCGACGGCCAGTTCGAGACCATGGCGGGGCTGCGCGCCACGCGGGTGAGCTTCAACGCCGAAAGCGTCGATGTGACCTCGCTGGAAAGCGCCGGGGGCTGGCGCGAACTGCTCGCCGGGGCCGGGGTGAAATCGGCCAATCTGTCGGGCTCGGGGGTCTTCAAGGACGCCAGCACGGATGAGCGGGCGCGGCAGATCTTCTTTGACGGCGAGACGCCGGATTTTCAGGTGATCATCCCCAGTTTCGGCACCATCGCCGGCCCCTTTCAGCTGACCTCGATCGACTACGCGGGCAACCACGACGGCGAGGCGACCTTCGAGATCGCGCTGGCCTCGGCCGGGGCGATCAGCTTCATGCCCGCGGTGGAGGCGTAAATGGCCAACCCGTGGCGCGGTGAGGTGGCGTTGGATCTGGATGGCGAGCGGCGGGTGATGCGGCTGACGCTGGGCGCGCTGGCCGAGCTTGAGGCGATGCTCGAGCAGGGCACTCTGGTCGATCTGGTGCGCCGCTTCGAGGCGGGCGATTGCTCGACCCGCGACGTGTTGGCGCTGATCGTGGCCGGGCTGCGCGGCGGCGGTTGGACGGGCACCGCGCAGGATCTGGTGCGCGCCGAAATCGGCGGCGGCCCGCTGGTGGCGGCGCGGGCGGCGGCGGAGCTTCTGGCGCGCGCCTTCGCCTTGCCCGGAGGTGACGATGAGCGGCTTTGACTGGCCGGCGCTGCTGCGCGCGGGCCTGCGCGGGCTGGGCCTGCGCCCGGCGGAATTCTGGGCGCTGACCCCGGCGGAACTGCGGCTGATGCTGGGCGAGGCACAAGGACCGCGCCCCATGGCCCGGGCGCGGCTCGACGAATTGATCGCGGCCTTTCCGGACGCGCAAGAGGGAGATGGCGATGACCGACAGCGATGATCTTGATCGGGCGCTTGACGGGCTGGAGAGCAGCTTGGGCGGGGCCAGTGCGATGGCGGCTGGGTTCGACGCCGAGCTCAAGCGCATCCATCAGACGTTTTCCGCCACGGGCCGCAGCGCCGCGAAGCTGGAAGGCACGCTGAGCCGGTCGTTGGCGCGGGCGTTCGATGGTGTGGTGTTCGGCGGCCGCAGCGCCTCGGACGCGCTCGAGCAGGTGGCGCGCAGCGTGCGTGACAGTGCCTACCGCGCGGCGGTGCGGCCGGTGACCGATCATCTGGGCGGTGCGCTGTCTGCGGGGCTGACGCAACTCCTCGGTGCGTTTTCCCCCTTCGCGCGGGGCGGTGCCTTCACCGATGGCCGGGTCACGCCGTTCGCGCAAGGCGGCGTGGTCAGCGGGCCGGTGCGCTTTCCCATGCGCGGCGGCACCGGTCTGATGGGCGAGGCCGGGCCAGAGGCGATCCTGCCGCTGTCGCGCGGGGCGGATGGCCGGCTTGGCGTGCGCAGCGAGGGCGGCGGCCAGCCGGTCTCTGTGGTGATCAACATCCAGACGCCGGACGTACAGGGCTTTCAGCGCAGCCGTGCGCAGATCGCCGCGCAGATGAGCCGCGTGCTGGGTCAGGGCGCGCGCAACCGCTGACGGAGGAGCGAGCATGAGTTTTCACGAAGTACGGTTTCCCGCCGACCTGAGCTTTGGCGCCATGGGCGGGCCCGAGCGCCGCACCGAGGTCGTCGAGTTGAGTTCAGGGTTCGAAGAGCGCAACACGCCCTGGGCACAGTCGCGTCGGCGTTTCGATGCGGGGCTCGGCTTGCGCTCGCTGGATCATATCTCGCAACTGCTGGCGTTTTTCGAGGCCCGGCGGGGGCAGCTTTATGGGTTTCGCTGGAAGGATTGGGCCGACGACCGATCCTGCCTGCCGTCGCAATCCGTCTCGGCCGGGGATCAGGTGATTGCACGCGGCGATGGCGCGACCCGGGTGTTCCAGCTTGCCAAAACCTACCGCTCGGGCGGGGCCAGCTACGCGCGGCCGATCACCAAGCCCGTCGAGGGGACGGTGCTGGCCGCGGTGCAGGACGTCGAGATGCGTCAGGGCGTCCACTTTGAGATCGACACCACCACCGGGCGGATCAGCTTCGCCGAACCGCCGCTCGCCGGGGCCGAGATCAGCGCCGGGTTCGAGTTCGATGTGCCGGTGCGCTTCGACACCGACCGCATCAGCGTCTCGGTCGCCAGCTTTCAGGCCGGACAGGTGCCCGACGTGCCGGTGGTGGAGGTGCGGGTCTGATGGGTGCGGAGAAGCTTCATACGCATCTTGCCAGCGGGCTGACCACGGTGGTGCGCTGCTGGGCGCTCACCCGGCGCGACGGCCTGCGGCTTGGCTTTACCGACCACGACCGGGCGCTGCGCTTCGACGGGCTGGAGTTCCGCGCCGACAGTGGTCTCAGCGCCATGGCCTTGCAGCAGGCCACCGGGCTTTCGGTCGACAATTCCGAAGCCATGGGCGCGCTTTCGGACGCGACGATCTCGGAGGCGGACATTGAGGCCGGACGGTTTGACGATGCCGAGGTGGTGGCGTGGCTGGTCAACTGGTCCGACGTGCGCCAGCGCCGCCTCCTGTTTCGCGGCACGCTCGGGCAGATCCGCCGTGGGCCGTCTGCCTTCCATGCCGAGCTGCGCGGGCTGACCGAGCGGCTGAACCGCCCGCTGGGGCGCGTCTACCACAAGTCCTGTGCCGCGGTTCTGGGAGATGGAGCCTGTCGGTTCAATCTTAAGAATGCCGGTTATTCCACTGATGAGACGATACTTTCCGTCACCGAAGGGCGTCACTTCCGGTTTGCCGAGATGGCCGGGTTCGCGCCTTCATGGTTCACACGCGGCAAGCTGGAAGTGCTGAGCGGTCAGGGCGCGGGCCTGACTGCCGGGATCAAACGGGATATGGCGCGCGACGGGGCCCGGCTAATCGATCTGTGGCAGCCGCTGCGCGCCGATCTGGCGGCCGGAGACCGGGTGCGGCTTACCGCAGGCTGCGACAAAACGTTTGAAGAGTGCCGCTTGAAATTTAGCAATATCAGAAACTTTTCCGGCTTTCCTGATGTGCCGGAGGATGATTGGCTGATGGCGCATGCGGCCAGTGCCACGGTCACAAGCGGCGGCTCGCGGCGATGACCAGCGCGCGCATCGTGGCCGAGGCGCGGCGCTGGATCGGCACGCCTTATCTGCATCAGGGGTCGGTGCGCGGCGCGGGATGCGATTGCCTTGGGCTGCTGCGCGGCGTCTGGCGCGAGGTCGTCGGGCCCGAGCCGGAGACGGTGCCGCCCTACAGCATGGATTGGGCCGAGCCGCAGGGCGAAGAGGCGGTGCTGGCGGCGGCGCTGCGGCATCTGGTGCCAAAGGACCGCGCCGATGCCGCGCCCGGTGACGTGCTGGTGTTCCGCATGCGGGAAGGCGCGGTGGCCAAGCATCTGGGACTGCAGGCGCAGATCGGTGCCGCACCGAGCTTTGTGCATGCCTACAGCGGGCACGGCGTGGTCGAAAGCGCGCTGAGCCGGCCTTGGCGCCGCCGCGTGGCGGCGCGTTTTGCCTTTCCGATGGAGTGCGCGTGATGGCGACAATCGTTCTTTCTGCCGCCGGGGCGGCGCTTGGCAGCGCGGTCGGCGGCTCGTTTCTTGGGCTGTCGATGACGGCGGTGGGCCGGTTCATCGGGGCCGGGCTCGGGCGCGCGGTGGATCAGCGGCTGATGGGCGCGGGCTCGGAGACGGTGGAAACCGGCCGGATCGAGCGGTTTCGCCTCAGCGGCGCGGGCGAAGGCGCGGCGGTGGCGCAGGTCTATGGTCGTATGCGGCTGGGGGGACAGGTGATCTGGGCCAGCGAGTTTCAGGAGCATGTGCAGCGCCAGACGGTGTCAAACGGCAGTGGCAAGGGCAGCCCGCGCAGCGAGACCACGGTGAAACGCTACAGCTATTCGGTGAGCCTTGCGCTGGCGCTCTGCGAGGGAGAGATCACCGGGGTGAACCGGGTTTGGGCCGATGGCGCCGAGATCGCGCTGCGCGATCTCAACATGCGCGTCTATCCGGGCAGCGCCGATCAGATGCCCGACCCCAAGATGGAGGCGGTGGAGGGCGCCGGGCTGGTCCCGGCGTATCGCGGCACCGCCTATGTGGTGATCGAGGACCTGATGCTGGAGCGCTTCGGCAACCGCGTGCCGCAACTAAGCTTCGAGGTCACGCGCCCCGAACTGTCGGACGCGCAGGACGTGCCGCAGGCGATCCGCGGCGTGGCGATGATCCCCGGCACCGGCGAATATTCCTTGGCGACGCGCCCGGTCTATCTCGACTACGGCGGCGGCGCGCAGGGGGCGGTGAACCTCAACACCCCTGCCGAGATGCCGGATTTCCTTGTCTCGCTCGATCAACTGACGGACGAGTTGCCGAACTGCCGGGCGGCCTCGCTGGTGGTCAGCTGGTTCGGGGATGATTTGCGCTGCGGGCACTGCGCCATCCGGCCCAAGCTGGAGCAGGCGCAATGGGACTCGGCACAGATGCCATGGCAGGTCTCGGGGCTGACGCGCAGCGACGCCGGGCTGGTGCCGCAGGTGGACGGGCGCCCGGTCTATGGCGGCACCCCGGCGGATGCCTCTGTGATCGAGGCGCTGCGCGAAATGGCGGGGCGCGGTCTGGAGGTGGTCTACTATCCGTTCATCCTGATGGAGCAGATGGCCGGCAACACGCGGCCCGACCCATGGACTGGCGGCGCAGAGCAGCCGGCGCTGCCGTGGCGCGGGCGGATCACCCTCAGCGCGGCGCCGGGGCGCGACGGCTCGCCCGATGGCAGCGCGGCGGCGGAGGCCGAGGTGGCGGCATTCTTTGGCAGCGCGTCGGCGGCGGATTTCAGCGTTGGTGACGGCAGCGTCACCTACAGCGGGCCGGACGAATGGTCGTTCCGCCGCTTCGTGCTGCATCAGGCGGCGCTCTGCGCCGTGGCGGGCGGTGTGGCGGCGTTTTGCATCGGCTCGGAGATGCGCGGGCTGACGCAGATCCGCGGCGCGGCGGGGTTTCCGGCGGTGGCCGCGCTGCGCGCGCTGGCGGCTGAGTGCCGCGCGCTGCTGGGGCCGGAGGTGAAGATCGGTTATGCCGCCGACTGGAGCGAGTATTTCGGCTATCACCCGCAGGATGGCTCGGGCGATGTGTATTTCCACCTCGACCCGCTGTGGAGCGATCCGCAGATCGATTTCATCGGCATCGACAACTACATGCCGCTGGCCGACTGGCGCGAGGGGGACGATCACGCGGATGCCGCTTGGGGCGCGATCTACGCGCCGGACTACCTGATGTCGAACGTCGAGGGCGGCGAAGGCTTTGCGTGGTATTACCCAAGCGCCGAGGCGCGGGACGCGCAGCGCCGGGTGCCGATCACCGATGGCGCGCATGGCGAGCCGTGGGTCTATCGCTACAAGGACCTGCGCGGCTGGTGGTCGAATCTGCACCACGAGCGGATCGGCGGCGTGCGGCAGGAAATGCCCACCGACTGGGCGCCGCAGAGCAAGCCGATCTGGTTCACCGAACTGGGCTGCGCCGCCATCGACAAGGGGGCAAACCAGCCCAACAAGTTCCTCGATCCGAAAAGCTCGGAAAGCCTTTTGCCTCATTATTCCAATGGGCTGCGCGATGATCTTATGCAGCGGCAATACCTGCGCGCGATCCATGCGCATTGGAATGATCCGGGCAACAACCCGGTGTCCGAGGTCTATGGCGGGCCAATGCTCGACATGTCCAAGGCGCTGGTCTGGGCGTGGGACGCGCGGCCGTTTCCGTGGTTTCCGGGGCTCGAGAACCTGTGGAGTGATGGCGGCAACTACCGGCGCGGGCATTGGCTCAACGGGCGCTGTTCGGCGCGGACGCTGGCCTCTGTGGTGGCCGAGGTCTGTCGCCGGGCGGGGCTGCAGGCGTTCGACGTCAGCCGCCTCTGGGGCTGGGTGCGCGGCTACCAGATCGACCGGGTGTCGGACGCGCGCAGCGCGCTGCAGCCGCTGCTGCTGGCGCATGGCGTCGACGCCGTCGAGCGTGACGGCGTGCTGCAGTTCCTACCGCGGCGCGGGCGCGCGGCGGTGCCGCTCGATCCGGCGGGGCTGGTGCGTGACGATGAGGACGCGGGCGATCTGCGGCACATCCGGGCGGCGGAGGCCGAGATCTCGGGCCGCCTGCGCCTGCGCTTTGTCGAGGCCGAGGGCGATCACGCGGTCGCCGCCGAGGAAGTGGTGTTGCCCGACGAAGGCACCCATGCGGTGTCCGAAAGCGAACTGCCGATGGTGCTGAGCCGGTCGGAGGCGCGGATGATCCTCGAACGCTGGCTGGCCGAGGCGCGCATCGCCCGCGATACGCTGGAGTTTTCGTTGCCGCCGTCGCAGATCGGGCTGGGCGCAGGAGACGTCGTGGCACTGCCGTCGCCAGCGGGCGAGATGCGGGCGCGCATCGACCGGGTCGAGATCGGCAGCCGTCAGCGCATCGAGGCGGTGCGGATCGAACCCGATACCTATCTGCCCACCGCGGGACCCGAGGATGCGCCGCTGCTGCGCCCGTACGTTGCACCGGTGCCGGTGCTGCCGCTGTTCCTCGATCTGCCGCTGATGCACGGCGAGGAAGTGCCGCATGCGCCGCATCTGGCGCTGACCGCCGAGCCCTGGCCGGGCAGCGTGGCGGTCTATGATGCCGCCAGTGACGCCGATTACGTGCTGAATGAGGTGCTTGCGGCGCGGGCCACCGTGGGGCGGACCGAAACCGCGCTCTTCGCGGCGCCGGCCGGGCGGATCGACCGCGGTGCGCCACTGCAGTTGCGGCTCAGTTCCGGCGCGCTGCAATCCATCGGCGACGCGGCGTTTCTGGCGGGCGGCAACCTGATCGCCATTGGCGACGGCAGCGCGGGCAATTGGGAGGTGCTGCAGTTCCGCGATGCGCAGATGGCCGAGCCGGGCGTTTGGTTCGTGTCACACCGGTTGCGCGGACAGGCGGGCAGCGACGGGCTGATGCCCGCGGTCTGGCCCGCCGGATCATGGGTGGTGCTTCTGGATGGTGCGCCGCAGCAGATCGCGCTGAGCGCCGCGCAGCGGCGGCAGGCGCGGCACTACCGCATTGGCCCGGCGCGGCGCTCCTATGACGATCCAAGCTACGTTCACCGCGTGCTGGCCTTCGACGGCAACGGGCTGCGGCCTTATCGCCCGGCGCATCTGCGCGCCGTGCCCGGCGTTGGCGGTCTGTCGATCAGCTGGACCCGGCGCACGCGGATCGAGGGCGATGGCTGGGATCTGCCAGAGGTGCCCTTGGGCGAGGAGCGCGAGCGTTACCTGCTGCGGGTGGTTCAGGGGCAAAGCCTGATCCGCGAGGCGTTTTCCGATGTTCCGGCATGGCAGTACGACCCGGCGCAGGACGGCGTGACCGGCGGCTATGAGCTGCGCGTTGCGCAGGTTTCGGCGCGTTACGGGCCGGGGCCTTTTGCGGCGCTGGCACTGACCGCCTGACTGACCGCCTGACTGACCGCCTGAGGGGCGGGCCATTCGGCGCTTCCATCTGCGTTTGCGATCCTCTACATCACGGTTTTGCATTTCGACGCATCGCGCCTATCTGCTAGACTGCTGGGCAACCGCACGGAGGATTCCAATGGCCAAGACCCGCGCCAAGATCGCCGAACTCGACCCTGTCTGGGCCCGGATCATCCACGAAGCCGAAGAGGTCGTGGCCGCCGAGCCGCTGCTTGGGGGCTCGGTGCATTACTCGATCCTGCACCACCCGACCATAGAGCGGGCGCTGGCCTACCGGATTTCGCTGAAGCTTGCCAATGGCGAGATGTCCGAGCAAATCCTGCGCGAGATCTGCGACGAGGCCTATAGCTCGGACCCGGCGCTGGCGCTGAAGGCGCGGGCCGATATCCGTGCCACCTTTGAGCGTGATCCGGCCTGCCATCGCTTTTTGCAGCCGCTGCTGTACTTCAAGGGCTTTCAGGCGATCCAGAGCCAGCGCGTGGCCAACTGGCTGTGGCGTCAGGGGCGGCGCGATCTGTCGTATTTCTTCCAGATGCGCTCGTCCGAGGTGTTCGGCGTCGACATTCACCCGGCGGCGAAGATCGGGCAGGGCATCATGATCGACCACGCCCATTCCATCGTCATCGGCGAGACGGCGGTGGTTGGCGACGACGTGTCGATCCTGCATTCGGTGACGCTGGGCGGCACCGGCAAAGAGGATGAGGACCGGCACCCGAAGATCGGCAATGGCGTGCTGATCGGCGCGGGCGCCAAGGTGCTGGGCAATATCAAGGTGGGCTGCGGCTCGCGCATCGCCGCCGGGTCGGTGGTGCTGGCAGAGGTGCCGCCGTGCAAGACGGTTGCGGGGGTGCCTGCGAAGATCGTCGGCGAGGCGGGCTGCGATCAGCCGTCGCGCTCGATGGACCAGAAGCTGACCGGCTGCAACTGCAGCGAGTGAGCGGCTTCAGTATTGCGGAATAGAGAAAGGCGCGGACCTCGGGGTCCGCGCCTTTTTGCTATCGAGCAGAGCGCCATAGGTGGAGTCGCAAGAGCGCTACAGAGGCCAGTGGACGACCGCGGGCTGCCGCTTCCAGCGATCGTGGCTTGCGCTTTATCGCGCCGCACCGACCTGCGCCCGTGCGCGCGCTGTGCTGACCGAAGCGGCCGCCCAAGGGGCGGTCGGCCGCTGGCCGGCGGCGCTGCGCGCCTTGTTCCGGCGAGTGCGTGTCACTCCGCGGGCATGACAGCGGGCATGACGCGGCGGGCGCGGCTGCGGCTTTCCAGCCATGCCAGCGCCAGCATTACGATGCCGCCCGCCGCCAGCGCCGCGCCGACCTGTCCCGTCGACCCCCAGCCATGACCGGCGGCAAGCGCCCGCCCGGCAAGGAACGGTCCCAGTGCGTTGGCGGCGTTGAAGGCCGCGTGGTTGAGCGCGGCGGCCAGCGTCTGCGCTTCTCCGGCGACGTCCATCAGGCGCATTTGCAGCGGGATGGCGAGGCTGGCGGTGGCGCCGAGCAGGAAGATCGACAGGCTCATCATCAGCCAGTCGCCGATCACCACGGTGTAGAGCAGCGACATGGCGACCATGCCGATCAGCAGCAGCAGCGCGCCGCCAAGCCGCGACCAGTCGGCGAGGCGTCCGCCGATGAGGTTGCCGACAACTCCGCCAAGGCCGAACCCGGACAGCGCCGCCGGGATCGCCCAAGCCGGCGCGGTGGTGGCATCGAGCATGGCAGCGGAGAAATAGGCATAGACGGCGAAGACCCCGCCGAAGCCGATGGCGCCGATCAGCAGCGTGCTCCAGACCGCGCGGTTGGCCAGCGCACCCAGTTCGCGCAGGGGGCTTGGCCTCGGGCCGGTCTGCGCGTTGGGGGCGACGCGGATGATCATCAGCGCCGAGGCGGCGGCGAGCGCGGCGGTGACCACGAAGCACAGACGCCAGCCGAACACCTGACCGGCGGCACCGGCCAGCGGCACGCCGATGACATTGGCGATGGTCAGCCCCATCAGCACCTGCGCCACGCCGCGCGCCTTGCGGCCCTCGGGCGAGAACTCGGCGGCAAACAGCATCGCGATGCCAAGGAAGGCACCATGCGGCAGCCCCGAGGCGAAGCGGCCGATGATCAGAGTGGTAAGGTCGGTGGACATGGCGCTGAGCAGGTTGCCGAGGCCGAAGAATGCGATCAGCAGGATCAGCAGCAGCTTGCGCGGGATCATCGAGCCCAGCACCGCCAGCACCGGCGCGCCGACCACCACGCCAAGCGCATAGGCGCTGACCGCATGGCCGGCGTCGGGCTCGGAGACCGCAAGATCGGCGGCGTAATAGGGCAGCAGCCCCATTGCGGCGAACTCGGAGACGCCGATTGCAAAGGCGCCAAGCGCCAGCGAGAGGATCGTCAGAACGGCCTGACGGTCTTGGGTAGCCATGTCACAGCTCCGATGGTCGGATGTTGGGTTGGACGTGGGTCGTCGAATGTCGGGGAGCGTTGGCGCGGTGGCAAACATGCAGACATGCCAAACCCGCCGCGTCGCAGCATGCCCGTAACTTACGCGACACGTACATCTTCACAACTGATGGCTGCGCAAGCTCGGCATGCAGCGGTTGCATGACGCTGGGGAAATCATGCCGGGGAAATCATGCCGGGGAAATCCGGCGGCGCGGTATCTCGCCGGGCAGCGGATCAGGGTGATCGGCGGGACGCGGGAGGGCACTGGTAGGCGCGCTGTCGCGCGGTAACGATCTGCCGCAAAACAGAAAACGACCCCCGCCGCGAGGCAGGGGCCGCTTGTTTCCTCGGCGTGCTGGCCGGATCAGGCCAGCATCACCATCGGGTTCTCGAGGTTGTCGGCGATCGCCGACAGCAGCTCGGCACCAAGCGCGCCGTCGATGACCCGGTGGTCGACCGAGAGCGTCACCGACATCACTGTGGCCACGGTCAGTTCGCCATCGTCGCCGACGACCGGCTTCTTGACGCCCGCGCCCACGGCAAGGATCGCGCCGTGCGGCGGGTTGATCACCGCGTCGAAGTTGTCGATGCCATACATGCCGAGGTTGGAGATCGCGAAGCTGCCGCCGACATATTCATGCGGTGCGAGCTTCTTGTTGCGGGCGCGGCCCGCAAGATCCTTCATCTCGGACGAAAGCGCCGACAGCGACTTCATCTCGGCGTCTTTCAGCACCGGGGTGAACAGGCCACCTTCGATCGCCACGGCCACCGCCACGTCGGACGGTTTGAGCTTGAAGATGCGGTCGCCGGCCCAGACGGCGTTGGCGTCGGGCACCGACTGCAGCGCCAGCGCGCTCGCCTTGATGATGAAGTCGTTGACCGACAGCTTCACGCCGCGCGATTCAAGCTGCTTGTTCAGCTGGCTGCGGAACTTCAGCAGCGCGTCGAGCTTGATGTCGCGACGCAGGTAGAAGTGCGGGATGGTCTGCTTGGCCTCGGTGAGGCGACTGGCCACGGTCTTGCGCATGCCGTCGAGTTTGACCTCTTCGAACTCGCGCCCGTCGTACATCTTGCGCACCGCGTCCGTGGACGGACCGGCGGGCATGACGGCGGCGTCTGCGGCCTTCTTCTCGGCGGCGGGAGCAGCCTCGGACTTGGCAGCCTTCTCGGCGGGCTTGGCAGCCTCGACGTCGGCCTTGACGATGCGACCGTGCGGGCCGGTGCCTTTGACCTGCGCCAGATCCAGCCCCTTGTCCGCCGCGATGCGACGGGCCAGCGGCGAGGCGAAGATGCGCTTGCCATCCTCACCCTTGGGCGCTGCCGGGGCAGGGGTTGCCGATGCGGCCGCCGGGGTGGCGGCGGCTGCCTTGGCACCCTCGTCCTTGGGCGCGGGGGCCTCGGCCTTGCTTTCGGCCGGCGCTTCCTTGGCGGAGGCGCTGGTGTCGATGTCGTCGGCGCTTTCCCCCTCTTCGAGCAGCACGGCGATCGGGGTGTTCACTTTCACCCCTTCGCTGCCTTCCTCGATGAGGATCTTGCCGATGGTGCCTTCGTCGACGGCTTCGAACTCCATCGTCGCCTTGTCGGTCTCGATCTCGGCGAGGATGTCGCCCGAGTTGACCGTATCGCCCTCTTTCACCAGCCATTTGGCCAGCGTGCCTTCCTCCATGGTCGGCGACAGCGCGGGCATCAGGATTTCTGTGGGCATGACGCGCTCTCCTTACCGGTAGGTGACTTGGCGGACCGCGTCGACCACCTCTGCGGTGGTGATCAGCGCGTGCTTTTCGAGGTTCGCCGCATAGGGCATGGGCACGTCCTTGCCGGTGCAGTTGATCACCGGGGCGTCGAGCCAGTCGAAGGCGTTCTGCATGATGTAGGACGACAGGTGGTTGCCGATCGAGCCGACGGGCCAGCCTTCTTCCACGGTCACGCAGCGGTTGGTCTTCTTCACCGACTCGATGACGGTGCCATAGTCGATCGGGCGCAGGGTGCGCAGGTCGATGACCTCGGCCGAGATGCCGTCTTCCGCCAGCTTTTCCGCCGCCTCGAGCGCGTAGGTCATGCCGATGCCGAAGGACACGATGGTGACGTCCTCGCCCTCGCGCCAGATGCGGGCCTTGCCGAAGGGCACGGTGAAGTCATCCATCACCGGCACGTCGAAGGAGCGGCCGTAGAGGATCTCGTTCTCGAGGAAGATCACCGGGTTGGGGTCGCGGATGGCGCTCTTCAGCAGACCTTTGGCGTCGGAAGCCGAGTAGGGCATCGCCACCTTCAGGCCGGGCACCATCGCGTACCATGCCGCGTAGTCCTGGCTGTGCTGCGCGCCGACGCGGGCCGCCGCGCCGTTCGGGCCGCGGAAGACCATGGGGGCGCCCATCTGGCCGCCGGACATGTAGAGCGTTTTCGCTGCCGAGTTGATGATCTGGTCAATCGCCTGCATGGCGAAGTTGAAGGTCATGAATTCGACCACGGGCTTGAGCCCGCCGAAGGCCGCGCCGACGCCGATGCCGGCAAAGCCGTGCTCGGTGATCGGGGTGTCGATCACCCGCTTGTCGCCGAACTCGTCGAGAAGGCCTTGGGTCACCTTATAGGCCCCCTGATACTCGGCCACTTCCTCGCCCATGACGAAGACGTTGGCATCCGAGCGCATTTCTTCGGCCATGGCGTCGCGCAGCGCTTCGCGCACGGTCTGCTGCTTGAGCTCGGTGCCTTCGGGCCAGTCGGGTTCGACCGCCTTGGCCTTGGGGGTCGCGGGGGCAGAGGCGGGGGCCGCCTCGACCGGTGCGTCCGGGGTCTCTTCGGCGGTCTCTTCGCTCGTGGAGGCGTCGTCGCCGCCGGAGGACACATCGATGTCGGAGGCGTCTTCGCCCTCTTCGACCATCACCGCGATCGGGGTGTTGACCTTCACGCCTTCGGTGCCTTCCTCGACGAGGATCTTGCCGACGATGCCTTCATCGACGGCCTCAAATTCCATCGTCGCCTTGTCGGTCTCGATCTCGGCGAGAATGTCGCCCGAGGTGACGGTGTCGCCTTCCTTGACCAGCCATTTGGCCAGCGTGCCCTCTTCCATGGTCGGCGAGAGCGCGGGCATGAGAATTTCGGTTGCCATATGCGTCTAGTCCTTCTGCCTCAGGCCTCTACCGCGTCGCCTTGCGGCACTTCGTCGGCGTAGATGTCGGTCCACAGCTCGTCCAGAGCGGGCTCCGGGCTCTCTTTCGAGAACTCTGCCGAGGCGTTGACGATGTCCTTGATTTCCTTGTCGATGGCCTTGAGGTCATCTTCCGAGGCGTGCTTGCCCTGCAGCAGCAGGTCGCGCACGTTCTGGATCGGGTCGCGCTCGTCGCGCATTTTCTGCACTTCCTCGCGGGTCCGGTATTTGGCCGGGTCCGACATCGAGTGGCCGCGGTAGCGGTAGGTCTTGATCTCGAGGATGTAGGGACCCTTGCCGGCGCGGCAGTGCTCGACCGCCTTCTCGCCGGCCTCTTTGATCGCCAGCACGTCCATGCCATCGACCAGCTCGCCGGGGATGCCGAAGGGCGCGCCGCGGGTGTAGATCTCGTCGGTGGAGGTCGAGCGCTTCTGCGAGGTGCCCATGGCGTACTGGTTGTTCTCGATCACGAAGACCACCGGCAGCTTCCAGATCGAGGCCATGTTGAAGGTCTCGTAGACCTGGCCCTGGTTGGCGGCGCCGTCGCCGAAGTAGGTGAAGGTCACCCGGTTGTTCTCGAGGTAGCGGTCGGCGAAGGCGAGGCCGGCGCCAAGCGGCACCTGCGCGCCAACGATGCCGTGGCCGCCGTAGAAGTGCTTCTCACGGCTGAACATGTGCATCGAGCCGCCTTTGCCCTTCGAATACCCGCCTTCGCGGCCGGTGAGCTCGGCCATGACGCCGTTCGGGTCCATGCCGCAGGCGAGCATGTGGCCATGGTCGCGATAGGAGGTGACGCGCTTGTCGCCTTCCTCTGCCGCGGCCTCGAGGCCGACGACAACGGCTTCCTGACCGATGTAAAGGTGACAGAACCCACCGATGAGCCCCATGCCATAAAGCTGACCCGCCTTCTCTTCGAAGCGGCGGATGAGCAGCATGTCGCGGTAGTATTGCTTGAGCTCTTCGGGCGAGACGTTCGGCTTGGCGGCTGGTTTCCGGGCGGCCATAAGCGCTCCTCCCAACTTAGTTTAGTGTTAAACTTTCTCACACAGTAAAGCCCTCACACGCCAGTGTCAAAGGGCGGCGGGCCGTGTTCGGGGAAAAAGTGGCGCAGGGGCAGTGCAAGGCAAGGGGGCGGCGGAACCTCGCCGGTGCGCGCCGCATCCATCGCGGCGCCCGGACGGCCCGCCGCGCCGTGCGTATTTGCAAAGAGAAGAAGCGCGCAGAGGCAGCGCCCGCAGGCCTTCTTCTCTTCAAAAATACGCCGGGGGAGTGCGCCGCGCAGCGGCGTGCGGGGGCAGAGCCCCCTCAAAACTTTCACCCATGGATGGCTGCGCCGTGTCGGCTGCGAAAGGCACCGTCAGGAGATATCTGAGAGCCAGCGCGCCGGCTCAGCGCACGACGATCTCGTCCGAGCGGATCATCCCGAGTACATCGCGCGCCTGCTGGTCGAGCAGGTCGAGGTCGAGATAATCGTCCGACAGCCGGCGGGTGAGGTTTTCCAGATGCGCCACCTCGCTGTTGAGGCGGTCAAGCTCGGCGCTCAGTCGGGCGCCTTCGACCTCGATCTCGGCGCGGCGGAAAACGCCATAATCGCCCTGAACGGCGGCGAAGGTGAAATACCCGGCAAGGCTCACCGCGATGGCCGCGAAGATCAGGCCGCCGATGGCCGGTTTGCGTCTGCCCGTCATGAAAATTCGGTCCTGCTCAATGATCGTGCCGTCTGCTGCCGCGACCCCTCGTGTGTGTGGAGGCCGTTGGGCTGTAAAACTATGCCACAGGCGAATCGACATGGGAATGCCCGGATCCGCCTATGGCGATGCTCGGCGCGAAAAACTCGCATTTTCCCGGCGGCTGTGCCGGGAAAAGCGCAGTTGCGGTGCCCGGTTACCGCGGCGCTCAGCCGAGGGCGGCGACGCCGGGAAGGGTCTTGCCTTCCATCCATTCGAGGAACGCGCCGCCGGCGGTGGAGATATAGGTGAAATCCTCCGAAGCGCCGGCCTTGTTGAGTGCCGCCACCGTGTCGCCGCCACCGGCAACCGAGACCAGCTCGCCCTGCGCGGTGCGCTTGGCGGCAAACTTGGCCGCGGCATTGGTGGCCGCATCGAAGGGGGCGATCTCGAAGGCGCCGAGCGGGCCGTTCCAGATCAGCGTCTCGGCGCGGCCAATGGCCTGCTCCACATGCGCCACGCTGTCGGGGCCGGCGTCGAGGATCATCGCGTCGGCGGGGCAGGCTTCGGCGGCTACCACTTCCGACGGCGCGTTTTCGCGGAACTCGCGGGCCACCACCACGTCGCGCGGCAGCAGGATCTCGCAGCCCGCCGCGGCGGCCTTCTCGGCGATCTGCTGGGCGGTGCCGGTCATCTCATGCTCGCAGAGCGATTTGCCCACGTCGACACCCTGCGCGGCGAGGAAGGTGTTGGCCATGCCGCCACCGATCACCAGCATGTCGACCTTTTCCACGAGGTTGCCGAGCAGGTCGAGCTTGGTCGAGACCTTGGCGCCGCCGACCACCGCCAGCACCGGGCGCTTGGGATTGCCCAAAGCGGCCTCGAGCGCTTCAAGCTCGGCCTGCATCAGACGCCCGGCGCAGGCCGGCAGCAGATGCGCCAGCGCGGCGGTGGAGGCGTGGGCGCGGTGCGCCGCCGAGAAGGCATCGTTGCAGTAGACATCGCCAAGCGCGGCGTAGCGCTGCGCCAGCGCCTCGTCGTTCTTTTCCTCGCCGGGCTCGAAACGGGTATTCTCCAGCAGCACGATCTGGCCCTCGGCGCAGCCGTCGATCACCGCGGCGGCGTCATCCAGCGTGGCGAAATTGACCGTCGTGCCGAAGGCGGCCTCGAGCGCCGGGACCAGCGTCTTCAGCGACATCTCGGGCACCACCTTGCCCTTGGGACGGCCGAAGTGCGCCAGCAGAACCGGCGTGCCGCCGCGCGACAGGACGTCTTGCACGGTGGGCGCCACGCGCTCGATCCGGGTTGCGTCGGTGACCACGCCGCCGTCCACCGGCACGTTGATGTCGACACGGGTCAGCACGCGTTTGCCGCTCAGGTCCATGTCGTCGAGTGTCTTCCAGGCCATCTGGGTCCTCCTGATCTCGTTCTTGGCCAAAGGTCTGCCCCGTGCCGGGCCAGAGGTCAATGCGGCACTGTCTGCACAAGGCTGCCCGCACAAGGAGTTGCGCGGTGCGTTGCAGGATTCTGGGCGGCGCGCGGCTTGGCATTCGCGGCGGGGCGGACTAAATCTCGCGCAGCACTTGCCATAGGGAGTATCGACATGGCCGAGATCAAGGACCCCGAAAACACCATCCTCATCGAGTTGAAGGGCGGCACCGTCACCATCGAACTGCTGCCCGACGTGGCGCCGAAGCACGCCGAGCGCATGAAGGAACTGGCGCGCGCGGGCGAATATGACAACGTCTGCTTTCACCGGGTGATCGACGGCTTCATGGCGCAGACCGGCGACGTCGAGCACGGCGACATGGAAGACGGCTTCAACCTGCGCCGCGCCGGCACCGGCGGTTCGCAGCTGCCCGACCTGCCGGCGGAGTTCTCGAAGCTGCCGCATGACCGCGGCACGCTGGGCGCGGCGCGCTCGATGAACCCGAACTCGGCGAACTCGCAGTTCTTCATCAACTTCAAGGACAACCACTTCCTCAACGGCCAGTACACCGTGTATGGCCGGGTCGTCGAAGGCATGGAGCATGTGGACGCGATCACCCGCGGCGAGCCGCCTGCGGAGCCCGACCGGATGATCTCGGTGAAGGTGGCCGCAGATGCGTAAGCTGGTACTGCTGCTTTCGGTTGTCGCGTCGCCCGCGCTTGCGGCGGGGCTTGACGTGCAGGTTGAGGGCGAGGGCGCCAATGGCACCTTCCACATCGAACTCTTCGACGACGTCGCCCCCGAGCACGCCGCGCGGATCACCGAGCTTGCCAGTTCCGGCGCCTATGATGGCGTGGTGTTTCACCGGGTGATCGACGGCTTCATGGCGCAGACCGGCGACGTGCAATACGGCAAGCTGGGCGAGGACCTGCGCATGGCAGGCACCGGCGGCTCGGACATGCCCGATCTGCCGGCAGAGTTTTCGGACCGGTCGTTCGAGCGCGGCGTGGTTGGCATGGCGCGCTCGCAGAACCCGAACTCGGCGAACTCGCAGTTCTTCATCATGTTCGCCCCGGCGCCGCACCTCAACGGCCAGTACACGGTGGTGGGTGAGGTGACCTCGGGCATGGAGGTGGTCGACGCGATCAAGCGCGGCGAGGGCCGCAACGGCGCGGTCACTGGCCAGCCCGACGTGATGAGCTCGGTGACCGTGACCGAGTGAGACCTGCGCGGCGCCTTGGGCCGCAGGTCGCGCGAGCGGCAGCGGACGGGCGGCGTATTTGTGAAGAGAAGAAGGGCTGGGCGCCGAAGGGTGCCCGGCCCTTTTTGCGTTTGGGGCTCGCAGGGCGATTGTGGGGGGCTGTCGGGGGAGGCGGGCCGTCGCTTTGCGCGTTTTTCCGGCGGTGCGGGGCGGCGGGCGCGCTCAGTCCGCGAGCGTGGCCGGCAAGCGGCGGGCCAGCGGGGCCAATGTGCGGCTGTGCAGCCATGTGCCGCCGAGCCGGTGCAGGCGGGCGCCGGTGCCGCGCTTGAAATGCGCGAGCCCCGGCGCGTCGTCGTCGTTGATCATGCCGAGGTCCAAGATGGAATGCCGCGCCGCCAGCCAGCGCATGGCCTGCCACAGCAGCAGGTTCATGGCGTTGCACCGGCGTCCCTCGGGGCGTGAGACGCCGGTTGTCCACGTGGCCATCGTGCCGTGGCGCAGCACCGCGATCGCGGCGACGGGGGCGCTGGCCAGCCGCGCCTCCCAGATCAGCGCCGCGCCGGGGTTGGCGGCCGCATAGGCGGCGAGAAAGCCGGGCGGCAGGGTGCGGTAGCGCCGGGCGCGCGCCTGCGCCGCCTCCGCCGGAAGCAGCCAGTGGTCGGCGCGCAGCGGCAGCCGCCGGACGCGCAGCTTGGTGCCCTGCGCGCGCCGCAGCCGGTTCCGCCACTTCTGGGTCATCGCGGCGCGCATGTCTGGCTCGGGGCCGAGCGGCAGCAGCGCCAAGGTTGCCGGGGTGAGCAGGGGCCAGAAGCCGGCGCGGCGCAGCGCCTCCGGCGGAGGGCCATCGGCGTTCAACAGCAGGGCGGCGCGGGGCCGGGTGGCGCGCCACTCATCGAACCATGTCGCCAGCGCCACGGGCTGGCCGCTGGCGTGGCGCGCGACCGGTCCGCGCGACATCAATTCGACGCGGCCGAGACCGGTCAGATGCCGGACTTGCGTTTGCCAGTGCAGCGAGGCGGGGCCGGAAATGGGGCCGGTATCGGTGCCGGAGCCGGGGTCAGCCTGCGGTCCTCTGCGGCTGCGCGTCTCAATGCCGAGAAGCGCGCAGGCGCGGGCGTGATGAGGCGATTGCGGCAGGGGCAGAGGCAAGGACGGGGGCAGAGGCAGGCAGAGCGTGTCCATCGCTGCCATTAACGCTCTGAAAAGTCACAATGTGGTTAACATCGCCAGATGGATACCGCCCGCAGCAACCGCCGTCCCAAGGCGCTCGCGCCCCGCGTTCGCCCGACCCGCGCCGCCGCGCTGCTGCTGGCGCTTGTGCTGTCGCTGCCCTTTGCGGTGCTGGCGCTGGTCGAAGCGCTGCTCTGGCTCTTCGTCTAGACGGAAATATCCCGGGGGAGCCCGCAGGGCGGGGGCAGCGCCCCCGAACTCCCACCTCCAAGCACGCGAAATCGCGAGGGGTCTTTTCCCCGCTCAACATCCGTGCAATAGGGACGTGCCAACCGATACCCTCCCAAGGAGCCGCCCCCATGGAGATTCGCGAGGCCTTCACCTTCGACGATGTCCTGCTGCTTCCCGCAGCATCCAGCGTTCTGCCGTCCACGGCCGACACGCGCACCAAGGTCACCAAGAGCATCTCGCTCAATATCCCGCTGCTTTCGTCCGCCATGGACACGGTGACAGAGGCGCGCATGGCGATCACCATGGCGCAGGCCGGTGGCATCGGGGTGATCCACAAAAACCTCGACGTCGAACGCCAGGCGCAGGAAGTGCGCCGGGTGAAGCGTTTCGAGAGTGGCATCGTCTACAACCCGGTGACGCTGACCCCCGACCAGACGCTGGCCGATGCGCAGGCGCTGACCGAGCGCTACGGGTTCACCGGCTTCCCGGTGGTCGATGAGAGCCACCGTGTTGTCGGCATCGTCACCAACCGCGACATGCGCTTCGCGCAGAAGCCCGACACGCCGGTGCGGGTGATGATGACCTCGGAAAACCTTGCGATCCTGCAAGAGCCCGCCGACCGCGAAGAGGCGATCAGCCTGATGCGTGCGCGACGCATCGAGAAGCTGCTGGTCACCGACGCAGGCGGCAAGCTCACCGGCCTGCTGACGCTCAAGGACACCGAGAAGGCCGTGGTCAACCCCTCCGCCTCGAAGGACGACCTGGGCCGTCTGCGGGTCGCGGCGGCGTCGGGCGTCGGCGAGGCTGGCTTCGAGCGCACCGAGGCGCTGGTTGACGCCGGGGTCGACATCGTGGTGATCGACACCGCGCACGGGCACAGCGCCGGGGTGATCGAGGCGGTTGCCCGCGCCAAGGCGCTGTCGAACCACGTGCAGGTCATCGCCGGCAATGTCGCCACGGCAGACGCAACGAAAGCGCTGATCGACGCCGGGGCCGATGCGGTGAAAGTGGGCATCGGGCCGGGCTCGATCTGCACCACCCGGATGGTTGCGGGTGTTGGCGTGCCGCAGCTGACCGCGGTGATGGACTGTTCGCAGGCCGCCGGCGACGTGCCGGTGATCGCCGACGGCGGCATCAAGTTCTCGGGCGATTTCGCCAAGGCGATCGCCGCGGGCGCCTCCTGCGCCATGGTCGGCAGCATGATCGCCGGCACCGACGAGAGCCCGGGCGAGGTGATCCTCTATCAGGGCCGCTCGTTCAAGGCCTACCGCGGCATGGGCAGCCTTGGCGCCATGGCGCGCGGCTCGGCCGACCGCTACTTCCAGAAGGACGCGGCGAGCGACAAGCTGGTGCCCGAGGGCATCGAGGGGCAGGTGCCCTACAAGGGCTCGGCTGGCGCGGTGATTCACCAGTTGATCGGCGGGCTGCGCGCCGCCATGGGCTATACGGGCAACGCAACGGTCGAGGAGATGCGCAAGAACTGCAATTTCGTGCGCATCACCAACGCGGGGCTTTCCGAAAGCCACGTGCACGATGTTCAGATCACCCGGGAATCCCCCAACTACCGCATCGGGTAAGTATCTGATTTTTAAGGGTTATGATCCTCTAACTGGCCTTCTGTAGAGATATGGAACGGCCAGTGAACGGAACATACCCTGAACCAGACACTGCATCAGTAAGTCAGCTGATGCAAAAAGCGATAGCATTGGGGTCGAACTGATGCAGGGCGAGGGCGTCGACCTGATTGTCGATGCCCTCGTCAAATCTCTCATGGTTCACTTTAGAGAGACGCGCGCGTTCCTGCGACGCATGAGTGCGGCGTTTGCTGAAAATCGGGCCCTGGCGGGTCCGCTTGCATAAATCCTTGAAGCGCCTCCTCATATGATAATTTGGTCTATCTGCGTGGGATGGTGAGCGTCCGGGACGAACGTTGGACAGGCGCGGGCTTTGCACGCCGATGCGGATTTCACTGTCGTGACTTTGCCGCGCAGTGAAACCTCAGCCCTATCGAGTCGGCCTTGAAATGGGCGTGCTGAAAGCTGACCTATTCTTCGATGCTGAAAGGGAGCCGCGATGTCGAAGCCTTGGGAAATCGAGACCGGTGCAGCACCGAGGGTCGAGCGCCTGTATCTCGATTTTGACAGCTTCTTCGCGTCTGCCGAGCAGCATTTCAACGCAGACCTGCGCGGGCGTCCTTTGGGCGTCGTGCCGCTGGATAGCCCGCATACCAGCTGCATCGCCGTCAGTCGCGAGGCCAAGGCGCGCGGTGTGAAGTCCGGCGCCTCAATTCGTGACGCCCGCGCGGTGATCCCGGATATGATCTTGGTGATTGCCCGCCACGATGCCTACGTTCGGCTCCACAAACGCATCCTGACCGTCATCGGCAGCATCCTTCCGGTGGCCGCTGTCCGGTCAATCGATGAGGTTGTCTGCCATCTGTCGCCCAGCGAGGCCGCGCAGGGCAGGGCGCTGGCGGATCGCATCAAGGTGGCTTTGGCTCAGGCGTTCAGTCCTGCACTCACCTGCTCCATCGGCATGGCGCCCACCGAACTGCTGGCCAAGGTCGGCGCCGAGATGAACAAGCCCGATGGCTTTGCGTTGATCGAGGCGCAGGCGCTGCCGGGCTGCCTGTCTCACCTGCCGCTCAACGACTTGCCCGGCATCTCCAAAGGGATCGGAGCACGTCTGGCGGCGGCAGGGGTGCGCGATATCGACGGTCTGTGGCGCCTTGCCCCGAAGCAGGCGCGCAAGATCTGGGGGAATGTCGAGGGCGAGCGGTTCTGGAACGAGCTTCATGGCCTCCATGCGGAGCGCCCGGAGACCAAGAAAAGCATGTATGGTCACGGACGGGTGCTGCCCCGCGACGGGCGGAGCCCGGATCAGGTCGAGGCCTGCGCCCGGCAATTGCTGCTCAGCGCGGCCCGGCGGTTGCGCCGCGATGGCTTGCGGGCCACCGAGTTGGTGCTGAGCTTTCGAACGGGCAGGGGCGCCGAAGATGCCCAATGGCACTGGCGCGATAGTTTTCCAGCCGCGCGCGACGACCGCACCTTCACACGCTGTCTGTCAAAGGGGCTGGCGGAGGCGCGCCAGAGCGTTCGTTTCTCGCCGCGTATGGTCAGCGTGACGCTGCAGGGCGTGGTGACCGATGCAGAGATCACCGGCGATCTTTTCGGTGGGGCGCTGGACGAGGGCGCGGATGATGCCACGCGGCAGAAATGGGAAAAGGTCAGCGACCTGATGGACAGCCTGCGCCAGTCGCACGGGGCCAAGGCGCTGTCGCTGGGCGTGCAAGACGAGATCGCGGGCGGCTATGTTGGTGCCAAGATCGCCTTTGGCCGGATCCCGGACGAGGCCGATTTCAGTGATGCTGCGACCGCCGATGAAGCGACGCAGTTTCTGTCGTTTTGAGTGGGTCGGCTTGGTGTGGGTTACGGATTTTCATTTTTGAAAAACTGTATGGCGTTCGAACTGGCGCAGCTTGGTGACAATGTCTTCCGGCTTCTCTCGCTTTCCAGCCATTCCGTAGTCCTCCTGGTCACCGAAATCCTACCGGACTTCGCGCATCGTGGGGGGACCACTGCAAAGGGGCTGCCTCAACATGCGCCCCATGTTCGAAGGCCAGTCCTTCTTCAAATCCTTCCCCGTGGCGGCTCGGCTGATCTTGTCCGGCGTCACGTCGGATGGCCCGGCCTGAGGGGCTCAGACCGCCGCGCTGTCCTGTCCGATGAGGCGTTTCAGATCCTTCGAAGGGGCCAAGCCAAACATGCGGGCGTATTCGCGGCTGAACTGCGAGGGGCTTTCGTAGCCGACCGCAAAAGCCGCGCGGGCAATCTCCGTGCCTGACAGGATCGCGCGTCGGGCGGCCTGAAGGCGCAGGGCCTTTTGGTATTGCAGGGGGCTCATCCCGGTTGCGGCGCGGAAATGGCGATGGAAGGACGCGATGCTCATCCCGGCGCAATTGGCCATGTCCTGCACCGGAACGCTTTCGTCGAGATGGGTGCGGATCCAGTGCAGCGCCCGGCGCACCTGCGTCAGCTTGGGGTCAGAGGCGACGATCTGGTGCAGGGCGGCGGCTTGCGGCCCGCGCAGCAGCCGATAAAGCAGCTCGCGCTGGATCAGCGGGCCCAGAACCGCAGCGTCCTCGGGGGTATCGTGCAGGGCAAGAAGGCGCGCGCAGACCTCGGGAAGACCCTCGGCGATCGGGCCGAAGGCATAGCATTTGCCCCGTTCGGCCGCGACCTGGGGCGCATCGGCCAGCAGGTCCGCAAGGGCGTCGCGCCGCAGGGCGACACGGATGGCGAGATAGGGCGCATCACGGCTGGCCCGGGTCACGCGGCCCGTCACCGGCAGGTCGATGGAGCCGACAAAGCAGGTGCCCGGCGCATAGTCCAGAATGGCCTGCCCGATGGTGACCTCCATCGCGCCCTGCAGCACGATCACGGCCATCGGCTCATAGAACATGGCCATGCGGCTGTCGGTCGAACGGGCTGACAAGAGGGTCACGCCGTCGAGAAGGTCGACCGCGTCCTGCTGCGCGACGATCCCGGCAGCGCGCGCCGCCAGTGCGGAGATGTCCTCGGGCAATCGAGCCTCCTGCTTAGGGCCTCCGGAATGTGCGGCCGGTTTGATCGGATCAGGCAAGTCTCCGAGACAATGCATGATGGTGTCTGAAGATCCTACGCATATCTTTTTTCCGCAAGACAGGGTGTTGCGCGTGCTTATCACAAAATGGCGCGCGCGGCCTTTCGGGGCACGGCCCTCCCACGGCTGTCCAGATCGGGCAGGCGCACCCTGTCACAACAGACACCAAAGACCCTGCGTGGGCGCGCGCCCCGTAGGCAAGACACGGAGATCATATCATGGCAGACCGCATCAAGGTCGGGTTCATCGGCCTCAACCCTGACAGCAACTGGGCCTTCAGCGCGCATCTTCCGGCGCTGAAGACACTGACCGATGATTTCGAGATCGTCGGCGTTGCCAACAGCACCCCCGAAAGCGGTCAGCGCACGGCCGAGGCGCATGGTTTGACAGCCTTCGACACGCCCGCCGACCTCGTCACCTCGGACCAGATCGATGTCGTCGTCGTCACGGTCAAGGTGCCTTACCATTTCGAACTGGTCAGCCTCGCCCTGAACGCGGGCAAGCATGTCTATTGTGAATGGCCGCTTGGCAACGGGCTGGACGAGGCGCGCAAACTCGCGGCGCTGGCCGAGGAGAAGGGCGTTGTCGCCGTTGCCGGCACGCAGGCGCGTGCGGCTTTGGAGGTGGAGCATCTGAAGACCCTGATTGCCGATGGCTATGTCGGGCGCGTCCTCTCGACCTCTCTCATCGGGTCGGGCGGCAACTGGGCGAACACGACCTCGGCAGCGCTTTACTACCTGTTCGACAAGGCCAATGGCGGCACCATGGAGGACATTCCGATGGGCCACACCCTTGCCGCCGTGCGCGACGTGCTGGGCGATTTCGGCCCGCTCAGCGCCACCAAGACCTTCAACTATAATACGGTGACGGTCACCGACACGGGCGAGGAACGGCCCAAGACCGCGCCCGATCAGGTCATGGTGCAGGGCCAGATGGCCAGCGGCGCGGCGCTGTCGCTGCATTACCGTGGCGGCACCAATCGCGGTACCAATTTCCTGTGGGAAATCAACGGCACAGAGGGTGACATTCAGGTCACTGCCGGTCTTGGTCACGCGCAGATGGTGCAACTGACCATCAAGGGCGCGCGTGGGGACGAGACGGACCTGACCGAGCAGATGCCCGATGCGTCGCTCTATGACGGCAAGCCCGAATTCCCCGGCGCGCGCAACGTGGCCGGGGTCTATGCCCGCATGGCCAACGACATCCGATCCGGGTCGCGCACCGCGCCGAGCTTTGCCGATGCGGTCGGCTTGCACGAGGTTCTGGACCAGATCGACCGCTCTGCGTCGAAGGCTTGATCTTGGCCCCTTGGCCGGCCCGAGCCTCGGGCCGGCACCACGACTGATAGAAGCGCGCTCTCCGGCCAGATTGATGAGCGTTCGTCATGAGCGTTCACGGCCTGCGCAGCATAGTGCAGCGCACCGTTCCGGTTAGTCTGTTCACCATGCGAGACGGTCAGAGTTGCTGGTGCCAGAGCATCGCCGTGACGCCCGTAAGTCGACAAACACCAGGAGAGCTTGATGATGAAATCCCTCAAACCCCTTGCGCTTGCCGCGGCCGTCGCGGTGCAGTCCTTGGTTCTGACGCCGCTTCCGGCGGCCGCCCATCACGGGTGGAGCAGTTTCGAGACCACGCGCGCTTATTACATCCAAGGCACCGTGACAGATGTTCGCTGGGGCAATCCGCACAGCGAGGTGACGATCACCGTGGACCAAACAGACCTGCCGGATGGGTTCCGGGAGCGTGCCCTGCCACAGGGCGCCAACCGCTCGGAGGGAGAGGCGACGATGGCGTCGGCTCGCCCCTACGAGGGGGAACACCAAGAGATCCACCTGACCCTGGCAGGGCCCGGCTGGATGTCCCGCTGGGGCCTCGACCGGCCGATCGAAATGGGGGAAACCCTCGAGGTGCTGGGATATTTGGGTGCCGAAGATGCGCATGACCTGCGCCCCGTGATGTTCTGGCTGGAAGACGGTCAGGGCGTCTGGCAGCAGCTGACGGCCTTTCCCAGCCAACCTGAACCCGCGAACTGAGCCTTGCCAGACTGGGTCGTCGCCGCGCTTACGGATCTGGAGCGCACGCCAGTTGCGGTCTGGGTCCGCATGGCACCGCAAGCCTACCCTCTGCTCGAAAGCCTCCACATTCTGGGGATTGCCCTGTTGGTCGGCGGGGCCATCGTCGTCGACCTGCGTCTCATGGGGCTGGGCGGTCGGCATGTGCCAGTGACCATGGTGACCCGGAACGTGCTGCCGCTGTGTGTGTTCGGCTTCGCGGCGGCGGCGATCAGTGGCGGGTTGATGTTCACGGGCGTCGCGCGCGCGGTCGGTTTTAGCGCGGCGGCGCCTTGGAAGCTGGGGCTTATCGCGATCTCTGGCGTGAACATCTTGATCTTTCATCTGGGCATCTACCGATCCGTCCATGACTGGGAACAGGCAGCGGTTCCTCCCTGGCCCGCCAAGATCGCCGGGGCGGTTTCAATCGCCAGTTGGGTCGGCGTCCTCGTGGCTGGCCGGTATCTCGCTTATGTTTGATGTCCAGCCGGGGCTGAAGGCGGCATCACGCCCCGCGTGAAGCTGCCTGCGTCACCCCCTGTGCCGCAGCGCCTCCAGAACGGCGCGGAACGCAGGCGATGGCTGGCGCCGGTTCGGGTAATAGAGATGGAAGGGGTCGAAGAACGGGCAGTAGTCGTCCAGCACTTGCACCAGGCGACCGGCCTTCAGATGCGGTTCGGCAAGGTCCGCCGACATGTAAGCGCAGCCGAAGCCGGCGAGCGCGGCGTCGAGCACCAGGAAGATGTTGTTGAACGCCAACTGGCCGTCGACCTTAACCCGCAGATCATGCCCGTCCTCGCGGAATTCCCAAGGGAAGTTGCGCTTGGCCGATTGCAGGTGGAAGTTCACGCAGGGCAGCTCCGCCAGATCGCGCGGATGCTGCGGTTTCGGGTGCGCCTCGAAGACCTGCGGCGTGGCGACGACAATGTAGCGCAGGGGCTCACCGATCCGGGCTGAGATCATGTCCTTCGCCAGATGTTCGCCCCGCCGCACACCGGCATCGAAGCCTTCGGCCACGATGTCGTTGAAGCCGTTGTCCAGCGTGATCTCCACCTTGATATCGGGGTTGGCGCGGAGCAGCGGTTGCAGCTTTGGCCAGAGCACTTGGGCGATGCCCAGTTCGGAGGAGACAAGGCGCACCGTGCCGGCGGGGGTTTCGCGCAGGGCGCCGATTTCATCGAGTTGGGCATCGATCTGGCCGATGTGATGGCTGATCCCGTCCAGAAGGCGCTGCCCGGCCTCGGTAGTCGAGACGGCGCGCGTGGTGCGGGTCAGCAGGCGCAGGCCGAGCCGCTCTTCAAGCTGGCGGATCGTGTGGCTCAGCGCGGATTGCGACACGTCCAGACGCGCGGCGGCGCGGGTGAAGCTGCTTTCCTGCGCCACGGCCATGAAGGCCCGAAGGTCATTGAGGTTTTCGCGGGGCACGGGCTGCCTCTTGTGATTTGTCGATAGGTCGAATGCGATTACATCCAGTTCTCGATCAATGGGCAAGAAAGGCAGGCAAGCGATGGCAAGAATTTTCGTGACGGGGTCAACCACGGGCGTGGGACGGAATTCTGCTAAGCATCTGCTTGAGGAGGGGCACGAGGTGATCCTTCATGCGCGCAACGCCAAGCGCGCGGAGGATTTTGGCGCGCTTGCGGATCAGGCTCAGGTGCTGACAGGGGATCTTGCGGATGGTGCCGAGGTGCGCCGCATGGCGGATGATCTGAATGCTATTGGCCGGATGGATGCGATCATCCACAACGCGGGCATCATCGACGCGCAGCGCCATGAGACGCCGGACGGCCTGTTGCGCGTGCTGATGGTCAACGCGCTGGCGCCCTATATGCTCAGCCTGCTGGTGGAGCGGCCCGCGCGTCTGATCTTTACCGGCAGTTCGATGCACCAGGGCCATGGCAAGGTGCTGGAGGATATGGACTGGACGCGCCGCCCGTGGTCCTCCAGCAGCGCCTATGGCGAAAGCAAGCTGCTGGTCACGGCGCTGTCCGCCGCGTTCGCGCGCAGGCTGGACGGGGTCACCTGCCACACGGTCGATCCCGGTTGGGTGCCGACGCGGATGGGCGGCGCATCGGCGAGCGACCCGCTGGATCAGGCGCATGTGACCCAATGCTGGCTGGCCACCGGTGATGAAGAGGCGGGCGGTTATTGGCACCACATGCGCAGGCAGCGCCCTGATCCGAAGGTCGAAGACCACGATTTTCAGGACGCGGTGCTTGCGCGTTTCGCTCAGATGACCGGCGTGCCTTTGCCCTGAACCGATGGGCCCTGATCAGATCATCTCGATCCGGACAGGATAGGTGCCCTTGTGCAGCAGGGGCGCCACGTCGCCTTCGATATGGCCCAGCCGGATCAGGTCGTCGCGGAAGGTGTAATCACCATGGAACAGCGCGAGGTTGCCCCAGCCGAGGAAGTAGCACAGATCACCCGGCGTCTCGTCGCTGAACGGCTCGAAGCCGCCTTCGTCGAGACGGCGGGGCAGATGCACGATCTTCTCATTGTTGGAGAAATCCTGGATCTCCAGCTCGGTCGGCAGCATCGAGATCAGGTCGCGTACCGTCGGGTTGTCGACCAGTCGATAGATCACCTGCTGATCGTCAAAGCTCACCCGCATCCGCATCGACTGCGCGCGGGCAATGGCGGGGATCATCAGTGCGGCGGCCCCTCCGGCCAGGATGGCGCGACGGTTGGGTTTGATCGTCATGGCTCAGATCTCCGTGTTCGGTTTCAGAAGGTGACGGCCCGTTCCCGTGATCGCAAGCGCGACGAGGGCCAGCAGGACGCTCCCGGCAAAGGTGGCCTCGATCGAGATCAGGTCCAGCAGGAAGCCTCCGATCACGCCGCCCAGCAGGATCGACGCCTGGATCACCGCCACCATCAGCCCGCCTGCCGCCTCGGGCAGGTCATCGACGTTGCGGGACATCCAACTCATCCAGATCACCGACATGGCAGTGTTCATCGCGCCCCAGATCGCCAGCAGCAGGCCTGCCGCGATCAACGAGCCGCCCGCGATCAGCAGCGCCGCCGTGCAGCCGCCCATCACCAGCGCGGGCAGGCAGAGCATTCGTTCGACCCGGCCACCGACCATGCGACCTGACAGGGACGAACCGACGAACCCTGCGGCCCCGAGCACCAGCAGCAGCACCGACAGCAGATCGACGCCCACGCCCGTGATCTGTTCAAGGAAGGGCCGCAGATAGGTGAACATGGTGAAGGCCGAGCCCCAGGTGAAGGTGATCGCCACCAGCCCGCGCCGGAAATAGCGGCGGCGCAACAGGGTCAGGAAGGTGCCGAAGCTGGCCCGCGTCTCGACCGGCAGAGAGGGCAGGGCGATCAGATGCCAGACGAGGTTCAGCGCCACCACCGGGGTCAGCGCCCAGAACACGCCGCGCCAGCCGACGATGTCGCCAAGGTAGCTGCCCAAAGGCGCGGCAAAGGCCGCCGCGATGGCCTGTCCGCCATACATCAGGCCAAGCGCGCGGGGCACATCGACCTCTGGCACCAGCCGCATCAGGATCGAGGTCGCCAGCGACCAGAACCCGCCGACGCAGACCCCCAGCAGCGCCCTGCCGGCCATCAGCACCGCGAAGGTGGGCGCCATCGCCACCACGACCAGCGAGATCAGCATCAGCCCGGTCAGCACCACCAGCACCGTCTTGCGGTTGATCCGGCCCGCGACCGTCGTGATCGCAAGGCTGGTGGCCACCGCGAACAAGCCGCTGATCGAGATCGCCTGACCGGTCTGCCCGGTCGTCGCGCCAAGCCCTTCGGCCATCGGCGTCAGCAGGCTGACCGGCATGAACTCCGAGGCGATCAGCATCGCCACGCATAGCGACATCGACAGCACCGCGCCCCAGGCGCCGCTGGGGGCACTGTCGGTCTGCTCTAGGGTGGTATCCGTCAAGGTCTGCTCCGTCTGTCTGTCTTTCGTCTCTACTTAGCGGGTCCTCGCGCGCGCGATTATGCAGGAATCTTGCATGCAGTGATGTGCGATATGGGTCAGTGGGCCGCCTCGGTCCCAGCCTCATTCATGAGAATCCCTCATTACGGCATATGGATTTATGGTCTTAATCGCGCAGTTCCGACGCCCCACATTCGGTGCAGCAACAGCAATCACAGGGATCACGCATGACCGAGACACCTCAGACCTCCGCCGAAACCGCCGCCCCCAACGAAGGCCGCCGCAACCTGCTGAAGATGGCCGGGGTCAGCGCCGCCGCCGTCGCCGCCGCCTCCTTTGGCAACCCGCTGCGCGCGCAGACCAGCGACTGGGACAAGACCTTCCCCAAAAGCGATGCGGTCGAGCATTCCAAGGTCGAGTTCACCAACCGCTACGGCATCACGCTGGTCGGCGATCTCTACATGCCCGCCGAACGCCCCGATGGCGCGATGCCCGCGCTGGCCGTGGCCGGGCCGTTCGGCGCGGTCAAGGAACAGGCCGCCGGTCTCTACGCCCAGATCATGGCCGAGCGTGGCTTCGTGACACTGGCCTTCGATCCGTCCTACGTGGGCGAAAGCGGTGGCCAGCCGCGCTCGGTCGCGTCGCCGGACATCAATACCGAAGACTTCATGGCCGCGATTGACTTCCTCGGCCTGCATGACGCGGTCGACCGTGAACGCCTCGGCATCATCGGCATCTGCGGCTTTGGCGGCATGGCGCTGAACGCGGTGGCTGCGGACAAGCGGGTGAAGGCCGTCGCGACGACCTCGATGTATGATATGTCGCGCGTGATGGCGAAGGGCTATTACGACAGCCTCACCGACGAACAGCGCGCCGAGGGCCTTGAGGCGATGAGCCGCCAACGTTGGGAAGATGCTGCTTCTGACAGCCCCGCACTTGCGGGCGGTCTGCCGGACAGCCTCGACGGGATCGATGACCCGGTGATCCAGATGTATCATGCCTATTACAAAGACCCCGAGCGTGGCTATCACCCCCGGTCAGTGAACTCGAACGACGGCTGGACGGTGACCAACCCGCTGTCCTTCATGAACATGCCGCTGCTGACCTATATCGACGAGATCTCCCCGCGTCCGATGCTGGTCATCGCCGGCTCCGAGGCGCACTCGCGCTACTTCTCCGAAGACGCGGTGGCCGCGGCTGCCGAGCCGAAGGAGCTGATGATCATCGAAGGTGCCGATCACGTCGATCTCTACGACCAGGTCGACATCATCCCCTTCGACAAGCTCGAGGCATTCTTTAGCCAGAACCTCGCCTGATCGCGTTGCGACTGTCGAAGAGGGGCAGGGCTGGTGCCAGCGCGTGCCTTAAACGCTGAAGAAGGAACGCTCCACCAATGCATTGGTGGAGCGTTTTTTCTCAAGCCATAATCGTGGCGGTTGCCACTGAACTTGGGCAGATCGACAAAAGGCCCGCCCCGCGCAATCTCTGGCTTTGCGGCCTGTTGAAGCCGATCGCCTGTGGGGAAAGAGACAAGGGGCGACACCGCCTAGATGCCAGAGATTGGCCATTTGAAGGGGGCAGCGCACGGTGATCCAGGTCTTCATGCCCGACGCCGCTTGGCCGAGCATGTGACAGTGGAATAGCTATTTTCCGGGGTTGTCAGCGACGAAGGCGACCTCCAGTGAGCTGACCCCATCGAGTGGTCCGGGTTAAATGCTCATGCAGGGTCGGCCTTCGATCTATGGAATGAAGACCTCTGGCGCCGGCGCCCGATATCCGTGAGCACTAAGCGGAGCAGCTTGTTCCACTTCAGGTTTTCGGTGGGGACGTCAGCAAGCGTTGCTCTCCCCGGTTTCATGTGGCTGAGCTTAGGGGGCGACGCTGCGTCTTCTGAGGCTTTGCCGAGCGGCAATGATCTCTGAGAGGCATCAGCCGCTTTGCCGTCAGGCGCTTGAGGCCAGATGTTGGTTGCCTGCCTCACGAGGTGTTCGACGATCTCCTCCGGTGTGGCAGCGCGGCGCTGTGCCTGCAGCTTGCCGAGTGTCGTCAATGTCGTTTCGTTGATGGTGATCGTCGGCATTTTGCGGACCTGCGGCGCGGTTGGCTCCGGGGCATTTGACGAGACTGGGGCTAAAGATTTCGTAAAAGTCTAGGCCCCGCCGGGGATGGGCATCCTGCGCAGCGCCTCTTTTGTGCACGGGTCGCAGCGTTGGAGGCTGGTACGAGCAATCACCGGCGGAGAGGCTTGCCTTGCCGGAAATCCCTTGTCATCAGGGCGTTGAGCCATGCGGGTCATGGCGCAACTTGCACGAAAGGCCGCAGCCATGTCCCTCGATCTCGTCATCCGTCAGGCGCGGCTTCAGGACGGTGCGGAGCCGGTCGACATTGGCCTCGCCGGGGGCAAGATCGCCGCCATCGCGCCGCATATCGACAGCGACACGCCGGTGCGTGAGGCGGCCGGAGGGTTGGTGTTCCGCGGGTTTGCCGACAGCCACTTGCATCTCGACAAGGCCTGTTTGCTCGACCGCGCGGTGAACCGTAGCGGCACGCTTCAGGGCGCGCTGGAGGCGGTCACGGCGGCGAAGCGCGATTTCACGCAAGACGATGTCTACGCCCGTGGCGCGCGGGTGCTGGAGCGGGCGATCGGGCAGGGCACCACGCTGATCCGCACGCAGGTCGAGATCGACCCGGTGATCGGGCTGGCGGGGTTTCATGCGGTGCGGCAGCTGGCGCAAGACTACGCTTGGGCGCTCGACCTGCAGATTTGCGTGTTTCCGCAAGAGGGGCTGCTGAACTATCCGGGCACCGAAGCGCTGCTGCGCGAGGCGCTGGCGGAGGGCGCCGATCTGCTGGGGGGCTGTCCCTATACCGATAGCGATCCGCATGGGCAGATCGCCCGGCTGTTTGCGATGGCGCGGGAATTTGACGTCGACCTCGATTTCCATCTCGACTTTGATCTCGATCCGGGCTGGCGGCATCTCGACGAGGTGGCGCGGCAGACCATCGCGCATGGCATGCAGGGGCGGGTGACGATCGGCCATGTGACCAAACTGTCGATGCTGCCGCCCGACGCGCTGGCGCAGAGCGTGGCGCTGCTGCGCGCGGCGGGCATCGCGCTGACCGTGCTGCCCGCGACGGATCTGTTCATCACCGGACGCGGGCACGATCATGCGGTGCCGCGCGGGGTGGCTCCGGCGCACCAGTTCCATGCCGGTGGCGTGTGCTGCACGGTGGCCACGAACAATGTGCTTAACCCCTTCACGCCCTACGGCGATTGCTCGTTGCCGCGCATGGCCAATCTGTTTGCCAATGTGGCGCAACTGGGCGGCGAGGCCGATCTGGCGGCCTGTTTCGACATGGTGAGCGGGGCGGCGTTTCGCCTTCTGGGCCATGACCCGGAGATTGCGGTGGGCGGCGCGGCGGACCTCGTGTTGTTGCCGGGACCTAGCCGGGCCGCGACCGTGGCCGAGATCGGACGGCCGCTTTGGGGGATGCGCGCGGGGCGGATGACTTTCGAGGCGCCCGCGCCGCGACTGCTGCGGCCCTGACGGGCGCTCGCACAGGACGCGGTGCCGGGAAAGCGCTGGACGGGCTGCGTTGCCGGCGGTTAGAGGGGCGCTGACGGTCCGACACAGGGGCCACGGATAGCGCCAGAGTGAGGGCACATGTCATGCGGCAAAGCGGCAGAGAAGCGAACGCGGGCGTCGGACGTAGCGCCGGGGGCTGCCAATGACCCCGGGGGCACGTCTGCAGGCGGCGGCCGAGGTGCTGGACCGGATCGCCGCTGGCGCGGCAGCGGAACAGGCGCTGCTCGGCTGGGCGCGGGGCGCCCGTTACGCTGGCTCGAAAGACCGTGCGGCGGTGCGCGATCATGTCTTTGACACGCTGCGCCGCTGGCGCTCGACCGCCGCGCAGGGCGGTGGCGAGAGCGGGCGTGCCCGGCTGATCGGTCTGCTGCGCCAGCAGGGCGTCGCGCCAGAGACGCTGTTTACCGGCGAGGGCCATGCGCCCGCGCCGTTGAGCGAGGCCGAAGCGGCTGCGGGGCGTATGCCAGACGGTGCCGAGGCCCGCGATATGCCCGACTGGCTCGACGCGATGCTGCGAGAGAGCCTTGGCGCGGAGGCGCCTGCTGCCGCCGAGGCGCTGCGCGAGCGCGCGCCGGTGTTCCTGCGGGTGAATACCCTGCGCGGCGATCTGGCGGCGGCGCAGGCGGCGCTGGCGGCGGAAGGGGTCGAGACCCGGGCGCATCCGCTCGCCTCTGGCGCGCTGGAGGTCACTGAGGGCGCGCGCCGCATCGCGCAGGGCCGCGCGTTCCACGACGGGCTGGTCGAACTGCAGGACGTGGCAAGTCAGGCGGTGGTCGAGGCATTGCCGCTGGCGCCCGGTCTGCGGGTGCTGGACTATTGCGCAGGCGGTGGCGGCAAGGCGCTGGCCATGGCAGCACGCACCGGCGGCGAGATCGAGGCGCATGATGCCGACAAACGCCGCATGTCGGACCTGCCGGCCCGCGCCGAGCGCGCCGGCGCCCGCGTGCGCCCGGTGGCCAAGCCCAAGGGCAGCTTTGATCTGGTGCTTTGCGATGTGCCATGCTCGGGCAGCGGCGCATGGCGCCGCGCGCCCGAGGGCAAGTGGCGGCTGACGCCGGAGCGGTTGGCCGAGTTGCAGGCGGTGCAGGCAGAGATCCTCGACATCGCGGCGGCGCTGGTGCGCCCGGACGGGGTACTGGCCTATGCGACCTGCTCGATGCTCAAGCCCGAGAATGACGCGCAGGTCGAGGCGTTCGTCGCGCGCCACCCCGAGTGGCATATCGCGGAACGGCGCCAATACCTGCCGCGCGACGGCGGCGACGGGTTCTATCACGCGCTGCTGCGGCGCACCTCCTGAGCAAGCCGCGGCCCCGCTGATGCGCGCGAAAACGCGGCGTGACGTCCGGGCCACTGCTGCAATGCCTGCGCAGAGTTAACCTTTGGTTAGGCTTGGGCATGCCAGATGATTGCGCGACACCTTGCGAGAGGATGGGGACAGCGTGACGCAATCAGCGGCCTATGAAACAAGCGCTCCGGCGCGGCAGCGGCGGGAGATTTTACCCGCGCTGCTGCTGGCCGGCGCGGGGCTGGGCTGTTTCGCTCTGGGTATGCTGATGCCATCGCCCGAGAGCACGACCGGGGCCGAGGCGACACTTGGGCTTTTCGCCGCGTCCGGGGCGTTCTGCGCGCTGGCCGGGCTGGTGACGGTGCGGCGCGCGTTGGAGCGGCGCCGCGCCGGACGCGACATGGCGGCGCTGCGCGGGGTTATCGAGGGAGATCCGGTGCCGGTCTTGCTGGCCGGGCGCGATGGGCTGGTGCGCGTTGCCAACCGCGCCGCGCGCAGCGGGCTGGGGGCGGGCGCTGGCGACAGCATCGAGGCGGTTCTTGCGCCCGTGCTGAGCGATGCCGGGGCGCTGGTGCAGCGGCTGATGCTGCGGGCCGAAACCGATGGCGGCGTGAGCGAGGACGTGGTCTCTCCAGCCGGGCGCTACCGGGTCACGCTCGTCGCTGCCGCCACGCCGCTTTGGCGCATCGAGCGTTTGCCGCCGCGCCCGCTTGCCGAGCCTGCCTCGCCCGCCGCGGCGCCCGGCCCGGAGGGGCCGGAAACGCCGATGCTGACCGTGGGGCGCAGCGGTGCGGTGCTTTACATGAACGCCGCGGCGCGCCGCCTTCTGGGTCGCCGGATCAAGCGGCTTGACGAGGTGTTCGAGACGCCGCCGCGGTCGGGGCAGGTGGAGCAACTGGAGACGGTCGAGGGGGCGCGCAGTTTTGAAGTGCGCTGCGCCGATGCCGGCGTCGGGCGTCAGGAAATCACCCTGCAAAGCCTGCCCGAGCAAAGCGATCACGCGGCGCGGGGTGGGTTGGACGACCTGCCGGTGCCGCTGCTGCGGCTGCGCGCCGATGGGCAGGTCCTTCATGCCAACGCCGAGGCCTGCAGCATGCTGGAAGTGGATAGCGCCGATAACACCGCGCTTGGCGACCATATGGAAGGGCTTGGCCGGTCGATCGGTGAGTGGCTGCTCGACGCCGCCGCGGGCCGGGGTTTGCACCGATCAGAGTTCCTGCGCCTCAAGAGCCCCGAGCGCGAAGCCTATGTGCAGGTCACGCTCAACCGCATCACCGAGGGCGGACGCGCCGAGCTTGTGGCGGTTCTCAACGATGCGACCGAGCTTAAGACGCTGGAAGCAAAATTCGTACAAAGCCAGAAGATGCAGGCCATCGGTCAGCTTGCGGGCGGCGTGGCGCATGATTTCAACAACCTGCTTACGGCGATTTCCGGCCATTGCGACCTGCTGCTGCTGCGCCATGATCAGGGCGATGCCGATTACGCCGATCTGCTGCAGATCAACGAGAACGCCAATCGCGCGGCGGCGCTGGTCGGGCAGCTGCTGGCGTTCTCGCGCAAGCAGACGCTCAGCGCCGAACAGCTTGATCTGCGCGACACGCTGTCCGATTTGACGCATCTGCTGAACCGGCTGGTTGGCGAGCGGGTGAATCTGACCCTGCGCCACGATCCGATCCTGCCGCCGATCCGCGGCGACCGGCGCCAGCTCGAACAGGTTATGATGAACCTCGTGGTCAACGCGCGCGACGCCATGCCCGAGGGCGGCGAGATCATCATCGAGACTAAACGCTGCGTGCTGCAAGAGCCGCTGCTGCGCAACCGCGCGCGGGTGGAGCCGGGAGCCTATGCCAGCGTCCGGGTCGTCGATCAGGGTGTCGGCATCGCGCCGGACAAGCTGCAAAAGGTGTTCGAGCCGTTCTTCACCACCAAGCGCACCGGAGAGGGCACCGGGCTTGGTTTGTCGACGGTCTACGGTATCGTAAAACAGACGGGCGGTTTCATCTTCGTCGACAGCGTGGTCGGCGAGGGCAGTTGCTTCACCCTGCTGTTCCCGGCGCATGAACCGGTGGCGGCGGTGGAGCCGCTGCCGCCCGCGCCGCGCGGCCCTGCGGCGCCGCGCGAGGGCAGCGTGGTGCTGTTGGTCGAAGATGAGGCGCCGGTCCGGGCCTTTGCGGCGCGGGCGCTGCGGCTGCGCGGCTTTGAGGTGATCGAGGCCGAGACCGCCGAAGAGGCGCTGGACATTCTCGACGACCGGTCGCTGCATGTGGATGTCTTTGTCACCGACGTGGTGATGCCGGGGCTCGACGGCCCAAGCTGGGTGCGCCGGGCGCTGATCGACTGGCCCGGCACGCATGTCGTCTTCGTATCGGGCTACGCCGAGGAGGCGCTCGACAAGAGCCGGATCGAGGTGCCCAACTCGGTGTTTTTGCCCAAACCCTTCTCGCTCACCGATCTGACCGAAACGGTACAGGGCCAGCTTGGCTGAAGCGGGCGCTTCAGCCCGCGCGCTCCCACAGGTCGAAATCGGCGGCGCATTTGCGGCGCAGCTTGGCCTCGATCTCGGACGAAAGCGCCAGATCGGCGCGCGGCGAGACATTCTCGCGCGGCAGATCAAGCTGCAGCCCCAGCCGCTCTTCGAGAAAACCGGTGATCGCCGCCTGGTTCTCGTAGCGGAACAGATGCGTCACATTGGTGCCATTGGGCCGCGGCTCGACAAATTTCGCCTGGCTGCCGACATTGGCGAAGGGCGGGCGCTCGCCGCGGGTGTAGGCGTCAACGAAAGCGTCGAAGCTGACGTCGCGGGTGGAGGTCGGCTTGCCAATCAGAAAGTCGCGCTGGCGATAGCGATACCACGACCCCAGCCAGGACACCGGCTCGCGCACCACCGCCATCAGGTCCATATGCGCCGTGCCCATCTTTTCGAACATCGGGCGAAAGAAACGGTTGTAGCGGTAGACCGGCGCATGTTTCAGTTCCGGCGGATCGAGCACCGCCATCGACGCATGCGGCCCCAGCGCCGCCTCATAGGCGGAGGTTCCCGTCTTTGGCACCGCCAGCAGCACCAGCCGCGCCTTCCAGAACACCAGCATCCTCGTCCCCAACATTGCATTTTTGTCGATAAACTACTCTTTAACCGTGTTTCGCAAGACTTACGTGAGTTCTCGCTTGAAATGTTCTCTTTTTGGTCTCATAACGACGGATAAGAACAAGAGGCGAACAAAAGCAGCGATTGCCGCCCCGGACGCGGTGTGAAATAAGGATCGGAAATCATGGCAACGGCAGATCTTCTGACTATGGACAGCAAGCGCAACGCGGACAGGCAAAAAGCACTCGACTCGGCGCTGGCCCAGATCGAGCGGCAATTCGGCAAGGGCTCGATCATGAAGCTGGGCGGCGAAAACGCCCTGCGCGACATCGAGGCAACCTCCACCGGCTCGCTGGGGCTCGACATCGCGCTCGGCATTGGCGGCCTGCCCAAGGGCCGGATCATCGAGATCTATGGCCCCGAAAGCTCGGGCAAGACCACGCTCACCCTGCATGCGGTGGCCGAGGAACAGAAAAAAGGCGGCGTCGCGGCCTTCGTCGACGCGGAGCACGCGCTCGACCCGCAATACGCCAAGAAACTGGGCGTCGATCTTGACGAGCTGCTGATCTCGCAGCCGGACACCGGCGAGCAGGCTCTGGAAATCACCGACACGCTGGTGCGCTCCGGCGCGGTCAGCCTCGTGGTGGTCGACTCGGTCGCCGCGCTGACCCCCAAAAGCGAGCTTGAGGGCGACATGGGCGACAGCTCGGTCGGCGTGCACGCCCGCCTGATGAGCCAGGCGATGCGCAAGCTCACCGGCTCGATCGCGCGCAGCAACTGCATGGTGATCTTCATCAACCAGATCCGGATGAAGATTGGCGTGATGTTCGGCTCCCCTGAAACCACCACCGGCGGCAACGCGCTGAAGTTCTACAGCTCGGTGCGTCTCGATATCCGCCGCATCGGCTCGATCAAGGACCGCGACGAGGTGGTCGGCAACTCGACCCGCGTCAAAGTGGTGAAGAACAAGGTGGCGCCGCCGTTCAAACAGGTCGAGTTTGACATCATGTACGGCGAGGGCATCTCGAAAACCGGCGAGCTGCTGGACCTCGGGGTGAAGGCTGGCGTGGTCGACAAATCCGGCGCCTGGTATTCCTATGGTGACGAGCGCATTGGCCAGGGGCGCGAAAACGCCAAGAACTTCCTGAAGGAAAACACCCAGATCGCCACCGAGATCGAAGACAAGATCCGCGCGGCACACGGGCTGGATTTCAACGCTGGCGACGGGGACGACGCGGTCACCGAAGACTAAGGCCGGGCGGGGCGGGCATCCCTCCGGCGCTGCGCCTGCGGCAAGGGTGCGGACTGCGTATTTGGAAAGAGAAGAAAGGGCGGGTCCTGCGGGGCGCGCCCTTTTTGCATGGCTGGCGCAGCGGCGCGGTGCGGAACCCGGAGCGGCGCGGACACGTTCTGCAAAGGCAGGTCACGGAGGAGAGACGGAGGAGAAGATGAGACAGACCCTTGCGACGTTTATCGGCCTTGCCGCGCTTTTGCCGGCGGCGGCTTTTGCGGATGTCGAACGCCTGCAGGCGGAGGGCTCGGTGGCGGAGGTTGCGGACCGTCTCGAAGCCAGTGTCGAGGCCGCGGGCGCGACGGTTTTTGCCCGTATCGATCACGCTGCGGGGGCGCAGGAGGCGGGCATGGAGCTTGCCGACGCGCAGTTGGTGATTTTCGGCAATCCCGCGCTTGGCACACCGGCGATGCAGGACGATATGCGCGCCGGGCTTCACCTGCCGCTGAAAATGCTGATCTACGCCGCCGATGATGGCGCGACGCAGATCATCTGGGAGGAGCCGGAGGACAGCTTTGGCGAGCTGGATATCGACGATGACGCTGCGTACATCGAAAAGATGGAGGCCGCGCTGGAGCGGTTTGCGGGCGCGGCGGCCAAGCCATGAGCGCCGCGGCCGCGGGCCGGATGCCAAAGCGGACATGAGAAAAGCCACGGCGCGACGCCGTGGCTTTTTCTTTGGTTCGACAGAGCCTTGGCTCTGGGCAATGTGTCACATCGAGAAACTGGTGCCGCAGCCGCAGGAGCTGGAGGCGTTGGGGTTCTCGATGGTAAAGCGCGCGCCGATCAGCTCTTCGGAGAAGTCGATCACCGCATCGGTCAGGAAGGGCAGCGAAACGCTGTCCACCACCACGCGCTCGCCTTGGCTTTCCAGCACCAGATCGTCGTCGGCGGCATCGTCGAGGCGGATGTCGTACTGAAAGCCCGAGCATCCGCCGCCTTCGACGGCGATGCGCAGCGCCTTGCCCTGCGCGCTCGCGCCGATCTCGGCGAGGCGCTCATAGGCGCGGTCAGTCACTTTCGGGGGCAGGTTCATGGGCGGCCTCAAAGGTTTATCTCCCGGTCGGTCCATAATATAGGGATCCTGAAGAGCAGCGGCAACCACCCGGCGCAACCGTGCCAAGCACCGAACCGTGAGCCGCGACACGATGCGCTGAAAGGGCGATGAGATGGCAATCTACTCCTGCGATCCCCAAGGGGCGAGACCGCGCCGCGTGGCGGAAGAGGAAAGCGCGTTCCGCTCGTGCTTTCAGCGCGACCGCGACCGCATCATCCACAGCTCGGCCTTCCGCCGCCTCAAGCATAAGACGCAGGTTTTCGTCGAGCACGAGGGCGATTTCTACCGCACGCGGCTGACCCATTCCATCGAGGTGGCGCAGGTGGCGCGCACCATGGCCGGGGCGCTTGGGCTCAACACCGATCTGACCGAGGCGGTGGCGCTGGCGCATGACCTTGGGCACACGCCGTTCGGCCATACCGGCGAAGACGCGATGCACGCGCTGATGGCGCCCTATGGCGGGTTCGATCACAACGCCCAGACCCTGCGCATCGTCACCCGGCTGGAGTGCCACTACGCCGAGTTTGACGGGCTCAACCTGACGTGGGACACGCTTGAGGGCATCGCCAAGCACAATGGCCCGCTGCTGCCGCTGAAGCAGGGCGAAACCCTGCCTCTGGCGCTTTCGGAATACAACGCCGAGCATGATCTGGAACTGGGCACCCATGCCAGCGGCGAGGCGCAGGTGGCGGCGATCGCCGACGACGTGGCCTACAACAACCACGATCTGCAGGACGGGCTGCGCGCCGGGCTGTTCAGCGAGGAAGAGATCGCCGAACTGCCGCTGATCAAACCCGCCTATGCCGAGGTCGACCGGCTTTATCCGCATCTCGATGCCTACCGCCGCCGCCACGAGGCGCTGCGCCGGGTGTTCGGCTATATGGTCAGCGACGTGATCGACACCAGTCGCGCGCGGATCGAAGCCGCAGACCCGCAAAGCTGCGACGACATCCGCCGCCTTGGCCATCCGGTCGTGGCCTTCTCGGATGAGATGTACCGCGAGCTGAAGCAAGTGCGCGAGTTCCTCTTCACCCGCATGTACCGCGCGCCCTCGGTGATGGTGATCCGCGAGAAGGTGACCAAGGCGGTGATGGAGCTGTTCCCGATCTACATGGGCAACCCGCTGCTGTTGCCGGCGCGGTGGCGCGCCACCGAGCCCACCGGCGAGACCGAACTGGCCCGCATGGTGGCCGACTACGTGGCCGGGATGACCGACCGGTTTGCCCTGCAGCAGCACGCCAAGCTGACCGGCAAAGATATCCTGCACGACGTGCCATAACACCGTGATAGCCTGCGCTCTGGACAGACCCGCCCCGCGGACCAGATCATGGGCGCGGGAGGGACGGGACAGACGAAAGGGCCCTTGTATGACCGGACCTGAAACGGGCGGGATCGACCCGATCCTTGGCTTCGCCCTTGTGGGCGCGCTTGGCGTGGGGTCGCAGTGGCTCGCATGGCGGATGAAACTGCCGGCGATCGTGGTGATGCTGCTGGCCGGGCTCGCCATCGGGCCGGGGCTTGGCATCCTCGACCCGCACGGCGATTTCGGCGATCTGATGGAGCCGATGCTGGCCATCGCGGTGGCGATCATTCTTTTCGAGGGCGGGCTGACGCTGAACTTTCAGGGCCTGCGCGACGCGCGGCTTGGGGTGCGGCGACTGATCTTTCTCGGCGCGCCTTTGGGCTGGGCCGCCTCTGCGGCGGCGCTGCACTGGGTTGCGGGCCTCAGCTGGGAAAGCTCGGCGGTGTTCGGCGGCATCATGATCGTCACCGGCCCGACGGTGATCGCACCGCTGCTGCGGCAGGCGCGGCTGAAGCACCGGCCCTCGGCGCTGCTGCAATGGGAGGCGATCGTCAACGACCCGGTGGGCGCGCTGGCCGCGGTGCTGGCCTTCGAGGTGGTCACGGTTCTGGCCGACGCGGTGTCGGTGAGCGATGCGCTGGTCGACATCGCGGTGGGCATTCTTGCCGCCTCGGCGCTTGGCGTTCTGGGCGGCTGGGGGCTGTCGCAGGCCTTCAAGCGCGGCAAGGTGCCCGAATACATGAAGGTGCCGGTGCTGTTTGTGTCGATGCTGGTGGTCTTTGCGCTGGCCGACTCGGTGCTGCACGAAAGCGGCCTTCTGGCGGTGACGCTCATGGGCGTGTGGATCGCCAACGCCGGGCTGGCCAGCTACGAGGAGATGCGCCGCTTCAAGGAGCACGCGACGATCCTGCTGGTGTCGGGCGTGTTCATCCTGCTGGCCGCGAACATGAGCCGCGAGACTTTGTTCTCGCTCGACTGGCGGGCGGCGGCCTTCGTGCTGTCGGTGATCCTGCTGGCGCGGCCGATCCCGGTGCTGATCTCGCTTATCGGCACCAATCTGCCTTGGTCGGAGCGGCTGCTGGTGGCCTTCACCGGCCCGCGTGGCGTGGTGCTGGTGGCGGTGGCCGGGCTCTTCGGGCAGCGGCTGGTGTCTCTGGGGATCGAGGACGCGGGCCGCATTCCGGCGCTGGCCTTCGCGCTGGTGGCGGCGACCGTGGTGCTGCACGGCTTTACGCTGGCGCCCATGGCGCGGCTGCTGGGGCAAACCGCCACGGAAACGCCCGGTGTGCTGATCACCGGCGGCTCGCGCTGGTCGGTGGCGCTGGGGATGGCGCTGAAGAAACTGGAGTTGCCGGTGCTGATCGCCGACCCCAACCACGCGCATCTGCGCGAGGCCCGCAAGGCCGGGCTGGACACGTTCTTTGGCGATATCCTGTCAGAAGCCGCCGAGCACCGGCTCGATCTGGTGAGCTACGAGCATCTGATCGCGGCCACCGACAATGACGCCTACAACACGCTGGTCGCCACCGACCTCGCGCCGGATTTCGGGCGCGAGCACATCTTCCAGCTCAAGCCGCAGCGCGACAGTTCGACCCGCCACGCGCTGCCCGCCACGCTGGGTGGACGCCGCTTTGGCCCGGACGAGAGCTATTGGGAAGGCAATGCACGGCTTGCAGACGGCTGGGAATTCCGCGTCTCGCGGCTGACCGAGGAGTTTTCGCTGGAGGATTGGCGGGCGAAGAACCCGCGTGGCCATATCGTGGCCGATCTTGGCCCCAACGGCACCTTCCGGCTGCTTGGCCCGGACGATCCGCCGAAGGAGGCGGTGGGCGTGCGGCTGGTGGTGCTGGCGCCGAAGCGCGAGGAGCGCAAGGACGACCGCCGCGACGAGAATGGCAACGATACGCTGAAGGGCGCGAAGGCGTGCTAGGGCGGGTCGCCGCGCGGCGACCCGGCGCATTCCCGGCCATTCCTCCGTTCTCTGCATTTGACCCTGCGGGCCAAGATGGTAGAGGAGCATCCGACCGTATGGAGACCAGATAGATGAACCTCTTCACCGACATTCGCGCGCTTGTCCTTCAGGCAATCGAGGCGCTGCAGTCCGAAGGCGCGCTGCCCGAGGGGCTGGCCACCGCCGCCGTGACGGTGGAGCCGCCGCGAGACGCGTCGCATGGCGACATGGCGACCAATGCCGCGATGGTGCTGGCCAAGCCCGCCAAGCAAAAACCCCGCGACATCGCCGAGGCGCTCGCCGTCAAGCTGGGCGCCGACAGCCGCATCGCCAGCGCCGAGGTTGCGGGGCCGGGGTTTCTCAACCTGCGCCTCGACCCGACGGTCTGGCAGGCGCTGCCTGCGACCGTGCTCGAGGCTGGCACCGACTATGGCCGCTCGGACATGGGGCAGCGGCTGAAGGTCAACGTCGAATATGTCTCGGCCAACCCCACCGGCCCGATGCACGTGGGCCACACGCGCGGCGCGGTGTTTGGCGACGCGCTGGCCTCGCTGCTGGATTACGCCGGTTATGACGTCACCCGCGAGTATTACATCAACGACGGCGGCGCGCAGGTCGATGTGCTGGCGCGCTCGGTGTACCTGCGCTACCTCGAAGCGCATGGCCGGACCGTTGAATTCGAAGCCGGCACCTACCCGGGCGAGTATCTGATCGGCGTCGGCGAAAAGCTGAAGGCGCAGGCGGGTGACAAATATGTCGACCAGCCCGAGTCCGAATGGCTCGAAGAGGTGCGCAACTTTGCTACCGACGAGATGATGGCGATGATCCGCGAGGATCTGGCGCTGCTCGGCGTGAAGATGGACCACTTCTTCTCGGAAAAGTCGCTCTACGGCACCGGCAAGATCGAGGCCGCCATCGACTCGCTGAAGGAAAAGGGCCTGATCTACCGCGGCGTGCTGGAGCCGCCGAAGGGCAAGAAGCCCGAGGATTGGGAGCCGCGCGAGCAGACGCTGTTCAAATCGACCGAGCATGGCGATGACGTCGATCGCCCGATCATGAAGTCGGACGGCAGCTGGACCTATTTCGCCCCCGACATCGCCTATCACTACGACAAGGTGAGCCGCGGCTTCGACATGCTGATCGACGTCTTCGGCGCCGACCATGGCGGCTACGTCAAGCGGATGAAAGCGGCGGTCTCGGCGCTGTCGGGCGGCAAGGTGCCGCTGGACATCAAGCTGATCCAACTGGTCAAACTGTTCAAAAACGGCGAAGAATTCAAGATGTCCAAGCGGGCAGGGACCTTTGTCACCCTGCGCGACGTGGTCGAGGAAGTCGGCCCCGACGTCACCCGCTTTGTCATGCTGACGCGCAAGAACGACGCCTCGCTCGACTTCGATTTTGCCAAGGCCGTGGAGCAGAGCCGCGAGAACCCGGTGTTCTACGTGCAATACGCCCACGCGCGCGTCTGCTCGGTGCTGCGCAAGGCGCAAGAGGCCGGGATCGACGTCAGCGATGCGACGCTCGCCAAGGTCGATCTGTCGGGCATGACGCATGAGGCCGAACTGGCGCTGGCCAAGAAGGTCGCCGAATGGCCGCGCCTCGTCGAGATCGCCGCGAAGGGCCACGAGCCGCATAAGGTCGCCATCTGGCTCAACGAACTGGCCTCCGATCTGCACGGCCTGTGGAACCGCGGTCACGACGAGCCGGACCTGCGCTTCCTGCAGGACGATCCGACTGTCAGCCAAGGCAAAATCGCGCTGGCACGGGCCGTCGCGGTTGTCATTTCGGCCGGTCTTGGTATCTTGGGCGTGACCCCGGCAGAACAGATGCGCTGACACAAGGCGCCTCGGGGCAACAAGGCAGAGCAAGATGGCCGGCAGGGACACCCTTCGCCGGCCCGACAGGCAGACCGAGGCAGACATGGCGGACTACCCGGCGGATTACTCCGCGGACTACCCCGATTACCCCTACGAGGGGCCGGAGGCACCGGCCCCGTCCGGCCGCCGCGCCGCGTCGCTGGCCAACTGGGCTGGCGCTGCGGTATCGCTTGCGCTGGTCGTCGGCGTGGGCATCTGGGGCTATGACCTTCTGATGCGCGACGTGAACGGCATTCCGGTGGTGCAGGCCATGGAAGGGCCGATGCGCGTGGCGCCCGACGATCCGGGCGGATCGCGCGCCGATCACCAAGGGCTTGCGGTCAACGCCGTCGCCGGGACCGGCACCGCCGAGGGCGGCGCCGACCGACTGCTGTTGGCACCGCAGGGCATCGGCCTTTCGGACGAGGACGTGCCGCAATCGCAACTTGCCGAGGCCCGGCGCAGCGCCGACCGCATCGAACCGGCGGCGCTTTCCGAGGACACGGGCAGCGCGGGTCTGGCCGAGACCGACCCGGACGCCGATCCGATTCAGGCGCTTGCCGACCAGATCGCCGCCAACGCCAAGCCGCTCAGCGATCTTGAGGGCGAAGAGGGCGAGGGCGAAATGGTCGCCAGCGTCACCGGCGCCGCGCCGGCAGGCGCTTTGGTGCGCTCGCTGCGCCCCTCCACCCGTCCGGGCGATCTGCTCAACCAGCCGGTCGCATTGGCCCCCGAAGAGCCCGAACCCACTGGCCCCGAAGAGATCAGCCCCGACACGCTGCCCGCAGGCACCCGCCTTGCGCAGCTTGGCGCTTACGCCAGTGCCGATGTGGCGCGGCAGGAGTGGGATCGGTTCAGCGCCCGCTTCGGCGAGTTCATGGATGGCAAGGATCGCGTGATCGAACGCGCAAGCTCCGGCGGGCGCACCTTCTACCGCCTGCGCGCTGCGGGCTTTGACGATCTGGCGGACGCGCGCCGCTTCTGCGCGGCCTTCGTGTCGGAAAACGCCGACTGCATTCCGGTGACCACCCGGTGAGCCGCTTCGGAGCGACCATACTCGCCCCGCTTGGCCCGGTGCTGAGCGCGGACGAGGCGCGTTTCTTCGCCGAGGCGCGGCCCTTTGGGTTCATCCTTTTTGCCCGAAATCTCGAGGAGGCGGCGCAGATCCGCGCGCTCTGCGATGACCTGCGCGCCGCCATTGGCTGGCACGCGCCGATTTTCATCGACCAAGAGGGGGGCCGTGTGCAACGCCTGCGCGCGCCGCTGGCCACCGAGTTCCTTCCTCCGCTTGACGAGGTGATGCTGGCCGGGGCGCAGGCCGCCCGCGCCATGGAATTGCGCTACCGGATCATTGCCGCAGAACTGCTCGGTCTGGGGATCGACGGCAACTGCGCGCCGATGCTTGACGTGGCGCGGCCGCAGACGCATGCCTTCCTGCGCAACCGTTGCTATGGCGAAAGCGTCGAGCAGGTGGTCGAGATCGGGCAGGCGGCGGTCAGGGGCATGATCGACGGCGGTGTGCTGCCGGTGATGAAACACCTGCCGGGCCACGGGCTTGCGCAGCTCGACAGTCATAAGGACTTGCCGCGCATCGACGCGCCGCGCGCCGAGCTTGAGGCGGTGGATTTCGCCGCCTTCCGCCCGTTTGCCGAGCTGCCGCTGGCGATGACCGCGCATCTGGTGTTCGAGGGGCTCAACACCGCGCCCGCCACCGTTGATCCCGCGATGATCAGGCTGATCCGCGAGAACATCGGCTTTCAGGGGCTGCTGATGACCGACGATATGTCGATGGAGGCGCTTTCGGGCAGCATCGGCGCGCGCAGCGCCGCCTCGATCGCCGCAGGCTGCGATGTGGTGCTGCACTGCAACGGCAAACGCGCCGAGATGGAGGAGGCGGTCACCGAGGCGGGCATGATGACCGAGGCGGCGCAGGCCCGCGCCGAAGCTGCGCTGCGCACCCGCACCGTGCCCGCCGAGATTGACATGGACGCCCTCAGGGCCGAACGTGAAGCCTTGCTGGCCGGGCACCGCTGATCGCATGCAGGACAATTCGCAACTGGAGTTCGAGACGCTGAGCGTCGCCGACCGCCTTGCGGCGGAGGCGCTGATCGTCGACGTCGAGGGCTACGAGGGGCCGCTCGACCTGTTGCTGTCGCTGTCGCGCACCCAGAAGGTCGATCTGCGCAAGATCTCGGTGCTGGAACTGTCGCGGCAGTACCTCGCCTTCGTCGAGCGGGCCAAGGAACTGCGCATCGAACTGGCCGCCGACTATCTGGTGATGGCGGCGTGGCTCGCCTTTCTGAAATCGCGCCTGCTGCTGCCCCCCGATCCCACCGAAGAGGGCCCCTCGGGCGAGGAACTGGCCGCCCACCTTGCATTTCAGCTTGAACGACTGCAGGCGATGCGCGACGTCGCGGCGCGGCTGATGGCGCGCGACCGGCTGGGCCGCGACTTCTTCGCCCGCGGCATTCCCGAGGACATGCAGCGCGTGCGCAAGGTGAAATACACCGCCTCGCTGATCGATCTGATGCAGGCCTATGCCCGCATCCGCACCCGCGACGAGTTTCGCCCCTTCGTGATGGACCGCCACGATGTTTTCACCATGGAGCAGGCGCTTGAGCGGATGCGTGGGCTGATGGGCTTTGCTGGCGATTGGACCGACATTTCCGGCTGGTTGCCCGATGGCTGGTCCGAAGACCCCATGCGCTGGCGCTCGGCGACCGCCGCCACCTTCGCCGCCTCGCTGGAACTGGCCAAAGAGGGCCATGTGGAGATCCGGCAGGACGAGACCTTCTCGCCGATCCATCTGCGCAAGAGAGAGACCCCGCGTGAGTGACAATATCGACGATTTCCCGGAGGCGCAGGCCGCCGAGGAGGATCAGGACAGCCTGTTCGAAGCGCCGCCCATGGGCGCGCAGGAGCGCATGGTCGAGGCCATTCTCTTCGCCTCCGCCGAGCCGGTGACCGTGCGTGAACTCGAAGACCGCATGCCGCACGGCTGCGACCCGGCCGAGGCGCTGGCGCATCTGCGCAAGCGCTACGACGGGCGCGGCGTGCATGTGGTGCGCGTCGGCGATGCGTGGGCGATCCGTACCGCGCCGGACCTTGGCTTCCTGATGCAGAAGGAGACAGTCGAGACCCGCAAGCTTTCGCGCGCGGCGATCGAGACGCTGGCGATCATCGCCTATCACCAGCCGGTCACCCGCGCCGAGATCGAGGAAATTCGCGGTGTCAGCGTCTCGCGCGGGACCATCGACCAGTTGCTCGAGATGGAGTGGATCCGCTTTGGCCGCCGCAAGATGACGCCGGGGCGCCCGGTGACCTTTGTGGTGACCCAAGATTTCCTCGACCAGTTCGGACTGGAAAACGCCCGCGATCTGCCGGGGCTGAAAGAGCTCCGCGCCGCCGGTCTGCTCGACAACCGCCCGCCGCCGGGCAGCGTGCCGATGGGCCAGAAGGACGCAGACGACGACGACGAAGAGGCGCCCGGCCAGTCCGAACTGTTCGAGGACTGATCGCGCCTCTGGCCCCGCAAGGTGAGAGCCGACAGGCAGAAAAACCTCGGCGGGCCGTGCTGCGTTCCGCCCTCGTGTCGCGTCAGCATCCGCAGTGCGTGCGATGTTCCGAAAAGGGATTAGGTATTGTGCATAAGTGGTTGAATTAAAGAGGCTATGGTGAGCGGGGTCAAAGATGTTCCGGGTCTGGAACCAAACGTGGGCGCCGAAAGTTATTCTGCTTTTTTGCATTGAAAAGTCCGGATCCTTGCGATGCTCCGGGGGCTCGTCTGACGGATTGTTACAAATGGACCGAGATTGCAGCGGTGCGCTGTCGGTGCGCGCGGACGTCTAAAGGCAATTTTAACCGCGCCACGCGCAAGATCGGCGGGGCAAGGGCGAATGCCGGAGGCCGGACCAGTGGATCACAGTGCAAAATTTCAGTCTCTCACGGCGCATGATGGCGTGTTTCTTCCACCGACCCACCCCAGTCTGCGACCCTTGGCCTGGACGCGAACCGTCTGTCTCGTTCTGGCAGGTGCGCTGCTGCTGATCGCGGCGGAAGGGCACATCTACGGTATTTCGGAGCTTTACGCGCCCTCTGGCGAGGCCGCGCTGTCGCTTCCGACGCTGGTGACCGGCATCGGCGCGCTTGCCGCCACCCTGTTGCAGCGACCGCTGCGCCGGTCGGACCCGCGCGAGACGCTGCTCTGGATCCTGGTGATCTTTCTGTGCGTCCTGACGGGGCTGGGCTATCGCGTTGGGATCAGGTTTGGCGCTGGCGAAATGGGCGGCAATACCGCCGTGTCTTTCGTGCTGCTGGCGGGGGCGCAACTGTGCTATCGACGCCTGCCGATGTCGTCCTTCAGCCTGACGCTCATGACACTGTTTCTGCCGTTCGTCGCCGCGCTTGGCTATCTCAACGGTCAGGTGCTGCTCTTCGGGCAGATGTCGCTCTCGACCGCACTGCTGCTTCTGGCGCTGGGGGTGGCCAATGTGGCGCGCCACGCCCGCCGCGCGCTGCTTCGCCCGTTGGTAAGCGGCTCGTCGTCCGGGCGCTTGGTGCGCGGCATTCTTCTGGCGTGGTTCGTGCTTGTGGCGGTGCAGGCTGTCAGCGTGCGGTTCGTGCCCGACGGCTGGCTCGAACTGTCGAGCGTCGTTCTGATCCTCGTGGATACACTGGTGATGCTGGTGGCGATCCTCTTTCTGGGCGGAAAGTACGATGCCAGCGCATCGCGCCTTCGTCTCACCGAATGGCGTCTCTATCGCGCCGCGATGCGCGACCCGGCCACCGGCATGAGGACCCGCGCGTCGGCCGAGCTATACAGCGCGACCTTCGGCCCGCTGACCAGCCATGGGCTGGTGATCTTTGAGGTCGAGGGCATCGAGGCGCTGTCGGAGCGCCTAGGCGCGGCTTCGGCGGACCGCATCCTGCGGCTGGTCGGAGGCAGGCTCGGGCGGGCACTGGCGCCCGACGAGTTGCTGTGCCGCGACGAGGACATGAGGCTCTTGCTGCTGGTACGCAATTGCACGCTCGACACGCTGAGCGTTCGGGCCCAAGAGCTTTGCGCGCGCGCCTCGGAACTGCGCGACCCGGAGCGGGAGCTTCTGCCGATTACGCTCAGCGCGGCCGCGGTCATGGCGCGGCGCGGCGATGGTGATCTGGGCGCAGCCCTGCGCCGCGCTCATGAGGCGCTGAAAGAGGCGCAGCGACAGGGGGAACGGGGCGTGGTGCTCTGTCAGGCGGCCTGAACATGACCGAGTGTTCCGGCGGCTGCGGGCATGTCTCTGGTCGAACCATCGGCCGGCTTGGCGTCGGTGGTACGGGCGGTGTTGGCGGTAGGGCCAGTGCTGGGAAGGTGCAGTGGTGCTGGGAAGGTCCCGTGGTGCTTGGAAGAGCAGTGTCGCCGGCACTGCCAGCCTTGGTGCCCGTCAGCTGCGAAAGTGTTTCGATAGCTTCAGGCCCTGACCCTGATAGTTCGACGCGATCCCGGCACCGTAGAGATGCTGTGGGGTCTCGTCCATGCGCTCGTAGACCAGCCGTCCGACGATCTGCCCATGCTCCAGCACGAAGGGCGCCTCATGGCAGCGCACTTCAAGCACGCCGCGCGACCCATTGCCGCCGGCAGCGGAATGACCAAAGCCCGGATCGAAGAAGCCAGCGTAGTGCACGCGGAATTCGCCGACCATGGCAAGGTAGGGCGCCATCTCGGCGGCATAGAGCGGCGGGATATGGACAGCTTCGCGGCTGACCAGAATGTAGAAGGCATCGGGATCGAGGATAAGCTGTCCGCGCGAGGCCTGCAGCGGGTCCCAGAACTCGGCCGGGTCGTAGTGGCCAATGCGGTCAAGATCGATCACCCCGGTGTGCGGCTTGGCGCGCCAGCCGACGAGCCCGTTGCTTTCGGGCTGCAGATCGACGGAAAAGCCAAGGCCTTCGTCGATCACCGCGGGGCCGCCGCTGACCAGCGTTTCCGACGCGTGCAAAGAGGTCAGCTCGGCGTCGGTCAGCAAGGATTGCCCGCGACGAAAGCGGATCTGGTTCAGCCGCATGCCGGTGCGCGCGAGCACGGAGAACGACCGCGGGCAGATCTCGGCGTAGAGCGGGCCGCTGTAGCCCGCCGCGATGCGGTCGAATTCGGTGCCGCCATCGGTGATCGTGCGGGTCAGCAGATCGAGGCGACCGGTCGAGCTTTTTGCGTTGGCCACGGCGGACAAATCTTCCGGCAAATCAAGATGTTCGAGGAGCGGCACCACGTAGACGCAGCCCTTTTCCAGAACCGCGCCCTCGGTGAGATCGACGCGGTGCATTTCGAACTCCTGCAGCCGCGCGTCGAGCGACCGGCCCGCGCCGGCAAGAAACGAAGCGCGCACCCGGATTGCCTCGCGCCCGAGGCGCAGATCAAGGCTGGCAGGCTGGATTTGCCCTTCTACAAGCGGCGCATCTCTGCGGATCGCCCCGCGCTCTACGAGCGCCGAAATTTGCTGGCTGGCGAGCACCCCTGTCATCGTCACGTCCCTCGTATTGCGTTGAACTTGCTTAGCAAGCGGGGCGGGCGAGGGGAACGGCAAATGCATGCTGGGCCGCATGCTCCGCGCGTGTCCGCAGACCCGCTGGACGCATACAAATCGGGCAAACGGCCCGTCGGGCCGAAATCATCGTTTATCCTGAGAGGGGTGTCTCGGGCCTCTTCTCTCACCCCGGCGGGCGGACAAGTCAGAAAAGGCGATGAGGGTGATTTGGTCGGGCTAGCAGGACTCGAACCTGCGACCTTCCGTCCCCCAGACGGACGCGCTACCAGGCTGCGCTATAGCCCGACTTGTGGGGCGGTATTTACTGGTTCTGAGCGCAGGCACAACCCCTAATGCGCAAGTTTTTTCACCAATCTTGTCACACCGCCGACTGACCCTCGCGCGCGGCGACGAAGGCGCGCAACGCGGCAAGCTGCGCACGGGCCGACGCGGCTTGCGCGGGGCTTAGCTGCGACAGGGCTGCGAGCGCCGACAGCGGGCCCGGCGCGGGACGCGGAAGCTGGTCGGGCTGGGCGATCTCGGGCAGGGCGATGTCGGGCTGCGTGATCTCGGGCTGGGCAATCTCGGGTTGGGCAATCTCGGGCTGGGCGACGTCAGGCACCGGGAGCTGTGCTGCTGGCGCAGAGGCGGGGTCCTCTGCATCCGCCTCGGGTGTGCCCGCACGGTCCTCCAGAGAATGCGTGAGGAAGTCCGGCAGTGCGTCATCGCCAGAGGCCAGGTGACCCGTTGCGGGCGCGGCTTGTGGATCGGGGGCCCATGGTCTTTCGGGTGCCGCAGGCTGCGGCGCGGGGTCTTCGGATTCGGGAAAGGGCTCTGCCTCTTGAGGGCTCTGCGCCGCAACGGGCTCTGCCGTGTCGCTGGCGGGTGCATCCGCGACCTCTGGGGCGGGTGCGTCTTCGGATGGTGCCTGAGGCTGCGCCACCTGCGGCTGCGCGAAGGGCAGCACGGTGGCAGTCTCGGCGGGCGCCTCTGCATCCTGAGGCAGCGGCGCGGCGGCGGGCGCTTCGTCGGCGTCGTCGAGCAGGCCGGGCGGCGGCGCGATGGCGGCCACATGTTTGACGCCTTGTTCGCGCAGCACCTTCTGCACGCCCTTGATGGTCAGCCCATCGTCGTGCAGCAACTGCCGAATGCCAGCCAGCAGCGCCACGTCGTTCGGCCGATAATAGCGGCGGCCGCCGGCGCGTTTGACGGGTTTCACTTGGGTGAACTTGGTTTCCCAGAAGCGCAGCACATGCGCCGGGGTCTCCAGCAGTTCGGCGACTTCGCTGATGGTGCGGAAGGCGTCGCGCGACTTGCTCATGTGGTCGGTCCCCTCATGTGCGCCCCCCAGAAGAAGCGCTGAGGCTCGGGGCGGAGGGGACGCAGGGTTGAAGTTGGTCTAGGGCGCGGCGCTCAGGACTTGTTGCCCTCGGCCACACGCTCTTTCATCAGGTGCGAGGGCCGGAAGGTCAGCACGCGGCGCGGCTGAATCGGCACCTCTTCGCCGGTCTTGGGATTGCGGCCAATGCGCGCCGCCTTGTCCCGCACCGAGAAGGTGCCGAAAGACGAGATTTTCACCTGTTCGCCGCGCACCAGCGCGTCGGACATATGCTGCAGCACGGATTCGACCAGTTCCGCGCTTTCGTTGCGCGACAGGCCGACCTCGCGAAACACCGCTTCGCTGAGGTCCATGCGGGTCAAAGTCTTGTCACTCATAGTGGCAGCCTCCAAAGGTTGCGGCCAAGCATAGGGGGCAGGCGGATTCCGAGTCAAGCTTGCGCAGTGGCCACATGGCCTGCAAGGGCCGGATTTCGCCGGAGTTTTTTGGCTGAATGGGGGCGAGAGGGCGCCGCGGGCGCGTCTGCTTACCAGCGCAGCACCACCGCGCCCCATGCGAGACCGCCGCCGATCGCCTCGGTGACCACCACGTCGCCGGGTTTGATCTTGCCCTCGGCCTTGCCGACCGACAGCGCCAGCGGGATCGAAGCGGCAGAGGTGTTGCCGTGGTCCTGCACGGTGACCACCACCTGCTCCATCGGCAGACCGAGCTTTTTCGCGGTGCCGTTGATGATGCGGATATTGGCCTGATGCGGCACCACCCAGTCCACCTCTTCCGAGGTGATCCCGGCCTTTTCCATCGCCGCGGTGGCGGTCTTGGCCAGCTTTTCGACCGCGTGGCGGAAGATTTCTTTCCCTTCCATGCGCAGGTGGCCGATCGACTGCGTGCTGACGCCGCCGTCGACGTAGAGCAGATCGCGGAAGTTGCCGTCGGAATGCAGATCGACCGACAGCACGCCGCGGTCGGCAGAGGTGCCGTCGCCTGCGTCGGCCTCGAGCAGCAGCGCGCCGGCGCCATCGCCGAAGAGCACGCAGGTCGAGCGGTCGGTCCAGTCCATGATCCGCGAGAAGGTCTCAGCCCCGATCACCAGCACGCGCTTGGCGGTGCCCGCGACGATCAGCGCGTTGGCATTGGCCAGCGCATAGACGAAGCCCGCGCAGACCGCCTGCACGTCAAAGGCAAACCCGCCGGTCATGCCGATGCGGGCCTGCACCATCGTGGCGGCGGAGGGGAAGGTGAGATCGGGGGTCGAGGTGGCGACGATCAGCGCGTCGACCTCGGAGGCGTCGACGCCGGCATCTTTCAGCGCGGCGGCGGCGGCATGGGCGGCGAGGATCGAGGTCGTTTCGCCTTCGGCGGCGAAATGGCGGCGTTCGATGCCCGAGCGGCTGCGGATCCATTCATCGGAGGTGTCGAGGGTTTTCTCGAATTCCGAGTTGGGGACGATGCGCTCCGGCAGATAATGCCCGACGCCCGCGACCTTTGCCCGTATGCTCATATGCCTGTTCCGCTTTTTTTTGTCTCTGTCTCGTCCGTCGGCTCGGCGGTTGCGGCAGAGGCGGCGACCCGCGCCGCCAGCCTGTCGCCAAAGCCCGACTGTGCGAGGTCATAGGCCAGTTCGACCGCCGCGGCTACCCCGGTGGCATCTGCGGCGCCGTGGGATTTCACCACCGTGCCGTTGAGCCCGAGGAACACGCCGCCGTTCTTGCGGCGCGGATCGACCCGGGCCTGCAGACGTTTCAGCGAACTTAGCGCCAGCAGCGCGGCCAGACGCGACAGCGGCGAATAGGTGAAGGCCTCGCGCAGCAGCTTGTTGATCAGCGAGGCGGTGCCTTCGCCGGTCTTCAGCGCGATATTGCCGGTGAACCCGTCGGTGACGATGACGTCGCAGCGCTTGCCGGGGATATCGCCGCCCTCGACGAAGCCGACGTAATCGAAGCTTCCGGCCTCGGCGTTTGCTGCGATCAGGTCGTGCGCGGCTTTCAGCTCGGCGCGGCCTTTATGCTCTTCGGTGCCAACGTTCAGCAGGCCGACGCGCGGGCGGGTCAGAGAGAGACCGTTGCGCGCGTAGGAGGCCCCCATCATCGCGTATTTGAGCAGATCGTCGGCATCGGCGCGGATGTCCGCGCCCACGTCGAGCATGACGTTGAACCCCTGCGGATTCAGCGACGGCCAGAGCACGGCGATGGCAGGGCGGTTGACCCCGGGCAGCTTGCGCAGCCGCACCATCGACAGCAGCATGAGCGCGCCGGTGTTGCCGCAAGAGACGGCAACGGTGGCCTCGCGGTTGCGCACCGCGTCGAGCGTGGACCACATAGAGGTGTCCTGCCCGTTGCGCATCACGTGGCTGGGTTTGTCTTCCATCGACACGACGGCAGAGGCGTCGCGGATCTCGACCTGGGCGGGCAAGCCTTTGTGCTTGTCCACCAGCGGGCGCAGTTCTGCCTCGGGTCCGTGCAGCAGGAAGCGTACATCGCGATGCTTCCGCGCAAAGGCGGAAAGACCGGCAACGATGGTTGCCGGCCCGCGATCGCCACCCATGGCGTCGATGGAAAGGACCAGAGGCCCGCGCGCTTGACGGTTATCCATAGCGGATGTCATGCGACGACCGGGCCTTTCAGCAATTTATGCCGCGTCTTCGTCCAGGTCGATCTCGTCGGCCAGGGCGACGACCTCACGGTCAGCATAGTGACCGCAGGAGGGGCAGACATGGTGCGGACGCTTCAGTTCGCCGCAGTTGCTGCACTCGTTGGGGTTGGCCGCGACGAGCGCGTCATGGGCGCGACGGTTGTTGCGGCGCGATTTCGATACTTTGTTCTGTTGGACGGCCATGTCTCAACCTCGATTGTTCGCGTGTGGGGGCTATACGAGTGCCCGATAACGTTCGGGCGTGTCCGGCCTCATAGTCTCAAGACATGGCGGCTGGCAACCCGGAATTCCGATGAAGGCGCGAAAATAGGTATTTCTTGCCAAGACGCAAGAGAGATTTCGCACCCGAAGCTCTTAGTTCTCGTCTTTTTCGTCTTTCGAGAGCTGATCGCGCAGCCCGGCGAGCCCGGCAAAGGGGTTCGGACGGGATTCGCGATCCTCTTCCTCGGCCTCTGCGGCGTCGAGGATTTCGGGCGAGGTTTCGGCGGCCTGCTCGGCGCGCTCGCTGCGCGGGTAGGGTGGCAGCGCTAGGCTCAGCGCCTCGGTCAGGATCGACTTCAGGTCGATCACGTCGGGCAGTTCGTCTTCTTCTTCCTCGGGCACCTCGATCTCCGATCCCGGATCGGGTTCGGCGATCTGCGCGGCGGGGCGGAAGACGCGGTTGACCGGCTCGTCGATCCGCGTGGTGACCGGATCGAGGGTGACCACGCAGGGCTGCACCACCGTGGCGCCCAGTTCCGCGGTCAGCCGGTAGGCGCCACCGGCTTCGGGGCTCAGCCGCCCGGCAAGGCGCGCCTTGCGCAGACCCAGCAGCCCAAGCTGCTCGGATATGGCGGTGCGGTCTTCCGCCTCGGGGCGGAAGTCAAAGTCTGTGGGGGAGTCGCGGCGCATCGTCGAGACGCGCAGCCGCGCGGGGTTTCCGCCTCTGTCCATAGGCTGGGCTTTCCTTTGCTTGAAGCGCTTGGCTCGGTTGTGTAATGCGGGATAGAAGGCCCGCGAGGGCAAGGCAAGGGGCAGGACTGCGTCCATGGTATCACGGTTGAGATTCGCGTTTCTGGCCGCAGGGGCCGCGCTGGCACTGTCCGCCTGTTCGGCACAGTATCAGACACATGGCTATGTGCCGCGCGAAGACGAGCTGCAGCAGATCGTGCCCGGCATCGACACCCGCGCCACGGTAGAGGACGTGATCGGCGTGCCTTCGGCCGCGGGCGTTCTGGATCAGGGCGGTTACTATTACATCGAATCGGAAGTCCGCAGCTTCGCGTGGCACGAGCCCGAAGTGGTCGACCGTCAGGTTCTGGCGATCACCTTCGACGGGCAGGGCGTGGTGAACAACATCGCCCGCTATGGCCTCGAGGATGGCAATGTCGTGCCGCTGACGCGGCGGATCACCCGCACCACCGACGGCGAACTGGGCTTCATCCGCAGGCTGTTCGGCAATATCGGCGGGCTCTCCCTCGGCGAATTCGACCAGCAGTGAGGCGCGCGCCATGTCCTCCCGCCCGCAAGACGCTGCGCACGGGGAGGGCGGCGTTCTTCTCTCACGCGGTGGGCTGACCGTCCGGCTGGCCCGCGGGGCAGAGGATGTCGCCGCGGCGCAGGCCCTGCGCGGTCTCGCGTTCTTCGGCCCGGAGGGCGGGCCGGATATCGATCCTTTCGACAACCGCTGCACGCACGCGCTGATCGAGGATCGCGGCGGGTTGTTGCAAGCCTGTTTCCGGTATCTCTGGCTCGAGACCAGCGCCGAGATCGGACACAGCTATTCTGCGCAATACTATGATCTTGCCCGGCTCGAGAGCTATGGCGGGCCGATGCTGGAACTGGGACGCTTCTGCACGCGGCCCGGGCTGGTCGACCCCGATGTGCTGCGGCTGGCGTGGGGCGCGATCGCCGCTCTGGTGGATCGGGGCAATGCGCGGCTGCTCTTCGGCTGCGCCAGCTTCGCGGGGACCGATGCGGCGCGCTACGCCGACGCCTTTGGCGTCCTGCGTGCCCGCCACACCGCGCCGGAGCGTTGGCGCATCGGCGCGAAGGCGGCGGAGCGGGTGCCGTTCCCGCCCGCACATCCCGAGGCGCGCGGCGCCCTGCGGCTTATCCCGCCGCTGCTGCGCACCTATCTGGGGATGGGCGGCTGGGTCAGCGACCACGCGGTGGTGGACCGCAAGATGAACACGCTGCATGTCTTCACCGGCGTTGAGACGGAGGCTGTCCCGCCAGCGCGGGCCCGCGCGCTGCGGGCGATCGCGGGGTAGGCAGGGCTGGCGGTTGGCTTTCGGAAGGGGGCGCTGCCCCCTCGCCGCTGCGCGGCTCACCCCCGGCGTATTTGTGAAGAGAAGAAGAGGGGACGGGGCGTTTGGCTGTGTTCGTTGGATCTCAGATTTATCGCGGCTCGCGCTACGGCGCTCTGCACCCGTTGTCGATCGAGCGGGTGCCGGCGGTGATCGATCTGTGCCGCGCCATGGGTTGGCTGCCCAGTTCGGACTGGCGGCTGTCGCCGCGCGCCAAGCCTGCGGCGCTGCGCGATTTCCACGCGGCGGACTACGTGGCCGCGCTGCAGGCCGCCGAGGCGGCGGGCGAGGTTTCCGAAGAGACCCGTCTGCGCCACGGGCTGGGCACGCTGTCGAACCCGATCTTTCCAGAGATGTACCGCCGCCCGGCCACCGCCGTCGGCGGCGGGCTGCTGGCGGCGGAGATCGTCGCGGCAGAGGGCGGCGCGGTGTTCAACCCCGGCGGCGGCACGCATCACGCATTGGCGGATCGGGCCAGCGGCTTTTGCTTTCTCAACGAGCCGGTGCTGACCATCCGCCATTTGCTGCGGCTGGGGATGCGGCGGGTGGCCTATGTTGACATCGACGCGCACCACGGTGACGGAGTGGAGATCGCCTTCGACGGCGCCGAGTCCGTGCGGGTGATCTCGGTGCATGAGGCAGGGCGCTGGCCGTTCACCGGCGCGCTAGAGGATCGGGCCGGCGGCGCCGCCTTCAATCTGCCGGTGCCGCGCGGCTTCAACGACACCGAGTTCGCCCATGTGCTGCACGAGATGATCCTGCCCGCGGTCGCAGATTTCCGCCCCGACGCGATCTTCTTGCAGTGCGGCGCCGACGCGGTGCTCGAAGATCCGCTGGCGCGGCTGGACCTGTCGAATGTCTCGCACATCCGCGCGGTGCGGGCGCTGCGCGATTTGGCGCCGCGGATGATTGTCTCGGGCGGCGGCGGCTACAACCCGTGGACCGTGGCGCGCTGCTGGTCGGTGGTCTGGGCGGCGCTTTCCGGGCGCGAGGTGCCGGACCGGTTGCCCGAAACGGCGCTGGGGGTGCTGGGGCGGCAGGTCTGGGCGCGGCGGGGGCGGCCTTCGGAGGCGCTGCTGACCACGCTGCGCGACGCGCCCCGCGAGGGGGGCATCAGCGACGAGGTCCGCAGCGGCGTTGCGACGCTGCGGGCACGGCTGCGGCCCGAGGTCTGATCCGCCGAAGTCTGATCTTCCGACAGGGAACTGCGCTGGCCTGTTTTGCTGGGGCCCGGTCTTGCTGGGGCCCGTCTTGCAGTGGCTTGCTTTGCGGCAGCTTGCTGTGTGGGGGGAGGCTGGAGCGGGTAACGGGAATCGAACCCGTAACTTAAGCTTGGGAAGCTCGCGTGATACCTTTTCACCATACCCGCGCTCTGCTGTGCTGATCTACTGACGGCGCGCGGCGTCGTCAAGGCAGCGCGTTGCGGAAATTGCGCCCCACGCGGCTGTGAAGTGCCGTAGGCTTGCCGTCGTTGCCATGCCGCGCAAGCTTAGAGCCATGAGCCAGTTGTTTTGCCCCTCCCGCCGATCTTTCCTGACCACCTCTGCGGCCGCGCTCGGCCTGTCCGTGGCGGCGCCTGCCGTAGCGCAATCCCGCCCGTGGGCGGACCGCGCCGAAGCACTGGACCAGTTGCACGCGCTGCTGGTCTGGAAGGGCGGCGCGCCGGCCTTCGAAGAGGCGTTCCGCGGGCCCGGCCTGAACCGCATCGCCAACGTGAAGTCGGTATCAAAGACGCTGGTGGCGCTGCTTACCGGCATCGCGATCGATGGCGGTGAGATCGAGGGCGTGGACGCGCGCATCCTGCCGCTGCTGGGGCGCGGTGCCACCGGCGACAGCCGCGATGATCTGACCGTCGGCGATCTGCTGTCGATGCGCGGCGGGCTGGTGCGCACCTCTGGCGGGTCTTACGGTGCCTGGGTGGCCAGCGACAATTGGCTCGACAGCGCCCTGCAGCCCAATCCGCAAGCGCAGCCGGGCGGGCGGTTCATCTATTCCACCGGCGGCTGGCACGTGCTTGGCGCTGCGCTGAGCGAGGCCACCGGGCAGAGCCTGCTGAGCCTTGCGCGCGGCGGTCTTGGCGAGCCGCTGGGGATCGATTTCGCGCCATGGGTACGCGATCCGCAGGGACGGTATCTGGGGGGCAACGACATGGGGCTTACCCCGCGCGGTCTGCTGCGCATCGGCGAGATGGTGCGCCAGCAGGGCCGCTGGGAAGGCCGGCAGGTGGTGTCTCAGCAGTGGCTGGAGACCTCGTGGCAGCCGCGCGCGCGCTCTCCGTTCTCGGGCGATCAATACGGCTATGGCTGGTTCCTCACGCGCTTTGACGGTGCGCAGGCGGCCTATGCGCGCGGCTACGGCGGGCAGATGCTGGTGGTGGTGCCCGAGCGTGAGATGGTGATCGCGATCACCTCGGACCCGATGCGCCCGGCGCGCTCGGGCGGGTATTTCGGTGATCTGCGCGCGCTGGTGGATCAGATCGTCTCGGAGGCCTGACCGCGGCCGCGCCGACGGCGCCCGCCGCCCTCGCCGGTGTTGAACTGCGGCTCCGGCAGCGGTGCCACGCCGCGCAGTTCGGGGAAGGGCGCGGCGGCGTGGGGGATGGCGCTGGCGGCGACGAAATGCTCCTGAAAGCGTGGCTCGACGGCGGTTTCGACCTTGGTGATCTGCCGCACCTGCGCCTCGATCCGGCGCCGGGCCTGCAGGCTGCACAGCGCGATGCGCGCGCCGGTGCCGGCGGCATTGCCCGCCGAGGTGACGCGCTCGGGCGGCACATCGGGGATCATCCCCAGCACCAGCGCATGCAGCGGCGAGATATGCGCGCCGAAGGCCCCGGCCATCACCACCCGGTCGACCCGCTCGACGCCCATCTCATCCATCAGCAGCCGCGCCCCGGCGTAGAGCGCCGCCTTGGCCAGTTGGATGGCGCGGATGTCGCCCTGCGTGACAAGGATGCGCGGTCCGCCCGAGGCGCTGCCGTCGTGGATCAGGTAGCCATGCGTGCGGCCTTCGGGGATCATCCGCGCCGAACCGGTCTGCGCGGCAGAGCCGATGAGCCCGCGCGCATCGAGCAGCCCCGCCATGCGCATCTCGGCCACCGCCTCGATAATGCCCGATCCGCACAGACCGGTGACGCCGGTGCTGGCCGTCGCCTCGGCAAAACCCGGATCGTCGGACCAGAGCGGGCAGCCGATCACCCGGAAGCGTGGCTCTTTGCTGATCGGATCGATCCGCACCGCCTCGATCGCGCCGGGGGCGGCGCGCTGCCCGGCGCTGATCTGCGCGCCTTCGAAGGCCGGGCCGGTGGGCGACGAGCAGGCGAGCACGCGGCGCCGGTCGCCCAGCAGGATCTCGGCATTGGTGCCGACATCGACCACCAGCACCAGATCATCCGAGCCGCCGGGATCTTCGGCCAGCGCCACGGCGGCGGCGTCGGCGCCCACATGCCCGGCGATCAGCGGGAGAAGATAGACCTGCGCTGCCTCGGGGAGCGTCTGGAGCCCGAGGTCGCTGGCCTTGAGGTCGAGCGCCGAAGAGGTGGCGAGGGCAAAGGGCGCTTGCCCCAACGGCGTGGGGTCGAGGCCGAGCAGCAGGTGGTGCATCACCGGGTTGCCGACGAGCGTCAGATCGAGGATGCGGTCGGTGCCGATCTCGGCCTCTGTGGCGAGGTCATCGATCAGCCCGGCCAGTGCCTCGCGCACGGCGGCGGTCATCTGCGCGGCGCCGCCGGGGTTCATCATCGCGTAGGACACGCGCGACATCAGATCCTCGCCAAATCGGATCTGCGGGTTCATCCGGCCTGCCGAGGCGACAACTGCGCCGCTGCGCAAAGAGACCAGATGCGCGGCGATCGTGGTCGACCCGAGATCCACGGCGAGCCCATACACATCGCCCTCGAGCAGAGCTGGCCATGCCGCGATGATCTGCGGCGGCTCCTCGCTGCGGGCGCGGTGCAAGGCGACGGTGATCTTGTTCTCGCCCTCCTGCAGCGCCTGCTGCAGCCGTGCCAGCACCGTCAGCGCAGGGCGGGCACCCGCGATCTGCCACTGCGCCTGCAAAGCCTCGGCCACCCGTTCTGCGTCGCCGCTGGGGGCGTGCATGTCGGCGGGCGTTACTTCGATGAAATGCAGGCGCACCGAAGGGTCCATCTCGACGGCGCGGGCGCTGGCCGACTTGCGGACCACCTGACGGTGCAGCTGGCTTTCGGGCGGCACGTCGATCACCACGTCGTGTAGGATGCGGGCCTGACAGCCAAGGCGGCGGCCTTCGGGCAGTCCGCGCTTGTCGTCGTATCTTTGTTCGGTGGCATTCCACTCGGACAGTGCGCCGGGCTCGGAGGTAATGCCGTGTTTGGCAAACTGGCCGAAGGCCGGGCGCACCTGGCATTTCGAGCAGATGCCACGCCCGCCGCAGACCGAGTCAAGATCGACCCCCAGCCGCCGCGCCGCGTCGAGCACGGCGGTCCCTTGCGGCACGCGCCCGCGTCGGCCCGACGGGGTGAAGACGACGAGCGGCTGCTGCGGGCTTGAGGGCGGGCTTGGGGGCGGGGATGTTTCCTGCGACATGACGCCAGTCTGCGCCCGGCAATGCGCATGGGCATGCCGGAAAACGCCATCTGGTGGGCCGGGCGCGGCACCGGCGGGGGCGGCGGCTCCGGTTTGGCGTATCAGGTTTCGGGGGCGGCGGGCTCGGCCCGCAGCGCCTCGAGACGGCGGCGGAAGCGCGGCGCGTTCATCCGCGCGGTGACATTGGCGCAGAGCCATTCCGCCAGCAGAGGCCGGTTTTCCGCATCAAGCCGGTTCAGCAAGCGCCGCAGATACGGCACATGGGTGCGCCTTGCGCGCAGCAGGCGCGCCATCTCGGCGGTGTCGAGCCTGTCCTCGGCGGCGGCGGCAAGCAGCGGGTGCACCAGATCGAGGTCCAGCAGATCGCCCTGCAGCGCGTCGCCCATGTAGGGCAGGCGGAAACGGGTCACATTGCGGCGCTCGAAGAGCGCGGCGTGCATGGCGTCCATCCGCTGCTGCGGATCGTAGAGCACATAGCCCGCCTGAGCGGCATCCAGCATGTCGGGGGCGTAGCCAAAGCGCGAGGTGAAATCGACGCGGCGCATCTCGGGGAAGCGGTCGTCCCATTCGGCAACGCGCGGATCAAGCGTGGCCTGCGGCTGCAGCAGCACCACCCGCGCGCCCGGCGCGGCGACAGAGAAGGCGGCGGCGGCATAGCCGCAGGGGCCGGCGCCGTAGAAGATCACCTTGTCGAACTCGTCGAAGAACCCGTCGTCGAGCAGTTGATCGAAAAAGCGCGTGATCTCGGGATCGCGGAACCACGTGTCGGCGGTGCAGATCACCGACAGGTTCGACCAGCCCTCGATCGCCTGCATCTCCCAACCCAGCGGCGTGGCGGTCTGGCTGTATGCGGAAATGCCGGGCATGCTCTCGAAGGTGACTAGCAGCGTGTCGCCATCCTCGACGAAGACCGCGTGGTGCCGCTTGCCCAGCGGTTCGGCAAAGCCGTGCTCTTCGCCGATCTGGGAAATGGCGTTTATCCAGTCGCCGCGCTGGTAGGCGCTAAGATCGACGTCCGTCAGGTCGAGCTCGTCGTCATAGGCGGGCCGATCGAGAGGCTGTTCCGCGCTGTCCTTCATGATATCTGCCATTGTCCTGTCGCTTCCGGCACCGTCCCGCAAAACATTCACTTTGAAACCCTCCGCGCCCGTCCTCGGGAGACCTGCCGGACCGGCGGGACCGTGACGAGACGCGGGCGGGACGTGCCCGGTGTCAAGGTCAGCCTGATCGCGGAATGGGGCGGAACTGTGTGGCTTTATGGGTAATATGGCGGTGTTACGGCGGCAAGAGAAATTGACCTTCGCGTCAAGCACGCCGCGTGTCTTTGTCGCTGTGAAAAAGGGTGATTTCGCGCTCACGCCCCGTCGCCGAGACGCGCGCGTCTGGCGGCGGCAATCAGCGGGCGGGCAAGGTCGGGGCCCAGCGGGCGCGACGGCGGGGTCATCAGAAGCCGCCCCATCAGCGCGCGGTAAGGCTCCTGCGCCATCAGCTCGGCAAACCGGCTCTGCCGCCAGCGCACCGCGGCGGCGTGCAATTCGGCGAGCCGCGGATCGGCGGCCAGATCCGCGCGCCGCGCTGCGGTCGCTTCCGCCAGGGCGGAAATCGAGAGGTCCTCGTCGGTGTTGAAGTTGCGCTCGACCCAATAGTCCAGCCCCAGAAGGTGATCGCTGTGCACCGCGCGCCCGCGATCGGCCTTCAGCACGTAGCTTTCCATCGCGCCCAGCGGGTAGTGGTTGAGCTGCGCCAGACGGTAGTTCGACTGCCCGTAGTTCGAAAAGATGCGCCGGGTGCGGAACTGCTCGTCAAGTTCGCGCCCCTCGCCGTCGAACCAGCGGGCCGCGTCGATCCTGTCGGGGTCGGGGCTGCGCGGGCGGTGAACGCCGAGCTCCCGGTAGGTGCCGTCGTTGCGGTAGAGCGTCTTGAACATCGCCGAGCGCCACGGCCAGAGCATTCGGACCGGCGCGGCGCGGGTGAATTGCTGGGGCACCGGCACGTCGCGGTAGCTGACCACCCCGGCATTGCCAAACAGCCGCCAGGTGAGCGGGATCGCCGTCGCCTCGGGCAGCGCGGCGATGAGCGCGGGCAGCGTGTGGTCGCCGGTGTGCACGTTGACGAATTCATCCACGTCGAGCGGCAGCAGCCAATCGGCCTGCCGCACGGCGGCGGCCTTGTCGGCCAGCTTCAGCCCGGTGAACTGGATGCCGCCCTTGTCGTAGGGGCCGTCATTGCGGATGTGGGTCAGCGGGGCGATCTCGGACAGCCGGTCGAGCATCGCATCGGTGCCGTCCTGACAATCGTTGCTAAGCGCCACGACATGGCCAACCCCGGCGGCATAGTGATGCGCCAGCCAGTCGAGCAGGAAGGCCGCCTCGTTGCGCAGGCAAATCACGGCGGTGATGCTTGGGGCGGTGACTCTTGGCGCGGTGATCGTCGCAGCCGCCATCACCAGCCCCGCCGGAAAGTGACGACTTTGGCCTCGGACGCCTTGGGGAAATAGGTCAGTCCGGCGCGCTGCATGGCGTCGAACACCGCCTGCACGCCGCGCTGGCCGATCCACTGCGGGTGAAGCTCGATCACCGCCACGCGCAGGCAAGACCAGTCGCCCGCCGGCAGCAGGTCGGCCTCGGCGCCTTCGATGTCACAAACCAGCACGTCGGGGCGGCTCTCGGTCAGCACCTGCGGCAGGCTGTGCTGCGGTACCTCCACGGTTTCGGCGATGCTCTCGGGGTCGCTGTCGCGGTCCATCGAAGAGGCGAGAAAATTGCGCCGCACGTAAAACGGCACCGGAGCGCCGCCGGTGGGCGAGAGCAGGGCATTGCGCAGGTCGACGTTGGTCACGCCATTGGCCGCGTGCACTTGCCGGATGTAGGGGATCAGCGCCGGGTTGGCCTCGTAACTGACCACGCTGGCCACCTTGCGGCGCACCGACAGCAACGTCGACATGTAGCCGATGCCGCCACCCAGTTCGAGGACACGGTCGCCTTCGTGCACCACGCGGCGCACGGCGTCGCATTCCTTGCGCTCGTACGTCTCGGCCTTGATCGCGCCGCGCACCCGGCCAGTGGTCAGCTGTGGGTGCTTGGGAATGCGCAGCCCGCGCGAATAGAGGTAGGGGTCGCGGGGCGGTTTCGCGGCGTCCATCGCTCAGCTCTCCATGTCCAGCGAGAGCGCCCATGCGACGCGCTCGGCGGGGGTGAGGCGCAGCGCCAGCGCCTGATCGTAAAGCTCGGCAAACTCGGCCGTGGCGCGCAGTTCGGCGGCCTTGGCGCGGTGCCAGTCCTGCCCGGCGCGGTGCAGGCGCGCCAGTTCGGGATCGGCCAGCAGCCGGTCCATCTCGGACCGCAGGCGTGGCAGGTTGCGCTGGATCGTCGTGTCGCGGGCCCCGGACCAGTCCATGCGGATCCAGTAGTTCAGCCCGATTGCCCGGTCGACATGCAGCGCCCGGCCACGCTGGCGCTTGATCAGATAGCTCTCGGCCGAGCGCAGGGCGTAGTGGTTGAGCTGCACCAGATCGTAGCCGATGGATTTGCGCGAATTGCGCCAGCCGTTCTTCAGCACCTCCGAGGTCATCTCGCGGCCTGATCCATTGACCCATCTGACCGTGCCTTCGGCACCGTCGCGCAGCTTGTTGGGCCGGTGGCACGACAGTTTGGCGTAGGCGCCGTTGTTGCGCATCAGCGTCTTGAACCCCCAAGTGGTGTGCGGCTTGGGGCAGTAGCGCGGCGCGCAGTCGGTGAACTGCGAGATCACCGGCGCGTCGTCCAAGCGCCTCACCCCGCCATGGCCGAACAGTCGCCATGTCAGCGCGAAATGGCTGGCCTCGGGCGCGGCGGCGAAGAGATCGTCGAGCGTGCCGTTGCCGGTGCGGATATTGATGAACTCATCCACGTCGATGTGCAGCAGCCACGCGGCATCGCGCACCAGCGGCTCATGCTGCGCCGCGTCGAGTGCGTGCTGCTGCGGCGAACTGCCCGACCACGCGCTGTTGTCGCGGTGCTGCAGCACGCCCATGGCCTGCAATCGGTTGAGGATCGCATCGGTGCCATCGTCGCAATCGTTGGAATAGATCAGGAAATCGTCGATGCCGATGGCGCGGTGATAGGCGATCCACTCGACGACATACGGCGCCTCGTTCTTCATGCAACCAAGGATAACCCGCCGCGCGGCGGCATCCTGTTGGCGCTGGGTATCGGCATAGGCCGGAGCGGTGGCGGTTTCGTTGATGGTGCCATGATTGTCATGCGGCAGCCATGGCGAGCCCTGCAGCGAGGCCAGTTTCTGCGCCACATGCGGCGGCAAGGCGGGGGCGGCATTCGTGGGGCGTGGGGGCTCGTCCGCGCAAGATCGATGGTGCCCCTCAGCCGTGGAGGAGGCAAGCTCGTTCAGGCCCGCCTGCGCTGCCGTCTGCTCTGCCTTGGCCTCTTTCGATCCGCGCTCGATGCGCCAGCGGAAGGCCATGAGATACTGTGTGGCACGAAACCCGTAGAGCGGATCGGCCTCCTGCCACGCCGCCGGGGCGCCTCCGGTGTCGAGCGGGCCAAGGCGCAGCCCGGTGTGCTGCGCGCAAAGACCTGCGATGTCGTCGGCAAAGCGCTGGTTCACCGCCTGCAGCGCCGCCGGGTCGAGCGGCGCGCCCGGGACCTTGATCTCGGTCAGCAGACGCCGCCAGAGCGGGCGCGGCAGCAAAAGGTCGGGATCGGTGGCAAGCCGCCGCAACAGCACATCGTTCATCCGCCGCACGCGGCTCAGCCATGCGGCGGCGGGCGGGGCAGGAGGCGCGGCAGGCTCGGCCCGGCCGATGGTCTCGTCGATGCCGAAGGCGGCGCGCAGTTCCTCGGTGATCGTCTCGCTGTAAAGCTGCGCCGGATCGAGGCTGCGCAGATGCACCTTGCCGGCGCCGAAGACCGTCTCCCAGCCACGCTGCAGCCGCGCAAGATCAAGCCAATGCGCCGCGCCCTGCGCCTCGGGGAACTGCCCGGCGCGCGGATCGCGCGGCGGGCGGGTGCGCAGCGCCGCCTGCCACCAGTCGGGCGCCTGCAGCAGCCCAAGCTCCAGATCGAGCCCACGGGCGCGCCCCTCCATCAGCTGCGCCGCATAGCTGCGTGCGAGCATGCGGGCGGGCGTATCCACATGCGCGACGATATGGATGTCTTCGCTAAGCGGGGTGAGCAGCGAGCGCAGCCGCTTGAGTTCGGTGGCGCTGACCAAAGCCGTGCCAAACTGATGCGCCGAGAGGATCAGCACATCGGGCTGCGCCGCCTCAACCTCGGCGCGAAGCTCTTCCGCAACCCGTCCGCGCAGCATTGCCTGCGCCTCGGGCGCGGCGCAGCCGCGGCTCCAGCGCAGGGCGTCCACCGTCTTTGGATCGCTCACCGCCATGTAAAGCCGCGTGTGGTTGCGCGCGCCGGGACTGCGCGCGTAAAGCACGCCGCGCTTGGCCAACTGGCGGCGCTTGCCGTCCAGAACCCGCTGGAGCCGGTCGGTTGTCTGCACCTCGGGCCCGATGTGAATGCAGATCCTCATGGCTTGCCCGCCGCCGCGCCGCGGCGTCCTTCAAGGTTCTCGTTGGCCTTGCCCCACCAAGGCAGATCAACGCCGAGATGGGCCGAGATCCGCGCCGGAGCCTGCGGGTCGTCGATGTCATAGGCCAGAAACCGCGGGTCGCCCGCGAAGATGCGCTGCAGGAAGGCGTGATGCGCGGCGATCCATTGGGCCCGCTCCAGCCGTGTTTCGCCATAGCCCGCGGGCAGGCCGGGGATCGCGCCGCGCGGTAGGCGATTGCTGCCAAGATCGGACCAGCGCAGCATCGAATGGGCCATGGCCTGCGGGTCGCGCATGGAGGCGACGAACTTCAGATCCGGGTGGCGGCTGCGCAGCGCTTCGATCAACCCGAAATCGGTCTGCGGCCAGAGGCAGAGCCGGTGGTTGAGCACGCTTATCTCGGTCAGCGCGTCGAGCCCGCCGAGCCGCTGCAGCGGATCGCCCGAGCCGAAGTAGCCATCATAAAGCTGCCGCGCGACGAAGCTGCCCGCCAGCGCCGGATCGGGACATTTGCCGCGCCGGAGCCGGTGGTCTGCGACGCGCAGGCCGGCGCGTTCCAGCGCCAGGCCCAGCGTGGTGGTGCCGCTCTTGGGCAGACCGAGATTGACGACGATCACCGCGCGGCCTCCGCAAGCCCCAGTTCGGCGATCAGCTCGGCCTCACCGGGGGGCAAGGCGGGCAGTGCGGCAAGATGCGCGGCGCGGGCGGCGATGTCGGGGCGGGCGCGCAGCATGCCGACCTTGGCGCGATGCGCCTGCACCGACACATCGTGCAGCCGCGCGACGTCGGGCAGGCGGCGCAGTTCTGCGATCTCGGTCTCCAGCGCGGGCAGCATGCGCAGGATCGAGCGGTCTTCCCACGCCGGATCGTTGCGCTCCTGCCAGTAGGTCTCGTCGAACACCCGGCCGTCGCGGTTCACGTCGCCGCGCTCGGTCTTCACCAGATAGCTGTCGATCGAGCGCAGCGCATAGTGGTTCAGCGTGGCGAAGCGCCGCGCTCCGGCGGCGGGGAATCTGCGCATGCGGCGCGGGCGCGCGGCGGTGAGGAAGGGCTGGGGCACCGCACGGCCGGCGCCATCGGTCCAGCGCTCGGGCGTGTGCCCCTTGCGCGCGAACGGCCGGTGCGCGCCAAAGTACTGCAGCGGAAAGTCTCGCCGCATCAGCGTCTTCACCTCGATGGCGCTCTGGTCGCACCACAGATCGGGGGTGTGCGACCGGGTGAACTGGCCGATCACCGGATGATCTTCGAAGACCTCGACACCGCCATTGGCGAAGAACTGGAAATGCAGCGAGATCGCCTGCGGCGCGCCGCAGGCGGCGATCAGCGCGGCAAAGCTGTGATCACCCACATGGATATTGGGGAACTCGTCCACATCCGCCACCCAGACCCAGTCGGCGGCGGTGACGCGGGGCTGGCGCGCGGCGTCCTTAAGGGCTTCCATCTGGTAGTTGCGGCCCTGCGCCGGGTTGGGCAGGTGCTGCACCCCGGCGGGTGCCAGCGCATCCAGCAGCGCATCGGTGCCGTCGTCGCAATCGTTGGAGTAGACCAGAAAGTCGGTGACGCCGATCAGCCGGTGATAGGCCAGCCATTCCAGCACGAAGGGCCCCTCGTTCTTCACGCAGGTGACCGCGCAGATGCGCAGCCCGTTAGCCGCTGATGTCACCATGGTGCTGCCCGTTCCCATCCGGAGGTTTCGCCCCCGTGTTCTTGCCCGGAAGCATTGCATCTTGCCCGAGTTGCGTCAACGCGCGGCCCGCGCCGCGCCGCGCAGAGTTCTTGACAGTTCTTGACCGGCGGCGCCCGGACGGGCAGCAAGGTGACAGGAGGAGGCACATGATGGATCACCAAGGCCCCGAGCTGCCCGGCTCGATCGATGCGGTGCAGCAGATGCTGGCGGGCACCGGCTATGTCTGCCCGCGCGCGCTTGGCACGGTGCTGTTTCTGGCGCTGCGCCTCGGGCGGCCGCTGTTTCTCGAAGGCGAGGCGGGGGTCGGCAAGACCGAGATCGCCAAGGCGCTGAGCCTCGCCACCGGGCGGCGGTTGATCCGGCTGCAATGCTATGAGGGGCTGGATGCGGCCACAGCGGTCTACGAGTGGAACTTCCCGGCCCAGATGATCGCCATCCGCGCCGCCGAGGCGGCCGGAGAGGCCGACCGCGGCCAGTTGCAACGCGATCTTTTCGGCCCGGACTTCCTGATCGAGCGCCCGCTTCTGCAGGCGATGCGCCCCGATGAGCACGGTGCGCCGATCCTGCTGATCGACGAGCTCGACCGCACCGACGAGCCCTTCGAGGCCTTCCTGCTTGAGGCGCTCAGCGATTTTCAGGTCACCATCCCCGAGCTTGGCACGATCACCGCGCCCGAGCCGCCAACGGTGATCCTCACTTCCAATCGCACCCGCGAGGTGCATGACGCGCTGAAACGCCGCTGCCTCTACCACTGGGTTGATTATCCCGATTTCCCCCGCGAACTGGAGATCTTGCACGCCCGCGCGCCCGAGGTCGCCGAGGCGCTGTCGCGGCAGATCGTCGCTTTCGTGCAGGCGCTGCGTACCGAGGATCTGTTCAAAAAGCCGGGGGTGGCGGAAACCATCGACTGGGCGAAATGCCTGTTGGCGCTCGACGTGATCGATCTGTCGCCCGAGGTGATCTCGGACACGCTGGGCGCGATCCTGAAGTATCAGGACGACATCATGAAGATCCAAGGCTCCGAGGCCAAACGCCTGCTCGACGAAGCAAAATCCTCCCTCGAGACCGCATGAAGCTTCGTCTAGACGAAAATATCCCGGGGGTCCGGGGGCAGCGCCCCCGGCTGACCTGTGTCCGGGGGCAGCGCCCCCGGCTGGCCTGTGTACCGGGGCAGAGCCCCCGGCTGGCCTGTGTCCGGGGCCAGAGCCCCCGAAGATCCTGCATCTGGTGTGCGCGGTAGATGGCCGAGCAAATCCCCCTCACGCTCCCCGAGCACCCACGCCTCGCGCAGAACATCCTGCATTTCGCCCGCGCCCTGCGCCGCGCCGGACTGCCGGTGGGGCCGGGGCGGGTGGTGGATGCGGTGCGCGCGGTGGAGGCGGCGGGCTTCACGGACCGGATGGATTTCTACTGGACCTTGCACGCCTGTTTTGTCTCGCGGCCCGAGCAGCGGCTGGTCTTCGCGCAGGTGTTCCGCCTCTACTGGCGCGACCCGCGCTATCTCGAGCACATGATGTCGATGATGCTGCCCGCGGTGCGCGGCGTGCAGGAGGAGACGCAAGCGCAGGCGGCCGAGAAGCGCGCCGCGCAGGCGCTCCTTGGCGACGCGCTGCCTGATCTGCCCGAGGAGGCAGCGGAGGAGGAGGCGACGAAGTTCGAGGTCGATGCGTCCTTCACCGTCTCGCGCGAGGAGCGGCTGAAGTCGCTGGATTTCGAGCAGATGTCGACCGAGGAGATCGCCGAGGCCAAACGCATGCTGGCGCGGCTGACCTTGCCGGTGAAACCCTTGCCCTCGCGCCGCGGCATCGCGGCGACGCGGGGGCGGCGGATCGACGGGCGGCGCAGCCTGCGCGCGGCGCTGCGGCAGGGCGGCGAGTTGCGCGCGCTGGCGCATCAGCGTCCGCGTGAGAAATGGCCAAACCTCGTGGTGCTGTGCGATATCTCCGGCTCGATGAGCCAGTACTCGCGGATGGTGCTGCATTTCCTGCACGCGGTCGCCAACCGCAAGGGCGCGGGCTGGGCCAAGGTGCATGCCTTCACCTTCGGCACCCGGCTGACCAATATCACCCGGCATCTGGCCACCCGCGATGTGGACGCAGCGCTGCGCGCGGCGGGCGCCGAGGCGCAGGACTGGGAGGGCGGCACGCGCATCGGCGGATGCCTGCACGCGTTCAACCGCGACTGGAGCCGCCGCGTTCTGGGGCAGGGGGCTGTGGTGCTGCTGATCACCGACGGGCTCGACCGTGATGACAGCGGCGTCTTGGCCAAGGAAATGCAGCGGCTGCATCTCTCGGCGCGGCGGCTGATCTGGCTCAACCCCTTGCTGCGCTGGGATGGGTTCGCGCCAAAAGCCGCCGGCATCCGGGCCATGCTGCCGCATGTGGACAGCTTTCGCGCGGGCCATTCCATCGCCTCCCTCGAAGCTCTTGGCGCGGTGATTTCCAGCGCTGGCGACAGTGGCGAGAAGGCGCGGTTGATGGCGCTGCTGCGCGCTTAGGCCAGGTGTTCCGCACAAAAGGTGATTATTATTTAGACGTTTTGCGCGAACCTTTTGGCCTTCTCCACGTTGCCCCCTCATGCCGCGCAAGCGGAGAGGAGAAAGGACGAGGAAATGACCAAGGGTCTTCTGAAATCGACAACCATGCTGGCGCTGGCGGCAAGCCTCGCGATGCCGGTTGCCGCGCAGAGCCAAGGCAACGCTGCCGATTGTGCCGAGACGCCCGACGCACCGAACTGCGCGCCGCAGGCGGCGGCAGAGGGCAAAGCTGCTGGCAAAGCTGCCGGGCCGCAAAAGCGGGAGGCGGCACAGGAGGAAGCCGCTGAGAACGTGAAGGCGCAGAAGGCCGAAGGCAAAGGACCCCGCGACGCTGGAGCCGAGACGCAGGCCGCCGCGCCCGAGGGCGCGCATTCGGAGGACACCAGCGAGACCGCGGACGCGCAGACACCCAAGGGCAAGGACGCCCGCGACCAGAAGGCCGAGGGCGCGGAGCTGCAACCGGAGGAAAATGCTCAGGCGCCGGCGAACACGTCGGGCGAAGCGCAGGTGGCGCCCAAAGCCGATGCCGACACCCAGCAAGCGCAGGAGCCCGGAGTCTCCGATGGCGAGGCCAGCACAGCTGAAGCCGCCGAACCGAAGGTCGCGTCCGAAGAGCAGGCGCCGGAGCGCGCAGAGGCAGGTGGTACGGCCCCCGAGCAGCCGGCAAGCGGCGAGACCGCCGAAGCTCCTACGGCTCAGCAGGACGCGGACGCAGGCCCGGAAGCGCCGCGCGCCGATCAAACCGCGCCCGAAGCGGCACCGACCGCGCAACCGAATGCAGAGCAGCAGGACGTTGCCGCGGACGATCTGGCCAAAGACCTGCAAGCTCAGCAGGATGGTGCCGTAGAGACCGCGCCTGAAGGACAGGCGGCGTCCGAGCCCGCTCAGGGCAGCGACGCGCCAGCCACGGCAGCGCAAGCCGAAGCCAACGCAGATGCCGAGACGGCTGGCGAGATCGCGTCGCAGGACCGCGCAGAAGACCGCGGCGCCGAACCGGCGCAACAGGAGGAGCGCAGCACTCAGACCCAGGGCGACGATGCGCAGCCGCGCCAGTCTGCCGAGGACACCCAGTCCGCCCCGCAGGAGCCCACACAGCCGAGCGCCGAGGCACAGGCCGAAGCGGTGGCCCGTCAGGACACGCAGCAGCCTGCCGCCGCAGCAGCCGCCGCCTCTGACGCGGCCAGCAGCGAGGCCGAGATGTCCGAGGAGACCCTTACCGATGCCGACGTGCGCAGTTCGGATGAGGACTTCGCCACCGACCTTCAGGCCCGCGAAGACGCAGCGCAGCAAAGCCGCGACGAGCGCGCCGATCGCGAGGACGACGATGAAGACGGCCTCAGCAACTTCGAAAAGGCGGCGCTGCTGGGGCTGGGCACCTTCGCGCTGAGCCAGATGATCGGCGATGACGCGCAGGTGGTGCAGAACACCGGTGACCGTGTTGTGGTCGAGGAGAACGGCCAGTACCGGGTGCTGCGCAACGACGACGTGCTGCTGCGCCAGCCGGGCTCCGATGTGAAGACCTACCGCTATGACGACGGCTCGACCCGCACCGTGGTCGCCTATGACGACGGCACCAGCGTCGAAACCATCAAGGCGGCCGATGGCCGGGTGCTGCGCCGTGCGCGGATCCTGCCCGATGGCCAGCAGGTGACGCTGTTCGACGACACGCAGCAGGCGCGCGACGTTGTGGTGAGCGATCTGCCGAAGGCGCGCACGCAGCGCCTCAACTTCCGAGATGTTCAGGGCGAGGACCTTGCCGCCGCGCTGGCCGCGCAGGAAAGCGGCGGCGTCGATCGTGCCTTCTCGCTCAACCAGATCCGCAACATCGACCGCGTGCGCCATCTGGTGCCCGAGATCTCGGTGGACACGGTGACCTTCCAGACCAACTCCGCGGCGATCCGCCCCGGCGAGGCCGAGGAACTCGCGGCGCTCGGCAATGCGATGAAGCGGATGATCGAGCAGAACCCGTCGGAGGTTTTTCTGATCGAGGGCCATACCGATGCGACCGGGCCGGCGAGCTACAACCTCGCGCTCTCTGACCGCCGTGCGGAATCCGTGGCACTGGCGCTGACCGAGTATTTCGAGGTGCCGCCGGCGAACATGGTGCTGCAGGGCTATGGTGAGAGTGATCTCGCGGTGCAGAGCCAAGGCGACGAGCGAGAAAACCGCCGCGCCGCCGTGCGCCGCATCACCACGCTGCTGCAGGGCGAGTAACGCTCGGCCTCATCTCACTCAGACCAAAGAAAGCGCCCGCCCGGTAGCCCGAGGCGGGCGCTTTTTTGTTGGCGCTGCATCGCGCTTTCTTCTCTTTGAAAATACGCCGGGGGTGAGCCGCGCAGCGGCGAGGGGGCAGCGCCCCCTCACTCGTAAGTCGTCTCAGTCAGTTGTCAGCCGCCGGTGTGGCTCATGTGACGCGACACGCGGCCATCCACCGACTGGCGCGAATAGTCGAAATCATGCCCCTCGGGTTTGCGCGCGATGGCCTCGCGGATCGCACGTTCCAGCGGCGCGTTGCTGTCGGGGTGATTGCGCAGCGGCGCGCGCAGGTCGGCATTGTCTTCCTGGCCGAGGCACATGAAGAGCTCGCCGGTGCAGGTCAGCCGCACGCGGTTGCAGCTTTCGCAGAAATTGTGCGTCAGCGGGGTGATGAAGCCGATCTTCTGGCCGGTTTCTTCCAGCCGCACGTAGCGCGCCGGGCCGCCGGTGCTCTCGGGCAGGTCGGTGATCGTGTAGTGCTCGGCGAGTTTGGCGCGCACATCCGACAGTTTCCAGTACTGGCCCAGACGGTCTTCGTTGCCGATGTCGCCCATGGGCATGACCTCGATCCAGGTCAGATCGATGCCGCGCTCGGCGCACCATTCGGTCATCGAGAACAGCTCGCTTTCGTTGAAGCCCTTCAGCGCCACGGCGTTGAGCTTGACGCGCATGCCGACTTTCTGCGCCGCGTCGATGCCGCGCAGCACCTGCGGCAAGCGGCCCCAGCGGGTGATGTCGGCGAACTTCTGTTCGTCCAGCGTGTCGAGCGAGATGTTCACCCGGCGCACGCCGGCGTCCCACAGCGGCTGCGCGAAGCGTTCAAGCTGCGAGCCGTTGGTGGTGAGCGTCAACTCCTTCAGCGCGCCCGAGTCGAGATGCCGGGTCATGGCGTTGAAGAAAGTCATGATGTCGCGCCGCACCAGTGGCTCGCCGCCGGTGATGCGCAGTTTTTCGACGCCGAGGCCGACAAATGTGGAACACAGGCGGTCGAGCTCTTCGAGCGTCAGCAACTCCTTCTTGGGAAGGAAGCTCATGTTCTCGGACATGCAGTAGACGCAGCGAAAATCGCAGCGGTCTGTCACCGAGACGCGCAGGTAAGAGATCGGGCGGTGGAATGGATCGACAAGCGGGGTCATGACGCTGAATGTATGCGCGAAACCCTGCCGGGACAAGGCGCTGCGCGATTGTCAGACCGGGGGGGGCGCCCTAATCTTGCACACATGACAGTGAACGTTGCCAAACCCGCCCTCCATCGCAGCCCGGCGCCCCTGCTGGCGCAGGCGCCGAAATTCGTTCTAGGCGCGGCGCTCGTCGCGCTTGGCGCCTGCGCGCAGCAGGGCGCGCAGACCCCGACGGCCAGTGCCCCGCAAAGCACGGCACCGTCCGACACCTCGGTGACCACGGCCCGTCCGCCCGCCAGTGCGCGCACCGAAGAAGAGTTCGACACCACCAGCGTCGAAGAGCGGGCCGCCGCGGCTGCACCAAGCAGTTCGGGCCGCGAGTTGGGCAGCACTGTCGCCTCGCTGGGCGATCCGGCCGAGCCGGGGTTCTGGCTGGAAACGCCGCTGGTCTCCAGCGTGACGCAGGGCAGGGTGGTCTATCCCGGCACCGGCAAATCGGCGCAGGTGGAACTGCGCCCGATCGAAGGTCCGGCGTCGGGCGGCAGCCGCATTTCTCTGGCGGCAATGCGGCTGATCGGGGCTCCGCTGACCGATCTGCCGACGATCACCGTCTTCGCCGGGGGCGCGGCGGGCTGAAGTCGCGATCATGGTACGCGCCAGCTTGGCAGCCACGAGGTGAGCCCGCTGCGGCGGGTCGCCGCGCGTTCGCGCCCGGCCTGCGGACGGTGCAGCGGTTGGCGCGGTGATCGGCCCTTCTGCCGCGCTGCGGTTTTCGCGGTGAGCCAAGGCGTTCGGCGCTCTGCGCTTGAAGGGCGGCGGGCGCTGGTTTATGTCCCCCGGAACAAACGCCAGACCAAAACCGCCCTTTTCCCAGGAAGACCCGCATGCGCGCCGAGATCCAGAACACCGTCGAGAAAATCCAGAAGTCGGTCGACCTGCTGGAGCAGCGGCTCGACTGGGAGACGGCGGAATTCCGGCTCGAGGAATTCAACGCCCGCGTCGAGGACCCTAACCTCTGGGACGATCCCGCCGCCGCGCAGAAGCTGATGCGCGAACGCCAGCAACTGGTGGACGCCATCGACACCTATAAGTCGATCAAGCAGGAACTGGCGGACCAGATCGAGCTGATCGAGATGGGCGAGATGGAAGAGGATGACGAGGTCGTCTCCGAGGCCGAGACCGCGCTGAAGACGTTGGAAGAGACCGCCGCTCAGAAAGAGCTTGAGGCGCTTCTGGACGGGGAGGCCGACGGCAACGACACGTTCCTCGAGATCAACGCCGGCGCTGGCGGCACCGAGGCCTGCGACTGGGCCGCCATGCTGCAGCGCATGTACGTCCGCTGGGCAGAGAAACGCGGCTACGAGGTCGAACTGCAATCCGAGGAAGCGGGCGCCGAGGCGGGCATCAAGTCCTGCGCCTACAAAATCTCGGGCCCCAACGCCTATGGCTGGCTGAAGTCCGAAAGCGGCGTGCACCGGCTGGTGCGCATCTCTCCCTTCGGCAAGGGCACGCGTGAGACCTCTTTTGCGTCGGTTTGGGTCTACCCGGTGGTCGACGACAATATCGAGATCGAAGTGAACCCCGCCGACATCCGCGTCGACACCTACCGCTCGTCCGGGGCAGGTGGTCAGCACGTCAACACCACCGACTCGGCGGTGCGGATCACCCACCATCCCACGGGCATCGTGGTGACCTCGTCCGAAAAATCGCAGCACCAGAACCGCGACATCGCGATGAAGGCCCTGAAGTCGCGCCTGTATCAGATGGAGCTGGACCGCCGGAACGCGGCGATCAACGAGGCGCACGAGAACAAGGGCTCGGCGGGCTGGGGCAACCAGATCCGCTCTTACGTGCTGCAGCCCTACCAGATGGTCAAAGACCTGCGCACCAGCCACGAGACCTCGGACACGCAAGGCGTGCTCGACGGTGATCTCGACCCGTTCATGGGCGCGACGCTGGCGCAGCAGGTGTCGGGCAAGTCCCGCGCCGACGCGCGCGACGACTGATCCCGCGCAGCCCTTCCCAAAGGATGCTTGCCTAAACAGGGCCTTCCCGGCTTAAATCCCTGTCCAGAGGGGATACGAGGGGGGAGGCCGCCATGGACAGCGCCGGAGAGGGCTACGGGCCGCGGGATCACGCCGAGGCGCCACTGCCCGGTGTGCCGGAATTTTCCGACGTAACTGTGAAACTGCTGCGCAAGGCGCTGCGGCGCGGCTGGTCCGATCTGATCTTCGCGCCGGGCTTTGCGCTGGTGTTTGCCGGGGTCTATGTGCTGGCCGGGCTGTTTCTGGCGTGGCTGACGCTGGCGACCGGCACGAGCTTCTGGCTGGTGCTTGCGGCGATCGGCTTTCCGCTGATCAGCCCTTTTGCCGCGGTGGGCTTTTACGAGGTGTCGCGGCGGCTCGAACGCGGTCAGCCGCTGGACTGGATGCAGATCTTCAGCGTTATCCTGCGGCAGTCAAAGCGGCAGTTGCCGTCGCTCTGCGCGGTGATCGTCATCGTCTTTCTGTTCTGGTTCTTCCTCGGCCATATGATCTTTGCGTTGTTCCTTGGCCTTGCGCCGATGACCAATGTGTCGTCCAGCCTCGAGGTGTTCCTAACGCCAAACGGGCTGACCATGCTGGCGGTGGGCACGGTGGTTGGCGCGGGGTTCGCCACGCTGCTTTACATGATCACCGTGCTGGCGCTGCCGCTGCTTCTGGACCGGGACATAGATTTCGTCACCGCGATGATCGCCTCGTTCCAATACGTCATGGCGCATCCGGTGCTAATGCTGGGATGGGGCGCGCTGCTGGCGGTGGTGACCTTCGTGGCGATGCTGCCCGCGTTTCTGGGGCTATTCGTGGCGCTGCCGGTACTGGGGCACGCCACGTGGCATCTTTACGATCTGCTGCGGATCGAGGACAGATGACCCGCAGCAGACGCGCCGAGGGCCCCCGCGCGGCGGGCACCCTCGATGCATTTCAGCGGAAAGGCTCGTTGACCCGCAGCTGCTGGCGGTGGAAGGGCACCAGTTCCTTCACCGTGCGGTAGCCGCTGCCGCGTGCGGCAGAGAGCACCTTGTGCGTGTCGTAGCCAAGATATTCGTAAACCAGCCGCGCGGCGCGTCGGCCCGAGGGGTTTTCGGGCGTGGTGCGCACAGTGTAGCCGACCCAGAAATGGTTGGCGAGCGCGGCGGCGCGCGAGAGGTAGTTGAACGAGGTGGTCACCGCGTCGCGGCGGCTGACCAGCGCGGCGATGCCCTCGGCCTGCGGCATGACCAGCCCGCGATACTCGCGCGAGGCGGCATCGGTTGGCAGGTCGTGCATCGCCAAGGCCTCTTTCGGCTCGAAGCCGCGCAGAAAGGTGTACCCGTCTTGACGCGAAATCTGCACCAGCCCCACCACGAAGCGCTCTTCTTCAGAGAAGGCGGCGCGTGAAAAGCGATAAAACCCCGAGGGGAAATCGTCTTCGACAAGGCCGGTCATCCCGGCACCGACGTAATCGGCGATGAACGGGTGGCTCAGCAGATCGCGCGGCTCTTGGCGAATGTCCTCGACCGGCTCGAGCAGAATGCGCGCATCCACATCAAAGAAAGTGCAGATCCGATGCAGCACGTCCGGTCGCGGAAAGGATTCTCCGGCCAGATAGCGATTAAACTGCGTCCGGTTAATTCCAAGGTCACGGCATAGGGCTGAAATGGACGCGGCGTTCTTGCCAAGCCTTCGGAGATTCGCGCCAAACACGCTGCGCAATTCTGCGGGGCTGGGCTGCGATTGTCTGTCTCCGGGACGGTTTTCCATTCCGTTTGCTTTCTTTTTCGAGACAGTTCCCTCAAGGACAACGCCATCCATGGGCCATTCCTCCCTTTGAACTGATTACCTGTCGCGCTATGGCGTCAGGTGTGATGCCATTGCGCGACAAGCGTTGCGCATATTGTCACAAAAAGCAAGCGTGCGTCACGTTTCGCGCCATGTGCCGAGATGCTTGAGTGCGTCAGTGTTAAAGGGAGAGACGGTGGGGGTGTGTCCATGTCACGTAAAATGTATGGTGTCGTGCTTTGGGCCGATCAAACCGAACAGAAGGCAGTCATCTGGTGTGAAGACCATGGTGATCTGGCCTATTGGCACCAATCAGAACCGAGCATTCACGACGGCGCGGAACTGGATGTCGGCGATCTCATTCAATTCGAGGTCACCGAGGGCGAAAGCCTGCGGCTGGCGAGCAATCCTGAACGTCTTGAGTCGCAATCCTACTTCGGTCTTGCTCAGAGTTTGCGCGTCGCGGGGGATCCCGCAGCGCCGAGCACGGTTGATCACCCGGCTGGGGAGCGGGTGATCACCTTTCCGGGAAGCCGTCGACGTGAAAAGGCATTTGTCGCCTAACCACCACTCCGGAACGTCGCGCCTCGGAATCAAGAAAGGGTCCGCTTTGCGGACCCTTTCGCATTTCTGAAAGTCACATCTGTGAAGGTCGCTGTCGCCGGTTGGCGACAACTAAGTCTTATTCGTGACCGCGTGACAGCGCCGCGACGCCGGTGCGCGCCACCTGCACAAGGCCAAGGGGCCGCATCAGGTCGGCAAAGGCGTCGATCTTGTCAGGCGTGCCGGTCAGTTGGAAGACAAAGCTTTCCAGCGTGCTGTCGACCACATTGGCGCGGAAGATATCGGCAAGGCGCAGCGCCTCGACCCGCTTCTCGCCAGCACCCACCACCTTCAGCAGCGCCAGTTCGCGCTCGACCGAGCTGCCCTCGGCGGTCAGGTCGTGCACGTCGCGCACCGACACGATGCGCCCGAGCTGGGCCTTGATCTGTTCGATCACCTGCGGCGTGCCGGTGGTGACGATGGTGATGCGCGACAGGTGTCCTTCGTGATCCACCTCGGCCACGGTCAGGCTGTCGATGTTGTAGCCGCGCCCCGAGAAGAGGCCGATCACGCGGGCCAGAACGCCCGGCTCGTTTTCCACCAGAACGGTGATCGTATGCGTTTCCTGCACGTCCGAGAATGTCGGCCGGAGGTTGTAGGCCGAATGTTTGGACGAACCCTTCTTGATCTGTAGCGGCGACATTCTTGCAGCTCCTTATTGCAACGCGGGGGGCGGGGCGGGCCTTTCGGCAAATGTGGCGGATTGTTGACCAAGGGTGGACACAATGTTGCCTGATTTACTGGAAACCGTTCCGCTCTCTTTTTCGTGACTCCTGCTGTGCGTCACAAGGCGCAGCCAACAGGAGGAGTTATTGATGTTCGGAATTTTCAAGGGCTTCAACTCGAAAGACGAAGACCAGCATGACGGTGGCCTGCATGTGGATCTGCTGGCCGATGTGAACATCGGCGGCAAAGACGGCATTGATCTCGGCACCATCGCCGATGTCGATCTCGACGAAGATGGGCTCGACACCGATGTTCTGGCCGGGGTCAACGTCGGTGGTGAGGAGGGCATCGACGTGGACGCGTTCGCCAGCGCCGATCTCGGCGAAGACGGGCTAGATGTGGATGTGCTCGCCGATGCCGACATTGGCGGCGACGACGGCATCAACGTTGATGCTTTCGCCAGTGCCGATCTTGATGAGGACGGGCTCGATGTGGATGCGATCGCCGATGCCGATGTTGGCGAAGACATCGACGTCACCGCGCTCGCCGACGCCGACGTGGGCGAGGACATCAATCTCTTTGCGCTGCTGACCGGCAACGTCGAAGGCGGCGGCAGCGACGCGCATGGCGACGACGAATACGCCGAAGAGTGCGACGACGGATTGCTCGACATCATCCTGTAGACCGGTTTCAGAAAGACCTTTTCAACCGGCATTTCAGCAGTAATTTTACCAGTTTTTTCAGTACCGAGTGCGCGGCGTCCGGAGTGGGGGCGCCGCGCTTTTTTGGCGCTGGCAGCCGGCACTGCGGCGGGCAAAGGCACCGGGGTGATGGCGGCAAAGATCATCCGGCGTCCTCCTCTGACCGGCTGTCCGGAACGCATGTGGCGGGAAGCGGACGGGTGACCCCGTCCGCAAGGTGATCAGACCAGAACAGCGCCCTTGCCGGCGATGGCATTGGTCGCCTGCGCGTCGCCGAGCAGCATCTTGTTGTGCGGCTCGCCCGACGGGATCATCGGGAAGCAGTTCTCGTGCTTCTCGACGAGGCAGTCAAAGATCACCGGCCCGTCGTGGTTGATCATCTCCATGATCGCGTCGTCGAGATCGGCGGGATCCTTGCAGATGATGCCCTTGGCGCCAAAGGCCTCGGCGAGCTTGACGAAGTCGGGCAGGGCCTCGGACCAGCTTTGCGAATAGCGCTCGCCATGCAGCAGCTGCTGCCACTGGCGCACCATGCCAAGCCGCTCGTTGTTGAGGATGAACTGCTTCACCGGCAGGTTGAACTGCACCGCGGTCCCCATCTCCTGCATGTTCATCAGCCACGACGCCTCGCCCGCGACGTTGATCACCAGACTGTCGGGGTGCGCCACCTGCACGCCGATCGAGGCGGGGAAGCCATAGCCCATGGTGCCGAGGCCGCCGGAGGTCATCCAGCGGTTCGGGTCCTCGAACCCAAGGTACTGCGCCGCCCACATCTGGTGCTGGCCGACCTCGGTTGCAATGTAGCGGTCATGCCCCTTGGTCAGCGCCTCCAGACGTTCCAGCGCGTACTGCGGTTTGATCACCGTCTCGGACTTGCGGTAGGTCAGGCATTCGACCTTCTTCCACTCTTCGATCTGCTGCCACCACTTGGCGATCGCCTCGCGGTTCACCTTTCGGCCGCGCGCCTTCCAGATCTTCAGCACGTCCTCGAGCACATGCGCCACGTCGCCGACGATCGGCATGTCGGCCTTGATCACCTTGTTGATCGACGACGGATCGATGTCGATATGCGCCTTTTTCGAGCGCGGCGAGAAGGCGTCGAGGCGGCCGGTGATCCGGTCGTCGAAGCGCGCGCCGATGTTGATCATCAGGTCGCAGCCGTGCATCGCGAGGTTGGCCTCATAAAGACCGTGCATACCGAGCATCCCCAGCCACGCCTTGCCCGAGGCGGGGTAGGCGCCAAGGCCCATCAGTGTCGAGGTGATCGGGAAGCCGGTGGCCTCGACCATTTCGCGCAGCAACTGGCTCGCGGCAGGGCCGGAGTTGATCACGCCGCCGCCAGTGTAGAACACCGGGCGCTCTGCGGTTTCGATCGCCTCGACCAGTTGCGTGATGGTCTCGATGTCGCCCTTCACCTGCGGCTGGTAGTGGCCGACCGGGGCCTGCGGCTTGGCGGTGTAATCGCCCGTGGCGAACTGAACGTCCTTGGGAATATCGATCAGCACCGGGCCGGGACGGCCCGAGGTCGACACGTGGAACGCCTGATGGATGATGGCCGACAGCTTGTCGGTCTCTTTCACCAGCCAGTTGTGCTTGGTGCAGGGGCGGGTGATGCCAACGGTGTCCGCCTCCTGGAAGGCGTCCGAGCCGATCATGAAGGTCGGCACCTGACCCGACAGCACGATGATCGGGATCGAGTCCAGCAGCGCATCGGTCAGGCCGGTCACCGCGTTGGTCGCGCCCGGGCCCGAGGTCACCAGCGCCACGCCGGGCTTGCCGGTCGAGCGGGCATAGCCTTCGGCGGCGTGGATCGCGCCTTGCTCATGCCGCACGAGGATGTGGCGGATGTCGTTTTGCTGAAAGATCTCGTCATAAATCGGTAGCACCGCGCCACCGGGGTAGCCGAATACCGTGTCCACACCCTGATCCTTCAGGGCCTGAACCACCATCTTCGCTCCGGTCATCTGACGTGTCATCGCGGTCTCCGTTCCAGACGTCATTCACTCATTTCTTTCGCGCACAAAAAAGCCCCCGAGGATTTCGGGGGCGCATGGGGGTCCATTATGGTTCCGATTACCGGCCCATGCGCCATGTCTCTACAATGATTACAAGTAGGCCCATAATCGGCGGCTCCGTCTATGCGTGCGGCGGAACATAGGCGGAGGGGCAGGGGGCGTCAACACCCAACGGCTCAGAAAAAATGCGCGGCGCGCGAGAAATTTTTACATTTGTTGCGCAGATTGAGGGCGCAGACGGAGTTTTCCGAAATCCTGCGCCAGTTTTGGCCGGCCATGCGCTACGACTCGCCCAGCACACGCGACCCCGCGTCAACGTGAATTGTCCATGCCGGGCCCGAGTGGGATACTGAGTGCAATACTGAACTGAAGGGTTCACCTATGCGCAGGAGGGATACATGGCGCGTCATCACAGGTTCTATCGTCACGCGCGTGACTTCGGCATCGTCAAAGCAGCCACGCTCATTGGCCTGCTGGTGCTGACCCAAGCGTTGGCAACCCTCGAAAGCGATCCCGACGAAGAGGCGTCGATCCGCGGGCTGCAGGCCCCGGCTGTCGTCATGACCTCTGGTCTTGCCAGCAGCGACGCCGCCTAAGACCGGGACGTTGATCCCCGGCGCGCTCTGCGTCCGACGTGGAGCGCGGGCATTGTGCCTGCGGTGGGATGGTTCCCGACACGACGCTTTACACGCGGAAAGACGGTGCACGCGATGCCGACAGCTATGGCGGTGGCAGGTGCCTTAGCTGTTGACGCCGGTGCCCTGCAGCACCCCGTGTTCTAGCGCGTATCGGGTGAGCCCGGCGGTAGAACTGATGCCAAGCTTGCGCTTGATGTTCTTGCGGTGTGTCTCGACCGTGCGCACCGAGATGTCGAGCGCCTGTGCCACTTCCTTGTTCGACTTGCCCTGCGCCAGTTGCAGCAGGATGGTCTGCTCGCGGTTGGTCAGCTGCTCGCCGCCGCCCGACATCACCGGGGCCAGCGCGCCCTCGGCGCCGGTGCAAAGGTAGCGTTCGCCGCGCATCACCGTGTCGATGGCGGTCTTGATCTCTTCGGTCGGCACGTCCTTCAGCACGTAGCCCGAAGCGCCATGGCCAAGCGCGGTTGTTATATATTGCGGCGTGTCGTGCATCGACAGGATCAGCACGCGGGTCTCGGGGCGGCGCTCTAGGATCATCTCAGTTGCCGACAGCCCGCCGAGGCCCGGCATATTGAGGTCCATCAGGATCACGTCGGGCGACAGCTCCTCCAGACGGTCGATCATCTGCTGGCCATCCGACACGGTGGCCTGCACGGTGATGTCGTCGTAGCTGTCGAGCAACGCTTCGATCCCCTCGGCGACGAGCGGGTGATCGTCGACGATGACAACCTTGGTGGGCGCGGCGTGCTGCGTGGGCTCTGGGATGGGCTGTGTCATGCGGACGCCTTGCTGTTTGGGGGGCTGGTCGAAGTGGATGCGCCCTCTTCAGGCGGCAGAAGGTGCGACAGGGGGATCTGTGCCTCGATAACCGTGCCCGATTTAGAGGACAAGATCCGCAAGCTGCCGCCAAGCTGGTCCATGCGTTCTTGCATGTTGCGCAGGCCGATACCGCGCTGGCCGCGGACCTTGTCGGGGTCGATACCGTGGCCGTTGTCCTCGATCCGCAGGGTGGCACCGCGGCGATGGCCGCGCAGGTCGATGGTGACCGAGGTGGCGCCCGAATGGCGCTCGATATTGGTCAGCGCCTCCTGTGCGATGCGGTAGAGCGCGATGCGGCCCTCCTGATCGACGCGGTTGCGGAACACCACCGTCTCGAGGCGGCTGGTGATGCCGGTGCGGGCCTCGAAATCGTCGATGAGCGCGCGCAGGGCGGGGCCGAGGCCAAGATCGTCGAGCACGCCGGGGCGCAGGTCGCGGCTGATCCGCCGCACCTCTTGGATGGCGCCGGACAGCGCCTCGGTGCCGCGGCCCAGCGTGTCCATGGCGCGCGGGTCGTTCTGACTGAGGCGGCGGCGGGTGATGTCGAGCGCGTAGCGCACGCCGACGAGGATTTGGCTGATGCCGTCGTGCAACTCGCGCGCGACGCGGCGGCGCTCGTCTTCCTGCGCGTCGAACACCCGCTGGGTCAGTTCCTTGAGCTTGGCGTCCGCGAGCCGCCGTTCGCGCAGGTTCATCGCCAGCCCCGACAGGAACACCATCAGCAGCGCGCCAAGGGTGATGCCGCCGATATAAAGAAAGGTGCGCCGGATGCGGGCCTGCACCTCAGTGCGGCTGGCGCTGACAGTGGCCAGCACGTCGTCGATCCAGACGCCGGTGCCCACCGCCCACTGCCAATCCTGAAAGCCCAGCACAAAGGCGATCATCTCTGCCTCTTCGCCGGTTGAGGGTTTGGGCCAGAGAAACGAGTGATAGCCAGAACCCTGACGCGCGATCTCGATCAGCGGATCGACGATCGGCGTGCCTTCGCTGTCGGTCAGCCCCGACCAATCCTTGCCGATCATATCGGTGCGGCGGGGCGAGACCAGATTGGTGCCGTCGTAGTCGTAGACGAAAAACGAGCCATCTTCGCCGTAGATCATCGCTGCGAGGATTTGCGCCACCTGCGTCTTGGCGGCCTCGTCGTCAGGGGCAGCGGCGCCATAGATGAAATAGAACCCGTTGCGCGCCTGGGTGACGTAGTTGCGCAGTTCCTGCTTCTTGGCTTCCAGCAATTCGGTTTCGAGCTGGCGGATCTCGCGCTCGGCCAGCATCCGCGACTGGTAGGCCACCAGCAGGGCGATGGCGGCGCAAGCAAGGATCAGCGGCACCGAGGCCAGAAGAAAGAGCTTCTGTCCGTAACTGAGCCTGAGCTTTTGCATAATTCGCCTCATCTCCCTCCAGTTACGGCATGATTCGGGCATCAGGGAAGCGGCAACGCCACAATTGCCTGAAAATTCCGCAACGGAACGCATGGTTTAGCTTTGGTATCGCAGCGTCACCCGCAAGATTATGTCGTCTTTTACGTAGTGCTGGGTATTTCGTTTGCCCGAGCACCTGTCCTAGTCTGCCCGAACTGTAACGATCCGCGCGAGGACATGAGGAGATGGCCCGCGCCTGATAATCTATGGGAGGATTTACATGGATCGTCGTTCCTTTTTGAGGGCGTCCACCGCTGGTGGCGCCGCTGCTGCCGCGTCTGCGCTTGCTGCTCCGGCCTATGCGCAGGGCCGCCGTACCCTGACCATGGTCACCACCTGGGGCCGCGGCCTTGCCGGTGTGCATGACAGCGCGCAGTACTGTGCCGATCAGATCACCGCGGCCACCGACGGCCAACTGACCGTGGAACTGAAGGCCGCGGGCGAGCTTGTGGGCGCCTTCGAGGTGTTCGACGCGGTGTCCGCCGGTCAGGCCGACATGTACCACGGCGTGGACTACTACTTCCTCGGCCAGCACCCGGCGCTGTCGTTCTTCAGCCAGGTGCCGTTCGGCATGAACTTCATGGAATATGCCAACTGGTTCTACCACGACGGCGGCGAGGCGCTCTGCGATGAGCTGTATTCCATCTTTGGCCTGAAGGCCTTCCCGTCGGGCAACACCGGCCCGCAGTCGGGCGGCTGGTTCTCGAAAGAGATCAACTCGCCGGAAGACTTCCAGGGCCTGAAGTTCCGCATGCCGGGCCAGGGCGGCCAGGTGCTGGGCAAGCTCGGCGCATCGGTGCAGAACCTGCCGGGCGCGGAAGTGTATCAGGCGCTGTCCTCGGGCGCGATCGACGGCACCGAGTGGATCGGTCCGTGGGCGGACGAGAAGGCCGGTTTCCAGGAAATCACCAAGATCTACTACACCGCCGGTTTCCACGAGCCGGGCCCGAACCTGAACCTGACGATGAACCTCGACGTGTTCGAAGGGCTGAGCGCCGGCCATCAGGAGATCGTCCGTCAGGTGGCGCGCGCGTCGAACCTGTGGACCATGTCGCTGTTCATGGCCAACAACTCGGCGGCGCTGCAGCGTCTGCAGTCCGGCGGCGTGAAGCTGATGGAATTCCCCGACAGCGTCTGGGATGCCTTCGGCGCCGCGGCCAAGGAAGTCATGGAAGAGCCCATGGGCGACGAGCTTTACGCCAAGTGCTATGAGAGCTTCAACAGCTCGCTGCGCTCCTCGGCGCAGTGGATCAGCCGCTCGGAAGGCTCGTTCTCGGCACAGCGTAACCGCGTCATGGGTCTTTGATCCCACGCATATCGCAAATCGCGCCCCCGCTTCACGCGGGGGCGTAGCTGCTTCAAGACATCGCCCCGGCCGGGACCGCAATTTCCGCAGGTCCGGGGGCAGCATCCAACAAGATAAGAAAAGGGGGCACCGGTCATGGAAGAGACAGCCTCGGGTGGGGCGTTCAGTGCGATACTGGACGCGCTGGCCTGGTTCTTCGGCAATATCGCCATGTCCTTCTGGAATCTCGGCTACGCGCTGACGCATCCGTCAAGCTGGCTGAACTGGTCGGACAACGAAGCGGCGATGCGCTTCGTCTACTACGGCGCATCGGCAGAGTTCTTCTTCGTCGTGCTGACCACCTTCCTTGTGCTCACGGCCATCGGGATGTGGCGTCACAGCGTCATGTGGGGCATGGTGCGCGGGCTTGAAGCCTTCCACAACACCGTCGGGCGCGTTGCCGCATGGGCCGGCCTGATCATGGTGCTGCAGCAGGTGATCATCATCCTCGTGCAGCGCATCTTCGCGCGGCCGGACCTGTCGTTCGGCTTCGGCGTTCCGGTGACCTTCGACGTCAGCTGGTGGTCCGAAGAGCTCAAGCTCTACAACGCCATCGTCGTGGCGCTGTGTCTGGCCTACACCTTTGTGCAAGGCGGTCACGTGCGCGTCGATCTGGTCTACTCGCCGGTGAAATACTCCACCAAGAAGATCATCGACATGTTCGGCAGCCTGTTCTTCATGCTGCCCATGGCCACGCTGATGTGGCTTTACTCGTGGTTCTTCCTGTGGCGGCACCTGATCGTGCCCAAACCCTCGGCCTCCGAAGGTCTGGAGCGGCTGCTGATGAAGGCCCGCGCGCTGCGCTGGAACGTCGAGACCATCGGCTTCAGCCCCAACGGCTTTTCCGCCTACTTCCTGTTCAAGATCCTGATCGTGCTGATGTGCGGCTTCATCTTCCTGCAGGGGGTCACCTTCTTCTGGCGCTCCTACCTCGAATGGAAAGAGGGCCCGGAGAGCGACGGCAAATACCACGATCACGACAGGGTCGAAGCGGGCGAAGAAGCCTACGACCACGCGGAATTCTGAGAGGGACATAGGTAAATGCTTTTCGGACTCGATGGCGTCGAGATCGGCCTGATCATCGTCTTTCTCACGCTCTTCTCCTCGATCCTTTCGGGCTTTCCGGTGGCGTTCGCCATCGGCGGCGCGGGGGTCATCTCCTTCGGCATCATCGCCGCGCTCGACAGCGCGGGGCTGCTGATCCATCAGGCCATCGACACGGGCTCTGACGCCTATCGTGCGCTGGTCGACAGCGGCGTGCGCGAAGACGCCATTTCCATATTCCGCTATCCGGACCTGCCGCGCTACGCGATGCCGGTGTTCGACCGCGGCTGGGAGGTGGCGCTCGACCGCAACGTGTCGTTCATCGTCAACCGCATCAACGAACGGGTCATCGCGGGCCAGTCGATCGAGACGCTGCTGGCCGTGCTGATGTTCGTGATGATGGGCATCGTGCTGGAACGCTCGAAGATCGCCAACGACCTGCTGACCACCATGGCGCGCGTCTTTGGCCCGCTGCCGGGCGGTCTTGCGGTGTCGATCGTCGTCGTCGGCGCGTTTCTTGCGGCCTCCACCGGCATCGTCGGCGCCACCGTGGTGACCATGGGCCTGCTGGCCCTGCCGACCATGCTGCGCAACAACTACTCGCCCGAGCTGGCGACCGGCGTTATCGCCGCGTCAGGCACGCTGGGGCAGATCATCCCGCCGTCGATCGTGATCGTTCTGCTGGGCACGCTGGCGGGCGATCTCTACGCCACCGCGCAGGAAGACCGCGCGCAGCTTGCCGGCTGCACCGACGCGCTGACGCTGCTGGGCGAGCCGGCGGTGGTTTCGGTGGGCACGCTGTTCCAAGCGGCGCTGCTGCCGGGGATCCTGCTTGCCGGTCTTTACGCGCTCTACGCCTTTGGCTTTGCCATGTTCCGCCCGCAATCGGCGCCGCCGGTGCAGCTTGACGGCGGCGGCGGCGAGCCGGTGACCCGCGGCGAGGCGCTGACGTGGTACCTTGGGGTTCCGGCGCTGATCATCGTCGGCACGCTTGTGCTGGGTCAGATCGGCATCGTCGGCTCGCAGTCGACGCAGGTCGACAGCTTCTCCGACAGCGGCCAGATGGCGTCGCTGCGCACCAATGTCGGCCCGGAGTGTCAGGCGTCGATGATCGACCTGCACGGTCAGGAGGCATGGGACGCGGCGGTTGCCGAACAGCAGGCCATCGACGAGGCTGGCGGTCTGGAGATGAGCGAGCGCCTGAGCCCCGAGCGGATCGAAGAGCTGCGCATCGCCAAGATCGCCAACGCCGCACCGATCGGCACGGGCATCGCGGTGATCGCGGTTCTGCTGGGCATCGTGCTGGCCTGGGCGCGGGCCGTGTCGCCCTCGTCCGAGCCGCGGCCGCTGCTCATCGGCGCGGGCGGTCTGGTGCTTGGGCTGCTGGTCGACGTGCTGTTCATCAACGCCAACACCTCGCCGATGGCGACGGTTCTGATGATGCTGATCCCGTGGGCCATCGCGCTCTGGGGCTGCAAGCACGCCGCCGCGCGCCTTGCGCAGAACGATCTCATCCGGGTGGTCTTCCCGCCGCTGGTGCTGATCGTCGCCGTGCTGGGCTCGATCCTTGGCGGCATCACCAACCCGACGCCCGCCGCGGCGCTCGGCGCGGCCGGTGCCATCATGCTGGCGGCCTACCGCAAGCTCGGGGAAGAGGGCCGCTCGCCGAAGATCATCCTGATGTCCACCTTCGCGGTGGCGATCATGATCCTCATCGGGGTGAACTTCGACCTGCGGGTCGGCACCGAGGGCGCGGGCGCCGAGACCTGGATCGCCTTCATGGTGGCGCAGGCGGCGTATCTCTATGCGCTCTTTGGTCTGCTGTTCGCCTGCTGGGTGTTGCTCAAGGCCGGGGTGCTTGGGCCGGCGGTGCGCGAGACGGCGAAGGTGACCTCGATGGTGTTCACCATCCTCGTGGCCTCGCAATTGCTGAACCTCGTGGTGATCTCCTTCGGGGGCGAGCACTACATCCAGCAGTTCCTGCGCAGCTTCGATGACGAGCACAAGGTCTTCCTGATCGTCATGCTGGTGCTGTTCATCCTCGGCTTCGTGCTCGACTTCCTCGAGATCATCTACATCGTTGTGCCGATCGTCGGGCCGGTGATCTATGGCGGCTCGTTCGATCCGAAGTGGGTGACCATCATGATCGCGGTGAACCTGCAGACCTCGTTCCTGACGCCGCCCTTCGGCTTTGCGCTGTTCTACCTGCGCGGCGTGGCGCCAAGTTCGGTGACCACGGGGCATATCTACCGCGGGGTGCTGCCCTTCGTGCTGATCCAGGTGGCCGGGCTTGCGCTGCTGTGGTTCGCGCCGGGGATTGTGACCATCGTTCCCGACCTGATCCCGAACTGATCGGTCAGGTGAGTGACAGCAGGGGGCGGGCCGAAAGGTCCGCCCCTTTGCGTTGATGGGGAGGCAATTCTCTTAGAAGGCTTTTGCCGCTGCTTGAGCCGTCTTCATATAAACGATGATCAATATGAGATGGCCTTCAGCGCCCTAGATCGCTAGAGACGGCGCAACCAATGCTTGCCACCTCTGGCCCGGAGTCCGTCATGTCCGCCGCTATCCCGACCCGTTCCCCCGTCTTCGACCGTCTCGAGGCCGCCGCGCGCGAGCGCATCCTGATCCTCGATGGCGCCATGGGCACGCAGATCCAGAAGCTGGGTCTGTCGGAGGGCGACTTTCAGGGCTGCGGTGGCGGGGCCTGCACCTGCCATCTGCCGCATTCGAGCGATAAGCCGCAGCAGGGCAACAACGATATCCTCAACCTGACCCGCCCCGAGGCGATCGAGGAGATCCACTACCAATACGCCATGGCCGGCGCGGATATCGCCGAGACCAACACCTTCTCGTCGACCACCATCGCGCAGGCCGATTACGACATGCAGGCGGCGGTCTATGACCTGAACTATGAGGGCGCGCGGCTGGCGCGCAAGGCGATGGACCGGGCCGAGGCCGAAGACGGGCGCGCGCGTTTCGTCGCCGGCGCGCTTGGGCCGACCAACCGCACCGCCTCGATCAGCCCCGATGTGAACAATCCCGGCTACCGCGCGGTGACCTTCGACCAGCTGCGCGAGGCCTATGCTCAGCAGGCGCGCGCGCTGATCGATGGCGGCGTCGACATCGTGCTGATCGAGACGATCTTCGACACGCTGAACGCAAAGGCTGCGATCTTTGCCTGCGAGGAGGTGTTCGCCGAGCGCGGCGAGCGTCTGCCGGTGATGATCTCGGGCACGATCACCGACCTTTCGGGCCGCACGCTTTCGGGCCAGACGCCCACCGCCTTCTGGCACTCGGTGCGCCATGCCGCGCCGCTGACCATCGGCCTCAACTGCGCGCTTGGCGCCAATGCCATGCGCCCGCACCTCGCCGAACTTTCGTCGGTCGCCGACACGCTGATCTGCGCCTATCCCAACGCCGGCCTGCCCAACGAGATGGGCGAGTACGACGAGACGCCCGAGCAGATGGCCGAGCAGGTCGCTGGTTTTGCCCGCGACGGGCTGGTGAATATCGTCGGCGGCTGCTGCGGCTCGACTTATGACCACATCCGCGCCATTGCCAAGGCCGTCGAGGGCTACGCGCCGCGCGAGATCCCCCAGCACGTCCCGCAGATGCGCCTGTCGGGGCTGGAGCCCTTCACGCTCACCGAGGCGATCCCCTTCGTCAACGTCGGCGAGCGGACCAATGTCACCGGCTCGGCGCGGTTCCGCAAGCTGATCACCAATGGCGACTATGCCACGGCGCTCGAGGTGGCGCTCAATCAGGTCGAGAACGGCGCGCAGGTGATCGACATCAACATGGACGAGGGCCTCATCGACTCCAAGCAGGCGATGATCGAGTTCCTCAACCTGATCGCCGCCGAGCCCGATATCGCCCGCGTGCCGATCATGATCGACAGTTCCAAATGGGAGGTGATCGAGGCCGGTCTGCAATGCGTGCAGGGCAAGCCGATCGTCAACTCGATCTCGCTGAAGGAAGGCGAAGAGAGCTTCCTGTATCAGGCGCGCCTGTGCCGGCATTATGGTGCCGCGGTGGTGGTCATGGCCTTCGACGAGACCGGGCAAGCCGACACCGAGGACCGCAAGGTCGAGATCTGCCAGCGCGCCTACAAGATCCTCACCGAGCAGGTCGGCTTTCCGCCCGAGGACATCATCTTTGACCCCAACGTGTTCGCCGTCGCCACCGGCATCGAAGAGCATGACAACTACGGCGTCGACTTCATCGAGGCCACCCGCAGGATCATCGAAACCTGCCCGCATGTCCACATTTCGGGCGGCGTGTCGAACCTGTCGTTCTCGTTCCGCGGCAACGAACCGGTGCGCGAGGCGATGCACGCGGTGTTCCTCTATCATGCCATCCAGAACGGTATGGACATGGGTATCGTCAACGCCGGACAGCTGGCGGTCTATGACCAGATCGACGCGCGGCTGCGCGAGGCCTGCGAGGACGTGGTGCTGAACCGCAAACCCGCGAACGGCGGCTCGGCCACCGAGAACATGCTGGAACTGGCCGAGGAATACCGTGGGCAGGGCGGTGCCAAGGGCCGCGAGAAAGACATGAGCTGGCGCGAACTCCCCGTCGAAAAGCGGCTCGAGCATGCGTTGGTCAATGGCATCACCGAGTTCATCGACGGCGACACCGAAGAGGCCCGGCAGGCCGCCGAGCGCCCGCTGCACGTCATCGAGGGCCCGCTGATGGCCGGGATGAACGTGGTTGGCGATCTCTTCGGCGCGGGCAAGATGTTCCTGCCGCAAGTGGTGAAATCGGCCCGCGTGATGAAGCAGGCCGTGGCCGTTCTGCTGCCCTACATGGAAGAGGAAAAGCGCCTGTCGGGCGGTGATGGCCGCGAAAGCGCCGGCAAGGTGCTGATGGCCACGGTGAAGGGCGATGTGCACGACATCGGCAAGAACATCGTCGGCGTCGTGCTGGCCTGCAACAACTACGAGATCATCGACCTTGGCGTCATGGTCCCGGCAGAAAAGATCCTCGCCACCGCCAAAGAGCAGAACGTCGATGTGATCGGCCTCTCGGGCCTCATCACCCCCTCGCTCGACGAGATGGTGCATGTGGCCTCGGAGATGGAGCGCGAGGGCTTCGACATTCCGCTGCTGATCGGCGGCGCGACCACCTCCCGTGTGCACACGGCGGTGAAGATCCACCCGCGCTACGGCGCCGGGCAGGCGGTGCATGTCAACGATGCCTCGCGGGCTGTGGGCGTTGTGTCGTCGCTGCTGTCGCCGGTGCAGAAGCCCGAGTATGTGGCCAACGTCCAAAGCGAATATGCCGATGTGGCCGAGAAGCACGCCCGCGCCGAGCTGGCCAAGAAGCGCCTGCCGCTGGAGAACGCCCGCGCCAACGCGCTGAAGCTCGACTTCCAGCCGCAGCACGCGCCGAGCTTCCTTGGCACCAAGGCGTTTGACGCGTGGGATCTGGCCGAACTGGCGCGCTACATCGACTGGACCCCGTTCTTCCAGACATGGCAGATGAAAGGCGTCTATCCGAAGATCCTCGACGACGAGAAGCAGGGCGAGGCGGCGCGCGCGCTCTTTGACGACGCGCAGGCGATGCTGAAGAAGATCATCGACGAGAAGTGGTTCCACCCGCGCGCCGTGGTCGGCTTCTGGCCTGCCAACGCCGTGGGCGACGACATCCGCCTGTTCAAGGACGAGAGCCGCGCCGAGGAACTGGCCACTTTCTTCACCCTGCGCCAGCAAACCGCCAAGCGCGGCGACCGGCCCAATGTGGCGATGTCGGACTTTGTCGCCCCCGAGGGCACGCCTGATTACGTCGGCGGCTTCGTGGTGACGGCGGGCATCGAGGAAGAGCGCATCGCCAAGGAGTTCGAGGCCAAGAACGACGATTACTCGTCGATCCTCGTCAAAGCGCTGGCCGACCGTTTCGCCGAGGCCTTCGCCGAGCGGATGCATGAGATGGTCCGCAAGGAACTCTGGGGCTATGCGCCGGATGAGTCCTGCACGCCCGAAGAACTGATCGCCGAGAAATACGCCGGAATCCGCCCCGCGCCGGGCTATCCCGCGCAGCCCGACCACACCGAGAAGACCACCTTGTTCGAGCTTCTGGACGCGACCAACGCAACCGGCGTCGAACTGACCGAGAGCTATGCCATGTGGCCGGGCTCGTCGGTGTCGGGGCTCTATATCGGCCACCCCGAGAGCTATTACTTTGGCGTGGCGAAGGTCGAGCGTGATCAGGTCGAGGATTATGCCGCGCGCAAGGGCATGGCGGTCGAGGAGGTGGAGCGCTGGCTTGCGCCGATCCTCAACTACGTGCCGGGTGGCGTGAAGACCGTGGCGGCGGAGTAAGGCAATAAAGCCCGGAACAAGCGCGCAGCGCGCCGGGCAAGCGCTGGCCCGTCCTGCACGCGCAAAGCGTGCAGATCCCTGATTGCGCACCTCGGGTGCGACGGGCAGGCGCGCGCCCGGCGGCTTCGCCTTGATGCCGGGCGGATCACCCTTCGGGCAGTGATAAAAAAGGCCGCCACGATCTCTCGCGGCGGCCTTTACCTTGTCCGTGAATGAATGCCCTCAGGCCTCGACTTCGACCTTGCCGATGGGATGCGAGCAGCAGGCCAGCACGTAGCCATCTGCGATATCATCTTCAGTGATGCCGCCGTTGTGGACCATGTGTACTTGGCCCGAGGTCTTCTTGATCTTGCAGGTGCCGCAGACGCCGAAGGTGCAGCCCGACGGGATGTTGAGACCGGCCGAACGCGCGGTGGCGAGGATCGTGTCGGTCTCCTTGCAGCTTTGAGTGACGCCGGAGGCAGCGAAGGTGACTTCCGCCGACACGTCGTGCTCGGGGACCACATCGCCCTCGGTCGCGTCGTGCTCCTCTTTCGCCAGAGAGGGCTGGAAGCTCTCCTGATGGTAATGGTCCATGTCGAACCCGAGGCCCTGCAGCGCCTCGCGCACCGCTTGCATGAACGGCTCGGGGCCACAGCAGAACACCTCGCGCTCGAGGTAGTCCGGCGCGGTCAGACCCAGCATCAGCTGGTTGAACATGCCCTTGTAGCCGGTCCACGGATGGAACCGGTCGCCTTCTTCGACCACCCAGCGCAGTTCGATTCCGTCGATCCGGCTGGCAATATGCTCGAGCCGCTCGCGGAACACGATGTCCGACGGGCGTTTGGCGCAGTTGATGAACACCACGTCGGGGATGCGGCCAAGGTCATACATGTAGGTGACCATCGACATCATCGGGGTGATCCCCGAGCCCGCCGAGATGAACAGGTACTTCTCGGCCGGGTGGTGATGCGAGGTGAAGTGACCGGCCGGGCCGATCGCCTTGATCCGCATCCCCGGACGCAGGTTATCGAGCATCCAGCGCGTGCCGATGGAGTCGGGCTGCGCCTTTACGGTGACGGTGATCGACAGCGCCCGCGAGGGCGACGACGAGATCGTGTAGGTGCGGTGCAGCGGCCCGCCCGGCACCGGCAGTTCGAGGGTGACGAACTGGCCGGGCAGGTAATCGAAAAGCGCACCCGACGGGGCCGCGAAGCAGAAGGTCGACACGTTCGGCGCCTCGGGGATGACCGAGACGCATTCCAGCATCTCGTCATCGTTCCAGTAGCGCACGGCAGCGGTGGGCAGGGTCACGCCGCTCATTCTGCCGCCATCCGTGCCGGAGCGAGGCGTTTGGTCATGGTGTCGCAGTACCAGGTGACGAATTGGTTCACCCCGTCCTCGTGGCTCGACGAATAGGGGCCGGGTTCATAGGCCGGGGAGTTGATGCCCTGCTGATTGTCTTCGACAACCTGACGGTCTTCGTCGTTGGTGTGCTCCCAGACGGTGGTGAGGTTTTCCAGATCGTAGTCGACGCCCTCGACCGCGTCCTTGTGGACGAGCCAAGTGGTCTGCACCTCGGTCTCGGTCGGGCTGATCGGGGTCACGCGGAAGGTGATCGAATGGTCCGACAGGAAGTGGTTCCATGTCGCCGGGTAGTGGAATTTCAGCAGCGTGCCCGCATCGGTGAAGGGGATTTTGCCGAGGCGCTTTTGCACCGCGATCTTGCCGTTCATCGTGTAGCTTTCGGCGCCGTCCAGCAGCGGCATCCGCGCCAGACGGTACTGGCCATCCTCGGCCATCTTGAAGCGCGAGGGCGCGCCGGCGGCTTCGAGACGGTTGAAATGCGCTTCCACGGTCGGGGGGAAGGTGCCGTCCTGCGACACGCCGGTGATCGTCGGATCTTCGGGGTAGGTGCGGCACAGCGACGGGTGGTTGCCGGCGCAGTGGTAGCACTCTCGGTTGTTCTCCCAGACCAGCTTCCAGTTGCCGTTCTCGATGATCGTCGACTGATGCGCGACCTTGGCGTTGGCCAGATCATGCACGCCGAGGAACGGCTCGGCAGTGGCGGCGAACGTGTCGAAATCGGGCGCGTCATCGGCGAGGCAGATGTAGACGAGGCCCGACAGCACGCGGCAGTGCACCGGCTTCAGCCCATGCGCCGAGGCGTCGAAGTCGCTGCCCATGTCGCGCGCCCAGAGCAGGCGACCGTCAAGCTCGTAGGTCCACTGGTGGTAGGGGCAGACCAGCTTGGCGACCTGACCCGAGGCGGCCTTGCAGATCACCGAACCGCGGTGGCGGCAGGTGTTGTGGAAGGCGCGCACCGACCCGTCCGGACCGCGCACGATCACCACGCGGTAGGGGCCGACCTTCTGCGTCACATAGCTGCCGGTCTTGGGCAGCGCTGCGACCGGGGTGGCGAAGAGCCACTCACGGTACCAGATCTGCTCAAGGTCCTGTGCGAAGATCTCGGGGTCGGTGTAGAAGGCCTGCTGCAGCGAATGGCCGGGCTTGCGGCGGCTCAGCAGGTCGAGGGTCTTGGCGTCAGCTGTCATGGCCGAACTCCGTAGGCCGGGCGCGGGGCCCGTGATCTCTGGTGGAGAAGGGGGCGCCCCGGAAGGCGACACCGCCCTCCGCGGTGGTGCGCGTTGTCGCATCGCTCCGGACGTGCTCCGCAAAAATGCGACGCACGGCATGGATCATCCGCGACAATCTGAGGGTAGAAATATCGCGCTCGCGACGATTCTGAGGGCTGGATGCGACATGGTGGGTTTCGAAACAGACTTGCCGCGAAATTCCGTGCAGCCTGTCGTTTCCGCACCACCGACAGTTGCCTAGGGATTGTGCGAAATTGAATCGTTTTCCAGATGCAGCAGGGTCTTGCGCAGTGCCGGATCGCTGAGCACCACTTCTCCGGCCCCCAGATCGGCGGCGCGTTGCAGGGCGCGGGCGGTGAGGTGCTGCGCCATCTCGACCGCGCCCGGCAGGCTGCGCCCGCGCGCCAGCGCCGCGGTCAGCAGGCCGGTGTAAAGATCGCCGGTGCCGGGCAGGGCGATGGGCAGATGCGGCGCCGGGTGACGGGTGATCTCGGCGGCGCCAAGCGTGATGCTCTCGATGTGGCCTTCAGGCGTGTCGTCGAGCGCGCAGCCGGTGGTGATCAGCCGCGCGCCGTCGGCCAGCCGCAGCGCGTCGCGCGCGGCGCGCAGGTCGTGAAGGCTGCGCAGCTCGCGCCCGGTGAGCCACGACAGCTCGAACGGGTTGGGTGTGGCCAGATCGGCGAGCGGCAGCAGCCGGTCGCGGTGCATCTCGGCGATGCTTCCCGGCACATAGAGCCCCGGTCCGGCATCGCCCATGACCGGATCGCACAGGTAGGTGAGCGCCGGGTTCACCTGCTTCGCCGCGGCCACGAAGTCGGCGGTCAGCTCGGCCACCTCGGGCGAGCCGATATAGCCAGAGACGATGAAGGCGGCGCGCTCGGGCAGGCCGCGCTCTTTGGCGCCCAGCAACAGGTCGGCAAAGAAATCGGCGGGCAGGGCGCGGCCACGCAGCGTTGGGTAGTCGGGGGTGTTGGAGAACACCACCGTCGGGATCGCCGCCACTTCCAGTCCCGCCGCCTGCATCGGGAACAGCGCGGCGGAATTGCCCACGTGGCCCAGCACCACTTGGCTCTGGATCGAGATGACGAGGGGCGGGCGGGACATGGCGGATCTCCGGGTTCTGGCGCTTGCTGCCTGCGCCCTGCGCCGCCCGAGGTCAAGCCGGGCGCCCGGTGCGGCAGGCTCAGAGGCGCATGCGCGGCACGTCGTTTGGATCAAGCCGCAGGTCAATGAGCAGTGGGCGGTCGCGGGTTTCGATCGCGGCGATCGCTTCCTGCAGGTCCGCTTCGCTGCGCACAACGATCCCCTTGCCGCCCAGAGACGTTGCGACCTCGGCGAAGCAGGGCCAGTCGAACTGGGTCAGGCCGGGGTCCATCTTGCGGTCGATGAATTGGATGTGCTCGGCGCCATAGGCGCTGTCGTTGCACAGGATGACGATCATGTCCTGCTTCAGCCGGACGGCGGTGTTGAACTCGCCAAGCCCGCCCATCATGAAGCCGCCATCGCCCGAGAACAGCACCACCGGACGGTCCGGCGCGGCGACCGAGGCGCCGATCGCCTCCTGCAGACCCAGCCCGATCGAGCCGAAATTGGCGGTCACCACAAAGCTGCGCGGATCGGGCGCCGAGATGCGGCACCAGACCTCGGTCATGAAGCGCCCGCCGTCGGTGACGAGGATGCGATCCTCGGGCAGCGCCTGCTCCAGCCGGTCGAGCGCGGCGACGTAGTTCACGCAGCGCTCGCTCGGCTGCGCCGCGCGCGCCGGGGGATGAAGGCGCAGGCTGCCGGGCTCCAGTTCGGGGGTGAAGCCGCTGGCGGGGATCTCGGCCTCGTCCAGCCAGTGCACGATATTGTCGGCGGTCAGGCCTGCGTCGGCCACGAGCCCCGCGTCGGGGTGCAGGTTGCGCCCGATGGCGCGGCTGTCGCTGTCGATCTGCACCAGCCGCTTGCCGTTCAGCAAGGCGCCCTTATCGGTGGTGAAATCATGCAGACCGGCGCCGAAGCTGATGATGCAGTCGGCCTTGCCGATCACCTCGTAGGCGGCGGGCGTGCTGAGCGTGCCGAAGATGTCCATGTCGTGCGGGTGGCCGCGGAACAGCCCTTTGGCTTTCAGCGTGGTGGCCAGCGGCGCTTCGAGCCGGTCTGCGAGCGCGATGATCTGGTCACGGGCGTTGCAGGCACCGGCTCCGGCAAGGATCACCGGGCGGCGGGCGCTGGCGATCATCCCGATGGCCTGATCCAGCGCATCGCCCTCGGGGACTAGGCCACGGGTCTCGAACACGTCCAGAACGCAGGGGGTGTAGGGCGCGTCCTGCCACATGAATTCGGCGGGCATGTTGAGCACGATGGGCCGCCGCTCGACCTGCGCGCGATAGAAGGCGCGCGCCACGTCGCGCACCGCCAGTTCCGGCGCACGCATCTGTTCAAAGCCCGCACCGGTGGATTTGACCACCTCGCGCTGGTCGATGCCCTGCAGGTGACGCGGGTTGGCCACCGGCGTGTCGCCAGCGAGCAGCACCATGGGAATCTGCCCGCGTGCGCCCTCGGTCAGCGCGGTGACGCAATTGGTCAGCGCCGGCCCGTGGGTCACGGTGGCTACGCCGATCCGGCCCGCCACATGCGCATAAGCTAGCGCCATCAGCACCGAGCTGCCCTCATGCGCCGCGGGAACGAAGCGCCCGCCGCAGCCGCGCACGAAGTGATCGGCGATAAAGAGATTGGCGTCGCCCATCAGTCCGAACATCGTGTCGATCCCGTGATCGCGCACGGCCTGAGCGATGGCCTGATGCACATGGGTGGGGGTAGCGTCGAACATGATTGGGCCTCCTTCTGATTGAGACAAGGATACAGCCCGGCGCGCGCACGTTGTGTGCAATTGCATGCGCCTGAATGACGATATATGCGCGGGTTGTGCGTATATTTTGAGAAATCGCTGAATGTGATGTATGAAGGGGAGGATACATGCATGAGGTGTGCCGCCATGGCCTTTGATCGTTTTGACCGCCTGATCCTCGACGCGCTGCAGCGCGACGGGGCGCTGACCAATGCACAGCTTTCGGAGATGGTGAACCTTTCGCCTTCGCAATGCTCGCGCCGCCGCGCGGCGCTCGAGGCGGCGGGGGTGATCGAGGGCTATCGCGCGCGGCTTGATGCGGGCCAGCTTGGCCTTGGGATCCGCGTCGTGGTGCGGGTCAACCTGCGGCTCCACGGCAAGAGCACCGACAGCGACTTTTCGCAGTGGATCGACCGGCAGCCCGAGATCCAATCGGCGTTTTCGGTCTCGGGCGATGCCGATTACGTGTTGCACGTGCGGGCGCGCGATCTCGAGAGTTTTGCCAATTTCCTGCACGATCGGCTGCTGATGCTGCCGCAGATCGCGCAGGTGCGGTCGGACTTCGTGCTGAAAACGCTGAAGGACAGTGATGCCATGGATTTGTCCGGGCTGGCGGGCTGACAGCGCCGGTGCCGGAGCAGGCTTCAGAGGCGCGGCGCGCGGGCCGCCTGCGGCTTGGGCGCGGCCCGCGCATAGGCTATTCTGCACCGGGCTGTGCGGGCCGGTCGAGTATCATTGTATTGCACTGCGCCCTGATCCGGGGCAAACGGCCCCGCAAACCAAACCAAGGGGCCGTGTTGGACTATGAGCGCAGAGGCAGCACAGAAAAACGTCGACCTGTCGCGGGCTGCGCGCCTGTCCGTGGCACCGATGATGGATTGGACCGACCGGCATTGCCGCTACCTGCACCGCATCCTGTCGCGTGAGAGCCTGCTTTATACCGAGATGGTCACCGCGCCGGCCTTGGTGCGCGGCGGAGCGCTGCATTTGCTGACCTATGATCCGTCCGAACATCCCGTGGCGCTGCAGTTGGGCGGCTCGGACCCGGTGGAACTGGCGCAGGCGGCCAAATTGGGGGCCGTGGCAGGCTACGACGAGATCAACCTGAACTGCGGCTGCCCGTCGGACCGGGTGCAGTCCGGGACCTTTGGCGCGGTGCTGATGAAGCACCCGCAGCTGGTGGCCGACTGCGTCGCGGCGATGCGCGAGGCCGTGGACGTCGAGGTGACGGTGAAATGCCGCATTGGTGTCGACGACCAGGAGCCGCGCGAGGTGCTTCCGGAGTTTCTTGAGAAAATCGCTGCGGCAGGTTGCGAGCGGGTGACCATCCACGCGCGCAAGGCGTGGCTGCAGGGGCTGAGCCCCAAGGAGAACCGCGACATCCCGCCGCTCGACTACGAACTGGTGCACGAGATGAAGGCGGCCTTCCCGCAGTTGCACGTCTCGATCAATGGCGGGGTGCAGAGCCTTGACGAAGCGCAGGCGCATCTGGCGCGCGGGCTCGATGGGGTGATGGTTGGCCGCGCCGCCTACCACACTCCGTGGGACGTGCTGGCCGAGGCAGATGCGCGGATCTACGGGAGCGAGGCAGAGACGGTCTCGCCCGATGCGGCGGTGGCGGCGATGTTGCCCTATATCGAGCGGCACATCGCCGAGGGTGGTCGCTTGCATCAGGTCACCCGGCACATGCTGGGGCTTTACGCGGGCCGTCCTGGCGCGCGCAAATGGCGGCAGGTGCTGTCCGAGAAGGCGACGCGGGACGGCGCCGGGATCGAGGTGATCGAAGAGGCGCAGGGCCGGATGCGCGACGCCGCCGCCTAACCTGTGCCGCCGCGCCGTCCGGCGCGGCCGCCGCGGCGCTGGCGCAGCAGCGCCTTGCGGTCCGGAAGATCGTCCATGATCGCGCGGCGCTGCTCTGGCGTGTAGCTGCCCCAGGCTGCGATCTCGTCGAGCGTGCGCAGGCAGCCGGTGCACAGACCCGCGGCGCGATGCACCACGCAGATGTTGATGCAGGGGCTGTCAATGGGGGGCTGGGCGGGCGTGTCGCCGGGCATCGGGCTCAGGCCTCGCGGATGTGGCGCAGCCGGTCCAGCGCGCCCTGCAGGATGAAGCTGGCGGCCACGTGGTCGATCAGCTCGGCGCGCTTCTTGCGCGAGGTGTCGGCTTCGAGCAGCGCGCGCTCGGCGGCGACGGTCGACAGGCGCTCGTCCCAGAAGCCGATCGGCCCGTCCCAGAGCTTCGACAGGTTGCGCGCAAAGGCGCGGGTGGATTGCGCCCGCGGCCCTTCGGAGCCGTCCATGTTGCGCGGCAGCCCGAGGATGATGCCGCCAACTTCGCGGTCCGTGACGATCTTCAGCAGCGCCTCGGCGTCGAGGGTGAACTTCTTGCGCTTGATCGTCTCGACGGGCGTGGCGACCGACAGCAGCCGGTCCGAGAGCGCAACGCCGATGGTCTTGGTGCCGAGGTCGAGCCCGGCAATGGCCCGCATCGGCGGCAGGGCGTCGGCGAAGGTGTCGATTTCTTCGTGGATCATCTCGGGGCGTCCTGTGGTGGCTCTGCGCTGTTTAGGCCAGCGCGGGCGGCGAGGGAAGGGAGGGGCGCTGCCCCTCTTGGCCGTTCGGCCAATTCACCCCGGCGTATTTTCAAAGAGAAGAAGCGGCCGGGCTCAGTCGGTCAGCCCGGCGCGGGCGGCACCGTCGCGCACCGTGGCGAGCGCTTCGGGTCGGGAGGCGAAGACCTGCTGCGCCTCTGCCCAGATTGCCTCGGCGCGCTCGGTCTGGCCAAGCACGCCAAGTGCGCCGAGCAGGCGGGCCCATTCGTCGGGGCTGCCGCCCTGCTCGGCGAGGCGCTGCGAGAGATTGTCGACCATGCCTTGGATCATCGCCTGACGGTCGTCGTCGGAGAGCTCGGAGGCGGCCTGCACGTCGTCCGCCGAGGGGCCGGGAAGCGCGCTGCTGGCCATCTGTGGCAGCGTGTAATCGCTGATCCCGGCGCGCTGCGCCATCTGCGGCATCTGCTCGGTGATCGCGGGCACCCACGGCGCGCTGGCTTCGCTGTCACGCAGCAGGTTGTCCCAGATGCGGAAGGCGCTGTCGGGACGGCCGGTCTGCGCCATCATCAACCCGCCGTAGTAGCGCGCCACGCCGTTCTCGGGATCGCGCTGCATGACCTGATCGAGCACCGTCTCGGCCTCGGGCGAGACGTAGCCGCCGGCGGCGAGCACCATCATGTCGGCGAGATCGGCGTACTCCTCGGCGCTGGCGGCCTCGCCCTTGAGGTCGATCACCCGGCGCTGCGCGGCATAGGCGGCAGGATAGTTGCCAAGCGCCGCCTCGGAGCGGGCCAGAAGCATCTGGCCCTGCAGATCGTCGGGCCGTTCCTGCACCGCGCCGCGCAGCCGGGTGACAAGCTGGGCATATTCCGCTGGCGCGTCGCTGGGCGGGCTGGCGGGCAGGGCGGCCTCGGCTTCCTGCTGCGAAGGACGGGTCTCGCGCATCTCCTGCGCCGCTGCGATGCGCCCGCGCAGGGTCAGGTCGCCGTATCCGGGCGCGCCGAGTTGCAGGTAGAGCGCATAGCTGCCGCCGAGCAGCGCGAGGACGACCAGCGCCGCGCCGATGCGGCGTGGCCCGCGTGTGGCGCGGGCGGCGGGCGCTTGGCCGTTCTGATCGCCCAGCTGAACTTCGCCTCGATGGGCGCGGCTGTCGGCGGCGAGGATGCGGCGCGACACCTCGGTGCGCAGACGCTCGGCCTCGGCCTCGCCGATGGTGCCGCGGGCGCGGTCACGGTCGATCTCGGAGAGCTGGTCGCGGTAGACCTGCAGGTCGGAGGCCTCGGCACCGGTGATCTCGCGCCGCGCGCGCAGCAGCGCAACCACCATCGGGGCCGCCACGGCCAGCACCGCAAGACCGGTCACGATCCAGAAAATCATCATCCCAAGCTCTCCTTCTCAACCCCATGTATATCTCCGCGCTCCGGGAAAAAAGGGCAAAGCCCTGCTGCTCTTTGCCGCGTGTTCACCGCGCGGCAAGACAGGCGGTTGCGCCGCGCGCCGCCGCGTGCAGGAATTGGGACGGAACGGTTATTTCAGACAGCGGATTCGAGCCCCATGAAACGCTATTCGGTATTTGCCATCGCCCGCGAGGCGGCCCGCTATCACACAGGCTGGGCCCGCGCCTGGCGCAAGCCCGAGCCGAAGCGCCGCTACAGCACGGTGATCATCGGCGCTGGCGGTCACGGTCTGGCCACCGCCTACTACCTTGGCAAGAATTTCGGCATCACCGATGTCGCAATCATCGAGAAGGGCTGGCTGGGGGGCGGCAACACCGGGCGCAACACCACGATCATCCGCTCGAACTACCTGCAGGACCCCTCTGCGGCGATCTACGAGAAGGCGCGGGCGCTTTATGAGGGGCTGAGTCAGGACCTCAACTACAATGTGATGTTCAGCCCGCGCGGCGTGATGATGCTGGCGCAGACCGAGCACGAGCTGCGCGGCTATCAGCGTACGGTGCACGCCAACCGCCTGCAGAACATCGAGACCGAGATGATCGGCCCGCGCGAGGTCAAGCGGCTGTGCCCGATCATGAACATCGAGGGGCCGCGCTACCCGGTGCTGGGCGCGCTGTGGCAGGCGCGCGGCGGCACGGCGCGGCACGACGCGGTGGCCTGGGGCTATGCGCGGGCCTGCTCGGACATGGGCATGGACATCATCCAGAACTGCGAAGTCACCGGCATCCGCTCTGAGGGTGGCAAGGTGCGCGGCGTGACCACCAGCAAGGGCGAGATCGATTGCGACAAGCTGGGCATAGTGGTTGCCGGGCATTCCGGCGTGCTGGCCGAGAAGGCGGGCTTCCGCCTGCCGATCGAGTCGGTGGCGTTGCAGGCGCTGGTCAGCGAGCCGATCAAGCCCTGCATGGACGTGGTGGTGATGGCCAACACGGTGCATGGGTACATGAGCCAGTCGGACAAGGGCGAGATGGTGATCGGCGGCGGCACCGACGGCTACGTCAACTACACCCAGCGCGGCGCGTTCCAGCATATCGAAGAGACCGTGCGGGCGCTGACCGAGACCTTCCCGATGATCTCACGCCTCAAGATGCTGCGGCAGTGGGGCGGGATCGTCGATGTCACCGGCGACCGCTCGCCGATCCTGTCAAAGACGCCGCTGGAAAACTGTTTCATCAACTGCGGCTGGGGCACCGGCGGGTTCAAGGCGATCCCCGGTTCGGGCTGGGGCTTTGCCGAACTGATGGCCAAGGGCCACTCGCCGCTGACTGCCGAGTTCGGGCTCGATCGGTTCCGCGAGGGCCGGTTCATCGATGAAAGCGTGGCGGCGGGGGTGGCCCATTGACCCCCGCCTCCGAAGCATCTGCGCGCGGCTCAGCGCCCGAGGGCGCTGCGCGGCAGGGTGACGGGCAGCGGCGCGGCGAGGCCCATCAGCCCGGTCTGCGCGCCGTGCCCTTCGTTGCAGGGCGGGTGCCAGCTGTCGATGAACTCGCGGGCGATCATCTGCCGGTCCTCGGCGCGCGACAGCGCCACGGCTCCGATGGTGTCAAAACCCATGGCAGCGGCACGCGACCACGGACCATTGGCGCGCTTGTCGCTCTCAAGTTGCGCTCCCAGCGCTTCGGCATCGCCCACATAGAGGATCTGCGCCTGCACCGCGCGCCCCTCGGGCAGCCGCATCAGCAGATAGACCGCGCCTTCATCGGCAAAGCCGGTGTCGGCGGTGAAAAGCTCGACCGGGTAGCGGCGTCCGCGATGGCTGGTCAGTGTCAGTGTCAGAAGTCTGCTCATGGGGCCTCCTTGCGTGGCTTCTTGTCTGCCGAAACACACCGGCGTTCGGTCACGGTAGGTCCGCAACGGGGCTATTCATTGACAGCGGGCAACCGGCCAGCGAATTCCGCGTGGATTCAGCCCATAAGCCCGCAAATCGGGCGCTTCGGACCGGCTGCTGCCCGCGCATTGAGCGGAAAGCGGACGATGGCGCGCGATATCGGGAACGCAATCGCGGTGTCATGCGTTGCGCCAGACGATCGTGTCATCCAAGGAGAGTGCTCATGGCAGGCCCTGCCACGCCGCATCCGTCACATGCGGCAGACCCCCATGCGCAGGACCCCCGGCAGCGGCGCCGCCGCGCAAGCTCGCCGGTCCGCACCGGCCTCGTCGCTGTGCTGTCATGCCTGCTGGGGATCGCGCTGGTGGTCATCGCAGTCGTGCTATGGTCGATTTTCGGCCCGCAGCCCGGAGACGGTGCGGGGGACCAAGAGAGCAATGCCGACCCGCAGAGCGTCGTCGAAGCGGTGGAAGGGGCCAGCGGCCCGCTGCAGCACACCGCAGAGCCGCCCGCCGCAGCCGACTGACCGCGCGGCGAGCGCCGCCTTTTCCCCATTCCAGCACGTGCCAATGCGTCCTGCCATTCTGTCGGGCGCTTTTGGCGTGTCCGGTCACCAGTTTTTCCATCGCAACGGAGAGGTCTCATGCTGATCCTCACCTGTCCCTGCTGCGGTCTGGAGGCCGCGGAAATCGAACTCGCCCCCGGCGGCGAGGCGCATCTCAAACGCGAGGGGCTGGGCAGTTCCGACGCTGATTTCGAGGCCTATCTGTTCAACCGCCACGCTGCAAAAGGGCCGGTGCTGGAACGCTGGCGGCACGCCTATGGCTGCGGCAAGTGGTTCCTTGCTGCGCGCGACAGCGTGACGATGGAGGTCTATGGCACCTACAGCGCCCGCGCGCCGCAGCCGCCCGAGGAGGTGCTGGCGCGCATTCGCGCCCGGCATCCCGACTGGCAGGTGCCGTCATGAGCCGCCGACCGCTTGCACATACGCCGCTGGCGATCCGCTGCGCCGCAGGATCCGGCGCGACTTTGGCGAAGAGGTACAGAACATGAGCATCCGTCTGGCCAAGGGCGGTCGTTTTATCGACCGCTCCAAGAGCATCCGCCTGACCTTCGATGGCACCTCGATGAGCGCCTATCCCGGTGACACGCTGGCCTCGGCGCTGCTGGCGAACGACCAACTGCTGATGGGCCGCAGCTTCAAGTATCACCGCCCGCGCGGCGCTGTTGCCTCGGGCGCCGAAGAGCCCAATGCGCTGGTGGGGCTGGGGGCCGGCCCACGGTTCGAGCCGAACCAGCGCGCCACCACCACCGAGGTCTTCGACGGGCTTCAGGCGGAAAGCCAGAACCGCTGGCCGAACCTCGCGCAGGATGTCGGCGCGGTGAACGCCGCGCTGTCGCGGTTTCTGCCGGCGGGGTTCTATTACAAGACGTTCCTCTGGCCGCGCGCCTTCTGGAAGCATCTCTATGAGCCGTTCATCCGCCGCGCAGCCGGGCTTGGCAAGGCGCCGCATCCCGAAAGCCGCGATGCGGATGATTACGAACATTTCCACGTGCACACCGATGTGCTGATCGTCGGCGGCGGGGTGGCTGGGCTGCAGGCGGCGAAAACGGCGGCGGCGGCCGGGGCGCAGGTGCTGCTGATCGAACAGACGCCGCATTGGGGCGGACGCGCACCGGTCGATGGCGGCACCATCGACGGTATGGACCCCGAGGCGTGGGTGACGAAAACGCTGGCCGAGCTGGATGCTTTGCCGAACCTGCGCCGCGTCGCGCGCTGCATGGGCGCGGCGGTGCAGGATCATGGCTATGTGCTGGGCTATGAGCGGCTGACCGACCATGCGCCCGGCGCCGCAGGCCCGCGCCACCGGCTGTGGCGGATCCGCGCCAAGCGCATCATCACCGCCACGGGTGCCATCGAACGGCCCCTGAGCTTTGCCGGAAACGACGTGCCGGGTGTGATGCTCGCCTCGGCGGTGCGCGACTACGTGGTGAACTATGGCGTCAGCCCGGGCGAGAAAGTGGTGATCGTCACCAACAATGACGACGCCTATCGCACCGCGCTGGTGCTGCTGGACGCCGGTATCACGGTGGAGCGGGTGCTCGACGCGCGCAAGATGGGTGGCGGCAAGCTGATGGAGCAGGTGCGCGATCGCGGCGTGCGCGTCGATCCCGGACGGGCGGTGGCGAAAGTGTCGGGCGGTAAACGGGTGGCGACGGTGCACAGCTGCCTTGCCGACGGCACCGGCAACGTTCTGGAGGATATTGCCTGCGACGCGGTCGCCATGTCGGGGGGCTGGTCGCCGGTGGTGCACCTGCGGTCGCATTGCGGTGGCAAGCTGCGCTGGGACGATGCGGGCGCCTTCTTCAGACCCGATCCGGATCGCGCGCCAACCGGCGCGGATGGGGCGCCCATCGTATCTGCGGTCGGCGCGGCGAACGGCGAAATGGGGCTGAAATATGTCCTGCAAGACGCTGCAAAATCTGCGAAAAACGTGGCTCTTGAAGTGGGGTGTGAAGATTCGGGTAGCCCGCGGGCCGAGGGCGAAGACCTGTCCGAAGCGCCCCTGCTGCCGATGTGGATCATGCCCGCGAAGGCGACCGCCGACCTGCGGATGAAAGCCTTCCTCGATTACCAGAACGACGTGAAGGTGTCGGACCTGCAACTGGCGGCGCGCGAGGGCTATGAGAGCGTCGAACACGCCAAGCGTTACACCACGTTGGGGATGGCGACGGATCAGGGTAAACTGAGTAATATCAATGGTCTTGCCGTTCTATCTGATGCGTTGGGTGAGGCAATCCCACAGGTGGGCACCACCACGTTCCGCCCGCCGTACACGCCGATTTCGTTTGGGGCGATCACCGGCGAGGCGCGGGACGAGTTGTTCCAGCCGATGCGCCGCACCCCGATGGATGCATGGCACGAGGCCAATGGCGCACAGTGGGAGCCGGTGGGCCAATGGCGGCGGCCTTATTGCTACAAGCGCCCGGGTGAGACGACGCAGATGGCGGTCAACCGAGAGATCCTCGCGACGCGCCAGAGCCTAGGGCTGCTGGATGCCTCGACGCTTGGCAAGATTGTGGTGAAAGGGCCGGATGCGGGCAAGTTCCTCGACATGCTCTACACGAATATGATGAGCACGCTGCCCACCGGGAAATGCCGCTACGGGCTGATGTGCTCTGAGAATGGCTTTCTGATGGATGACGGCGTTGTGGTGCGGCTGTCTGAGGATACGTGGCTGTGCCACACCACCACCGGCGGCGCCGAGCACGTGCATGCGCATATGGAAGATTGGCTGCAATGTGAGTGGTTTGACTGGCAAGTTTACACCGCCAACATAACCGAACACTACGCGCAGGTGGCGGTGGTCGGCCCGCAGGCCCGCGCGCTTCTGGAAAAGCTTGGCGGGATGGACCTGAGCCGAGAAGCGCTGCCCTTCATGACATACGCGGAGGGGACGCTGGGCGGCTTTCCGGCGCGGGTCTTCCGCATCTCCTTCTCGGGTGAGCTGAGCTACGAGGTGGCGGTCCCGGCGAGCCTTGGACGGGCCTTCTGGGGGCGGCTGTTGGAACTCGGGGCGGAGTGGGATGTCACCCCCTACGGCACCGAGGCGTTGCACGTGATGCGCGCCGAAAAGGGCTTCATCATGATCGGCGACGAGACCGACGGCACGGTGATCCCGCAGGACCTGAACCTTGGCTGGGCGATCTCGAAGAAGAAGGAAGACTTCCTCGGCAAGCGGGCGCAGGCGCGGGTGCATATGGCCGATCCGGGGCGCTGGAAGCTTGTGGGGCTCGAGATGGACGACGGCGGCGTGCTGCCCACCGGCGCGCTTGCCATTGCGCCGGGCAAGAATGCCAACGGCCAGCGCAACACCGAAGGGCGGGTGACTTCGTCGTATTTCTCGCCGACGCTGGGCAAGGGCATCGCCATGGCGCTGGTGCGCGGCGGGCCGGACCGGATGGGCGAGCAACTGACCTTCACGACCGACGATTACGATCCCGCCGATGAGGCCAAGACCACGCTGCAGGCGCGGATCGTCAGCCCGGTCTTCTATGATCCCGAGGGGGCAAGGAACGATGTCTGAGATCACCATGGAGCCGATGAGCCCGCTGATGGGGGCAGTGTCCGAAGGCGTGGTCACCGTGCGCGAGATGGGACCGACCGGCATGGTGTCGCTGCGCGGGGCGTTCGATCATCCGGCCTTTGCGGACCCGGTCGAGGCGCTGGCGGGCTGCGCCCTGCCGGGGCGCTGGCAGGTGACGGGCACCGCAGAGCGCGGGCTGCTCTGGATGTCGCCGGACGAGCTTTTGCTGCTGCTGCCGCGGGCAGAAGCGGCGGAGTCCGCGCGCCGCCTGCAGGCGGAACTCGACGAGGCCGGGGCGCATGCGCTGGTGCTTGACGTGTCGGACATGCGGGTGCGGCTGAGCCTGACCGGGTGCTGCCTCCGTGAGACCTTGGCGCGGCTCACACCTACGGACATGGCCCCGGCAAGCTTTCCGGTGGGGGCGTTGCGGCGCACGCGCATTGCGCAGGCCGCCGCCGCGATCTGGCTGGTCTCGGAAGAGGAAATTCAGGTCTTTGCCTTCCGTTCGGTGGCTGATTACGTCTTCCGTCTGCTGTCGGGCGCGGCGAAAAATGCTCCGGATTTCGAATATTTCTAGGCCGTTGCTCATTGCACCTTGGGGCAAGCCACCGTAGCGTCAGCTTGGTTACCGCGCGGGAAAGGGGCGATTGGATGAGGTCTGGAGCACATACCGCCGCCCGCATCCACGCGCAGATCGGACGCGCCGCCGCGCTGCTGCTCGTCGCTGCGGCCAGCGGACTTGTCGCCGCGCCGCTTTGGGCCGGTGGCCCGCCCGGTGGCCCGCCTGCCGCGCGGCAGGACCGCGATCTGGCCACCCGCGCCGCCGATGAAATGCCCGAACGTCTTGTCGTTCCCGGCAGTGCGATTGGCTATCTGTGCCGCCTCGACGTGGCCTACAGCCAGCGCTGGGTGCCGCCGGTGCTGTTCATCGCGCATGATCCCGACAGCGGGCGCGTGGTGATCTCGGACCCGGTTGCCCTGCGCTACAACTCCGGCTTGCCGGTGACCGGCAAGGTCGCCTCGGAAACCACCCGGCGGATCAGTTTTACCTGGGATTACCCGGTCGGGTCTGGCGCGCAGCAGACGCGCCGGATGCTGTTTCGCGCCGGGATCGACAAGACGCGCGGAGAGGTGACCGTCACCGCGATCCCGGCCGGGTTTGACCGGGTGTTTCAGGCCAGTGGACTCTGCGAGGGGGCGCCCCTCAACGAGCTTGCCGCACAGCCTTGAGTGCAATGGTACACGGAACTTAGCTTGACCTCACGTGTAGCAGGTCTAGGAATACACTCAAACTCACAGACAGGCGAAAGGAAACGCATATGTCCTTTGAACTTCCCGACCTTCCCTATGCTCACGACGCGCTGGCCTCCAAGGGTATGTCCAAGGAGACGCTGGAGTATCACCACGACATCCACCACAACACCTACGTCACCACGCTGAACAAGCTGATCGACGGCACCGAGTGGGCGGACAAGTCGCTTGAAGAGATCGTCAAGGGCACCTACGAGGCCGGCGCCGTGGCGCAATCGGGCCTGTTCAACAACGCCTCGCAGCACTGGAACCACACGCAGTTCTGGGAAATGATGGGTGCCGGCGAGAACGCGCTTCCGGGTGAACTGGAAAAAGCGATCACCGAATCCTTCGGTTCGTTCGACAAGTTCAAGGAAGACTTCTCGGCCGCTGGCGCTGGTCAGTTCGGTTCGGGCTGGGCATGGCTGGTGAAAGACACCGACGGCGGCCTGAAGGTCACCAAGACCGAGAACGGCGTGAACCCGCTGTGCTTCGGCCAGACCGCGCTGCTTGGCTGCGACGTGTGGGAGCACTCCTACTACATCGACTTCCGCAACAAGCGTCCGGCGTATCTCGCCAACTTCCTCGACAACCTGGTGAACTGGGAAAACGTGGCATCGCGCCTCTGATTTCCTGACCACAGGTCGAGATTTGATGCCCCGTACCGCAAGGTGCGGGGCGTTTTCTTTTCGGGGCTGGGGGAGCCGCGAGTCGTCTTTCAGGCGGAACGGAGGCCAGCGGTCGACCGTCCCCAGGGCGGCCACTGGCCGGCGGCGCTGCGCGCCTTGCTCCGGCTGGGGTGGCGCGCGGAACAAGGCCGAAGGCCGCCGGGCGGCGCCGTCTTGCACCGCTTCCTTCCGCAGCGTAGCAGGGGGTGCACCGCTCATTCCGCTCACGGAGGCCCCATGTCCGGCTTTGTCAGTTTCGTCTCTTCCGGTCCCGGAGACCCCGATCTGCTGACCGTGCGGGCGCTGAAGTGCCTGCAGGCCGGCGATGCCGTGCTTTACGATGATCTCGCCTCCGGTCCGATCCTCGAGTTGTGCGGCGAAGGCACCGAGATGGTCGCCGTGGGCAAGCGCGCGGGCTGCCCCTCGCCAAAGCAGGAATACGTCAGCGCGCTGCTGGTCGAGCATGCGCTGGCGGGCCAGCACGTGGTGCGGCTGAAATCGGGCGACGCGGGCATCTTTGGACGGCTCGAGGAAGAAATCGCCGCCGTCACCGCAGCGGGCATTCCGTTTGAGGTGGTGCCGGGCGTGACCTCCGCGTCGGCTGCTGCCGCTGCGGCGTCGATGCCGCTCACCCGTCGGCTCACCGCGCGGCGGCTGCAATTCGTCACCGGTCATGACGTGACCGGCGCGCTGCCCGAGGAGATGAATCTCGCCGCGCTCGCCGATCCCGAGGCGGTGACCTGCGTCTACATGGGGCGGCGGACGTTTTCGAAACTGGCCGAACGGCTTATCGCCGCCGGATTGCCGCCGGAGACGCCGACCCTGATGGCCGAGAACGTCAGCAAGGCCGGGCAGCGCATGGTCGCCTCGACCGTGGCGGATCTGGGCGAGACGCTGAAGGAGGCGCCAAGCCGCGCCGTGGTGATGATCCTCTACGGCGCGCTTGGCAGCCCGGTGGTGGAGGCGGCAACCCGCGAGCCCGACGCCTGACGCAACGTCCCTCCGCCCCTGCGCTGGACGTGCGGCCTTGGCTGCGCTCATCTCGCGCCCGAGGAGAAACTGGAGGAATTCATGCAGATCGACGAAACAACCGTGGCCGTGGTGTCGGGCGGCGCGTCGGGGCTTGGTGCGGCGACGGCGACGCGGCTGGCCGGGCTTGGCGCCAAAGTGGTGCTGCTGGACAAGGATGCCGAGCGTGGCCCGGTGACGGCGGGCGACATCGGTGGCAGCTTCGTCGAGACCGATGTCACCGATCCGCAAAGCGTGGCGGCAGCACTGGCGCAGGTGATCGAGGTGCATGGCGCGCTGCATGTGGCGGTAAGCTGTGCGGGCATCGCGCCGGGGGCCAAGACCGTGTCGCGCGGCGCGGCGCATGACCCGGCGCTGTTTGCAAAAACCATCGCGATCAATCTCACCGGCACATTCAACGTCGCCTCGCAGGCCGCGGCGCTGATGGCGCAGAACGACGGGTTGGACCGGGACGGCAACCGCGGGGTGATCGTCAACACAGCGTCGGTTGCCGCCTATGAGGGACAGGTCGGGCAGGTGGCCTATGCCGCCTCGAAAGGCGGCGTGGTGGGCATGACCCTGCCCATGGCGCGCGATCTTGCGCAAAGCGGCATCCGGGTTTGCGCCATCGCGCCGGGGCTTTTCCTGACGCCGATGATGCAAGGTCTGCCGCAGGACGTGCAGGACAGTCTTGGCCAGCAGGTGCCGTTCCCGGCGCGGCTTGGCGATCCGGCGGAATACGCGGCGCTGGTGCAGCACATCGTCGAGAACCCGATGCTCAACGGTGAGGTGATCCGGCTCGACGGCGCGATCCGTATGGCGGCGCGCTGAGCGCAGATTTGTACAGGTGCACGGGGTGCAGATTTGTGCAGGTGCACGGGTAGAAGATTTGTGCAGGTGCACAGGGGGATGCGCGCTTTGTGCGCTGGTGCAGGGTGACGGTGCGGGCGCGGCGGGCCTATATCGAGGGTCGACACGACAAAGAGGTTCTCCATGACCCGCATTCCCTACAGCCTGCTCGACCTGTCGCCGGTGCCCGAAGGCGGCACCACGGCGCAGGCGCTGCAGAACACGCTCGAGCTGGCGCAGCGCGCCGAGGCCTGGGGCTACGCGCGCTACTGGCTGGCCGAACACCACAACATGACCGGGATCGCCTCGGCGGCGACCTCTCTGGTCATCGGCCAGGTGGCGGCGGCGACCAAGAGCATCCGCGTCGGCGCGGGCGGCATCATGCTGCCAAACCACGCGCCACTGGTCATTGCTGAGCAGTTCGGCACGCTTGAGACGCTGTTTCCGGGCCGCATCGACCTTGGCCTTGGCCGCGCGCCTGGTTCGGACCAGATGACCGCCATGGCGCTGCGCCGCAACATGGCGCAAAGCGCCGACCGTTTTCCCGAGGATGTGATCGAACTGCTCGGGCTGTTCCAGACCGCAGAGCCCAACCAGCCGGTGCGCGCCGTGCCCGGCGAGGGCACGCAGGTGCCGGTGTGGATCCTCGGCTCGTCGCTGTTCGGCGCGCAGCTGGCGGCGCATCTGGGGCTGCCCTATGCCTTTGCCTCGCATTTCGCGCCAGATGCGCTCGAGCAGGCGATCGAGGTTTACCGCAGCCGCTTCCAGCCCGGCGTGACCAACGAGCCGCACTTCATGCTTGCGGCGAACGTCTGGGCGGCGGACACCACCGAAGAGGCGGTGCGCCTCAAAAGCTCGCAGCAGCAGGCCTTCATCAACCTGCGCACCGGCACCCCGGGCAAGCTGCCGCGCCCGCTCGACGATATCGAAGCGGCGACCGATCCGCGCTATCTTGCGGCAGCCAATTCGGCACTGCGCATCTCTGCGGTGGGCGACCGCGACGAGGTTGCCGCGCAGTTGCAGGCGCTGGTGGACCGTTACCAGCCCGACGAGATGATCCTGACCGGGATGATCCACGACCACACGGCGCGGCTGAGAAGCTTTGAGATCGCTGCCGAGGTTCTGGGGCAGGGCGCCGGGCAGGCGGTCGCGGCGTCGGCCTGAGCAACCGCGTCCGGGGCAGAGCCCGACATGAAACAGCAAGGCCCGCAGCGTTCCGGCTGCGGGCCTTTTCATTTGCTTGGAGGTCGGGCGCGGCTCAGCGTGTCGACGCGCGCAGCGACTGAATTTGCGTCTGCAGCCGGGCGAGCACCGCCGAGAGCAGCATGCTCTCACGCGTCGCCTGTTCTTCGCGCGGGTAGACAACCTGACCGTCGGCCAGCGCGGTGGCGGTCTGGATGAGGCGGTGGAAGGGCCGCGTCAGGTAACGGAAGAGCACCGCCGCGCAGATCAGCGTGGCAACCGCGATGGCGGCGATAAGAAGGTTGATGCCGCGCATGAAGTCGGGCAGCGCCTCGGCAAAGCTGTCGGCGTGGACATCGACGACCAGTGTCCAGCCGAAGCCCGGCATCGAGTCGTTGGTGAAGCTGGGCAGCACGGCATAAAGGTGGCCGCCATCGCCGCGCTGCAGCGTGGTGCGGTCGGCGTCGGGGCGCCCTGCGAGGATCATGCCCTCGACGCGCGGCGGCAGCTCTTCGGTGTGGGTGTCGCCGCGGGTGTCGACGATGGTCTGGCCCTTGCGGTCGCGGATGATCGCGCCGACCTCGAGGTTGTTGGCGGCGTCGGCCATGTACTCGGCCACCCACGAGATCCGAAGGCGATAGACGGCCACGGCTTGGGTATCGCCCGCGGCGTCGGTGACAGGCATCGACAGGTTGATGAAACGCTCGCCACTGGCCGCACCCGATTTCTTGGTGAAGGCGGTGCCCACGGTTTCACCACTGAAGCCCGATTGGAACCAGTTGCGGTGATCCACCGCATCACCGACCCGTTCGCCGCCGGAGCCGGCGATGATCACCCCGTCGGGCGAGGCGAACCCGGCCCAGGCGACCTGACCGCCAGCCCGCACCACGGCGTCGGCAAAGTCCTGCATTTCGGTGGTGGAGGCATTGGCCGTCCGCGACGCTACGGCCCGCAGCGAGTTCCATTCCCGTTCGATCGCCTTGTTGAAGGTCTGCGCCAAGGCCTGCGCGCTGCGCAGACCCAGTTCGCGCTGCAGCCGCACCTCGTAGTCCTGCGCTTGCCAGCGGATGCCGAAGATCGCCGTCAGCGTGGCGGCAAGAATGACAATGGACATCACACCGACAAAAGATGTGGCAAGTTTTGGGTGGCGATCGAGACGGTCCGGCATGAGGTTTACCCCTTATCACTCTTTGTTACTTGCAACCTTGCCCTCAAGCGCTTGCCCGCGCGTGGGCATCTGCTCAGTGGTTAATGAATCGTTTAGGCGAAATCCGGGGAGAAACTTTGCTCGAACTGTGGCGCAAATTGGTCAAATCGGCCATCAGCTCCGCGGATTGTCGAGGTAGCGTTATCAAAACGCTCTGGTCCGCTTGGTCGATTGCGGCGCTCACGGTAGGTTGGTGGCCAGGGCCAAAGGTGCCCGGCAGCGGCGGGAAAACTGGTAGGCCCGGCAGGACTTGAACCCGCAACCAAGGCGTTATGAGCGCCCTGCTCTAACCAATTGAGCTACAGGCCCACCGTGGTCGCCTCACTAGCATCCCCGCCGCGCCGGTCAAGTGGGGTTCTGCATCTCGGCGGCGGGCGAGGCTTGCAGGAACCGCGGGGCAGGTCTTTAGTGGCGCGGGCAGACGGCAATGGGGCCGCAACGCCGCGCAGAAGGGGAATGGGCCAATGGACGAGGCGGATGTGCGGCGTCTTGCGCGCTACAATGCGTGGCAAAACCAACTGATGCGGGCGGCATTCGACGGCCTTGCGCCAGAGGCACTGACCTCCGAGCGCGGGGCCTTCTTTGGGTCGATCTTCGCGACGGCGAACCATTTGCTCTGGGCCGACCGCATGTGGATGAGCCGGTTTTCGGATATCGCGCGCCCGGATGGCGGCATTGCCGGCAGTGTCGCGCAGACCGGCGATCTGGCCGAGTGGGCTGCGGCGCGCCGCGAGATGGACACGGTCATTCTCGACTGGGCGGGGGCGCTTTCTGCCGGGGGCTTGCAAGGAGACCTGCGCTGGTGGTCGGGCGCCAGCGGACAGGAGCAGGAGCGGCCTCTGGCGGAGTGCGTTGCGCATATGTTTAATCATCAGACCCATCACCGCGGCCAGATTCACGCCATGCTGACCGCCGCCGGGGGCACCGGATGGGTAAGCGATCTGTTCCTGATGCCCGCCGAAAAGACGCGCCAAGCGTGACCGGTTTCGCGGCAACAGGGTGCGGAGTAGCGGGCACTTCGCTGGCGTGAGGGGAGATTCTTCTTGGCGACGCGCCCGAGCGGTTGGTCATTTGTTAAAATATATGTAAGCTTTACCTCACGTCTCCGTGCGCTAGCTGATGGCGCGGCGATGGTTCGGCGGGGTCTTCGGGGCCCGAATAGCCAACGCTGGTCCGGAGCCGGCGCGGGGATCCGCCGCTGCGGCGGGCAAGTCGGGGCAGGCGGGATCAGAGGGCGGCAGGACCCTTGATGCGCCTTGTCAGAACAGGCACGCAGGTCCGCGCAAGCGGGCCCTGAATGACGGAGGGAACCATGTTCAAACGCATCATGGTGCCGGTCGATCTGAATCATGCGGATCGGCTGAAAAAAGCCTTGGACGTGGCAGGCGATCTTGCCGCACACTACGGAGCCAAGCTCATCTATGTCGGGGTGAGCGCATCGACGCCATCTCCCTTGGCGCACAATCCTGAAGAATATGGTGAAAAGCTTGCCGCCTTTGCCAAGGCGCAGGGGCTGGCCGCTGGCGTCGAAGGCGAGGCGCATGCGGTGATCAGCCACGACCCGGCGGTCGATCTCGATCCGGCGCTGGTCAAGGCGGTGGTCGAGACCGAGGCCGATCTGGTGATCATGGCCAGCCACATCCCCGGCATCGCCGACCACTTCTGGCCGTCGAACGGCGGCACCGTGGCATCGCGGGCGAAGGTTTCGGTGATGGTGGTGCGCTGAGGCGCCGCTCTGGCTTATGCGGCGGCGTGCCGCACAACAAAACAACAGAATATGGAGGGTCAAGACGTGAGTAGCGAAAACTCCACGGAAGACACCGAGGACCTAGGTATCCCGGCGCCGGAAGGCGCGTCGGATATCATCGAGACCGATTACGAGATCGGTCAGGACAACATCGAAGCGCAGTTCGGCCCGTTCGGCCTCGACATTCACAACCCGGTTTTCCTGATCTCCGGCGCCGTGGTCGTGGCCTTCGTGTTCTACACGCTGGCGCTGCCGGAACAGGCGGGCGCGGTGTTCAGCTGGCTGTTCTCCTTCGCCACGAAGACCTTCGACTGGTTCTTCCTTGGGGCGGCGAACATCTTCGTCATTTTCTGTCTGGTGCTGGTCGTCTCGCCGCTCGGCAAGGTCCGCCTGGGCGGGGCCGAGGCGACGCCCGACTACAGTTACCCGGGCTGGTTCGCCATGCTCTTTGCCGCCGGCATGGGCATCGGCCTGATGTTCTTCGGCGTGCTCGAGCCGGTCTACCATATGGCCGTCAGCGCGCCGCTCGGCGTGCCGTCGCCCTTTGACGCCGACGGCAACCTGATCCCCGAGAACGTCGAAGCCGCCAAGACCATGGGTCTGGCCGCGACGATCTTCCACTGGGGCCTGCACCCTTGGGCGATCTACGCTGTGATGGCGCTGGCCCTGGCGCTGTTCTCGTACAACAAGGGTCTGCCGCTGACCGTACGCTCGGCCTTCTACCCGCTGCTCGGCGAGCGCGTCTGGGGCTGGTGGGGTCATATCATCGACATCCTCGCGGTCTTTGCCACGCTGTTCGGCCTTGCCACCTCGCTCGGCTTTGGCGCGCAGCAGGTGAATGCCGGCCTCAACCACGTGTTCGGCGTGCCGATCGGCTCGACGATGCAGGTGATGATCATCTCGGGCATCACCGCGGTGGCGCTGGTCTCGGTGGTCCGCGGCCTCGACGGCGGCGTGAAGGTGCTGTCGGAGATCAACATGGGCCTTGCCGGGCTGCTGCTGGTCTTCGTGCTGCTGGTCGGTCCGACGATGATGATCTTCTCGGACTTCTTCAGCGGGCTTGGCGCCTACCTCGTCGATCTGGTGCCGCTGTCGAACCCGGTCGGCCGTGAAGACACCGACTTCGTGCAGGGCTGGACCTCGTTCTACTGGGCGTGGTGGATCAGCTGGTCGCCGTTCGTCGGCATGTTCATCGCCCGCGTCAGCCGTGGCCGTTCGGTGCGCGAGTTCGTAATCTGCGTGCTGATCATCCCCAGCCTCGTCTGCGTTCTGTGGATGGCGGTGTTCGGCGGCGTGGCCATCGATCAGGTGCTGTCCGATCCGGCCAACAGCGCGGTGAAGGCGAACGTGATCGACAGCTACAACCCGCCGCTGTCGCTGTTTGCGATGCTGGAAGGTCTGCCGCTGTCCTCGATCACCTCGGTGATCGCGGTGGTGCTGGTGATTGTGTTCTTCGTGACCTCCTCGGACTCCGGTTCGCTGGTGATCGACACCATTACCGCGGGCGGCAAGGTCGACGCACCGGTCCCCCAACGTGTGTTCTGGGCGATTTTCGAAGGCGCGGTGGCCATCGTGCTGCTGCTTTCGGCGGGCGGCCTGTCGTCGCTGCAGTCGATGGTGATCTCGACCGGCCTGCCGTTCACCATCGTGCTGCTGATCATGTGTCTGGCGATCTGGCGTGGTCTCAGTGCTGAACCGCGCGGCTGATCGGCCGAGTTAGGCAAGAACAGGCGCGGGCCCCTCGGGGCCCGCGTTTCTTTTTAGGTGGTCTGAAGCTGTGCCAAAGGGCGGCACATGGCTCAATACGCAAGCCCGAAGGCATCGTGGTACCGCAGCGCGCCCTCGGGCATCTCGTCGTGGAACGGCAGGGCGAGGATCGCCTCTGGCGGAACGCCCTTGAGTTTCAGCCCCGGCGCTTGGCGGAAGCCGAAGCGCGTGTAGAACGCCGGATCGCCCACAAGCACGATCCCATGCGCCCCGGAGGCGCGCAGTTGCTCGACCGTTTGGTGCATCAGCGCCGCGCCGATGCCCGTGCCCTGCCGCTCGGGCAGGACCGAGATCGGCCCCAGCCCCTGCCACCCCCAATGCCCGCCCACCTGCACCGGCGAGACCGCCACATGGCCCAGTAGGACGCCGTCCTCCTCGGCCACCAGCGACAGCGTCAGCGCGCTGGCGGAGCGCAGCCCCTCGACGATCTGCGCTTCCGTGCCGTCGGCGTGTTCGGCGGTGGCGAAAGCGTGGGTGGTAAGGGCCGAGATAATCTCGGCCTCTGCGGGGTGTTCCGGTCTGATCTGCATGTCAGCCTCCCTAGACGCGGTTGTCGGGGCGTGCGGCTACCAGCCGTCGCCCGCGCTCAGAGATACGATACGCCCCGCCGCCTTTCGACGCGACTAAGCGTTTGCGTTTGAGCCGCTGGAAGATCTCCAGCGTGCAGGACGTCAGGATCATACCGTCGCTGGTGATGCAGGTGATGTCGGTGATCCGGCTGCCGCTGCGTTCATGTGAGATGCGGCCGCCCTGTGCCAGCACGTGCAGCACACGGTTTTCGAATTTCGAGATATTCATGGGGTTTGCCTGAATGAAAAACACGTCAACACAGGCCCTTCGCGGGGCCCGGTTCTGCGGGATTTTCAGCGGCTCCTGCGCATCGGCGCGGGAGCCTTATCAGACAAGCTCGAGCATCCACTCTCCATTGCGGCCGCCGGGATCGGCGGTGCTGACGTGAAGATAGGCGCACCGGCGGCACACCGCAAGCCATGCGCCGCGACGTCACCGGCTTGACCATGCCGGTCCTCAGCGCTTTTCTGCCCGCAGATTTGCGCAAATTCCAAGGAGCGCCCGATGCTTGATGTCGATTTCACCCGTGCCCAGTTCCCCGCGTTCGCCGAGCCCTCGCTTGAGGGGCTGGCGTTCTTCGAAAACGCGGGGGGCTCTTATACCTGCGGTGCGGTGATCGACCGGCTGACGCGCTTTTACCACCAGCGCAAGATGCAGCCCTATGGCCCCTACGCTCCGTCAGAGGCGGGCGGCGCCGAGATGGATGAGGCGCGCCGGCGTATGGCGGCGCTGCTGGGAGTTGAGACCGAGGAACTGAGCTTCGGCCCGTCGACCAGCGCCAACACTTTCGTGCTGGCCAACGCCTTCCGTCAGTTTCTGAAACCGGGCGAGGCGATTGTGGTGACCGATCAGGACCATGAGGCCAACTCCGGTCCGTGGCGGCGGCTGGCGGAAGAGGGCATCGAGATCCGCGAATGGCGGATGGACCCCGAGACCGGGCACCTCGATCCGGCGGCGCTGGCCGATCTGCTCGACGAGAAGGTGCGGCTGGTGTGCTTTCCGCATTGCTCGAACGTGGTGGGCGAGATCAACCCGGTGGCCGAGATCTGCGCGATGGTCCACGCCGCCGGTGCCTATGCCTGCGTCGATGGCGTCAGCTACGCGCCGCACGGGTTTCCGGATGTGGGGGCGCTCGGCGCCGATATCTATCTCTTTTCCGCGTACAAGACATACGGGCCGCATCAGGGCCTGATGGTCCTCCGCCGCGCGCTTGGCGAGGCGCTGCCGAACCAAGCGCATTTCTTCAACGGCGATACGCTCTACAAGCGGTTTACCCCGGCCGGGCCCGACCATGCGCAAGTGGCCGCCTGTGCCGGCATGGCTGATTACATCGATGCCCAGGCGGCGCATCACGGCACCGACGCGCAGGGCGTGTCGCGGTTGATGCGGGCGCAGGAGGTGACGTTGACGGCACCGCTGCTCGACTACCTTTCGGGGCGCAATTCCGTGCGCCTGCTTGGCCCGCTGGAGGCGGAGCGCCGGGCGCCGACGGTTGCGCTGGAGCACGCCAAACCCGGGGCGGAGTTGAATCAAGCGCTGGCAGCGCGCGGGATCATGGCGGGCGGCGGTGATTTCTACGCGGTGCGCGCGCTGCAGGCGCAGGGCGTGGACCCGCAGAAAGGCGTGCTGCGGTTGTCGTTCACGCATTACACCTCGGAGGCGGAGGTCTCGCGGCTGATCGAGGCGCTGGACGCGGTTTTGTGATCCGTTGGTGATCCGCTCTGCTGCGGTCTGCGTAATCCTTCGAAGATGTGAGGGGCTGATCCTTCGCCCGGCGCCGCGCCTCTTGGGGCGCGGTGCTTGAGTATTTTTGGAAAGATGAAGGTGCCTGATCCCGGGCGCTTGATCCTAGGCGCTTGACCCCGGTGCCCGCCGGGCCAGTTCCGGGACACGAGAAGGAGGTGTGCGATGAGTGAAGTGTCCCCGACATTGGTGTGGATCCGGCGCGATTTGCGGCTGTCTGATCACGCCGCGCTGAGTGCGGCGGTGGCGCGTGGTGGGCCGGTGATCCCGGTCTTTATCCGCGATCACACGGTCGAGGCACTTGGCGCGGCGCCCAAGTGGCGGCTGGAGCAGGGGCTTTCGTGCTATCAGGCGGCGCTTGAAGAAAAGGGATCGCGGCTGATCCTGCGTGCGGGGCCGGCGCGCGAGGTGATCCCGGCGCTGGTCCGCGAAACTGGCGCCGGTGCGGTCTATTGGCAGCGCGCCTATGACCCGGCCGCCGTCGAGCGCGACAGCGATATCAAGTCGGCGCTGAAGGAGGACGACATCGATGCCCAGAGCTTTGCCGGGCATCTGATGTTCGAGCCTTGGACGGTGGAGACCAAGCAGGGTGGTTATTACAAGGTTTACAGCCCGTTCTGGCGCGCGGTGAAGGACCGCGAGGTGCCCGAGCCGGTGCCCGCGCCGTCGAAGCTGCAAGCGCCCGGCCAATGGCCGCAAAGCGAGGCGCTGGCCGATTGGGCGCTTGGCGCGGCGATGAACCGGGGCGCGCAGGTGCTTGCGAAACATGTCAAGCCCGGCGAGGTGGCCGCGCAGGCCCGGCTGGCCACCTTCATCCGCGACGGTATCGGCGATTACGGCGAGATGCGCGACCGGCTTGACGCCGACGGCACCTCGCGGATGTCGCAATACCTCAGCCTTGGTGAGATCAGCCCGGCGCGGTGCTGGCACGCCGGGGTTCGGGCGGCCGAAGAGGGCAAGAAGGGCGCGGGAAAATTCCTCGCAGAACTGGCGTGGCGCGAGTTCGCCTATCACCTGATGTGGCACACGCCGCATATGTTGGAGGACAACTGGCGCGAAGAGTGGAAAGCGTTTCCGTGGAAGGAAGACCGCCGCTTGCGCGAAGTGCAGGCCTGGGAGCAGGCGCGGACGGGCATCGAGGTCGTCGATGCGGCGCTGCGCGAGATGTATGTCACCGGCTACATGCACAACCGCGCGCGGATGATCGTCGCCAGCTATCTGACCAAGCACCTGATGGTGCACTGGCGCATCGGCATGGCGTGGTTCGACGACTGCCTTGTCGACTGGGATCCGGCCTCGAACGCCATGGGCTGGCAGTGGGTGGCGGGCTGCGGGCCGGATGCCGCGCCCTACTTCCGGGTGTTCAACCCGGTCACGCAGGCCGAAAAGTTCGATCCCGACGGCACCTATCGCCGCCGCTGGATCGCCGAGGGGCAGGCGCAGCCGCCGCAGGACGCGCTGGACTATTTCGACGCGGTGCCACGCAGTTGGGATTTGTCGCCTGAGGCTGATTACCCCGAACCTGTGGTGAGCGCCGCAGAGGGCCGGGCGGCGGCGCTTGCGGCCTATGAAGACCGAGATTTCTGAGGCCCGCGTCGGCGCTTTGGTCACAGGCCCCAGCATAAGTTAACCTGCGATCTTGTCACCCCTCAGGCAGCCGCGTTAGCTGGCACGGTATTTAACGATCGTGTTTTCGTGGGGCTTCTTCATGACCACTGCTGCGCGCCTCGTCGGCGCCCTTTGTCTTGCCGCTCTGGCCTACCTCGGCTCAGGCTATCTGATAACCAACATCCAAGAAATTCAGGATTTCGGGTATTTTCGCTGGGTGAATGTGGGGCTGGGGCTGGTCATCGGCTGGATGTTGCTCGGCGGGCAAGCGGCGCGCGGTTTGGCGCATGGCATCTCGGCGGGGCTGACCGCTGCCGCGGTGCTTGTGGCGGCGGGGCTGTTTGTGCAGTCTTTCAATGAGATGGTGCGTCTGGCGATGCGGCATCGCTACGATGGCCCGATGGAGGCCTTGGCGTCGGTGTTCCAGCTGGCGCTGGACTTTGGCGACTATCTGATTGATGGCGGCTTCATCGGGCTGATGCTCGTCGGTGCGGTCATCGCGGGCGTGCTGACCGAGTTCGCGGCGCGCAACTGGAGATAAGCGAGATGACGATTTTCCTGACCGGCACGCTGGCCTATGCGCCGCTGCTGGAGATCGTGCTTGGCCGCGCGCCGGTGCTGGAACCGGCAGCGCTACCGGATCACGTCGTGCTGACGCCCTCGGGCAGCGCCGATCAGTTGAGCCGCCTGCGTCCCGCCGAAGGCGAGGCAGCGCCGGGGCTGCTGCTGCGTGATGCGGGGCAGGAAGACGTCGACCGGCTGTGCTACTTCACGGGCTGGACCGAAGAAGAATTCTCCGACGTCCGGCTTCCCGGTGAGGCGGCGCCGGTGCGGGCGCCTGTGGACCGGGAAGCTGCGGATGCCACGGCGGAGCAGCGCCTTTTCGATGCGGAAAGCTGGCAGCGGACACACGGCACACTGGCCTGCGAGATCGCGCGCGAGATCATCGGGGGCTACGGCAAGCGCCCGGCGGCGATGGTGCGGCGGATCCGGCCGTTTCTGGCGGCGCGGGCTTGGTCGCGGGCGCTGGCGGATCGCGAAACGCCCTGTACGCTGCGCTCGGACCGCAGCCGCGATGGTGCGGTGCGGATAGTCTCGGATCGCTCTGCGCATGACGGGTTCTTCGGGCTGCGGGAGTTTTCGCTGCAGCACGAGCGGTTCGATGGCGGCATGTCAGACGTTGTCCAGCGCGAGGGCTTTGTCGCCTATGACGCGGCGCTGGTGCTGCCCTATGATCCGCAGCGCGATCTGGTGCTGCTGATCGAACAGATGCGCTATGGCCCGATCCTGCGACAAGACCGGCACCCGTGGGTGCTGGAGCCTATTGCCGGGCTGGTGGATGCGGGCGAAAGCCCGGAAAATTGCGCCCGGCGCGAGGCGGTCGAAGAGGCGGGGCTGCATCTGGGCGCGCTGGAGCCGATGGTGCGGGTCTATGCCTCGCCGGGCTATACCAGCGAGTTTTTCCATTGCTTCCTTGGGCTAAGCGATCTGGGCGAGCATGGCGGCGGGATCAACGGCCTCGACAGCGAGAACGAAGACATCCGCAGCCATGTGCTGGGCTTTGACGACGCGATGGCGCTGGTGGAAAGCGGCGAGGTCAACGCCGGGCCGCTGGCGATGATGCTGCTCTGGCTCGCACGGGCGCGTGAAAGGCTCCGCGCGGCGGCTTGAGTTCACCCCACGCACGCCCTACACCTGTGCCCCAACGGTTAGACGAAGGGGAGATACCCATGCGGGTGGCAAAGGATCTGGCACAGGCGGTTGGCAATACGCCGATGATCCGGCTTAAGAAAGCCAGCGAGTTGACGGGGTGCGAAATCCTCGCCAAGGCCGAGTTCATGAACCCGGGCCAGTCGGTGAAAGACCGCGCGGCGCTGTTCATCATCCGTGACGCGATGGAGAAGGGCCTGCTGGAACCCGGCGGCACCATCGTCGAGGGCACGGCGGGCAACACCGGCATCGGCCTCGCGCTGGTCGGTGCGTCGATGGGCTTTCGCACGGTGATCGTGATTCCCGAGACCCAGTCTCAGGAGAAGAAAGACATGATCCGTCTGGCCGGCGCTGAACTGGTGCAGGTTCCGGCGGCCCCCTACCGCAACCCCAACAACTATGTGCGCTATTCGGGGCGTCTGGCCGAGCAACTGGCCAAGACCGAAAAGCACGGCGCGATCTGGGCCAACCAGTTCGACAACGTGGCCAACCGTCTGGCCCACGTGGAAACCACCGGCCCGGAGGTCTGGGAGCAGACCGGCGGCAAGGTCGACGGCTTCATCTGCGCCGTCGGCTCGGGCGGCACGCTGGCCGGCGTCGCCGAGGCGCTGCAGCCGAAGGGCGTGAAGGTCGGGCTGGCCGATCCGATGGGCGCGGCGCTTTACAACTACTACAAGCACGGCGAGCTTAAGTCCGAGGGCGACTCGATCACCGAGGGAATCGGGCAGGGCCGGATCACTGCCAACCTCGAAGGGTTCACCCCCGACTTCGCCTATCAGGTGCCCGACGCCGAGGCGCTGCCGGTGGTCTTTGATCTGCTGTCCGAAGAGGGGCTCTGCGTCGGCGGCTCGTCCGGCATCAACGTCGGCGGCGCGATGCGGATGGCCAAGGAAATGGGCCCGGGCCACACCATCGTCACCGTGCTGTGCGACTACGGCACCCGCTATCAGTCGAAACTGTTCAACCCGAGCTTCCTGCGCTCGCGTGAGCTGCCGGTTCCCGGCTGGCTTGATCGGTCGCCTGCGTCGATCCCGGGTGTCTTCGAGGACGTATGATTGCCCTGATCCGGCGCGGCTTTGCCGCCTTCGCGATGCTTCTGCTCTGCGCGACCCTCGTGGTCGCGCAGACGGAGTCGGACATTGACTATCAAGAGTGGTTCGACACCGTCGAACAGGCCGATGCGCTGATCGACAGTGGTTCGGCGACGGTCAAGCAATACGAAGACATGCGCCGCGAGGTCGCCGGTTGGCGGGACAGTTTCCTGCAGGCCGAAAGCACCAACGCGGGCCGCATCGACACGCTTCAGTCACAGCTTGATACGCTGGGGCCACCTCCGGCGGAGGGCGAAACCGAAGCCGAGGATATCGCGCAACGCCGGGCCGATCTCAACGATCAGCTGTCGCAAGCACAGGCGCCGGGCCGGCGCGCGCAAGAGGCTTACACGCAGGCCAATGGGCTGATCGCCGAGATCGACGGCAACATTCGCGAGCTGCAGACGACCCGGCTGCTGACCCTCGGACCGTCGCCGCTCAATCCGCAGCTTTGGGGGCCCGCCTTCGGCGAGGTCATGGAGGCGGGCAGATCGGTGATCGCGGGCGTGCGCGAGAACCTCGCCGCAGACACCACCCGCGCAACCGCGCGCGAGAACCTGCCGGTGATCGTGCTGTTGGTGGGTCTGTCTTTCCTGCTGCTGATCCGCGGCCCGCATTGGATCCGAAAACTCGAGAACATGCTGCGCCGGCGCACTCGCCGGGGCACAGGCGTCTGGCGCTTCGTCGCCTCGCTGGGCTCGATCATCCTGCCGCTGGCGGGGCTGATCCTGCTGGTGGTGGCCGCCGAGATCTCAGGGCTGCCGGGCGAGAACTTTAACGTCATCCTGATCACCGTGCCGATCTGGGGCATGGTGCTGCTCTATATCCGGTGGCTGGCCGACCAGAGCTTCAACAGCGACGACTCCATCGCCACCATGCCGCTGCCCAGCTGGCAGCGGACCGAAGCGTGGCTGTATTCGTCGGTGCTTGCGATGCTCTTCGTGCTGCGCGGCATGGGCGAGACGCTGGCCGAGCTGTACGGGTTCAGCGAAGAGACCGTGGCGGTGCTCGACTTCCCGCTGCTGCTGCTGTCGGCGCTGATGCTATTCCGGCTTGGCCTGATCCTGTCGGGCATGAGCGTTGAGGACAGCGAGGAGAGCGACGGCGAGGGCACCTTGCTGGAGGGCTCCACCTTCCGCATGCAGATCGCCCGGCTGATCGGGCGCGGCGCCGTTCTGATGGCGATTGCCGGGCCGATCCTCGCGGCGGTGGGCTATCATCGGGTCGGGCAGGGCATGGTGTTTCCCGCCGTCCAGACCTTGTCGCTGCTGGCGCTGGTTCTGGTGCTGCAGCGCTTCGTCCGCGATCTTTACAGCCTGATCACCCGCAAGGATCCCAACGATAGCCTCGTGACGGTTCTGGCGGGCTTCGTGATCGTTCTCCTGTCGCTGCCGGCGCTGGCGCTGATCTGGGGCGCGCGGGTGGCCGATCTCACCGAGCTTTGGGCGCGGTTCCAAGAGGGCTTCCTGCTTGGCGATACACGCATTTCGCCGACCAGCTTCCTGACCATGCTGGTGGTCTTCGTCATCGGCTACAGCGTCACGCGGCTGCTGCAGAGCGGGCTGCGCAGCTCGATCCTGCCCAAGACCCGGCTCGACATCGGCGGGCAGAACGCGGTGGTTTCGGGGCTGGGCTACGCCGGCGTGATGCTGGCGGCGGTGTTCGCGATCACCGCGGCGGGGATCAACCTCACCGCGCTTGGCTATGTCATCTCGGCGCTGTCGGTGGGCATCGGCTTTGGCCTGCAGAACATCGTGCAGAACTTCGTGTCGGGGATCATCCTGCTGATCGAACGGCCGATCAGTCAGGGTGACTGGATCGAGGTCGGCCCCAACATGGGCATCGTCAAAGACATCTCGGTGCGCGCCACGCGGATCGAGACCTTCGACCGCACCGATGTGATCGTGCCGAACTCGGACTTCATCTCGGGGACGGTGACCAACTTCACCCGCGGCAACGTCATCGGCCGGGTGTTCGTCTCGGTCGGCGTCGCCTATGGCACCGACACGCGTAAGGTGCAGGACATCCTGCTGCGCATCGTCCGCCAGCACGACATGGTTCTGCTGAACCCCGAACCCTCGGTGATCTTCGCGCGCTTCGGCGCCGATGCGCTGGAGTTCGAGATCCGCGCCATCGTGCGCGACGTGAACCACAAGCTCGACATCCTGTCGGACTTCAACCACGAGATCGCCCGCCGCTTTGGCGAGGAAGGGATCGAGATCCCCTTCGCGCAGCGCGACATCTGGCTGCGCAACCCCGAAACGCTGCGCGCCAACGCCGAGCCGCCAAAACCGGAGCGCGAGGCGCGCGACGGCGAGAAGGTGGCGCAGCAGCAGGCGCCGCGCGACAGCGACACAGACACCGCCACCGAGCGTCGGGACGAAGATTTTCCGACCACCGGTCCGGAAGATGCCTAGGAGAGAAAGTTGACCGAGCGTCTGTTCCTTGAAGATGCCTACCGCCGCGAAGCGCCGGGCGAAGTGATTGGCCTGACCGAAGAGGGCGGGATCATCCTTGATGCCGCGCTGTTCTATGCCACCGGCGGCGGGCAGCCCGGCGACAGCGGCCGTCTGAGCTGGCCCGGCGGCGAGATAGAGATCGCCACGGCGGTGAAGGGCGAGGCAGATGCCATTGTTTTGGTGCCCGCCGAGCCCAAGCCGCTGCCGATGGTCGGCGCGCATGTCACGCAGCACATCGACTGGGAGCGTCGGCACCGGCACATGCGCGTGCACACGGCGTTGCACCTGTTGTCGGTGGCGCTGCCGCTGCCGGTCACCGGCGGGCAGATCGGGGCGGGCAAGGGCCGGCTGGATTTCCTCATGCCCGAGCCGCCCGAGGACCGCGAGGCGCTGGAAGCGCAGCTCAACGCCTTCGTCGCCTCTGACCTTCCGGTGAGCGAGGAGTGGATCACCGAGGCGCAGCTGGAGGCCAACCCCGATCTGGTCAAGACGATGAGCGTGCAGCCGCCGCGCGGCGCTGGCCACGTGCGACTGGTGCGGATCGGTGACGGTGGCGATCAGATTGATCTGCAGCCCTGCGGCGGCACGCATGTGGCGCGCACCGGCGAGATCGGAACCATCCGCCTTGGCAAGATCGAGAACAAGGGCAAGCAGAACCGGCGGGTGAACCTGCTGGTCGAGTGACGCGAGAGGCGCGTGCCGGGGAAGCCCGCCTGCGCCGGTCTTAGGGCCGCGCGGCGGGCGGCGGTGCAGGGGGCTCTGCCCCCTCGGCGCAGGGCGCCTCACCCCCGGCGTATTTTGAAAGAGAAGAAGACGCCGGGCGGCGGCGGGTGTTGAGGATGTAAAGCGCGAGGCTGGTGACCACGATGGCACCGCCGAGCATCATCCGCGGGCTGGGGGCTTCATCGAGGAAGGCCCAGACCCAGATCGGCCCAAGCACCGTCTCCAGAAGCATCAGCAGGCTGACGTTGGCGGCCGCGGTGTGCCGCGAGGCGGAACTGAGGCAGAAGAACGAGATCGGCAGGATCAGCAGCCCGGTGGCGAGGATCGGCAGGGCGTGCCCGTCCGTCAGCGCGCCCGGCGCGATCAGCGTCAGACCCAAGCCCCCCGAGATCAGCGCGCCGCTGCCCATGGCAGGCAGCAGCGGCAGGCGCGGCGCATGGCGCAGGGTGACGAAGTTCAGGCCGAGGGTCAGCGCCACCCCCAGCCCGCAGAGCGCGCCGATCAACGTGTTCTCGCCCGACGCCGTGCCGTGCTGCAGATCGGATTTGCCGCTCACTGCCAGCGCGATCCCCAGAAGCACCGCCGCCATGGTGATCCATGTGGCGCGGCTTGTCGGCTCGGCGTAGAGCAGCCGCGAGAGCAGCGCGGCCCAGACCGGCATCGTCGCGACCGCCAGCAGCACCACCGCCACCGGGGCCATCGCAATGCCGAGCGCGAAGAGCGCAGCGTTGGCGCTTTGGCAGGCGATGACGGTCAGCCCGGGCCGGGTGAGCAGCAGATGCAGGTTGCGCGGGGCGCGGCTGGTGAGCAGGAAAATCGCCCAGAACACCGCGCCGAGCGCCAGCGCGCGCCACACCAGCATCGCCAGCCCATCCATCTGCGACATGCGCATCAGCAGCGTGTCGGGGGTCAGGACGAGGGCGCCCAGGGCGGCGAGCCCCAGGCCATAGTGCGGCGATTTCTGCATGCGGGCCTTCGGTGGTCAGGTGTACAGCGGCTGCAGGCCCATCTGCATGTGCAGCGCGTTGACCGCGGTCTCCGGCAGGCCCATCGCCTTGGCGAGACGATCCAGATACTCCGCCTCTTTCTGCGTGTCCACCGTGATGGTCATCAGCGAGGCGGAATAGACCTGCGTCTTCTGCGCGTCGGGCGTGTCCTTGGCCAGTCCCTCGGGGTCGACCTTGGCCGCCAGTTGCGCCTTGACGAAGGCCATGTCCTCGGCGCTGGCATCGTCGCCGAGCGTGTCCAGCAGCTTGGCCTGTTCGGCCTTGTCGATATCGCCGTCGGCTTTGGCGGCTTGGATCATCGCGCGCAGCATCAGGCCGGCGGCGGTCTCGGCTTCGGGCGCGCTTTGCACCGCGCTCATCTGGTCGAGCATGCCGCCGATGTTCTTGCCGCCCATATTGGCCGCCTTGGCCACCGCGGCGAGCATCCCGGCCAGCCCGGTGCTTGCCGCCTGACCGGCCTGATCCATACCGGGCAGGCTGCCCATGCCGCTTTTCTGCAGCTGTTCCATGATCGCGCCGAGCGGGTTGCCGTTGCCGCCGAGCATCTTGCCCATCTGCGCCTGAAGGCTGGTGCCCGGCTCGGACCCCGGCATCTGCGCCTTGCCGCCGATCAGCGGCCCGAGCCCCTGTTCGCCCGAGAGACGGTCGACCCCGCGCGCGGCGGCGTATCCGATGGCGACCTTCGCCAGTGTGCCCATGAGGCTCATCTTCTCGCTCCCTTGGTTGCGGGCGGCCCAAGCTGGCGCCCCAAGGGCAGCTTGCCGCACCGACCGGCAGGCGTGAAGGGAAAACCTTTGCGCGTCTGCTCGTTGGGCCCGCCTTTGCGCGTTTTGGCGAAATGACGCCGAGAGCTTTAGGTGCCGCAGAAGGTGGCCTGCACGACCTCGGTGGGCAGCGGCGGGCGGCGCAGCTCTGCGGCCTCCGGCTGGTCGTCGTAGGGGCGCGAAAGCACGGCGTTGAGATGATGGAAGGGCCGCTCGTCTCCCTCGAGCGCGGCGGCGATCATCTGTTCGATCCGGTGGTTGCGCGGGATGAAGGCCGGGTTGCTGCGGCGCATCAGCGCTTCGGCGTCCGGCGCATCCGACAGCCGGGTCTGCCAGCGCGTATGCCAAGCGTCATAGGCGGCGCGGTCGGTGATCTCGTCGCGGGCCGAGCCGGTCGCGAGGGCGCGGAAGGTGTTGGTAAAATCGGACCCGCCCGCCTGCATCATGCCCAGCAGGTCGGCGATCAGCGGCGCATCCTCGGCCTGTGGCTCGGAGAGCCCCAGCTTGGCACCGAACCGGCGCAGCCACGCGGCGCGGATCAGGTTGGGCATGCCGTTGACGATCGCAGTGAACTCGTCCACCGCGGCCTGCTGATCCTGCACCAAGGGCACCAGCGCCGTCGCGAGCTGCGCCATGTTCCAGACGATCACATCCGCCTGCGCCTGATAGGCATAGCGGCCGTGACGGTCGATCGACGAGTAGACGGTGCCCGGATCATACTGATCCATGAAGGCGCAGGGGCCGTAGTCGATGGTCTCGCCGGAGAGGGTGCAATTGTCGGTGTTCATCACGCCGTGGATGAAGCCGAGCGACATCCAGTGCGCCACCAGATCGGCCTGCCGGGCGCAGACGGCGGCGAGCAGTTCTCCGGGTGTTTCGGCTTCGGGGTAGTGCCGGGCGCGGGTGTAGTCGAACAGCTGCTGCAACTGGTCGTATTGCTGCCGCGAGGCGAAAAGCTGGAAGGTGCCGACGCGGATATGGCTGGCGGCGACGCGGGTGAGCACCGCGCCGGGCAGCACGGTTTCGCGGTAGATGTCGTCGCCGGTGCGCACCGCGGCCAGCGCGCGGGTGGTGGGCACGCCAAGCGCGTGCATCGCCTCAGAGATCACATATTCGCGCAGCACCGGGCCGAGCGCCGCACGGCCATCGCCGCGGCGCGAGAACGGGGTCGGCCCCGAGCCCTTGAGCTGGATGTCGCGGCGCGTGCCGCTGGCGTCGACCACCTCGCCCAGCAGCAGCGCGCGGCCGTCGCCCAGTTGCGGGGAGAACCCGCCGAACTGGTGGCCAGCGTAGATCTGCGCCAGCGGCTCGGCGCCGTCGGGCAGGGCGTTGCCGGCAAAGATCGCGGCGAGCAGCGGGTCGTCCTCGCCGGTGATACCGAGGTCCTTGGCCAGCGCGCTGTTAAACGCGATAAGCTGCGGTGCGGCCACGCGGGCCGGGTCGAGCCGGGCGAAGAAGCCGTCGGGCAGGCGCGCGTAGCTGTTGTCGAATGGGATCGAGAGGGTCATGCCCATGACATAAGGCGCGTGGCGGGGAACGAAAAGCCCCCGGCGCGCCTACAGCGTGCAGCGCATCATGGTCGCTTCAAGGTCCTGCAGGCGGGCGCGGCGGCAGAAGCGTTGCAGCGCCTCGTCTTCGCGGGCGACCTCCATCTGCAGCGCGGTAACGCCGCCCTGACGCAGCGCTTGGGTCAGTTGGAACAGCGCTTCGCTGCCCATGCCGCGCCGGCGCACCGCGGGGCGCACGTAGATCTGGTCAAGCGTGGCGGTCAGGCCGCCGCTTTCCACCGACCAGCCAAAGGAGGCCACGACGTAGCCCACCGGTGCCTTGCGCGGCCCGATCAGCCAGATCGCGCCCTGCGGCGCGCCTTCGAGCAACGGGGTAAGGGCGGCGGCGAGATGGGTCTCATCGGGCTGGCCGGCGCGTTCGGTCTGAAAACTGGCCACCATGGGCAGCAGGCGCTCGAGATCGTCGGGGCCGGCGAGATGCAGCGATTTCATAGTTTGGCCAGTCTTTCGGTCAGCAGGGTGAAGAAGGCATCGGCATCAAGATCACCGATGAATGTGGCGTTGGGCGCGCGGTCCGAGACGCGCCACCAGTCGGCAACGGTCATGCCGCGGGTGAGGTCCGAGGTGGTTTCGATCTCGACGTTGATGTGCCGCCCCGAGAAGATCTCCGGGGTGATCAGATAGGCGGTGACGCATGGATCGTGCAGCGGCGCGCCCTCGGAACCGTATTTTTCCAGATCGAACCGCTCGAAAAAGTCGGTCATCTCGGCGACCGCCGTGCCGACCTTCGTGCCAAGCGCGCGGAACGCGGCGTTGCGCGTGGGGGTGACGAGCGCCTTGTGGGTCACGTCGAGCGGCATCACCACCAGCGGCACCCCGGCAGCAAACACCTCGGCGGCGGCTTCGGGATCGACGAAGATGTTGAACTCGGCGGCGGGGCTGATGTTGCCGACCTCGAAATAGGCGCCGCCCATCAGGACGATTTCCTGCACCCGCGGGATGATGTCCGGCGCGCGGCGGAAGGCGGTGGCGATATTGGTCAGCGGGCCAAGCGGGCAGAGGGTGACAGAGCCGGCGGGCTCGTGGCGCAGCGTGTCGATGATGAAATCGACCGCATGGGCGTCTTGCAGCGGCATTTCCGGGTCGGGCAGCACCGGGCCGTCGAGCCCGGTCTTGCCGTGCACATGCTCGGCGGTGACCAGCGGGCGCGACAGCGGGGCGTCACATCCGGCGAACACCGGCACGTCGGTGCGGCCCGCCAGTTCCAGCACAATCCGCGCATTGCGCGACGTCAGTGTCAGCGGGACGTTCCCGGCCACGGCGGTCAGGCCCAGAAGCTCGACCTCGGGAGAGGCCAGCGCCAGCAGAATGGCAATCGCGTCGTCCTGTCCGGGATCGGTATCGATGATGATGCGTCGTGCCATGCTCTGCCCGTCTTGTTCGTCTGATCCTTGCGTCGCACGGGGGCCGGTCCGGTTCAAGCGAACTGTGCGGCTTCGGCAAATGGTCACCGGCTGGTTACCCGCGCCGCTTTATCCTATCGCTGCCATTGCCGCGTGGTCGCAGGATGTTAGACTCGGCTGCAGCAATGGGGTAGGCAGATGGCGGTTAGCGCTAACCGCCGCACGTACAAGAATCGGAGACAGCCCGAGATGGTTTCCCGCGTCATTCCCGTCGATCCGTTCGACTTGGTCATTTTTGGGGGCACCGGCGATCTCGCCCGGCGCAAAATTCTGCCCGGCCTGTACCGCCGCTATTGCTCGGGGCAGATGCCCGAGGGGTCGCGGGTGATCGGTGCCGCGCGCTCGGACATGAGCGTGGACGAGTATCGCGACATGGTGCGCGAGGCGATCCGCGAATTCAGCAAAGCCAAATGCGATGAGGCCGCGCTGGAAGAGTTCCTTGACCTGCTTGGCTATGTGGCGGTGGATGCCCGCGGCGAGGGCGGCTGGGACGACCTCAAGAACGCTCTGCGCGACGATGACGACATCGTGCGCGCCTTCTACTTCTCGGTGGGGCCGAGCCTGTTTGGTGATCTCGCCGAGGGGCTGCGCAGCCACGGGCTGACCAACCCGGCGGTGCGGATCGTCGTCGAAAAACCCTTTGGCCATGATCTGGAAAGCGCGCGCGCCCTCAACGCGGAACTGGCGCGTCACTTCGACGAGACGCAGATCTATCGCATCGACCACTATCTCGGCAAAGAGACGGTTCAGAACCTGATGGCGGTGCGTTTCGGAAATATGCTGTTCGAGCCGCTGTGGAACGCGCAATACGTGGATCACATCCAGATCACCGTGGCCGAAACCGTCGGCGTGGCAGGCCGGGGCAGCTATTACGACAAGTCCGGCGCGATGCGGGACATGGTGCAGAACCACCTAATGCAGCTTTTGTGCCTCATCGCCATGGAGCCGCCGGCGCGATTCGAGCCGGACTCGGTGCGCGATGAGAAGCTCAAGGTGATCCGTGCGCTCGATCCGGTGGACCCCGAGAGCATCGTGCGCGGGCAGTATACCTCGGATGGGTCGATGAGTTCCTACCGCGAGGACGTGGAGAACCCCGCCTCGAAGACCGAGAGCTTCATCGCCATGAAGTGCTACATCTCGAACTGGCGGTGGGCGAATACCCCGTTTTATCTGCGCACGGGTAAAAGGCTCGGGGCGCAGGCCAGCGAGATCGCCGTGGTGTTCAAGGACGCGCCGCATTCGATCTTCGGCATGGACGCCGGGCGGCACCGGAACATGCTGTCGATCCGCCTGCAGCCGAACGAGGGCATGACGCTGGGCGTCACCATCAAAGAGCCGGGCCCGGGCGGCATGCGTCTGGTTGACGTGCCGCTCGACATGTCTTTCGCCGAAGCGCTGGGGGCGGATGCCGAGGATGCACCTGACGCTTATGAGCGGCTGATCATGGACGTGATCCGTGGCAACCAGACGCTGTTCATGCGCGGCGACGAGGTCGAGGCCGCATGGGCTTGGACCGATCCGCTGATCGAGGGCTGGGAGCGCCGCGGCGACAACCCCAAGCCGTATGACGCGGGCAGCACCGGGCCGGATGACGCCGCATTCCTGATCAACAAGGACGGCCGCCGCTGGCGGGCGATCAAGACATGACCTACGAATTCCGTGAATATCCCGACCGCGAAATGCTGGCCATCGATCTGGCCAATATGATCGCCGGAGAGCTGCGGGCGCAGCTCTCGCACAGCAAGCGCGTGTCGCTTGCCGTGCCCGGCGGCACCTCGCCGGGGCCGATCTTTGATGCGCTCAGCGCCACGTCGCTCGACTGGGATCGGGTGGACGTGCTGCTGGGCGATGAACGCTGGGTGCCGGAAACCTCGGAACGCTCGAACACCAAGCTGCTGCGCGAACGGCTGCTGACCGGCAAGGCCGCGGCGGCGACGCTGCTGCCGCTCTACGCCGAGGCTGAGACCCCCGAGGAAAAGCTCGACGCGCTGTCCGAGGCGATCAAGCCGTCGCTGCCGCTGGGGGTGGTGCTGCTGGGCATGGGCACCGATCTGCACACGGCGTCGATTTTCCCCGGCGCCGACAAGCTGTCCGAGGCGCTTTCGTCCAAGGCGCCGGTGCTGCTGCCGATGCGCGCGCCCGGCGCGCCCGAGCCGCGTATCACGCTGACAGCCCCGGTGCTCGACGGCGCACTGAGCAAGCATGTGCTCATTTTCGGGGCGGAGAAACGCGCGGCTCTGGAAAACGCCAAAGGTCTGCCGCCCGAGGAGGCGCCGATCAACGCGGTGCTCGATCAGGCAGTGGTGCACTGGGCCGAGTAACGCTAGTTCTACGCACGGATCAACACGGGAAGAACCTTTATGTGGGATGACCTCAAACGCCTTGCGACCGCGCGTGAAGGCCGCCGGATCGACGCGCTTTTTGCCGAAGACGCGGACCGGGCGGAAAGCTTCTCGGTCAGCGCCGAGGGGATGCTCTTCGACTACTCCAAGACGCAAATCGATGCCGAGGTCTTCGCGGCACTGCTGGAGGTGGCCAAAGGCGCGGATGTCGAAGCGCGGCGCGATGCGATGTTCGGCGGCGCAAAGATCAATGAGACCGAGGGCAGGGCGGTGTTGCACACCGCGCTGCGCAATCTTGCCGGAACCCCCGTCGAGGTGGATGGCAAGGACGTCATGCCCGAGGTTCTGGACACGCTCACACGCATGGAGGCGCTGGCCACCGAGGTGCGCGGCTCGCAGATCACCGATGTGGTGAACATCGGCATCGGCGGCTCGGACCTTGGCCCCAAGATGGGCACCATAGCGCTGGCGCCCTATCACGACGGTCCGCGCTGCCATTTCGTGTCCAACGTCGATGGCGCCGATATCGCCGATGCGCTGGCGCAATGCGCGCCCGAGACGACGCTGTTCATCATCGCCTCGAAGACGTTCACCACCATCGAGACGATGACCAACGCGCGCACCGCCTGGAACTGGCTCGAAGCAAAGGGCGTCAGCACCGACGGCAAGTTCGTCGCGCTGTCGTCCAACAAAGAGAAGGCGGGCGAATGGGGCATTCCCGAGAGCCGCGTCTTCGGGTTCGAGGACTGGGTCGGCGGGCGCTATTCGATGTGGGGGCCGATCGGGCTTTCGATGATGATCGCCGTGGGCCCCGAGAACTTCCGTGCCTTCCTCGAAGGTGGGCAGGCGATGGATACGCATTTCCGCAGCGCGCCGCTGGAGGCCAATATGCCGGTGCTGCTGGCGCTGGTGGGCATGTGGCACAATCAGGTGCTGGGCCACGCCACGCGCGCCGTGCTGCCCTATGAGAACCGTCTCGCGCGGCTGCCGGCCTACCTGCAGCAGTTGGAGATGGAGAGCAACGGCAAGTCCGTCGCGATGGACGGCGAGACGCTGGCGTTCGACAGCGGGCCGGTGGTCTGGGGCGAGCCCGGCACCAACGGTCAGCACGCCTTTTACCAGCTGATCCATCAGGGCACCCGCGTGGTCCCCTGCGAGTTCATGGTCGGCGCGCGCAGCCACGAGCCGGACCTGCGGCATCATCACGAGCTGCTGCTGGCCAACTGCCTCGCGCAGTCCGAGGCGCTGATGCGCGGGCGCGATCTGGACGAGGCGCGCGGCAAGGTTGCCGGGAAATTCGAGGGTGCAGAACTGGAGCGCCAGGCCAAGCACCGGGTGTTCCCGGGCAACCGCCCGTCGACCACGCTGATGTACCAGCAGCTTGATCCGCGCACGCTGGGGATGATCGTCGCGCTCTATGAGCACCGGGTGTTCGTCGAAGGGGTGATCCTTGATATCAACTCCTACGATCAATGGGGTGTGGAGCTTGGCAAAGAGCTTGCGACCGCGCTCGGCCCGATCGTGTCCGGCGAGGCCAGCGCCGACGACAAAGACGGCTCGACCCGGCAACTCGTCGCATACGCACAACGGAATACGTAAAAAAGTTCCATAGATTCAATGGAATTAATTGTAGGGCCCGGCAGGAACACTGCCGGGCCCTGCGTGTTGTGGTGGCAGACAAGATGACGAACTCATGAAGGAGGAGACACCATGAAACGTCTTACCACCACCGCCGCAATCATCGCCCTGACTGCAGGTACCGCCGCTTACGCCGACAACCACAACGCCGACGCCGCGATGGAGAACGCCGACGCCGCCGTGGAAAACGCCGAGCAGGCGCTGGAAAACACCGGTGACGCGATTGCCAACGAGACCGAAGAGACGGTTGCCGAAGGCGAGCAGGCCATGGAAGAGGCCGGCGACGCGATGGCCGAAGCTGGCAACGAGATGGAGCAGGAAGCCGAGGAAATGGGCAATGAGATGGCCCAAGCCGGCGACGAAATGGAGCAGGAAGCCAACGAGATGGCCAACTCCATGGGCAACCCGTTCGAGAATGACGAAGACGGCCTGATCCGCACCCGCGACATCACCGGCGGCGCAGTCTACGCAATCGACGCGGACGGCGAAGCCAGCGACTGGGATAGCGAGACGACCTACGACAGCGTCTCGGACGAATGGGACAACGTTGGCGAGATCGAAGACATCGTTCTGAACGCCGACGGCTCGTTCAAGGGCATCGTGGCCGAAGTTGGCGGCTTCCTCGACATCGGTGACAAGCACGTGATGCTCGAGATCAACAACGCCAAGTTCGTGCCGATCGACGATGGCTCCTATTCGGTCGTCACCAACATGACCGCCGAAGAACTGGAGAACCTTGAAGACATCGACGAAGGCCCGATGAACTAAGAGTTTCTCGCTTTGACACGGAAAGGCCGGGGCGCATTGCCCCGGCCTTTTTGCGTGCGAACTTTCGGCATTAGGGAATGTCGAAACCGGGCTCGGCCAGATCGAATCCCTCGAAACGAAAGCCGGGCGAGACGGTGCAGCCAACCAGCGTCCACGCGCCCAAGCTGCGTGCCGCCTGCCAGTGCCCTTCGGGCACGACGCGCTGCGGGCGCGCGCCCGACGCCAGTTCCGGGCCAAGCAGATGATCGGTGCGCGGGCCGGTCGCATGCTCGGAGATCGACAGTTCCAGCGCGGCCCCGGCGTAATAATGCCAGATCTCGGCGGCATCGACGCGGTGCCAGTGGCTGCGCTCACCGGCGCGCAGCAGGAAGTAGATGCAGGTGCCCGCCGGGCGGGAGTCGCCCTCGCGATCCGCCACCCACGTCTGGCGGTAATGCCCGCCTTCGGGATGCGGCGTGAGGCGCAAAAGGCTGATGATCTCCTCGGCGGTCATAGGGGTCGTCACGGCATCCTCCGTTCGCTGCGCTGATGGGCTGTTTACGCTTTGTGGCAAAGCATGGGGCGGTGAGGAACCCCCGAGAGGTTCCAGTCAGGAGCAGTGACATGAATGATGATCCGCAGGTCCGCCGCATGGCCGAAGACATCGTCGCCCGCGAAGGCGGCTATGTGAATGATCCCGATGATCCGGGTGGGGCGACAAAACATGGCGTCACGCTTGGCACGCTGCGCCGCTTGGGGCGCGACGTTAACGGCGATGGCGACGTCGATGCGCGGGATGTGCAGCAATTGCAGCCCACCGAAGCAACCGAGATATTCCTGCGCCACTATTTCCATGCCCCCGGCGTGTCGCGCCTTCCCGCGGTGCTCCAGCCTTCGGTGTTTGACATGTATGTCAACGCCGGGGCGGCGGCGGTGAAGCTGCTGCAACGCCTGCTATGCGATATGGAACAGCAGGTTGCCGTTGACGGGGTGATCGGCCCGCAGACCGAGACCGCAGCCGCGCGGGCGGCTCGGGCGGCGCCAGACCACATCGCCGACGCCTATGGCATTGCCCGGCGGAACTACTATTTCGCGCTGGCAGACCGCCGCCCTGCAAGCCGCAAGTTCGCGCGCAGCCGGACGGGTGACAAGGGCGGCTGGATCCGCCGCGCCGAAGGCTTCATCGCACCGCGCTTCCATCTCACACAGGCGCAGTTCAAGGCGCGCACGGCAGCTTGGGGAGCGGTAAAATGATCGAGCGGCTTTTTCAGATGGTCTTTGGCGCTGGGGGCAGCGCGCTGCGCGAAACCGCCGAGGTGTTCCGGGTTAACGCAGAGGCCGAAGCGGCCCGCCGCGCGGGGCTCAGCGAGGCGGCGCTGGCGCAATTCGCGCAAGAGTTCGCGCGGCGTCCCGGTGGCAGGTTCGACCGGGTCATCGACGGGCTCAACCGGCTGCCGCGTCCGGCGATGGCATTTGGCACTCTGGCGCTTCTGGCCAGTGCCATGGCCGCGCCCGAGTGGTTCTCGGCGCGGATGGCGGGGCTGGCGCATGTGCCGCAGCCACTTTGGTGGTTGCTGGGCGCCGTCGTGAGCTTTTACTTCGGCGCGCGGCATCAGGCCAAGGGGCAGGAGTTTCAGCGCCAGATCATCACCGGCCTCGCGGCAGCCGGGGCGCCAAAGCCTGCGATGCCAGTCCAGAAGACGGAGCGGCGTGAGGATGAGAACCCGGCGCTGGCCGAGTGGCGGTCGCTGTGCGGGCAGGGCGCATAGGCCGCTCTGGGCGCCTTGCCGTTGCGCGGACGGGTTGCTGGACCAGGCACGGCCGCCCAGGAGCGCGGTTTTAGAACGAACAAAGGCGCCCCGACAGGGGCGCCCGTGTCACATAAAGACCGGTAAATTGGACGCGATCAGCGGCCCCAGCTGCGGACCGGACCGCAATCCATATGGACGAAGTTCGAGCTGGAGTAGCGACCAACGCCGCCGCCGTTGCAGGCCGTGGCCGCACGCGCCACCTGGCTCACCGAGCGCGAGTTGAGACGCAGATCGGCGGCTTCGCCCTTGAGGTGCCGCGAGTTCTTCGCAACCCCCGAGGAACGGGCGCGCAGCATCGCGTTGGTTTTCGGGCTGCGGTACCCCGAGATCAACATGTAGGGCTCGCTCACGTCCAGAAGGTTGTGGGCTGCCGTCATGATGTCGATGGTGCGGGCGTCGATGTTCTTGACATCGTCGGTCCGCCAGTCGCGCATGAAGTAGGAGATTTCCCTGAGCGCGTCGGGGATGTATTCCCCTTCGATCCAGTAGATCATGTTGAGCGTTTCGCCGGTGCGTGCGGAGTAAGCCCGGAGTCTCCGGACATCACCTGCACCCCGTAGGAAACCCGCCGCGCTCGAATACGTCGGTGCTGCCGTGACGACGGTTGCCGCGAACGCGCCAAGAAGGCCACGCCGCGAAATGCAGCTTGCAGTCGTTTTTGTCATGTGAAGCGCCTGTCCCGTTTAGTCGCTGTGCCTGTTTGTTCCGCCTCGTTGGACGGACCTACCATCTTTCCCCCAGATGTGCGGCTTTTATGGCACATGGGGATTAATGGATGAAGGATGTTTTCCCGTGTATAGTGGTTCCCATAGGGAAATCGGCGAAATCTTGCGCACGTGTGGAAACCCTGACTTGCGCAATACAGGAACCTGCCGCCACGCGATGCATTGACGTATCAGGTGCCGAAAACTCGCGTGAACAGCGCAATTGTGTGTGGACAACTTCAACCCGCGCACCGGAAAATCGGCACGCGAGATGAATGATAATTAGTCGGGTAGCCATGGTCATGATGCAGAGTTTCAGGAACGGACGCAGCCTTGCGGTGTTGGCGCTGACTGGGGCGCTTTTCGCCTTTCAGCCAGCTTCCGCGAGCGCCGAAACGCTCTCTGCCGGCCTCGGAATGACCGCTTACCGGCAGGCCGTGGCCGAGAATCTGTCGAGAGATTCGGGCATGGCGGCTTTCTACCGTGCACGCGATTTCGCACCGCTCTGGACCGGCCCGGATGACACCGCTGCGCTGCGCCGCGCGGCGCTGATCGAGGCGCTTGGCACCGCGCAGGCGCACGGCCTGCCGGCGCGGCGCTATGATCTCGACGGGCTGATCCGCCGTTTGCGCCATGTGGAAGGCGAACGCGCCCGCGGCGAGCTGGAGGTTGAACTGAGCCGCACGTACCTGCAATTCGCCTCCGATCTGCAGAGCGGTATCCTGACCCCGAACAAGGCCGATTCCGGCATCAAGCGCGACGCACCGCGTCGCGATCCGAAAATCCTGCTTGAAGTTCTCGCCGCCAGCGATCCGCATCAGGTCCTGCAGCACCTTGCGCCTTCTTCTGACGAATATGCCCGGCTGATGCGCGCCAAGATGCGCCTTGAACGGGTGGTGGCAGGCGGCGGCTGGGGCCCCGCGGTGCGCACCGCCAAACTCGAGCCGGGGGAAAGCGGTGGCGACGTGATCGTGCTGCGCGACCGGCTGATCGCGATGGGCTATCTGGAGCCGACGCTTTCGGCCTCTTACGACGATGCGCTGCGCGATGCGGTGGTACGCTTTCAGACCCGCCACGGTCTGGCGGTGGACGGCATTGCAGGGTCGAGCACGCTCAGCCAGCTCAACATCGGCGCCGAGGAACGCCTGCAATCGGTGCTGGTGGCAATGGAGCGGGAGCGCTGGATGAACCTGCCCGGCGGCCTGGGCAAGCGCCACATCACCGTCAACCTCACCGATTTCCACGCCGAGATCATCGACGACGGCAAGGTTACCTTCGAGACCCGCTCTGTGGTGGGCTCGCAGGAGAGCGACCGCCAGACGCCCGAGTTCTCGGACGAGATGAACCATATGGTGATCAACCCGTCGTGGTACGTGCCGCGTTCGATCGTGGTCAATGAGTACCTGCCGCAACTGCGCGGCAACCCCGGTGCCGTGAGCCATATAGAGATCACCGACCGGCAAGGGCGCAAGGTGAACCGGGCCAACGGCTTTGCGCAATATACGAAGTCGAGCTTTCCGTTTTCCATGCGCCAGCCGCCGGGTCCGCGCAACGCTCTGGGAACTGTGAAGTTTATGTTCCCGAACAAGTACCACATCTATCTGCATGATACGCCGTCGAAATCTTTGTTCGACCGCACCACGCGCACCTTCTCTCACGGCTGCGTCCGGCTGAGCGAGCCGCATGAGTTCGCCTATGCGCTTCTGTCGGCGCAGACGGCCGACCCGCAGGGCTTCTTCCAGTCGCGTCTGGCGACGGGGCGCGAACAACGCGTCAACCTCGACCAGTCGGTGCCTGTGCACCTGATCTACCGCACCGCCTTCACTACGGTGAAGGGTGAAATGGAGTATCGCGAAGATGTCTATGGCCGCGACGGGCGGATTTGGGACGCGCTGAGCGCCGCAGGGGTGGTACTGGCTGGCGGCCCGAGTTAAATCCTGCGGGAGAGCATCCCGGAGGATCCCATGTCTCTAGACACCACGGTGCAAAGCCACAGCATCGCAGAAATCGCCGCCGCGCTTGGCCTTCAGGCTCAGGGCGACGGCGATCTGCGCGTCACCTCGGTCGCTGAACCCGCCTCGGCCGGGCCCGAACAGCTGGCGCTGGCGATGAAACCCGAATTCGCCGCAACCCTCGGAGACGGCAAGGCCCGCGCCGCCATGTTGTGGGAAGGCGCGGATTGGCAGCAGATGGGGCTCGAGGCGGCTATCCTTGCGCCACGTCCGCGCCACGCGCTGTCGGGCCTGTCGGCCATGCTGGATCGCGGCAATGGCTACGGCAGCGGCATTCATCCCACCGCGCTGATCGATCCCACCGCCGAACTGGCCGATGACGTGTGCGTCGGCCCCTACACGGTGATCGGCGCACGGGTGAAGGTCGGCCCGCGCTCGGTCATCGGGCCGCAGGTGTTTATCGGCGAGGATGCAACCCTCGGCGAAGAGGCGGTGATCCATTCGGGCGTGCGTATCGGCGCGCGCTGCACCATCGGCGACCGCTTCTTCGGGCAGTTCAACTGTTCCATCGGCGGCGACGGTTTCAGCTATGTGACCCCGGAGGTTTCGGGGGTCGAAAAAGCCCGCGCCAGCCTCGGCGAGGAGGGCACCCAAGACGCCCAGCAGTGGGCACGTATCCACTCGCTCGGCGCGGTCACCATCGGGGACGACTGCGAAGTTGGCGCCAACGCCAGCATCGACCGCGGCTCGGTGCGCGACACCCGCATCGGCAACGGCACCAAGGTCGACAGCCTCGTGATGATCGGCCACAACGTGGTGGTCGGAGACAACACGCTGATCTGCGGCTGCTGCGGCATCGCGGGCTCGACGAAGATCGGCAACAACGTCGTGCTGGCGGGTCAGACCGGTGTGTCCGACAATATCTTCATCGGCGACAACGTGATCACCGGCGGCGGCACCAAGGTGCTGTCCAATATCCCGGCAGGGCGCGTGATGCTCGGCTATCCGGCGATGAAAATGGAAACCCACGTAGACACTTACAAAGGCCTGCGCAGGTTGCCGCGGCTGTTCAAAGAAGTCGCCGATCTCAAGAAAGCTGTTTCCAAGCTCACGGGGAATGAGTAAGCCGACCTTGACGCCGAAGCTGCGACGATAATTGGGAGCGCCGCACCATGAGTGTAAAAGACAAGGTCATCGAGATCATCGCCGAACAGGCTGTTCTGGAACCGTCTGACGTGACGATGGACAGCACGCTGGAGGATCTGGGGATCGACAGCCTTGGTCTCGTCGAAAGCATCTTCGCCATTGAAGAAGCTTTCGACATCTCGGTTCCGTTCAACGCCAACGAACCCGAACAAAGCGAATTCGACATTTCGAACGTGGCCAGCATCGTGGCCGGGATCGAGAAACTGGTGGCCGAGCAGAACGCGTGAAACGGGTAGTCATTACCGGCGCGGGCACGATCAACGCGCTGGGGCGCGACGTGCCGGCCACCCTCGAAGCCATGCGCGAAGGCCGCTGCGGCATCGGTGAGCTTGAATTTCGCGACGTCGAACGGCTCGCCATCCGCATTGGCGGGCAGGTCAAGGGCTACGAGCCGGAAGAGACCTTCAACCGGCAGCAACTGGCGCTATATGACCGGTTCACCCAATTCGCGCTGATCGCGGCGCGCGAGGCGATCGCGCAGGCGGGGCTGGAGTTCCACGGCGATCTCGCCGACCGCTCCGGCGTCGTGCTAGGCACCTCGGGCGGCGGTCTTATCACCCAAGACGAGAATTACCGCTCGGTCTATGAAGAGGGCAAGAACCGCGTTCACCCCTTCGTGGTGCCGAAGCTGATGAACAACGCCGCCGCCAGCCACGTCAGCATGGAGTTCAACCTGCGCGGCCCGACCTTCACCGTCGCCACCGCCTGCGCCAGCTCCAACCACGCCATGGGGCTGGCCTTTCAGATGGTCCGCTCGGGTGCTTGCCCGGCAATGATCACCGGCGGGTCGGAGTCGATGCTCTGCTTCGGCGGGGTGAAGGCATGGGAGGGGCTGCGGGTGATGTCGAAGGACGCCTGCCGCCCGTTCTCGGCCAACCGCAACGGCATGGTGCAAGGCGAGGGCGCGGGGGTCTACGTCTTCGAAGATTACGACCACGCGAAAGCCCGCGGCGCCGAGATCCTGGCCGAAGTGGTCGGCTTTGCGATGACCTCGGACGCCGCCGATATCGTCATGCCCTCCAAGCAGGGCGCGGCACGGGCGATCTCTGGCGCGCTGCGCGATGGCCGGATCGACCGCGATCAGGTGGGTTATATCAACGCCCATGGCACCGGCACCGCCGCCAATGACAAGACCGAATGCGCCGCCGTGGCCGACGCCATGGGGCCGCAGGCTGACCGGCTGATGATCTCCTCCACCAAATCCATGCACGGCCATTGCATCGGCGGCACCGGGGCGGTGGAACTGCTGGCCTGTGTCATGGCGCTGCGCGATGGGGTGATCGCGCCAACCATCAACCACCAAGAGTTCGACGCGGAATGCGCGCTCGACGTGGTGCCCAACGAGGCCCGCGAGGCGGATGTTTCGGTGGTGCTATCGAATGCCTTCGCCTTTGGCGGGCTCAACGCTGTGCTGGCGCTGCGCAAGGTCTGATCCGGCAGGCCGGGCGCGGGCCCGGCCTCCACTCGCACACGGCCAGCCCGCGCACAGAGGCTGGGGCCGTTCCGCGCGCTTCCGCGCAGACCCGGTGCGAAAATTGCCTCTCCCTTTTTCGGCGCAAACGCCTACCTCTAGGTCAACGCACGGAAAGGAGACCGTCATGTCCAGAAAAGTCGCCGTCATCGTGGGCTCGCTCCGCGAAGCTTCGTACAACCGCATGCTCGCCAAGGCACTGGCCGAGGCCGCGCCCGAGACGCTGGAGTTCGAATTTGTCGAGATCGGCGATCTGCCGTTCTACAACCCCGAACTCGACGGGGATACCCAGCCAGAGGCGTGGCAGCGCTTCAGGGCGCAGATGAAGCCGACCGAGGCGGTGCTTTTCGTCACGCCCGAATACAACCGCGGTCTGCCCGCCGCAGTGAAAAACGCGCTCGACGTGGGCTCGCGCCCCTATGGAGACAGCGTGTGGGACGGCAAGGCCACCGCCGTGGTCACCGGCTCGCCGGGCGGCCCGGGCGGCTATGGCGCAAACCATCAGCTGCGCCAATCGATGGTGTTTCTCAACATGCACCCGCTGCAGCAGCCCGAAGCCTATATCGGCAACATCATGCAGCTGATTTCCGAAGACGGTGAGGTGCTCAAGGACGACACCAAGCAGTATCTCGGCAGCATCATGAGCGCTTTTGCCGGTCTCATCGAAAAGCACGCCTGAGCCGGGCACAGATCGAAGCCATGCCAGATCGAAGCCATGCCAGAACGAAGAAGGGCGGCCATGCGGGCCGCCCTTTGCGTGTTCAGGTCCGGTGCTGCGATCAGTGCAGCGTGCGCCCCAGTTCGGCAGCCACATCGGCCATGCGCGCCGAGAAGCCCCATTCGTTGTCGTACCACGCCAGCACGCGGACCGTGCGACCGATGACTTTCGTCTGATCGGGCGCAAAGATCGAGCTTGCGGTGGTGTGGTTGAAATCGACCGACACCTTCGGCTCCGGGTCGTAGACCAGCACCGAGCCCATGCGGCCGCCAGCGGCCTCGCGCACGATCTCGTTCACATCCGCCGCGGTCACGTCCTTGCCGGCCTGGAAGGTCAGGTCCACCGCCGAGACGTTCGGCGTGGGCACCCGGATCGAAGATCCGTCGAGCTTGCCCTTGAGGTTGGGCAGCACCTCGCCGATGGCCTTTGCAGCGCCGGTGGAGGTGGGGATCATCGCCATGGCGGCGGCGCGGGCGCGGTAGAGATCCTTGTGGCGGCGGTCCAGCGTCGGCTGGTCGCCGGTGTAAGAGTGGATCGTGGTCATGATGCCGCTTTCGATGCCGATCGCCTCGTCCAGCACCTTGGCCAGCGGTGCCAGCGCATTGGTGGTGCACGAGCCGTTGGAGATCATCGTGTGGCCCTTGACCAGATCGCGGTGGTTGACGCCGTAGACGATGGTCTTCTGCACGTTCTTCGCGGGGGCCGAGATCAGCACCGAGCGCGCGCCCTGATGGATGTGCTGCACCGCCTTCTCGCCGTCGTTGAAATTGCCGGTGCACTCCAGCACGACGTCGCAGCCGGACCAGTCCAACTCGCCCATATCGTAGGTCGACATGACCTCCATCGGGCCGCGGCCAAGGTCCATGGTCGAGCCGCTGACCCGCACGTCGCCGGCGAAACGGCCATGCACGCTGTCATAGCGCAGCAGGTGCGCGGCGGTTTCGATCGGGCCGGTGGCGTTGATCTTCACCACTTGCACGTCGTTGCGCGCGCTCTCGGCGATATGGGCGAGCGTGCAGCGGCCGATACGGCCAAATCCGTTGATCCCGACGGTCACGGTCATGGAGGGGTCTCCTGGTCATATGGCGGAACTTGCCTTTCCGTATACAGGTGCACACCGCCTCGGCAACGCAAAAAATGCAAGAATTGCAATATGTTAGCGATAAACCATGCTGCGGGCGCTAACATGACTCACTGATAGCGCATAACCTTGTGCAATGCCCCGGCGGCAGCTTGCGGACTTGCGTCTCGCGCCCGCCGGATTACCTTGCGGCGAAACAGAACGGAGACGGACATGAGCGGGCTTCTCGCACTTCTCGACGACGTGGCGGGAATCGCCAAGATCGCCGCGGCCTCGGTCGATGACATCTCGGCCAGTGCCGCGAAGGCCGGGTCCAAGGCCGCGGGCGTGGTGATTGACGACGCCGCGGTGACGCCGAAATACCTGCATGGCTTCGAGGCCAAGCGCGAACTGCCGATCATCTGGCGCATCGCGCGCAGTTCGGTGTTCAACAAGGTGGTGATCCTGTTGCCGCTGGCGCTGCTGCTGTCGAGTTTCGCGCCGTGGCTGCTGCCGCCGCTGCTGATCGCCGGCGGCTCGTTCCTGTGCTTCGAGGGCGCCGAAAAGGTGCTGCACGTGCTCAAACCCGGCCATGAAAAGAGTGGCCCGGAAAAGCAGGTCGAGAAGGGCGATCCGGTGCACCTTGAAGAGCAGAAGGTTAAGGGCGCGATCAAGACCGACTTCATCCTCTCGGCCGAGATCATGACCATCTCGCTCTCGGCCATCGAGGTCACCGAGGTCTGGGTCAAGGCTGTGGCGCTGGGGCTGGTTGGCGTCGGCATCACCGCGGTGGTCTATGGCGCCGTGGCGCTGATCGTGAAGATGGACGACATCGGCCTGTGGCTCACCCGTGTCGGACGTCTTGGCATCACCCGCGCGCTCGGGCGCGGCATCGTCAAGGCCATGCCGGTGGTGATGTGGCTGCTCTCGACCGTTGGTACCGTGGCGATGCTCTGGGTTGGCGGCTCGATCCTCGTGCACTCGCTGGCGCAGATGGGCTGGCACATGCCCGAAGAGACCATCCACCATCTTGCCGAAGGCGCCTCGCATATGGTCTCCGAAGACCTGCAGCCCGCGGCGCTGTGGATTGTCACGGCGGTCTGCGACGGCATCCTCGGGGTGATCTGGGGGATGATCCTCGTGCCGATCGTCACCAAGCTGATCCTGCCATTGTTCGGAGGCGGCAAGAGCGCGGCGCACTGAGCGCCCGCTCCAATCCCCGCAAAGCCCGACAGCGGGCAAAGAAAAAGGGCGCCCCTCAGAGGCGCCCTTCATGCTTCTTCTCTTCAAAAATACGCCGGGGGTGAGCCCGCAGGGCGAGGGGGCAGCGCCCCCTTACGCGCGCCGTATCAAAGCAGACCCTTGGCCTTTTCGACCACGTTCTCCGCGGTGATGCCGAACTTCTCGTAAAGCACCTCTGCCGGGGCCGAGGCGCCGAAGCTGTCCATGCCGACGAAGGCCTGCTTGGCCTCGCGGCCACGCTCGCCCAGCAGCCAGCGGTCCCAGCCACCCAGACGCGTCGCCGCCTCGATGCCGACGCGCACGGGGCCGGCGGGCAGCACGCGCTTGCGGTAGGCCTCGTCCTGCTGCGCAAACAGTTCCATGCAGGGCATGGAGACGACGCGGGTGCCGATGCCCTCGGCCTGCAGCGCCTCGCGCGCCGCCAGAGCGATCTCGACCTCAGAGCCGGTGGCGATCAGGATCACCTGGCGCTTGCCCTCGGCGTCGGCGAGCACATAGGCGCCCTTCGACACGAGGTTGGAGGTCTTGTGCTCTTTACGCACGGTGGGCAGGCCCTGACGGGTCAGCGACAGCACCGACGGCGTGCTCTTCTGGGTCAGCGCGATTTCCCACGCCTCGGCGGTCTCGACGGTGTCGGCCGGGCGGAACACCAGCGTGTTCGGCGTGGCACGGCTGATCGCCAGATGCTCGATCGGCTGGTGCGTCGGGCCGTCTTCGCCCAGACCGATGGAATCGTGGGTCATCACGAAGACCGTCGGGGTCTGCATCAGCGCCGCGAGGCGCATCGCCGGGCGGGCGTAGTCGGTGAACGCCATGAAGGTGCCGCCGTAGGGGCGCAGGCCACCGTGCAGCGCCATGCCGTTCATCGCCGCGGCCATGCCGTGCTCGCGGATGCCCCAGTAGACGTAGCGGCCCTTGCGCTCGGACACGTCGAAGACGCCCATGTCACCGGTCTTGGTGTTGTTCGAACCGGTGAGGTCGGCCGAGCCGCCCACGGTTTCGGGCATGATCGGGTTGACCACCTCGAGCACCATTTCCGAACTCTTGCGGGTGGCGACCTTCGGGGCCTCTTCGGTGACCTGCTTTTTCAGCGCGCGGATCACCGCCGAGAGTTTCTTCGGCGCGTCGCCGTCCTGCTGGCGGGCGAATTCCTTCTGGCGGGTGTCCGACAGGCCACCCAGACGGGTTTCCCACTCGGCACGGTCGGCGGCACCGCGGCTGCCGACCTCTTCCCACCACGACTTGACGTCGGCGGGCACTTCGAACGGGCCCGAGGTCCAGCCCCAGACCTGCTTGGCCGCGGTGTTCTGCTCTTCGTTGGTCAGCGCGCCGTGGCCCTTGGAGGTGTCCTGCGCGGCGTGGCCGAGAGCGATGTGCGTCTTGCAGGCGATCATCGTCGGCTGCGCGCTTTTCTTCGCTGCGGTGATGGCCGCGTCGATTTCCGCCGGGTCGTGGCCGTCGATCTCGATCACTTCCCAGCCCGCCGAGCGGAAGCGGCCCGGCTGATCGGTGGCGTCCGACAGTTCGACCTTGCCGTCGATGGTGATGCCGTTGTTGTCCCAGAAGACGATGAGCTTGCCGAGGCTGTAGCGACCAGCGAGGGTGATCGCCTCTTGGCTCACGCCTTCCATCAGGCAGCCGTCACCGGCGATGACATAGGTGTGGTGATCCACGACCTTCTTGCCGAAGCGCGCGCGCAGGATCTCTTCGCCCATGGCGAAGCCCACGGCGGTGGCAATGCCCTGACCGAGCGGACCGGTGGTGGTCTCGATGGCGTCGGCGTGGAAGTTCTCCGGGTGGCCGGCGGTGCGGGCGCCCCACTGGCGGAAGTTCTTCACCTCGTCGAGGGTGATCTGCTGATCGCCGGTGAGATAGAGCAGCGAGTAAAGCAGCATCGAGCCGTGGCCCGCCGAGAGGATGAAGCGGTCGCGGTCCGGCCACGTCGGGTTCGCGGCGTCGAACTTCAGGTGCTTCGAATAGAGCACGGTGGCCACGTCTGCCATGCCGATCGGCATGCCGGAGTGGCCGGAGTTTGCGGCGGTCACCGCATCCAGCGTCAGCGCGCGAATGGCGCAGGCGCGGGTCCAGTGCTCGGGGTTGTTGGCTCGGAGTGCGTCGATATCCACGGGGCTTTGTCCTCTTGCCGGAAGCCTGTCAGCGGGCTCAATAGCAGCGTGGTAGATAAGTTCAAGTATTGCGGGCAAAACCTGTCATGCGCAGGATGAAGCGCGGGCTGTAAGGCCTTGGAACATATGGCGCGCATTTTCCCGGCACGCTTGCTATCCTTTTCCGAAACCCGCGCGCATTGATTCGCCTTTCGGGCCGCGATGGTATAGTCCGCGCGCAGGCCCGGGCCGGCCAGACACCGACCTGAGAGGCGCGTCGGCGCGCCGGACCAGAACCGTACGACACAACCCGCGCCAAGGCGGGACGCAAGAACAAGGACACAAGGGACGCAGGATGACCCAGATCGACGAGTTGCACTCACGGATCACCCGCGCACTCGACCGTATCTCGACCGGCGTCGAGATGCTGGGCACGGCGCCGGGCGCCGCCGCAGAAAGCGGTGAGAGCGAAGAGATCGCAGCCTTGCGCAAGGCGCTCGAGGACGAACGTATGGCCAATGCCCAGCTTGAGGAGCGGGTCCGCGCGTTGCACGCGCAGATCGAAGCCGCGCCAGCAGAGCAAGGCACCGCCGCCTCGGATGCGCTGGCCGCGCAGATCGAAAGCCAGCGCGGCGCTATGGCGGCGCTCGACGAAGACCTGCAGCGCCTGCGGCAGGCCAACGCGGCGCTGCTGTCGTCGCAGCAGGAGATGCGCGCAGCGCTCGAGGCCGGGCTTGGCGAGCCGCATCTGGTCAATCAGGCAATGCTGGCCGAGCTTGACGCGATGCGTGCCGCGCGCGCCGCCGAAAGCAGCGAGGCGCAGGCGCTGATCGCCGGGCTGGCGCCGCTGCTGGGTGGCGATGCAGCGCAAACAGACGCGGAGGAGCAGTGATGTCGCAGATCGAGGTCGAAATCATCATCGGCGGGCGCAGCTTCGAGGTCGCCTGTCAGCAGGGCGAAGAGCAATACCTGCAGACCGCAGCGCGCATGCTGGACACCGAAGCGCAGGTGCTGGTGAGCCAGATCGGCCGCATGCCCGAGGGGCGCATGCTGCTGATGTCGGGGCTGATGCTGGCCGACAAGACCGCAGGGCTCGAAGACCGGCTGACCGAGACGGAGGCGCGGCTGCGCGAGGCCGAAGACCGGCTGGCGGCGATGTCGTCAGAGGTGCGCGCGCTGCGCGATGCGCCGCCGCCCGAGCCGCAGAGGGTCGAAGTGCCGGTGATCCCGCAGGGGGTGACCGAAGCCATGGCCGAACTTGCTGCGCGGGCCGAGGCGCTGGCCGCGGAAGTGGACGAGAAGGCAGGGGGGTGACCTCTGCCGCCGCGCCCTGCGGTGCCGGCGGGATCTGCGTATTTTTGAAGAGAAGAAGGGCTGGGGGCGCGCGCCGCCGGTCGGTTGGGCGTGGCGGGTGGCCGGGTGATGCGTTGGGCAAGTATCGCGGCGGGCGGCGACGAGACAGCGCCAGGGCCAATGCAAAAGGGCGGGAAATTTTCCCGCCCTTTGTCATGTGTTGTGACAGCGCTCAGCGCTTGAGGATCGAGGCGCCGGCGTATTCAGCCGCTTCGTCCAGCATCTCCTCGATGCGGATCAACTGGTTGTACTTCGCGAGCCGGTCCGAGCGCGCCAGCGAGCCGGTCTTGATCTGACCGCAGTTGGTGGCGACGGCAAGATCGGCGATGGTGGCGTCCTCGGTCTCGCCCGAGCGGTGCGACATCACGTTGGTGTAGCGCGCGCGATGGGCCATATCGACGGCCTTCAGCGTCTCGGACAGCGAGCCGATCTGGTTGACCTTCACCAGCATGGAGTTCGCGACGCCCTTCTCGATGCCCATGGCAAGGCGCTCGGGGTTGGTCACGAAGAGGTCGTCGCCGACCAGTTGCACCGATGCGCCGAGCTTGTCGGTGAGCAGCTTCCAGCCGTCCCAGTCATCCTCGGCGCAGCCGTCCTCGATCGAGATGATCGGATAGTCGTCGCAGAGCTTGGCAAGGTAGTCGACGTTCTCGGCCGGGGTGAGCGAGAGACCTTCGCCCTTCATTTCGTACTTGCCGTTCTCGAAGTATTCGGTCGAGGCGGCGTCGAGCGCGAGGTAGATGTCCTCGCCGGGCTTGTAGCCGGCTTTCTCGATCGACTTGAGGATGAAGTCCAGCGCCTCGCGGGTCGAGCCAAGCTCGGGGGCAAAGCCGCCCTCGTCGCCGAGACCGGTAGACATGCCTGCGGCCGACAGTTCCTTCTTCAGCGTGTGGAAGACCTCGGAGCCCATGCGCACCGCTTCGCGAATGCTGGTCGCCGAGACCGGCATGATCATGAATTCCTGAATGTCGATCGGGTTGTCGGCATGCTCGCCGCCATTGATGATGTTCATCATCGGCACCGGCAGCACGCGCGCCGAGGTGCCGCCGACGTAGCGATAGAGCGGCTGGCCGACGTAATCCGCCGCTGCCTTGGCCACCGCCAGCGAGACGCCAAGGATGGCGTTGGCGCCTAGGCGGCCCTTGTTCTCGGTGCCGTCGAGCTCGATCATTGCCATATCGATGGCCTGCTGCTCGGTGGCGTCGAAGCCGACGATGGTCTCGGCGATCTCGCCGTTCACCGCTTCGACCGCTTCAAGCACGCCTTTGCCCATGTAGCGGGACGTGTCGCCGTCACGCTTTTCCACGGCCTCATGGACGCCGGTGGAGGCGCCCGAGGGCACCGCGGCGCGGCCCATGGTGCCGTCTTCCAGCGTGACGTCGACTTCGACGGTGGGGTTGCCGCGGCTGTCGAGAATCTCGCGGGCGTGGATGTCGATGATGATGCTCATGGGTCCCTCGCAAAGGAATGGGTTTGCTTCGAGCTATAGCAGCGGAGGCGAAGATGTAAACAATTGTGCTATCGCTAACAGCACGTGATCCCATTGGGTTGCGCTAACAATGCGGCGATGCGGCGCCAGCGGTTTTGCCCTGCAGCGAAAGCCCGCTAGGTTTTTCTGCAATAGCGAAAAAACGGCAAACAACAGGAAAGGCCGCGAGCCCGCGCCGCTGGGAGGACGGCGCGATGCGGGAATACGTGTATGGACGAAGAAATCAGCGAGATCGGGCAGCAGGTTGCAGAGATCTCGGAACTGGATCAGCTTGAGCAGCAGGTGGCGGATTTTTCCAATACGGTCGAGGCGATCATTCCGGTGCTGCCGCATTGGGTGATGCCGGCACTGGTGATCTGCCTCGCCTTTGTGGCCGGGGTCTCGGCCTATCGGCTGGTGTTCTGGGCGCTGACCAAGGCGGTGGCGAAACGCGATCTGTTCTGGCGCAGTCTCGTGTCGCGCACCCGGCGGCCGCTGCGCATGGGGCTGGTGGTGACCTTTCTGGCCATTGGCGTCGCCGTGGCACCGATGGACGAGGGGTGGCGGGATCTGCCGCAGCATGCGCTGCTGATCGCCTTCATGGTGCTGGTGGCCTGGGTGGTCCATACCGCGCTGCAGATCTGGACCACGGTGCACCTGCGCAAGTTCTCGCTGGATGCCGAGGACAATACGCTGGCGCGCAAGCACGTCACGCAGAGCCGCATCCTCGTGCGGCTGGCGGGCTGGCTGATCATCATCATCGCCGTCTCGGCCATCCTGATGACCTTTCCGGGGGTGCGGCAATGGGGCGTCTCGCTTCTGGCCTCGGCAGGCGCGGCGGGTATCGTCGTCGGTTTTGCCTTCCAGCCGGTGCTGAAGAACCTCATCGCCGGGATCCAGTTGGCGATCACCCAGCCGATCCGCATCGACGACGCGGTGATCGTCGAAGGCGAGTGGGGCTGGATCGAAGAGATCACCGGCACGTACGTGGTGATCAAGATCTGGGACTGGCGCCGGCTGATCGTGCCGCTGAGCTATTTCATCGAGCAGCCGTTCCAGAACTGGACGCGCGACGGGGCCTCGCTGATCGGCGGGGTGCTGCTGTATCTCGATCACTGCGCCGACATCGACCGGATCCGCGAAAAGATGAAAGAGGTCTGCCGGGAGAGCGATCTGTGGGACGGCAACGTGTGCCACCTGCAGGTCAACGATTTTCGCGAGCGGGTGATGGAGATCCGCATCCTTGCCTCGGCCCGAAATGCGCCGCGCACCTATGATTTGCGCTGCGAGATCCGAGAAAAGCTGATCACGTGGATCCAGCGTGACATGCCCGAGGCGCTGCCGCGCACGCGCGAGACGGTTTCGGTGGATGGCGCGCGGGACGATATGCATCCCAGCGTCGAGGTGATCGGCGGGTGAGCCGCACCGCGGGCTCAGAGCCCGCGGTTCACGTCGCGCTCTCTGGCGCGGGCCAGCCGGTGCTCGCGCACGAAGGTGTAGAGCCCGGCGCAGAGGATCAGCGCGGCCCCGGCGAAGGTCCAGCCGTCGGGCCGCTCGCCAAAGATCAGCATGCCGAGGCTGGCGGTGAAGATCAGCCGCGTGTAGCGGAACGGCGAGACCGCCGCGACCTCGGTCATGCGCATGGCGTTGGTGACCGCGAGGTATCCTCCGGCGGTGACCGCCACGGCACCGGCCATCGGCAGCAGCGCCGCGCTGGTGAAGACCGGGGCGCGCTCGGACAACAGCAGCAGAACAAGGCCAACGGGCGCAATCGAGAGCATCCCCCAGGCCGAGACCGCCACCGAGGGAATGGCCGGGGGCAGGGCGCGGGTGACAAGGTCTCGGGCCGCAAGGCCAACGACCCCCATGACCGCGAAGATCTCCCAACCGGTGAATTCCGCGCCGAAGGGGCGGATCACCATGAGCATGCCGACAAGGCCGACGCCGATGGCCGACCAGCGGCGCCAGCCGACGCTTTCCCCAAGAAAGAGCGCCGCGCCCAGCGTCACCGCCAGCGGCGCGGTTTGCATGATCGCCGCCATCACCGACAGCGGGATGTAGGTCAGGCCGATGATCATCCCCAGCCCGCCGACCATCTCGAAGACATTGCGCAGCAGCACGCGCGGGTTCAGCGCGTCGGCGCGGCGCAGCGGCAGTTTCTTGAGGCGGGCGAGGGTCAGGAAGACGGCGCAGCCACCGAGGCCAATGGCCATCATGACCTGACCGGAGGGCGCCTGAAACGTCGACAGCTTGATAAAGGCGTCGCTGAGAGCCAGCAACGCCATGCCAAGCACCATCAAAGCGATGGCGCGAAGGGTGTCCATTTTACCGCCTTCCGGTCAGGTGATCACGTCGGGCGCGTCGCGTCCGGTCCGGGTCTTGATGCCCGCGATGGCCTCGGCGGCGGCGATCACCGGCGCCAGCGCGTGCTGCGGATCCAGTGCGAATTTGGCGGGGTCGGTCTCGACCTTCTCAAGATAGACGCGCAGCGTGGCGCCCTCGGTGCCGGTGCCCGACAGGCGCAGCACAAGCCGCGAGCCCCCTTCGAAGCCGATTTGCAGGCCCTGCTTTTCGGCGCGCGAGCCGTCGACCGGATCGTCGTAGGCGAACTCTTCGGCAGAGGTGACTTTCATCCCCGCGACCTCGTTGCCCGGCAGCGTGCCAAGCTGTTCGCGCACGTGATCCATCAGGCCGTTCGCCGCATCGCTGTCAACGCCCTCGTAGTCATGGCGCGAGTAGTAGTTGCGGCCGAATTCCTTCCAATGCGCGTCCATCAGTTCGGCGACCGAGCAGTCCTTTTTGGCCAGTACGTTCAGCCAGAACAGCACCGCCCAGAGGCCGTCTTTCTCGCGTACGTGGTCCGAGCCGGTGCCGGCGCTTTCCTCGCCGCAGAGCGTGGCACGGCCGGCGTCGAGCAGATTGCCGAAAAACTTCCAGCCGGTGGGCGTGGCGTAGCAGTCGATGCCGAGCCCCTCGGCCACACGGTCCACCGCGCCCGAGGTCGGCATCGAGCGCGCGACGCCTTTCAGGCCGCCTTCGTAGGCCGGCACCAGCGTGGCGTTGGCGGCCAGCACCGCTAGGCTGTCGGAGGGGGTGACGTAGCAATGCTTGCCGACGATCATGTTGCGGTCGCCGTCGCCATCCGAGGCGGCGCCGAAATCAGGCGCGTGATCGCCCATCATCTCGTCCATCAGCGTCTTGGCCCAGATCGGGTTCGGGTCGGGGTGACCCTTGCCGAAGTCGGGCAGCGGGATCGCGTTGATCACCGTGCCGGGGCCGGCGCCGAGTTCGCCTTCGAGGATCATCCGCGCGTAGGGGCCGGTGACCGCGTGCATCGCATCAAAGCGCATGGTGAAGCCCGAGCGGAACAGCGTGTGGATCGCTTCGAAATCGAAGATTTCTTTCATCAGCTCGGCATAGTCTGCGACGGGATCGACGATCTCGATCTCCATGTCGCCCAGCATCACCGTGCCGGTGCCGGCAAGGCCGATGTCCTGACTGTCGAGGATCTTGAACTCTTTGATGGTCTTGGTGGCCTCGAAGATCTTGCCGGTGATGCTTTCGTTCGCCGGGCCGCCATTGGCGGCGTTGAACTTCACGCCGAAATCGCCCTCGGGGCCGCCGGGGTTATGGCTGGCCGACAGGATGATGCCGCCGTCGGCGCCGCGCTTGCGGATGAGGTTCGAGGCGGCAGGCGTGGAAAGCAACGCGCGCTCGCCGACGATCACCTTCTTGGCGCCGCTGGCGGCGGCCATGCGCAGCACCACCTGCGCCGCCTGCGAGTTGAAGTGACGCCCGTCACCGCCGAGCACGAGGGTCTTGCCCTCGACACCGCCGATGCCGTCCCAAATGCTCTGGATGAAATTCTCGAGGTAGTGGTGCCCCTGAAAGACCGGGGTTTTCTTGCGCAGGCCAGAGGTGCCCGGCTTCTGACCCTCGATCGGCTCGGTGGGTACGGTGCGGATGCTGTGCGTCATGAATTTCTCCTTCGGCCGGATGCTTCCATGATCCGGCCGGCGTTGGCAAGAAGCGGGGCATCTGCAATCTCTTGCGGCCCCACTGGCAGGCGCTGGCGCCAATTGGGATATTCCGAGACGGTGCCCGGAAGATTGGGTTGGACGTCGCTGTCCAGAAGATCCTCGACCTGTACGGCGACAAGTCGTGCGTTGGTGGCGGCGAGCACGTGGAACATCGCCTCGGGGGCCTCGGGCGGCAGGTCGCCGCGGAACTGCCCGGAAAGCCAGTCGAAGCCAGCGATCTCGCGCCCGCGCCAGCCGCGCATACCGTGCGCATGCTCGGGCGGGGTGAGGCCAATCGCCTCGCGCGTGTCGATCTCGCGCCCGGCGCGCCAGCCCTTCCACGTGGGCAGGTCGTGGGTGGTGAAACTGGCGATCACCGCCTCGTCGTAATGCTCAGGGCGTTTAAAGGCGGGCGGGTCGCCATCGTGTTCGAAACAGGCGAGCCGGCAGCCCAGCAGACCGCTTTCATCCATCGCGTGGTGCAGCCCGTCGGGGATCACCCCGAGGTCTTCGCCGATGATCACCCCATCGCAGCGCGCCGCCTCGATCCTTGCGACGGCAAACATCGCCTCGCGCGGCATCTTCACGTAAGCGCCCGGCAGCCCGTCTTCATCCGGCACCCAGTAGGCACGCTCAAAGCCGATGATATGGTCGATCCGCAGCATCCCCGAGAAGCGCAGTTGCTGGCGCAGGGTGAGGGCGAGCGCCTCGAAGCCGGTCTGTTCCAGCACCATCGGGTTGAACGGCGCAAGCCGCCAATTCTGCCCCTGCGGCGCAAAGGCGTCGGGCGGCGCGCCAAGGCTGGCGCCGGTGGCGAAGTTGTCCCGGTCGGTCCATGTCTCGGCGCCATGCGGATGGGTGCCGACCGCCAAATCCAGATAGAGCCCGTGCGTCATGCCCGCCGCCTTGGCGCGGCGCTGCGCCTCGGTGACGGCCCCCTCGGCGGCGTATTGCAGCCATGCGTGGAACCGCACGCGGTCGCGCAGGTCATGCGCGGCTTGCCGAACCTGCGGGCTGGCGGGGTCCTGATAGGCCGGATCCCATGCATCCCAATAGGCACCCAGCTTTTCCGATAGCGCCTGATGTAGCGCAAAGTTCTGCAACTCCTCGCCTTCGTGCCGCAGCCAAGCGTCGAAGGCATCGCCCGGCGGGGCATCTTGGAATTGCGCCTCTAGCGCGGCAAGACGGGCCGGGGTTTCGGTGGCAAAATCGACGAGCGGTCCGGGCGCGGCGGAGTTCCCGGTGGGCAGGTAGAGCGGCGCGAGACGGCGGCGGTGCGACGGGGTGTAGGGGCTGAAGCCACCGGGATCGGCGACGTGAAACCCGGCGTGGATCGGATTGACCCCAAGAAACCCGGCGCCCTGCGCGGCGGCACCTTCGGCCACCACCGCCAGATCGCTGAAACTGCCGATGCCGCCCTGATCGGCGGGGCGCAGGCAGGCCAGCGGCACCATCACACCCCAGTCCCGCTCGGGCAACGGCAGACGCGGCGGCGCGCTGAGCAGCCAGCAGGTCTCGCCCACCGCCTGCAGCTTGTGACGGCCCAGCGGGAGCGCGGGCAGGCGGCCTTCGCCTTCGAAGCCGCGCCCGTCCTCAAGGGTGATCTGCCACAGGCCGGGAACGCCCAGAGAGGGTGGCTCGGCGTGCACGCAAACATGCCATCGGGGCAGGGTGCGGCTGTGGGCTTCGGCGCCTGCGTCTTGGCCCATGGCGGCCAGAAGCGCGGCCTTGGTTTCGGGCGGGGTGTCGTGCCAGTCGCCGTAAAGGTCGCGGTATTCGCCAAGGATACCGGCAGCTTCGGCGCGCGCGTCGAGATCGCTCATCGCGGTTCCTCCACCAAGGCCAAAACCGCATGGGCGGCAAGCGTGATTGTGCCGTCCACCGGCGTGGGCTCTGCGGTCGGATCGGCAGTGTCGATATGGCGGACCCAGACGAAATCATCGCCGGGGTCGGGCAGGGTCAGCTCGACCGCGTCACCGGAATTGAAGGCAAGATAGATCGCCTCTTCGCGCTGCGCGTAGGCGGGCGTTCCCGATGCCATGCGGAACTCGGCGCAGAGCACATGCAGGTGGCCGTTGGTCCAGTCGGCGCGGGTCATCTCTTCGCCATCGGGGCGCCACCAGAAGAGATCCGGCACACCGTCGACGCGGCGCGGGATGGAATGCAGATAGCGGCGCTGGCGCACGATCGGGTGCGCCTTGCGGAAGGCGATGAGCTTGCGGGTGAAGGCGAGGAAGTCCTCGTCCTTGCTCTCCCAATCGATCCAGCCGGTGGCGTTGTCCTGCGCATAGGCGTTGTTGTTGCCGCCCTGAGAATTGCCGATCTCGTCGCCAGCAAGGATCATCGGCGTGCCCTGACTGAGCAGCAGCGTCGCCATCATGTTGCGGCGGCGCTGCGCGCGGGCGGCGTTGATCTCGGCATCTTCTGTCGGGCCTTCGACGCCCATGTTGTCCGAGTGGTTCTCGCCGTGGCCGTCGCGGTTGTTCTCGCCGTTCGCCTCGTTGTGCTTTTCGTTGTAGGACACGGTGTCCATCAAGGTGAAGCCGTCGTGGGCGGTCAGCAGGTTGACCGAGGCGGTGGCATTGCGGCCCGAATGGTCGAACAGACCGGCAGAGCCGGTGATCCGGTCGGCCATCACCGGCACATGCCCCAGATCGCCGCGCCAGAACCGGCGGACACCGTCGCGGTACTGGTCGTTCCATTCGCTGAAGGGCGGCGGGTAGGCGCCCAGCTGATAGCCGCCGGGCCCGATGTCCCATGGCTCGGCGATGAGTTTCTTGCCCGCCAGCACCGGGTCCTGACGCAGCGCCTTGAAGAAGCTCGAGTTGCGGTCGAAACCCTCTGGCGTGCGGCCCAGCGTCGAGCACAGATCGAAGCGGAAGCCATCGACCCCCATGGTGTCGGCCCAGTAGCGCAGGCTGTCCATCACCATCCGCAGCACCATCGGATGATCGAGGTTGAGCGTGTTGCCGGTGCCGGTGTCGTTGATGTAGCGCCGCCGGTCTTCGGGCAGCCGGTAGTAGCTGAGATTGTCGAAGCCGCGGAACGACAGCGTCGGGCCAAACTCATCGCCCTCGCAGGTGTGGTTGTAGACCACGTCGAGGATCACCTCGATCCCGGCGGCGTGCAGCCGGGCGACCATGTGCTGGAACTCCCACAGCGCGCCTTGGTGCAGGTAGCGCGGATCGGGCGCAAAGAAGCCCAAGGTCTGATAGCCCCAGTAGTTCACCAGCCCCTTGTCGATGAGAAAGCGGTCGTTGAGGAACGCCTGCACGGGCAGCAGTTCGATGGCGGTGACGCCGAGGTTGGTCAGGTGATCCAGCACCGGGTCCGACGCGATGCCGAGAAATTTTCCCGCCGGATCCGCGCCGGGGAATTTCTGGGTAAGACCTTTGACATGCGCCTCGTAGATCACGCTCTTTGCCAAACGGGTCTCGGGCGGCAGGTGGACGCCCCAGTCGAAGCTGGGATCCTCGATCACCGCCTTGGGCATGAAGGGCGCGCTGTCGGTGGTGTTGCGCGCATCGGTGCCGCCGCTCAGCGCGTCGTTCCACACCGGGTGGCCGGTGATGCGCCGGGCGTAAGGATCGAGCAGCAGCTTGTGGGGATTGAACCGGTGGCCCTGCTTGGGCTGGAACGGCCCGTCGACGCGGTAGCCGTAATGCTGGCCCGGAGTCAGACCGGGGACGCGCCCATGCCAGACATCGCCGTCGCGTTCGGGCAGGGGCAGGCGGTGGGTTTCGCTGCCATCCGGATCGAACAGGCAAAGCGTGACGGACTCGGCGTGGGCGGAGAACACCGCGAAATTGACGCCATCGCCATCGAAGGTCGCGCCCAGCGGGGTCGACGCCCCCGCAAGGATCACCGGATCGCTCATCGGCTCTTGGCCTTAACCATGTCCTGATAGAGCGCTGCATATTTCGCGGCGGAATGGGTCCAGCTGACCGGCGAGGCCATGGCGTTTGTCATCATACGTGTCCAGGTTTCCTTGTCCTGGTATAGAGTTATAAGCTTCATAAGCGCTTGGGCCAGTGCCTGTGCGGTCACCGGGTGGAATTGTACGCCTGTGGCGCATCCCGCTGCCAATCCAGCAGGCGAAGCGTTGATCACCGTGTCGGCCAGACCGCCGGTCAGCGCCACCAGTGGAAGCGTGCCATAGCGCAGCCCGTAAAGCTGGGTGAGGCCGCAGGGCTCGAACCGCGAGGGCACGAGGATGGCATCACCCCCCGCCACGAGGCGCTGCGCCAGATCCTCGTCGTAGCCGATGTGGACCGAAACGCCGGGGTGGTTCTGCGCCTTGCGCTGGAACGCCTCTTCGAGCCCGGGATTGCCCGAGCCCAGCAGCGCCAGCTGACCGCCGCGATCCAGCAGCGCGGGCAGCGCCTGAAGCAGAATATCGAGGCCCTTTTGCTCGGTCAGCCGCGAGATCACCACGCACAGCGGGCCGGGCCAATTGTCGGGCAGACCCAATTCCTTGCGCAGTGCCGCCTTGTGTTCGGCCTTTTCCGCGAACTTGGTGTAGGGCGGGGTCCAGAGCGTTTCGTCTATCCCGTTCAGAATGCCGACCAGATCCTCCTGCCGCTCGCGCAGCACGCCGTCGAGCCCCATGCCGAACTCGCGGGTCATCAACTCGCTGGCGTAGGTGGGCGAGACGGTCGACAGTTTGTCGGCGTAGACCAGACCGGCTTTCAGCGCCGAGACGCTGTCCCAGAACTCATAGCCGCGCTGGTGAAAGCCGGTGCGCGGCAGCCCAAGCGTGCCGATGCGCGACGCCGAGGCCATGCCCTGAAACGCGATGTTGTGGATGGTCATCAGCGTAGCGACACGCCCCGCCGCGCCAAGCTCGCGCAGATAGAGCGGCGCGAAGCCGGCCTGCCAGTCATGGCAGTGCAGCACTTCGGGGTGCCAGTCGTCGATGCCGTCTGCGCCGATCATCGCCGCGACCGAACTGAGCCCGGCAAAGCGCTCGGGATTGTCGCGCCAGTCGTTGCCGGCCTTGTCCATGTAGGGCCCGCCATCACGGTCATAGAGATGCGGCGCTTCAAGCACGTACAGCACCTGATCGCCCAGTGGCGCCTTCAGCACCCGCGCCGGGCCGCCAAACAGATCGTCGTATTCCGAAACCGACTCCTGCGTCGGCAGCTTGGCCATCACCTGCGGATAGCCGGGGATCAGCACCCGCATGTCGACCCCATGCACCGCCAGCGCTGCGGGCAGGGCGCCGACAACGTCGGCAAGCCCCCCGGTCTTGATCAGCGGCACACATTCCGAGGCGACAGACAGGACACGTGTCATTTGGCGGCTTCCCTTCGGTCGAGCATTCCTTGCGTGATCAGTGTCACCCCCGCAGCGGTAACACGGAACCACTTAGCGTCTTCTTCCGGATCCTCGCCGACCACAAGCCCCTCGGGGATATGCACCCCCCGATTGACCACCGTATTCGACAGCCGCGCATGTCTGGAGACGTAAACATTGGGCAGAAGCACCACGCGTTCCAGCGAAGCGTATGAATTCGTGTGGACCTTTGTGAACAGAAGCGACTCGCGGACCTCGGTGCCCGAGACGATGCAGCCGCCGGCAATCAGCGAGCTGACCGCCGATCCGCGCCGGTCTTCTTCGTCGTGGATGAACTTGGCGGGTGGCAGCACCTCGGCATAGGTCCAGATCGGCCAGTCGGTGTCCCACAGGTCAAGATCGGGATCGAAGTTGGTGAGGTCGATGTTGGCGCGCCAGAAGGCATCCAATGTGCCGACGTCGCGCCAGTAGGCGGGCTTGCCGTTGGTGCGCACGCAGCTGTCCTCGAAACGGTGTGCCTGCGCGCCGCCGGCCGCGACGATCTCGGGGATCATGTCGTTGCCGAAATCATGCGTCGAGCTTTCCGAGCCCAGATCCTCCATCAGCTTGCCGCGCAGGTACTCCCAGCTGAAGACATAGATGCCCATGCTGACCAAGGTCTTCTCGGGATCATCGGGCAGGCCGGGCGGATCGGCGGGTTTTTCGAGGAACGAGGTGATGCGGTCGCTCTCATCCACCGCCATGCAGCCAAACGCGCTGGCCTCGGCGCGGTCCACGGTCAGGCAGCCCACAGTGACCTCGGCCTGACTGTCGACGTGCTGCTGCAGCATCGCCTCGTAGTCCATCTTGTAGATGTGGTCGCCCGCAAGGATGACGATATGGTCGATGTCATAGCTGTCGATGATGTCGATGTTCTGCGCCACCGCGTCCACCGTGCCGCGATACCATGTCTGTTCATTGTAGCGCTGGGAGGCGGGCAGGATGTCGAGGAACTCGTTGCGCTCGGCGCGGAAGAAGTTCCAGCCGCGCTGGCAATGGCGGATCAGGCTGTGCGATTTGTACTGCGTCGCGAGCGCGATCTTGCGGATGCCGGAGTTGAGCGCGTTGGACAGCGCGAAATCGATGATCCGCGCCTTGCCGCCAAAATAAACCGCTGGCTTTACTCGGAAATTCGTCAGCTCATGCAGGCGCGAGCCGCGTCCGCCGGCAAGGACGAACGCCATGCTTCGAGCGGCGAGCCTCTGGGAACGTCGGGGCATAAATCTCCTCCTCACTTGAATGCAATGTGTCGGTGGTTGCCGTGACACGGGTATGAAATTTTCACGTTTCCTCGCGCACGAGGAAGATCGCCGACAGTGGCGGCAGGAACAGCTCGGCCGAGGCCGGGTAGCCGTGGCTGGGCTCGTCGTCGGCGATCACACGGCCAAAATTGCCGCGGTTGCCGCCACCGTAGATCTCGGCATCGGTGTTGAGCGCCTCGCGCCAGACGCCGCTGTCGGGCAGGCCGATGCGGTAGCTTTGCTGCTCGGCGTTGCTGAAGTTGCAGATCACCGCCACTTCCGGCTCGTCGGCGCGGCCGCGGCGGATCCACGACAGCACCGAATTGCCGGTGTCGCCGCCGGCGATCCAAGCAAAGCCCTCGGGCTCGCAATCCTTGGCGTGCAGGGCGGGCGTGTCGCGGTAGAGGTGGTTGAGGTCACGCACCAACCGCTGCATCCCGGCGTGCTGCGGATCGCCAAGGCAGGGCCAGTCGATCTCGGCGTCATGGTTCCATTCGTGCGCCTGCGCGAACTCCTGTCCCATGAACAGCAGCTTCTTGCCCGGATGGCCCCACATGAAGCCATAGTAGGCGCGCAGATTGGCGTATTTCTCCCAGCCGTTGCCCGGCATTTTGCCCAGCATCGAGCCCTTGCCGTGCACCACCTCGTCGTGGCTGATCGGCAGGATGAAGTTTTCCGAGAATGCATAGACCAGACCGAAGGTCATCTGGTGGTGATGATGGCTGCGATGGATCGGGTCTTTGTGGATGTATTCGAGCGTGTCGTTCATCCAGCCCATGTTCCACTTGAAACCAAAGCCGAGCCCGCCCTGATCGACCGGCGAGGATACGCCCGGATAGGCGGTGCTCTCTTCGGCGACGGTGAGGATGCCGGGGTGCTGGCCGTAGGTTTCGGTGTTCATCCGGCGCAGCATGGCGATGGCTTCGTAGTTCTCGCGGCCGCCGTCCTTGTTGGGCACCCATTCACCCTCGGGGCGGGAATAATCGCGGTAGAGCATCGAGGCGACGGCATCTACGCGCAGCCCATCGGCGTGGTACTCTTCAAGCCAATAGAGCGCGTTGGCGGTCAGATAGTTCGACACCTCGGCGCGCCCGTAGTTGTAGATCAGCGTGTTCCAGTCGTGGTGGAACCCTTCCTTGGGGTCGGCATGCTCGTAGAGCGCGGTGCCGTCGAACCGGCCAAGGCCATGCGCGTCGGTCGGGAAGTGGCCGGGCACCCAGTCGAGAATGACGCCGATGCCGGCGCGGTGGGCGGCGTTCACCATGTCGCGGAACTCGTGCGGCAGGCCGTGGCGGATGGTCGGGGCGAACATGCCGATGGGCTGATAGCCCCATGAGCCATCGAAGGGATACTCGCTGACCGGCATCAGCTCGATATGGGTGAAGCCCATCTCGGCCACGTAGTCGATCAGTTCCTCTGCCGCTTCGACGTAGGAGATCGGACGCCCCCAGTCCTTGCGCCGCCACGAGCCCAGATGCACCTCGTAGATCGAGATCGGCGCGCTGCGCTTATGCGCCTCCGCGCGGGTTTCGATCCAGTCGTCGTCAGACCAGCCATAGCCCGAGATGTCGCGCACGATAGAGGCATTGGCGGGCGGGTGTTCCGAGCCGAAGCCAATGGGATCGGCCTTGCGTGGCTGCACGGTGCCGTCGGGGCCGACGATTTCGTAGCGGTAGAAGGCACCATCGCCAATCTCGGGCAGGAAAATCTCCCACACGCCGGTAGCGCCCCGTCTGCGCATCGGGTGGCGCAGCCCGTCCCACCAGTTGAAATCGCCCACCACCGACACGCGTTTGGCATTGGGCGCCCAGACCGCGAAATGCGTGCCTTGGGTGCCTTCGTGCTCCATCACATGTGCGCCGAGCGCCTCCCACAGCCGCAGGTGGCTGCCTTCGCCCAGGAGATATTCGTCGATATCGCCCAGCACCGGACCGAAACGATAGGGGTCTTCCTTCTCGAACGAAAACGGCCCCTCGTCGCCGTGTCCTTCGCCGCGCAGCCGGTAGGGCAATTCCCCCGGAACCGGCCCGCGGAAGAAGCCGGGCACATCGGTGGGCAAAAGCGGATGGCTGACGCCCTTGATCACCGCCCACATGCTGTCGGCGCCGGGATCATAGGCTGTCACATGCCGTGCCCCGTCCACCTCATGCGGGCCGAGCACGGCAAAGGGATCATCATGCTGCCCGCGAAGCAGGCGTAGCAGCGCGGAGTCGGGGGGATGCGAAGCGCTGGTCATGGAGGTGACTGTAGCTGCTTCGCAAGCGCTGGCAATGATCTAAGACACGTAACGTCAAAGAAGACTTTTCGCGCCCCAGATGTCCCCCATGTAGCCGCGGATGGTCCGGTCGGACGAGAACCACCCCGACCGCGCGGTGTTGAGCGCCGCCATATGCGCCCACGCCCGCGTGTCCTTGAACGCCACATCCACCTCGCGCTGCGCGCGCCAGTAATCGGTGAAATCCGAACACACGAGGAAGTAGTCGGCGCCTTCGAGGTTGCTGGTGATGCCGTGGTACCGATCGGGCTCGCCCGGCGAGAACCGGCCCTCACGGATCAGATCGAGCGCGCGCTTCAGGCGCGGATCGGCGTCGATCGCCTGCCGCGCGTGGCCCTCGATCTTGCGCCGTTCCGTCACCTCATCGGCGGTCATGCCGAACAGGAAGAAATTCTCGGCCCCCACATGCTCGCGGATCTCGACGTTGGCCCCATCGAGCGTGCCCACCGTGGGCGCGCCATTGAGCGCGAACTTCATGTTGCCGGTGCCCGAGGCTTCCTTGCCCGCGGTCGAGATCTGCTCTGACAGATCCGCGGCAGGGATCATCCGTTCTGCCAGCGACACGTTGTAGTTCGGCAGGAAGGCGATCTTCAGATAAGGCGCGGTGACCGGATCATTGTTGATCACCATCGCCGCATCGTTGATCAGTCGGATGATGTCCTTGGCAAAGAAATAACCCGGTGCCGCCTTGCCGCCGAAGAGCTTCAGGCGCGGCGTCCAGTCGGCGTTGGGGTTGTCGCGTATCTCGGCCCAATGGGCGATGGTCTCGAGGATGTTGAGGTGCTGGCGCTTGTACTCGTGCAGGCGCTTGATCTGCACATCGAACAGCATCTCGGGGTCCACGTGCAGCCCGTATTTCTCGGCCATCCAGTTCGAAAGTTCGGCCTTGTTGTCGCGCTTGACCTGCGTGTAGCGGTCGAGCCACGCGGCATCTTCGATCGACGGCTCCAGCTTTTGCAGCTGTTCCAGATCGTCGACCCAGTCTTCGCCGATGGTCTCGGTGATGAGGCCCGCAAGGCGCGGGTTGCATGACAGCAGCCAGCGGCGCGGGGTGACGCCGTTGGTTTCGTTGACGATGCGATCGGGGTGCAGATTGTGCAGCTCTTCGAAGACGGTGGTCTTCATCAGATCGGTGTGCAGCGCCGAGACGCCGTTGACGTGATGCGCCATGACAAAGCTCAGCGGGCCCATCTTCACCTGATTGTCGGCGCGCATGGAATTGAGGCGCGAAGGGTTCTGCTTGGCGTGGGTGCTGTCGATCTGGTCGATCAGCTGAATGTGGCGCGGCAGAAGGCGGCCAAAGAGCGCCTCGTCCCATGTCTCCAGCGCCTCGGGCAGCAGCGTGTGGTTGGTGTAGCTCAGGCAGCCCTTGGCGATCTCCATCGCGTCTTCGAACGGCAGGCCGCGCTCGTCATGCAGCACGCGCACCAGTTCCGGCCCGGCAATCGCCGGGTGGGTGTCATTGAGCTGGATCGCCACTTTCGACGGCAGCTTGCGCAGGTCGCCGAACTGGTTGTTGAAGCGGCGCAGGATGTCGCGCAGCGCCGCGGCGGTCAGGAAGTACTCCTGCTTGAGCCGCAGTTCCTTGCCCTGCTCGGTGGTGTCGTCGGGATAGAGCACGCGGCTGATGGTGCGCGCCAGCGCCTCGGGCTGCGCCGCGCCGGCGTAGTCACCGTGGTTGAAGCGGTCGAGGTCGAACGGGTGGATTGCCCGGCCCGACCACAGCCGCAGCGTGTTGGCCCAGCGGCCTTTCCAGCCGACGATCGGCGTGTCGAAGGCCTCGGCGTCGACCACCTCGGAGGGGTGCCAGCGCACCGCCTCGCCCCGCACATCCACATGGCCGCCAAAGCCGATGCGGTAGCGCACTTCGGGGCGCTCAAACTCCCACGCGTGGCGCTGTTCGAGCCAAAGCTCGGGCTGTTCGACCTGACGGCCATCGACAAAGCTCTGGCGGAAGAGCCCGTGTTCGTAGCGGATGCCGTAGCCATGCGCCGGGCAGCCCAGCGTCGACAGGCTTTCGAGGAAACAGGCGGCGAGACGTCCAAGACCGCCATTGCCAAGCGCGGCGTCCGGCTCGTCGGCCAGAACCGCGGCGTAATCCTTGCCGAACTCCTGCAGGACGGCCTTCGCCTCGTCCACGAGTTCAAGGTTGACGATGCCGTCTTCGATCAGCCGACCGATGAGGAATTCCATCGACAGGTAGTACACCCGCTTGGCGCCGGAGTCGTAGGTCTTGTGGGTGGCGTCGATCCATGCGTCGGTGATCCGGTCGCGCACCGCGTAGCTGAGAGCCATACGCCAATCCTCGAGGATCGCGTGTTCTGGATCCTTGCCGAAGGAATAGCGCAGGTGCTGAAGGACGGACTCGCGCAGAGATGCGGTTGTGGTCATGGGAGGCTCACTCGCTTTGGAAAAGACGAAGGGTTGCGCCGGTCGACCTAGGGCGCTTGCGGGCGTTTGCCTGAGTGATGAACAGACTTTATTGTGAAAAGGCGACCTTCTTGCGCATTACGCCGAGAATTCCGGCATTTCGCTCAAGTGACAGGCACATCCGGTGAGTGCCGCATAATCGTCGGTCACAAGGCTGACAGGAAACTGGCGCATGAACTCCTTGAACCGGCCGCGATCGACGAACGCCTGCTCAAAAGCGCCGGTGGTCAGATAGGGGCCAAAGTGGCGGGCAACGCCGCCGATCAAGTAGATGCCGCCGAAGGGCAGGGTGGTCAGCGCAAGGTTGCTGCACACCCGCCCCATCATGCCAACAAAGGCGTCGATGGCACGCAGCGCGCGCGGGTCGGTGCCCGCCTGCACGGCGTCCATGATCTGCTGCGCTTCCAGCGGCGTGCCTTCGCCGTCCTCGTCGCAGAGCCACGCGTAGACCCGCTCGAAGCCGCGGCCCGACAGGATATGTTCGACACCGGGGCCGTCGTGCTTGCGCTCGATGAAGCGCAGCAGGCGCATTTCGGCGTCGGTCTGCACGGGAATAGCAACGTGGCCCGACTCCGACGGCGGCACGAGGGTGCGATCGCCCAGGCGGTATACCGGCGCGGCGTTCATGCCGGTGCCGATGCCGACCACAAGGCGGGCGGCCTGCGGGCTGGCGGCTTGCCCGGGCAGGATCGGTGTCAGGCAGTCTTCGGCGATATGTCCAAGCGCGTGGCCCTGCGCCTGCAGATCGTTGAGCACCGAAATGATGCCAGCGCCGGTGGCGTCGGCGAGGGTGTCGCGGTCGATCTCCCAATCGATGTTGGTCAGCCGCCCGGCACCATCGCGCACCGGGCCGGCGACCGCAACGCAGGCCGCTTGCGGCTGCGCGCCGATCTCAGACAGGTAATGCCTGAGCACCGCGCCGATGCCGTCGCTGTCGGCATTGCGGTAGCGTTTCACCGATCCTTCGATCAGCTTGCCGCCCGCGCTGAGCGCAACGCGCGTGTTGGTGCCGCCGATGTCCGCCAGAACTGCCGTGTCGGTGCTGCTCATGATGCCCTCATTCCGTTTTGCCGCGCCTTCGGTCGATGCCGTGGCGGCTCATGCTGCCGTTAGCGCTCTCGCCAACGCGTGGTAAGAGGCTTTGGGCGTGCGTTCAAGCGTCTCGAAGTCCACATGCACCAGCCCGAAGCGTTTTTCGTAGCCGAGGCTCCATTCGTAATTGTCGAGCAGCGACCAGATGAAATGTCCCTTCACCGGCGCGCCCGCGGCGATGGCGCTGCGCACTTCCGCAAGATGGTCGTCGATATAGGCGATCCGGTCCTGATCATCGACGCCGCCATCCACCAGCGGATCGGGCGCGGCCATGCCGTTTTCGGTGACATAGAGCGGCAGATCGCCGGTGTATTGCTGCGCGAGGCGGATGAGGTGTTGCGACAGGCCCTGCGGGTAAATCTCCCAATCCATGAAGGTCTTGGGCAGCGGGCCTTCGACCTCGGTCAGCGACGGCCAAGGGCCGGCGTCCGGGGCGATCACCTTGCGGGTGTAGTAGTTGAGCCCGCACCAATCGAGCTTTTGCGTGATGGTGGGGAAATCGTCCTGCCAGTTCTGCGGCAGATGCGGCTCCAGCCCGTCGAGCACGATCTCGGGGTAGGCGCCCTTGAACACGCCGCCGACAAACCAGCGGTTATAGATGCCATCGTAGAGCGCCGCCGCGTGGCGCGCGTCGTCGGTGTCATCGGTGGCGGTGGACCATTCCATGTTGAACACGCCGCCGAGGTTATTCATGCCAAGGCCGCGCATCACTTCGATGGCGGTGCCGTGGGCGAGCAGCACGTGATGCATGGCGCGGGCGGTGGCGCGAATGTCGCGCAGGCCGGGGGCCTGCAGACCCATGAAATGCGACAGCCACGCCACGCACCACGGCTCGTTGATCGGGGCGACGGAATACATGCGGTCGCCGATGCGCTTCATCAGCACCTCGGTGAAATCGCCGAACCAGCCTGCGATATCGCGGTTGCGCCAGCCGCCGAGGTCGGCGAGCGGCGAGGGCAGTTCCCAATGGTAGAGCGTGGCGCAGGGCTTGATGCCGCGTTCGAGCATGGCGTCGGTGAGGCGGTCGTAGAAATCGAGCCCCTCTGGGTTGGGCGTGCCGCGCCCCTCGGGCAGCACCCGCGCCCAGCTGGTCGAGAAACGGTAGGCATCAAGCCCGGCGGCCTGCACCAGATCGAGGTCCGCCTCAAAGCGGTGGTAGTGATCGCAGGCACGGCCACCGTGTTCGGCGCGCACGACATTGCCGGGGGTGGCGGCGTAATCGTCCCAATGGGTGCGCCCGGCGCCGCCGAAGGCATGGCCCTCGATCTGATAGCTCGAGGTGGCGACACCGAAGAGGAAGTCTTTGGGGAAATCCTTGCGGGTGAACTGCATGGCCTGTCCTTGTGGGGTTGGGCGGTGGTGCGGTTGGGCTTAGGTGGGCGCCGGGCCGGTGGAGCCGCCGATGATCAGCTGCGCCTCGAGCAGCCGCGACTGCGCCGGGCGGGTGGGGTCGGCGATATGCTCCAGCAGCATCGCGGCGGCGATGCGCCCGGCCTCGTAGACCGACGAGCGGGTGGCGGTGAAGATCGGCAAATCGGGCCCGTTGCGCAGAAAGCTCAGATCGTCGTCATGGGTGATCACCGACACGTCGCGGCCCATCTGCAGCCCCGCGGCGTGGATGGCGCGCCGGATGCCGATGGCGGCGATCACCGAGGAGGTGAGCAGCGCGGTGGGCCGGTCGGGCAGGGCGAGCATCTGGGCGGCGGCCTCGAAGCCGTAGCTTTCGGTCATCTCGCCGCCCATCATGTAGCGCGGGTCGGGTTGGATGTCGCGCTCGCGCAGGGCCTGTTCGAAGCCGAGCCGCCGGCGATAGGCGAAATCCATGAATTCCAGACCGTTGATCAGCCCGATCCGCCGGTGCCCGAGGTCGAGCAGAAAGCTGGTGGCGCGCTGAAAGGCGTGGGTGTTGTTCATGTCGACCCAGCTATAGGCGGTGTCGAGTTCCGAGGCGCGGCCGTGCACGACAAACGGCAGGCCGAGCGTGCGCAGGAACGGGATCCGCCCGTCCTGCATCGACGGGCCATGCACGATGATCCCATCGACATTGCCCTTGGCCTTGAGGCGGCGGTAGTTGTCCTCCTCGTCGCGGTCGCCGGTAACCGAAAGGGTCATATCATACCCGGCCTTGACGTATTCCTCGCTGGCGCCAGCTATGAAGTCACCAAACACCGGGTTCATCATCTGATGCTGGGTCGAGATCGGGATCACATGGCCGATCGCCATGGCCCGGCCCGTCGCCAGCCCCTTGGCCCGCGCGTTCGGGGCATAGTTCAGCGCCTGTGCCGCCTCCGCCACGCGCTTGCGGGTCTGCTCGCTGACCTCGGGATAGCCATTGAGCGCGCGACTCACCGTGGTCTGCGACAGATTGAGATGCGCGGCCAGTTGCTTGAGGTTCATCGCGGGGTTTTCCAAAGCGCTTCGGTATTGCCCGACATTATCGTCAAAAGCAGGATCGCGGAAAGACCTTTTCACAACTGCCTTTTTTAGCTGCACTGCAGCACGGAATTTACACAACGGCAGCGTATTGCGTGATTGACAAACGGGGGGCAAACGCGGGACGCTTCGGCAATCTCAAACCGCTTTGGGGCATTTTGCCTCCAATTGCGCTGACACTGGGACATTCGCGCGGCACGGGAGGCCGCGACATGACGGGAGGATTTTGACGACATGACCATTGGCATGACGAAGCAAACTGGCGCGCGCGCCATTCTCGGCTCGGTTGCGGCACTGGCGCTTTGCGCGGGCGCGGCGCAGGCTGATCTCGTGTTCACGCCGGGCGAGGGCGATTTCAACTGGGAGAGCCTCGACAGCTTCGGCTCCGAGCACGATCTCTCGGGCCAGACGCTGAGCATCTTCGGCCCGTGGCGCGGCGACGATCAGGCGCTGGTGGAAACCGTGCTGGCCTATTTCGAAGAGGCCACGGGCGCCACGGTCAGCTATGCCTCGTCGGAAACCTATGAACAGCAGATCGTCATCGACACCGAGGCGGGCAGCCCGCCGAACATCGCGATCCTGCCGCAGCCGGGGCTTATTCAGGACCTTGTGTCCAAGGGCTTTGTCGAACCGCTGGGCGACGAGACAGCCGAGTGGCTGCGCGAGAACTATGCCGCGGGCGACAGCTGGGTCAGCCTCGGGTCCTACGAAGGCCCCGATGGGGAAGAGGCGCTCTATGCCTTCCCCTACAAGATCGACGTGAAATCTTTGGTGTTTTACGTGCCCGAAAACTTCGAAGACGCGGGCTACGAAGTGCCCGAGACCATGGAAGACCTCAAAGCGCTGACCGAGCAGATCGTCGCTGAGGGCGAGACGCCGTGGTGCATCGGCCTTGGATCTGGCGGAGCCACCGGCTGGCCGGCGACGGATTGGGTCGAGGACATGATGCTGCGCGTGCAGCCGCCCGAGGTTTACGACCAGTGGGTCAGCAACGAGATCGCCTTCGACGATCCCAAGGTGATCGAGGCGTTGGAGGAGTTTGGTTGGTTCGCCAAGAACAATGACTTCGTCGCGGGCGGCACTGGCGCCGTGGCGACCACCGACTTCCGCGAAAGCCCGAACGGGCTCTTCGCCTCGCCGCCGCAGTGCTACATGCACCATCAGGCGAGCTTCATCCCGACCTTCTTCCCCGAAGGCACCGAAATGGGGCTGGACGCGGATTTCTTCTACATGCCCGCCTATGAGGGTAAGGACCTTGGCCAGCCGGTGCTGGGCGCCGGGACGCTGGCCTTTATCACCGAGGACAGCGAGGCATCACGCGCCTTCATCGAGTTCCTGCAGACCCCGATCGCGCATGAGATCTGGATGGCGCAATCGGGCTTCCTGACGCCCTACAAGGAGGCCGACGCCGAGCTTTACGGCACGCCGACGCTGAAGAAGATGGGCGAGATCCTTCTTGATGCCACCACCTTCCGCTTTGATGCCTCCGACCTGATGCCGGGCGCGGTGGGCGCGGGCAGTTTCTGGACCGGCATGGTCGATTACGTCGGAGGCAAATCCGCCGAGGACGTCGCCAGCGAGATCCAGAACAGCTGGGACGCCGCCAAGTAACCGCGCCTGATCTCAACTCGGGGCGCCGCAAATCCCATGGGTTTTGCGGCGCCCCTGACGACTGCAAGCGAAGGGGAGGAGAGCATGCATCCGGCATTTCAGGCGGTGCTGACCATCGTGATCGGGCTCGGCGGCTGCATCGGCTATTTCTGGCTGTCGAACCAGTTCCTCGACAAGGTGCTGTTTCCGGCGCGCGGGCCCAACATCGGGCGCAACATCCGCCGCGCCGAGATGATCCGGCCCTGGCTCTTTCTGTTCCCCGCGATGTTCGCCCTCGGGCTCTATCTGGCCTATCCGGTGCTGGCGACTTTCTGGCTTTCACTCACCGATCGCGACCAAGGCGGCGCCTTCGTTGGCTTGGCGAACTACACGCAGATGGCCGCCGACCCGAAGTTCTGGGAGGCGATCCGCAACAATATGCTATGGCTGGTGGTCGTGCCCGCCGCCTCCACGGCGTTCGGCCTGCTGGCGGCGCAGCTTACCGACCGGATCAGCTGGGGCAATATCGCCAAGTCGCTGATCTTCATGCCGATGGCGATCTCTTTCGTCGGCGCCTCGGTGATCTGGAAACTGGTCTATGATTTCCGTCCCATCGGGCAGGAACAGATCGGCATCCTGAACGCCGTGTGGGTGTGGCTGGGCGGAGAGCCGCAGACGTGGCTGACGATCACCCCGTGGAACAACTTCCTGCTGATGGTGGTGCTGATCTGGATTCAGACCGGTTTCGCCATGGTGATCCTCGGCGCGGCACTGCGCGGCATCCCCGAAGAGACGGTGGAGGCGGCCATCGTCGACGGTGCCAACCCGTTCCAGATCTTCTTCAAGATCAAGGTACCGCAGATCCGTTCAACCATCGTGGTGGTCTGGACGACGATCACGCTGGTGGTGCTGAAAATCTTCGACATCGTGCTCGCCATGACCAACGGCCAATGGCAGACGCAGGTTCTGGCAAATTACATGTACGACAAGCTGTTCCGTGCGTTCGACTGGGGCGTCGGCTCGGCCTCGGCCATGGTGATCATGATCCTCGTCTCGCCGATCTTGGTGTGGAATGTGATCAACGCGCGCCGCGAGACGCGCTGAGGGAGGGCGGCGAGATGGACAATATCGCAGGGCACAAATCCCACCTGACATGGGCGGTGCATATCTCGGTGGCGCTGCTGGTGGCACTGTGGTTGTTCCCGACGGTCGGTCTGCTGGTGTCGTCGTTCCGCACCGCCGAGCAGATCAGCAACTCGGGCTGGTGGTCGGCCTTCTCTGCCCAGAAGGGCCAGCTTCCGGCGATCCGCATCGAGGGCGAGGAGGCGCAGGACGGCGATCTTTATGTCATTGACGGCAATCTCTTCGGCACCGCCGAAACCACGCTGTCGGCGTGGGGCACCTCGTCGCGCGAACCCGAGGCCTATGAGCCGGGCGCGACGGTCGATCTTGACGATGACTGGCAACTGACCGTGGCGCAATCGGGCGACTTCCGTCTCAGCGCGCCGCAGAGTTTTGAGGGAGAGCGTCTGCCGCGGGTGTTCAGCACCGCCACCACGCCGCCGGAGTTCACGCTGGAGAACTACAGCAACGTTCTGTTCGGCACCACGGCGGGCGCGGGCGTGGGGCAGGCGTTCCTCAACACGCTGACGGTGTCGATCCCGGCGACGGTGATCCCGATCCTTGTGGCCGCCTTTGCCGCCTATGCGCTGGCGTGGATGGAATTTCCCGGTCGGGCGCTGCTGGTGGCGGCGGTGGTGGCGCTGCTGGTGGTGCCGCTGCAGCTTGCGCTGATCCCCCTGCTGCAGCTGCACAACAATATCGGCATCGGCAAGGGCTATCTGGGCGTCTGGCTGGCACACACCGGCTTTGGCCTGCCGCTCGCCATCTACCTGCTGCGCAACTACATGGTCGGCCTGCCCAAAGACATCATCGAGAACGCCCGCGTCGACGGTGCCTCGGACTTCCAGATCTTCACCAAGATCGTGCTGCCGCTGTCGTTCCCGGCGCTGGCCAGCTTCGCCATCTTCCAGTTCCTCTGGACGTGGAACGACCTGCTGGTGGCCTTGGTCTTTCTCGGCACCGACGACGACCGGCTGGTGCTGACCGCGCGGCTGGTCAACCTCATGGGCTCGCGCGGCGGGCAATGGGAAATTCTTGCCACATCGGCCTTCGTGTCGATCGTGGTGCCGCTGCTCGTGTTCTTCGCGATGCAGAAATATCTGGTGCGCGGCCTGCTGGCCGGCTCCGTCAAGTGATCGAAAGTCCATGGTATGAGCAAGACGACAAACCTTCCCGTGCCCTCGACCGAAGACCGCGACTGGTGGCGCGGCGCGGTGATCTATCAGGTCTACCCGCGCAGCTTTCAGGACAGTAACGGCGACGGCATCGGCGATCTTCTCGGCATCTCGCGGCGCTTGCCGCATATTGCCTCGATGGGGGTGGATGCGGTGTGGATCTCGCCCTTCTTCCGCTCGCCGATGAAGGACTTCGGCTATGACGTCAGCGATTATTGCGACGTCGACCCGATGTTCGGCAGCCTTGCGGATTTCGACACGCTGATCGAGACGGCGCATCAGCTTGGCCTGAAGGTGCTGATCGATCTGGTGATGTCGCACAGTTCCGACCAGCACCCTTGGTTCGAGGAAAGCCGCAGTTCCAAGGACAACCCGCGCGCCAACTGGTACGTCTGGGCCGACGCCAAGCCCGACGGCACGCCGCCCAACAACTGGCTGTCGATCTTCGGCGGCTCGGCGTGGCAATGGGATACCGTGCGCTGCCAGTATTACCTGCACAACTTCCTGACCTCGCAGCCCGACCTCAACTTCCACGAGCCGGACGTGCAGAAGGCGCTGCTTGAGACCGCACAGTTCTGGCTGGATCGCGGGGTCAATGGCTTCCGCCTCGATACGGTGAATTTCTACACCCATGACGCCGAGTTGCGCGACAACCCGCCGCTGCCACCCGAGCGCCGGAACCCGATCACCGCGCCGGCGGTGAACCCCTACACGTGGCAAGAGCACCTCTACGACAAGACCCAGCCCGAGAACCTCGAGTTTCTCGCCAAGCTGCGCAAGCTGATGGACCGCTACAACGCCGCCGCCGTGGGCGAGATCGGCGAGGACCTGCGCGGGCTGGAGGTTCTGGGCGAATACACCTCGGGCAACGCGCACCTGCAGATGTCCTATGCCTTCGAGCTGCTTTCCGACAAGCCGCCGTCTGCGGCCTACGTGAAGGATGTTATGGACAAGGTCCACGAGGTGGCCAGCGATGGCTGGGCCTGCTGGGCGTTCTCCAACCACGACGTGGTGCGCCATGTCACCCGCTGGGGCATTGGCGACGGCGGCGCGCGCGCCTACAACACGCTGATGATGTGCCTGCGCGGCTCGGCCTGCATCTATCAGGGCGAGGAACTGGCGCTGCCCGAGGCGGTGCTGGCGTTCGAGGATCTGCAGGATCCCTACGGCATCCGCTTCTGGCCCGCGTTCAAGGGGCGCGACGGCTGCCGCACGCCGATGGTCTGGGAGCCGAACGCGCACCACGGCGGCTTTTCCGAGGGCCAGCCATGGCTGCCGGTGAGCCATGAGCACCTGCGGATGACGGTCGCCGACCAAGAGCGCGACCCGGCGGCAATCCTGCACCATTACCGCCGCGCCATCGCCTTCCGGCACGCCCACTCGGCGCTGCGCAAGGGAGAGATCACCGACCTGAAAGCGCAGGGCCACGTGCTCAGCTTCCACCGGGTCGACGAGAAAGAAGAGCTGTTCTGCGCGTTCAACATCGGCCGCGATCCGGCGGCGATCGACGCTCCGGCGGGAAACTGGCAGCAGGTGGGGGTCGAACTGGGGTCAACCGGCACGGCACCCGACGGCAAGTTTCATCTCGGGCCGTGGCAGCCCGCGCTGGCGTTGCGGATGTGATCGGCAGGCAATGAGAACAAGGCGGGAGCGGAAACCATGGCGGATCTGAAACTGGCCGGTGTCGGCAAGACCTACGGCGGCACCGTTGAGGTGCTGAAGGACATCGACCTCGACATCAAGGCGGGCGAGCTCATCGTCTTCGTCGGCCCCTCGGGCTGCGGTAAGTCCACGCTGCTGCGGATGATCGCGGGGCTGGAAAGGATCACCGCCGGCACGCTGGAAATCGACGGGCAGCTGGTCAACGACGTGCCCCCCGCGCAGCGCGGCATCGCCATGGTGTTCCAAAGCTACGCGCTTTATCCGCACATGACGGTGCGCGACAACATGTCCTTCGCCTTGCAGATCGCTAAGAAGAGCAAGGAGGAAATCGCCGCGTCAGTGGAGCGCGCCGCCAAAATGCTGCAGCTTGAACCCTATCTCGACCGGCTGCCCAAGGCGCTGTCGGGCGGCCAGCGCCAGCGTGTCGCCATCGGCCGTGCCATCGTGCGCGACCCCAAGGTCTATCTCTTCGACGAGCCGCTCTCGAACCTCGACGCGGCGCTGCGCGTGGCCACGCGGATCGAGATCGCGCAACTCAAGGAGGCCATGCCCGACCGCACGATGATTTACGTCACCCACGATCAGGTCGAGGCGATGACGCTGGCCGACCGCATCGTGGTGCTGGCCAACAAGGGCGTCGCGCAGGTCGGCTCGCCGCTGGAGCTCTACGAGACGCCCAACAGCGAGTTCGTGGCGCAGTTCATCGGCTCGCCAGCGATGAACATGCTGGCCGGAGAGGTGACCGCGACAGGCGCGCGCACCACCGTCGCGCTGCAGGGCGGCGGCACCGTCATCTCCGAGGTGCCGACGACCGAGGCGGACAGAGGGGCGAAGGTGAACGTCGGCATCCGCCCCGAGGATTTCACCATCGCCGAGGGCGAGGCGAGCTTTCACGGCAAGGTCGCGCTGACCGAGGCGCTCGGCGAGGTGACGCTGCTGCATTTCGAGCCCACCGAAGGCGCCAAGGAGCCGGTGATCGCCAAGCTTCCGGGCATCCATCAGGGCCTGCGCGGCAATGACGTCGGGCTGACGGCGGCCTCTGACAAGGTGCATCTCTTCGCCGAGGGCATCTCTCTGCGCTACCGCTAAGCACTGCAGACTGCGGCAAGGGCTTTTGCAACTCTCCGAGAAGAGAGTTGCTTCCGCGCGCCGCGCCGGTGCTCTAAAGTGAAAAGCGACAGGCGTCCCGCCTCTGTTCTGCAAAAGTTCTCTTTCGGCCATTGCGATCCGGGGCGTTTCCCCTATGTGTAGGGGCGTTCCTTTCCCGAGGGTCTTCATGCCAGAGCTCAAGCAGATCGAAGTTCGCGGCGCGCGCGAGCACAACCTCAAGAACATCGACGTGGATATCCCGCGCGACGAGCTGGTGGTCATCACCGGTCTGTCGGGCTCGGGCAAGTCCTCGTTGGCCTTCGACACGATCTACGCCGAGGGCCAACGCCGCTATGTCGAGAGCCTGTCGGCCTATGCGCGGCAGTTCCTCGACATGATGGAAAAGCCCGATGTCGATCACATCGCGGGCCTGTCGCCGGCGATTTCCATCGAGCAGAAGACCACCTCGAAAAACCCGCGCTCGACCGTCGGCACGGTCACCGAGATCTACGACTATCTGCGCCTGCTTTTTGCCCGCGTCGGCACGCCCTACAGCCCGGCCACCGGCCTGCCCATCGAGGCGCAGCAGGTGCAGGACATGGTCGACCGCGTCATGGCGCTGGAGGAGGGCACCCGCGGCTACCTGCTGGCGCCGATCATCCGCGACCGCAAGGGCGAGTACCGCAAGGAATTCCTCGAGCTGCGCAAGCAGGGCTTTCAGCGAGTGAAGGTGGACGGCGCGTTCTACGAATTGGATGAGCCGCCGACCCTCGACAAGAAGTTCCGCCATGACATCGACGTGGTGGTCGACCGCATCGTCGTGCGCGAGGGGCTGGAAACGCGGCTGGCCGACAGTTTCCGCACCGCGCTCGATCTCGCCTCCGGCATCGCCGTGCTGGAAACCGCGCCGCGCGACGGCGAGGGCGATCCCGAGCGGATCACCTTCTCGGAGAACTTCTCCTGCCCGGTCAGCGGCTTCACCATCTCCGAGATCGAACCGCGCCTGTTCTCCTTCAACGCGCCTGTCGGTGCCTGCCCGGACTGCGACGGCCTTGGGGTGGAGCTGTTCTTCGACGAGAACCTCGTGGTGCCCGACATCACGCTGAAGGTCGCCGACGGCGCCATCGCGCCGTGGCGCAAAGGCAAATCGCCGTATTTCCTGCAGACCATCGAGTCGATCGCCAAGCATTACGGCTTTGACAAGAATGCCCGCTGGAAGGACCTGCCGAAGAAGGTGCAGGACGTGTTCCTCTACGGGTCGGGCAAGGAAGAGATCCCGTTCCGCTACGACGAGGGCGGCCGCGTCTATCAGGTGAGCCGCGCCTTCGAGGGCGTCATCCCCAACATGCAGCGCCGCTACCGCGAGACCGACAGCGCCTGGGTGCGCGAGGAGTTCGAGCGCTATCAGAACAATCGCCCCTGCGGCAGCTGCGGCGGCTATCGCCTGCGCCCCGAGGCGCTGGCAGTGAAGATCGGCGATGGCAAGGCTGGACAGGACAATTTGCTGCACATCGGCCATGTGGTCGAGAAATCGATCCGCGAAGCGCATGAGTGGATCGAGACCGTCCCCGCCGCGCTCTCGGGCCAGAAGAACGAGATCGCCCGCGCCATCCTGAAAGAGATCCGCGAGCGGCTTGGTTTTCTGAACAACGTCGGCCTCGACTATCTGACCATGTCGCGCGCCGCCGGCACGCTGTCGGGCGGTGAAAGCCAGCGCATCCGGCTGGCCTCGCAGATCGGCTCGGGGCTGACCGGCGTGCTCTACGTGCTCGACGAGCCGTCGATCGGCCTGCACCAGCGCGACAACGACCGGCTCATCGGCACGCTGAAATCGCTGCGCGATCAGGGCAACACGGTGATCGTGGTCGAGCATGACGAGGATATGATCCGTCAGGCCGATTACGTCTTTGACATCGGCCCCGGTGCCGGGGTGCACGGCGGCAATGTGGTCAGCCACGGCACGCCGCCGATGATCGCCGACGATGCCGCCAGCCTCACCGGCCAGTATCTTGCAGGCACGCGCGAGATCGCCGTGCCGACGGAACGGCGCAAGGGCAACGGCAAGACGCTCAAGGTGGTCAAGGCCACCGGCAACAACCTCAAGGGCATCGACGCCGAATTTCCGCTGGGCAAATTCGTCTGCGTCACCGGCGTGTCGGGCGGCGGCAAGTCGACGCTGACCATCGAAACGCTCTACAAGAACGCCGCCATGCGGCTCAACGGTGCGCGGGAAACGCCGTCGCCCTGCGAGACGATCAAGGGCTTTGAGTATCTCGACAAGGTCATCGACATCGACCAGCGCCCGATCGGCCGCACGCCGCGCTCGAACCCGGCCACCTACACCGGCGCCTTCACCCCGATCCGTGACTGGTTCGCGGGGCTCCCCGAGGCCAAGGCGCGCGGCTACAAGCCGGGCCGCTTCAGCTTCAATGTGAAGGGTGGGCGCTGCGAGGCCTGTCAGGGCGACGGCGTCATCAAGATCGAGATGCACTTTCTGCCGGACGTCTACGTCGAATGCGAGACCTGTAAGGGCCAGCGCTACAACCGCGAGACGCTGGAGATCAAGTTCAAGGGCAAGAGCATCGCCGATGTGCTTGATATGACTGTGGAAGAGGCGCAGAAGTTCTTCCAGTCGGTGCCCTCGATCCGCGAGAAGATGGACGCGCTGATGCGAGTCGGCCTGAGCTATGTGAAGGTCGGCCAGCAGGCGACGACGCTTTCGGGCGGCGAGGCGCAGCGGGTGAAACTGTCGAAGGAACTGGCGAAACGCTCCACCGGGCGCACGCTCTACATCCTCGATGAGCCGACCACCGGCCTGCATTTCGAGGACGTCCGCAAACTGCTGGAAGTGCTGCACGAACTGGTCGAGCAGGGCAATACTGTGGTGGTGATCGAGCACAACCTCGACGTCATCAAGACTGCCGACCACATCATCGACATCGGCCCCGAGGGCGGGGACGGCGGCGGCGAGATCGTCGCGACCGGCACGCCCGAGGACGTGGCCGAGGTTGGGCGCTCGCACACCGGGCATTATCTCAAGCCGATGTTGAAGCCCGGCGGCAAGGTGGCCGCGGAATAAGCCGCGTGGCGCGGCTTCTGCGGCGCGCCAGCGCGTATTTGAAAAGAGAAGAAGGACCGGGCTCGGAAAGGGGCGCCGGTCCTTTCTTCGTCTAGACGGAAATATCCCGGGGGGAAGGGGGGCAGCGCCCCCCTGCGGAGGCTCAGCGCGCGAGTTGCGCGATGCCGCCGATGATGTCGAGCACGGCGCCGGTGTCGGGGTCGACCCGGTAGATATAGTCGTCGACGTTGTAATAGGTGCGGCGTGGATCGAGATCATAGCGGCGCGGATCGTCGAGGCGGACATAGCCGTCGCGGATGCGGTCGCCGCGGTCGAACCGGTGAATGCGGATCTCGCCGCGGTCTCGGTCGCGCTCCCCGTCATGGCGCACAGGGGCCTGCTTCTTGTATTGGCCCGGTGGCATGCAGGCGGCGTTTTTCTTGGCAAGGCCCGGCGGACAGCCCTTGGGGGCGGCTGATGCGGCCATCGGTGTGGTCAGAGCGGCGGCCGACAGGGCCGCGAAAGTGAGGGTACGCAACATAGTGCTCTCCTGAACGTGGTGCGGAGGTATACGCAGAGAACGCGCGGCTCCGCCGCATGAGTTCCAGGTAAGCGCCCGGGATCAGCGGCTTTCCGCCAGCGGCTCACACGCTCCAGTCAGGTTTTCTCTTGTCGAGAAACGCCGCGATGCCCTCGCTGGTGTCGCGTTCGAGCATGTTTTCCACCATCACCTCTCCGGCCAGCGCATAGGCCTGCTCCAGTGGCAGCTCGGCTTGGGCGTAGAAGGCCTCCTTGCCGATCTTCACCGCTTGCGGCAGCTTTGCCGCCACCGTTTCGGCCAGTAATTGCGCGGCGGCGGGCAGGTCTTCGACCGGCACCACGCGGTTGACCAGCCCCATGGCCAGCGCCTCTTCGGCGTCGATGAAACGGCCCGTGGTCAGCATCTCGAACGCCTGCTTGCGGGGCAGGTTGCGGGTCAGCGCCACCATCGGCGTTGCGCAGAAGAGCCCGATGTTGACCCCGTTGACGGCGAAACGCGCATCCTCGGCGGCCACCGCCATGTCGCAACTGGCTACCAGCTGGCAGCCGGCGGCGGCGGCGATGCCATGCACCTGCGCGATCACCGGCTGGGGCAGGAGGGTCAGCCCGGTCATCACCTTGGCGCAGCGGGCGAAGAGATCGGCAAAATAGGCCGCACCCTTGTCTTCGGCCTGACGCGCCGCCTGCATCTCGCGCAGGTCATGCCCGGCGCAGAACACCTTGCCCGCGCCCGAGATCACCACGGCGCGGACAGCGCGATCCTGCGCCAGCGCGTCGATCTGTGCCTGCAGCGCCGCCAGCATCTCGTCCGATAGCGGGTTGAGCCTTTCGGGCGCATTCAGCCGCAAATGCGCGACCGGCCCGGTGTCGTGACGTTCCAGAATTGCCATCTTGTCCTCCTCCATCCTCGCGGGCAGCCTAGCCAGCGAGGGTGCAGGGCGAAAGAGGCGGGAGGTCGCATGACGCTGCAGTTCACCATACCGGAGATGACGGGCTACCTGTCCGAGGTGTTTCCGCAGGTCGAGGGGATGTTCGGCATCGACCGGATGGACGAGGAGATGCTGGTGATGCGGCTGCTGACCGGCGATCAGCATCTGCGCCCCGGCGGCACGGTCTCGGGCCCGTCGATGTTCGCTCTGGCCGATGTGGCGGCCTATGTGGCGACGCTGGCGCGGATCGGGCGGCAGGCGCTGACCGTCACCACCCATTGTTCCATCGATTTCATGCGCAAGCCCGAGGCCGGGTGCGACCTGCTGGCCGAGGCCCGGCTGCTGAAGCTGGGGCGCAGCCTGAGCGTGACCGACGTGCTGCTCTACAGCGAAGGCTCGGGCGATCCGGTCGCCCATGCCTCGCTGACCTACGCCATCCCGCCGCGCCGTTAGCGGTCAGCGCGGCGCGGGGAAGGCCAGCCCGGCCTCGGCGGCGCAGGCACGGATGCGGGTGAGCACTTCGTCGGGCAGGGCGATGCCTTCGGTCTTCGACCGGGTTGCGGCGCTGGCGGCACGGTCGCCGGGGATGCGGACCGGGCGGGCGTGATCGACGGGCCTGCTGGCGCGGCAGGCGGCGTTGAGATGCTCGACCTGCGCGATGAAGGCCTCGCGCCCGCCAAAGGCCTCGGGGTCGATGATCTGCAGAAAGACATTGGCGCCCCAGCGCGTGGGCGCCTCGACCCGGCCATGCCCGGCCAGCGCCTGCGTCAGCATCTCGACCATCAGCCCCATGGCAAACCCCTTATGGCCGTGGTCAACACCGCCCACCGGCAGGATTGATCCCTTGGGCGTCTGGTTGATCACGGTGGGATCGGTGGTCGCGTGGCCCGCACCATCGAGCATCCACGGATGTGCGAACTCGGTGCCGGAATTGATGTGCTCGCGCACTTTCGACAGCGTGGTGATCGAGGCGCAGGTGTCGATGAGCACCGGATGATCGCGGCCCGGATAGCCCACCGCCCAAGGGTTGGGGGTCAGCAGCGGCTCGCAGCCGCCATAGGGCGCCACCCATTCGCCCGAGGGATCAGAGGTGGCGATATAGCACATGTAGCCCTTGTCGGCGGCGATGCGGGTCAGCGCCGAAAGGCAGCCAATGTGGTGGCTGCGTCGGATCGCCATGGCCGCCATGCCGTAGTCGGCGGCGCGCGCCATGCAGGTCTCGAGCGCCTGCGTCATCACCCAATGGCCGGGCAGGTAGTTGCCGTCCCAAAGCAGCGTGACCTTGTTGTCGGCCAGCACCTCATGCGTGCCTTCGGCGCTCATCAGCCCCTTGGCAAGCTCGGGCAGATAGTAGGACACCATCGAGATGCCATGGGTGGTGACGCCGATCTCGTCGGTCTGGATCAGCAGCTCGGCGACGGTGGCGGCTTTGTCGGCGGGCAGGCCGCCGCGTTCCAGCAGGCTGCGGGCAAGGGCGTAGAGGGCGGATCGGTCGAATGTCTGGCTCATGGCGATGTTGTCGTGCGGCGCTTCCGCCGGGTCAACGGTTTTCCCTCGCAAGACCGCTGCGGGTGCCCGCAGGCCACTTTCTCTGCGCCGCGGCGAGGGTTACGCCGGGGCCTGCTGCGAACGGGGGGTTGCGCAGCGCCGCCATCGGCGCAATCCTCTGCGCCTGAAAGGCACGCGCGCGCGCACTGCGCCGCGCCTCAGCCGATGGTCTAATAGGCGCCCCGGCACGGGCTGGTAAGCTGGGCGCACCCGAAGAAGGATTTGAGCCATGCAGATGAACGATTCCCGCGTGATCAAGGCCCCGCGTGAGGTGGTCTGGGCGGCGATCCTGAGCCCCGAGGTGCTGAAGGAATGCGTGCCGGGCTGCACCGAGCTAAGCGGCACGCCCGAAGACGGGTACGAGGCCACTGTGGTGCAGAAGGTCGGCCCGGTGAAGGCGACCTTCAAGGGCACCGTGACCCTGTCGAACATGAACGAGCCGGAGAGCCTGACACTGTCGGGCGAGGGCAAGGGCGGCGCCGCGGGCTTTGCCAAGGGCGGCGCTGACGTCAGCTTCAAGCAGGTCGATGAGGGCACCGAGCTGACCTATCACGTCGACGCCAAGGTCGGCGGCAAGCTGGCGCAGCTGGGCAGCCGGATCATCGATGGTTTCGCCAAGAAGATGGCCGACCAGTTCTTCACCAACCTGCAGGACGCGGTCGAAGGGCCGGCCGATCCCGACGCGGCCCCCGAAGCCGAGGGCGACGCTGCGGAAGAGGGCAAGAAGAAAGGCTGGTTCAAACGGATGGTCTCGGGCTGACGCCCGTGCCAGAGTGACGCCAACCGACAACCGAACAGTCATCCCAGGGAGGGTACGTATGACCAAGGTAACGATGACGGTGAACGGCAAATCCGTCAGCAAGGAGGTCAGGGGCAATATGCTGATGACCGAGTTCCTGCGCGACGAGCTGCACCTGACGGGCACCCATGTGGGCTGCGACACCTCGCAGTGCGGCGCCTGCACGATCCACGTCGACGGCGAGAACGTGAAGGGCTGCACCATCTTCGCCGCCGAATGCGACGGCGCAGAGGTCGGCACGATCGAAGGGCAGGCGAATGCCGACGGGTCTCTGAACGTGATCCAGCAGGCGTTTCAGGACCACCACGGCCTGCAGTGCGGCTTTTGCACGCCGGGCATGGTGATGGCCGCCGCCTCGCTGCTGAAGGAAAACCCCAGCCCCACTGAGGCCGAGATCCGGCACTATCTTGAGGGCAACATCTGCCGCTGCACCGGCTATCATAACATCGTCAAGGCGATCATGGCCGCCAGCGGTCAGGACGTGAGCAGCATCGCGGCGGAGTGACGCGGGCGAAATAATACCGGCGGGACGTTTGGAGGCGTTCGGCTGTGAGTATTTTGGGAAAGATGAAAGGCGCTGAGCGGCGCTTTTGACGGACCGGAGGCGGAGGGGAGACCGCCATCGGTGACGGGAGGACCGGCCGAAGCAAAGAGCGCCGGATGGAGAGTTCTAGGCGGGCCGGGCGCGACAGACAGCCCGGGCAGGCCCGCCGGCATATCAGGGAGGAGACCCCATGCCGAAGGATCATGGTATCGGCGCGTCGCAGAAGCGGCGCGAGGACGTGCGCTTTCTGACCGGCGCAGGTCAGTACACCGACGACATCAACACCTACGGGCAGGCTTACTGCCATTTCCTGCGCTCGGACGTGGCGCATGGCAAGATCACCTCGATCGAAACCAGCGCCGCCGAGGCGATGCCCGGCGTGGTGCGCATCTTCAGCGGCAAGGATTTCGAAGGCATCGGCGGGCTGCCCTGCGGCTGGCAGGTGACCGACAAGCACGGCGAGCCGATGAAGGAACCGGCGCACCCGGTGCTGGCGCAGGGCAAGGTGCGGCACGTGGGCGATCCGATCTGCGCGGTGATCGCCGACACGCTGGATCAGGCGCGCGATGCGGCCGAGGCCATCGAGGTAGAGATCGAAGACCTTCCGGCGGTGGTCGACATGAAGGCGGCGCTGGAGAGCGGTTCGGCCAAGGTGCACGACGATCTGGCGGACAACCTCTGCTACGACTGGCAGTTCGGCTCGGATCAGGAGGCGGTGGACCAAGCCTTTGCCGACGCGGCCCATGTCACCACGCTGGAGCTGGTCAACAACCGGCTGGTCGCCAACCCGATGGAGCCGCGCGTGGCGCTTGGCGAGTACAACCGCGCCAATGATGAGAGCACGCTCTACACCACCTCGCAGAACCCGCATGTGATCCGCCTGCTGATGGGCGCCTTCGTGCTGGGCATCCCCGAGCACAAGCTGCGGGTGGTCGCGCCCGACGTGGGCGGCGGTTTCGGCACCAAGATCTTTCATTACGCCGAAGAGGCCTTCGTCACCTTCGCGGCGCGGCAGATCAACCGGCCGGTGAAATGGACCTCGACCCGTTCCGAGGCCTTCATGTCCGACGCCCATGGCCGCGACCACGTGACGAAGATCGAACTGGCGCTGGACGCCGAGAACAACTTCATCGGGCTGCGCACCGACACGCTGGCCAATATGGGGGCGTATCTGTCGACCTTCTCAAGTTCCGTACCCACATGGCTGCACGGCACGCTGATGGCCGGCAACTACAAGACCCCGGCGATTCAGGTGAACGTCAGGGCGGTCTTCACCAACACCGTGCCGGTCGACGCCTACCGCGGCGCGGGTCGGCCCGAGGCGACCTTCCAGCTTGAACGGCTTGTCGACAAGGCGGCGCGGGAACTGGGCGTGGACCCGATCAAGCTACGGCGGCAGAACTTCATCGACAGCTTCCCCTATGCCACCCCGGTGGCGGTGGAATACGACACCGGCGATTACGTCGCGACGATGGACAAGCTGGAAGAGATGATCGACATCCCCGGTTTCGCCGCCCGCCGCGCCGAGAGCGAGAAGGCCGGCAAGCTGCGCGGCCTTGGGGTGAACTGCTACATCGAGGCCTGCGGCATCGCGCCGTCGAACCTCGTGGGCCAGCTTGGTGCGCGCGCCGGACTCTACGATGCCGCGACGGTGCGGGTGAACGCCACCGGCTCGATCTCGGTGATGGTTGGCGCGCACAGCCATGGTCAGGGGCATGAGACCGCCTTCCCGCAGGTGGTGGCCGACATGCTGGGCATCGACGAGAGCATGATCGACATCGTGCATGGCGACACCTCGAAGATCCCCTTCGGTATGGGGACCTATGGCTCGCGCTCCTTGGCGGTCTGCGGCTCGGCCATGGTCCGCGCCACCGAGAAGATCATCAACAAGGCCAAGAAGATCGCGGCTCATCTGATGGAGGCTTCGGAAGGCGATATCGAGCTCAAGGACGGGCAATTCACCGTCGCCGGCACCGACAAGTCGGTCGCCTGGGGCGATGTCACGCTGGCGGCCTATGTGCCGCACAACTACCCGCTCACCGAGATCGAGCCGGGGCTGGAAGAGACCGCCTTTTACGATCCGGCGAACTTCACCTATCCCGCTGGCGCCTATGCCTGCGAGGTGGAGGTCGACCCCGAGACCGGCCGTGTGACCATCGAACGCTTCGCCGCCGCGGACGATTTCGGCAATGTGGTGAACCCGATGATCGTCGAGGGGCAGGTGCACGGCGGTCTGGCGCAGGGCATCGGTCAGGCGCTGCTGGAAGGCTGTGTCTACGACGAAGACGGGCAGCTGCTCTCGGCCAGCTACATGGATTATGCCATGCCGCGGGCTGCCGATGTGCCGTTCTACATGGTCGATCACAGCTGCGCCACGCCCTGCACCCACAACCCGCTTGGGGTGAAGGGCTGCGGCGAGGCCGGGGCCATTGGCTCTCCGCCGGCCGTCGTCAATGCGGTGCTGGATGCGCTGAACACCGCCGGGCACAAGGTGGCGCATATCGATATGCCGCTGTCTCCGCACCGGGTCTGGCAGGCCATGCAGGGCTGACGCTGCGCTTGGCGGAATTTCCCGGCGCAGATGCTTGCATCTCGCGCCGGGGAGAGTGAGTATTTGGCGAAAGATGAAAGGGATAGGGGCAGGGCTCCGCACCCTTTTCGCAGGAGGATGACGATGTACAGCTTCGACGTTGTGAAACCCGGCACGCTGGCCGATGCGCTGGCGGCGCTCGGCGAGGAAGAGGCGCAGGCGCTGGGAGGCGGACAGACGCTGATCCCGTCGCTCAAACAGCGCCTTGCCATGCCTTCGGTTCTGGTGAGCCTTGCGGGCATCGAAGAGATAAAGGGCGTATCCAGCGAGGGCGGCGTGCTGACGGTCGGCGGCGGTGCCACCCATGCCAGCGTGGCGCGCGAGGCCGCGTCGAGCTATCCGGCGCTGGCCGCAATGGCGGGCAATATCGGCGATCCGGCGGTGCGCAACCGCGGCACCGCTGGCGGCAGCCTCGCCAACAACGACCCGGCGGCCTGCTACCCGGCGGCGGCGCTGGCCTCTGGTGCGACCGTTGTGACCAACACGCGCGAGATCGCGGCGGACGACTATTTCCAAGGCATGTTCACCACGGCGCTGGACGAGGGTGAGATCATCACCGCGGTGAAATTCCCGATCCCCGAGAAGGCGGCCTACATCAAGTTCGAGCAGCCCGCCTCGCGCTTTGCGCTGGTCGGGGTCTTCGTGGCGAAGTTCGCCGACGGTGTGCGCGTCGCGGTGACCGGCGCGTCGGAAGAGGGCGTGTTCCGCTGGACCGACGCCGAAACGGCTCTGTCGGGCGATTTCTCAGCCTCGGCGCTGGACGGGCTGGCGGTTCCGGCGGACGGGCTGATGACCGATCTTCATGGGTCGGCGGCCTACCGCGCGCATCTCATTGGCGTTCTGACCAAGCGGGCCGTGGCGCAGGCGTAAGGCGCTTTCGCCGAAGGTTTCAGCGCCCTCCGGGTAATCGGGGGGCGTTCTCTTTTGGGGTCATCTCAGAAATAAGGGCCCGGTTTGCTGCCGCGCTACCGGGCCAGCGCCAAGAGCGCCTCGACGTCGAGATGCCGCTCCATGTGGTCAGCGAGCGCGTCGAGCACGGCGTCCACCTTGGCCTCGAAGCGCAGATCACTGCGCGCCACACCGAGGCCCGCAAGCCAGTGGCTGCGGAAGGCATCGTCGGCGAACAGGCCATGCAGATAGCTGCCAGTGACCCGACCATCCTCGGAGATGGCGCCGTCGAACACCCCCTCGATCTGCGCGAAGGGCCGCGCGCAATCCGCGCCCTCGGTCCGGCCGATGTGGATCTCGTAGCCGTCGAGCGGCAGGCCGCTTTCGGCATGGGTGGCGCGGACATGGGTCAGGCGCTTTTCTGCGGACATCACCGTGTCGACCGCCAGCAGCCCGAGGCCCGCGTCGGTTCCGGCGGGCCCCTCGATCCCGTCCGGGTCGGACACGCTGCGCCCGAGCATCTGGTAGCCGCCACAAATCCCCAGAACATGCCCGCCGCGCCGCGCATGCGCCGCAAGATCCACATCCCAGCCCTGCGCCCGCAGGAAGGCGAGATCGCCACGGGTGGATTTGGTCCCCGGCAGGATCACCAGATCCGTATCGCCCGGGATCGGCTGGCCGGGGCCGAGCATCGACAGCGACACGCCCGGCTCTTGCGCCAGCGGATCGAGGTCGTCGAAATTGGCGATCCGCGACAGCGCGAGACAGACCACCTTGAGGCCGGCGTCGCGCGACCTGCGGGGCAGGTCGAGCGCGTCTTCGGCGGGCAACAGATGCGCATCGCGGAACCATGGCAGCACGCCAAAGCCGGGCCAGCCGGTATGTTCGGCGATCATCCGGTAGCCATCGTCAAACAGGGTCGGATCACCGCGGAACTTGTTGATCAGAAAGCCGCGGACCATCGCGGCATCACCGGCGTCCATGACTGCTTGCGTGCCAACGATTTGCGCGATGACCCCGCCGCGATCGATGTCTCCGGCCAGCACGACCGGCACATCGGCAGCGCGGGCAAAGCCCATGTTGGCGATGTCGCGCGGGCGCAGGTTGATCTCGGCGGGGCTGCCGGCCCCTTCGACCAGCACCAGATCATGCGCCGCTTTCAGCCGCTCGAAACTTTCCAGCACCGCGCGCATCAGCCGTGGCCGCAGTCCGGCGTAGTCGCGCGCCTGCGTGGTGGCGATCCGCTGGCCCTGCAGCACCACCTGCGCGCCGACATCCGTCTCGGGTTTGAGCAGCACCGGGTTCATGTCTGTGCGCGGTACGAGCCCGCAGGCCCGCGCCTGCAGCGCCTGCGCGCGGCCAATCTCGCCACCGTCGGCGGTGACCGCGGCGTTGTTCGACATGTTCTGCGGCTTGAACGGGGCGACGCTGAGCCCCCGGCGGCGCGCGGCGCGGCACAGGCCGGCCACCAGCATCGACTTGCCGACGTTCGAGCCGGTGCCCTGCAGCATCAGCGCGGGCATGTCGCAGCGCCTCTTTGGTTCTCAGAAGGGCCGATATGTCGCGGCGAGACCGGCGTCGCACCGGCGTATTTACAGAACAGTGAAGATGCGCGCATGCGTAGGCCCCGGGGCAAGTCTTTTGCCGTCCTGAGTGCCATCCCCGGGGGCCGGATGCCAGCCCGAATGCCGGGCGTCAGGAGCGCGCGATATAGCGGTCGCGCCGGTGGTTGATGGTGATCAGCGCATTGAGGATGATCGCGCCGACGAGCGACCACAGCACCTGCATCGGCGCAAAGAACAGCGCCGCCAGCGCGAAGACCAGAAGATCGAAGCCAAGCTGGATCCAGCCCGCCTTGATGCCGCGCGTGTCCTGCAGCCACAGCGCGACGATCCCGACGCCGCCAAGGGTGGCGCCGTGGCGGAAGAGCGACAGCAGGCCCAACCCGGCGCAGACCCCGAAAAGCGCGGCGGCCAGCGGCGGCGCGATCTGGATGTCGATCGCCAGCGGCATCAGGTCGACCATGCTCGACATCAGCGCCACGGAAATGAAACTCTTGATGGTGAACCGCCAGCCCAGTTGTTTTACCGCAAGGATGTAGAAGGGGGCGTTGAGCAAGAAGAACAGCAGACCAAAGCGCAGGCCGGTGGGCTCGCCAAGCACGAGAGCCAGACCGGCGATCTGCCCGGTGAACAGGCCAGAGGCGCGCAGGAACTGGATCCCCAGCGCAACGAGCGTGGTGCCGACGAGAATGCCATGGACGTCTTCCCACAGCGTATGGCGATCGGGAGGGGGGCTATCTAAGAGGATCATGGGGCAGCAATGCTGACCTTTGCCGCCGAGGTCAAGGGATGATCGCTGCGCCGCAGCATGGCGCAGGCCAACTGCCCGAAGTTTCAACGCGACTTCGGCAAATGCAGCCTAGAAGTGGCAGTGCTCTTGAACCGCGAGCCGGAACGCCCCCGTGCCCTTGGCATCGGTGCGGGCGATTTCCCGGCCACCCTCGGTGAAGCTCAAAGACGCGGCCTGCTGCAGATTCCCGAGCACCAGAGATGAGGTCATGAGCGTAAAGCTCGCGGCGCGGTCTGCGGCCATGAAGTCCATTGGTTGCCGGTCCGTGCGCCCGTCGGGCAGTTCGATCCACAGCATCACGCTGGGCGGCGGTGCGCCGCGCCACGGATCGAAACTTACCTGCAGGCGGTCCGGACGGCTGCGGGTGCAGAAAAAGGTGATCTTCACGGCACCGGCGTTCTGGCTCATGGCCGCCGAGCCATTGCCTTGACCGAGGGTCCAAGCGGCGTGAACGGGCAGGGCGGGCAGGGTCAGCAGACAGGCGCAAAGAAGGGCACGAAGGGGCATGTAACCTCCAGGGAAAATGGCTTGATGCAATGCGCTGATGGTCGTGCACCATGCCGCCGCGGTCAAATGTTTCCCGTGCCCTGCCGCCTTCACAAACCTCCCAAACAAGAAACGGGCCCGCAGGGCCCGCTTCGGTGGGATCAGTTTGTGGCGTCTCAGGCCGCGGCAAGCGCCTTGTTGAGGTTCTCATCGACCTTTTCGAGAAAGCCCATGGTGGTGAGCCACTTCTGGTCCGGCCCGACAAGCAGCGCGAGGTCCTTGGTCATCCAGCCCGATTCCACGGTCTGCACCACCACCTTCTCCAGCGTTTCGGCGAAGGTCAGCAACTGCGCGTTGGCATCGAGCTTGGCGCGGTGCTTCAGGCCGCCGGTCCAGGCGAAGATCGAGGCGATGGAGTTGGTCGAGGTGGCCTGACCCGCCTGATGCTGGCGATAGTGGCGCGTGACCGTGCCATGCGCCGCCTCGGCCTCGACGATCTTGCCATCCGGTGTCATCAACTGCGAGGTCATCAGGCCGAGCGAGCCGAAGCCCTGCGCCACCGTGTCGGATTGCACGTCGCCATCGTAGTTCTTGCAGGCCCAGACAAAGCCGCCGTTCCATTTCATGGCGCAGGCCACCATGTCGTCGATCAGCCGGTGCTCGTACCAGATTTTCTTTTTCTTGAACTCCGCCTCGAATTCTTCTTCGAACACCTTCTGGAAGAGATCCTTGAAGCGCCCGTCATAGGCCTTGAGGATGGTGTTCTTGGTCGACAGATACACCGGCCAGCCCATCATCAGACCGTAGTTGAACGAGGCGCGGGCGAAGTCGATGATCGAGGCGTCGAGGTTGTACATCGCCTGATAGACACCGGCGGAGGGCGCCTGAAACACCTCTTTCTCGATCACCGTGCCATCTTCGCCGACAAACTTCATCGACAGCGTGCCCGCGCCGGGGAAGTGGAAATCGGTGGCTTTGTACTGATCGCCAAAGGCGTGACGGCCGATGACGATGGGACGGGTCCAGCCGGGCACCAGACGCGGCACATTGCGGCAGATGATCGGCTGGCGGAACACCACGCCGCCGAGGATGTTGCGGATCGTGCCGTTGGGCGAGCGCCACATCTTCTTCAGGCCAAACTCTTCGACCCGCGCCTCGTCGGGCGTGATCGTGGCGCATTTGACCGCGACGCCGATCTCTTTGGTTTTTTCCGCCGCGTCGATGGTGATCTGGTCTTCGGTCCGGTCCCGCTCTTCGATCCCCAGATCATAATAGAGCAGATCGACGTCCAGATAGGGCAGGATCAGTTTCTTCTTGATGAAGTCCCAGATGATCCGGGTCATCTCGTCCCCGTCCATTTCGACGATGGGGTTCTCGACCTTGATCTTCGACATGGGTGTCCCTTTCGATGGCTGAGTCGGCTTCGTTGGATGTAGCGCGTTTCCCCGCGTGAGGGAAGGATGGTATGCAGTCGTATACCGTTATGTCGCGTTTTTCTGGTTTGAGCCGGTTGGAATTAGCGAAATCGCAAACCTTCGCCGTCTATGCAGGCGTTATGGATCAGAAAGTTGAGAATTTGATGAGCGCCTTGCTGCTGGCCTTTGTGCTGGCGGTCTGCCTTCTGGCCAGTGGCTTTGCCGTGTTCGGCGGGCCAGCGGCGGCCGCCCGCGCGGCGGCTTTGGAACCGGGCGGGCCGGTTCTGGTCATCGCGCCGCCATGGGGCCAAGGTGCCGCGGCACTGATCCTCGCGGCGGGGGGGCGGATCGTTGGGCCGGTCACGGCCCCCTTTGGAGCCCTTGGCGGGTTTGATGGCCCGCCGCCGCGGACGCGGCTGATGGCGCTCGGCGCATGGGCGGTACGCGACGCAGCAGCCTTGGCTGCAATCTGTGGGGGGCGGGCATGATCGCCGCATTCACCAAAACGCTGCAGTCCCGGGTGCAGGCACTATCGGAGCGGATGCTGCTGCTGCTTCTCGGCGCGATGCTGCTCCCGGTTCATGCCGTCACCGATCTCTATCTTGATCGGCCAAACATGCCCAGCACGCTGGTCTCTTTGGCCCTGCTGCTCGCGGCGGCGGCCTCGCTCCGGTTTCGCAGCCGTCTCACGGACTATGTCCTCGCGGCCTCGGTCGTCGCCGAAGTGATGGTGCTCACCGCCGCCTATCGGATGCACCCGTGGCAACTCGACACGCACATGCTGTATTTCGTCATGCTCGCCGGCATATCCATCCTCGGCCGCGTCGGTGTGCTGGTCTTCAGCTGCGCTTTGGTCGCGGTGCAGCACCTCGGGCTCGTGCTGCTGATGCCCGCCCTGGTCTTTCCGTCCACCGATCTCGTGGAAAACCTGATGCGGGTGCTGCTGCACGGCGGCATCGTGGTGATGGAAGGGGTCATCCTCAACATGGCCATCCTGCAACGCAACGCCGGTCGCCGGCATCTGGCGGAAAGCGCCGAGCGGCTTGCCGATGAAAGCCACCGCGCGGCAGAGGCCCAGCAGCGCGCCGAAAACGCCGCACGCCAGACGCAGGATATGGCCATGCAGTTCTCCAGCCATTTGCACGCCCTTGCGGAACGCAACCTTGACTGTGCTGTCAACACGCCGATGGAGGGGGCGTTCGAAGACCTGCGCCGGGATTTCAACCGGGCGCTCGGGCAGCTTCAGGGCGCGTTGGGCAGTAGCCGTCGCACCGCCGATGGTGTGGATGAGGAGGCCGGGGCGCTGGAACAGGTCACCGGCGATCTTTCCACTCGCAGCGAGCGGCAGGCGCTGGAACTCAGCGGTGCCGCCAGCGGTATGGCCGAGGTCACCGGCGCGCTGCGCGGCACCGCCCAGCGTGCCGGGGACCTCGCAGAGCAGGCACGCCTTGCACGCGACAGCGCCGAAGAAGGCGGCACGGTCACCCATCGCGCCATTGAGGCGATGCAGTTGATCGAACAAAGCTCCTCCGAGGTCGGAAAAATCATCGACCTGATCGACGACATTTCCTTCCAGACAAACCTTCTAGCGCTGAATGCCGGCGTCGAGGCCGCCCGCGCTGGAGAAAGTGGCAAGGGGTTTGCGGTCGTCGCCTCCGAAGTCCGCCAATTGGCACAGCGCACATCGGAAGCCGCCGCAGGCGTGAAAAAGCTCATCCTCGACAGCGAGGATCAGGTCTCGGAAGGCGCCAAGCTCGTGAACGAAGCGGGCGGGCGACTCTCGACAATCGTGGAGGCGGTCAGCACGGTCAGCAATATGATCGCCGAGATCCGCGACGAGGCGCGCAGCCAGTCGGAACGCCTGTCGACGCTGTCCGAAGCCGTCGCCCGTCTTGACAGTCAGACACAGGAAAGCGCGGCGCTGAGCGAGGAAATGGCCGCAATGGGATTGCGGCTTCGCGGCCACGCAAGGGACCTCGCCCGCGAAATGGCGGGTTTCAAAATGGGCGCTGGGACCGTCTCCGGCGATGAAGAGAAGGCCTGGCCGGATCGCGCACAAGGGCTCGGATGATCAGCGCTTTTGTCGGAACAGCGCGGGAAACTGGCAACCGGAGGCTGCGCGACCGCAAGGCTGCAAACTCCGACCAAGAGAGACCACAAGAGAGGCCACCGGCCCACCAATCTGGCGGACCCGGCGCGCAGCGCATCACGCAGAGGCGCTGACCTCAAGTTTTCTGAGCTTGAGCATAAGCAGCGTCGCGACGCTCACCTCGACGAACACGCCACAGGCCAGCGGCAGCGGCGTTCCATCGAACATCAACCCGACGGGCACGGCCATCAGCACAGCCAGCACGGTCGAGATCGCGCCAATCAACGACGAGGCCATGCCAGCAATATGGCCCACCGGCTCCATCGCTATGGCATTCACATTGCCCATGGTCAGACCCATCTGAAAGAACACGGTGATCTGCCACAGGTAGAAGACCGCAAAGCCCGCCGATCCGGTCAAGCCGCTGCCAAACACCACGATCGCGATGCCCGAGAACACGATCTGCGCCGCCAGAACCGAGGTCACGATACGCCGCATCCCAAGACGCCCCACAAGCCGGGCGTTCACGAAGCTGGCCGAGGCGGCAAAGATCGCCGCGGCGCCAAACCAGATCGGGAAATAGGTCCCCTGATCAAAGCTTACGTCATAGATCTGCTGCACCGAGGAGATCATCGAAAACATCATCGCTTGGCACAGGGCCTGAACGCCGATCGAGATCCGCACCACCGGATGCGACAGAAGCTCTTTGACCGCGGCCCACAGCGGACCCGCTCGGAACGGACGCCGGCGCTCAGCCGGCAGCGTCTCCGGCAGGCGCAGCGTCATCCAAAAGGCGATCAGCGAGGCGAAGGCGACAAAAGCCAGAAACACGCCGCGCCAGCCGGCAAGGCCGATGATCAGCGTCCCAATGCTCGGTGCGAGAGCCGGGAAGAGAGTGAAAATCATCATCACGAACGACATGATCTGCGCCATGCCGCGTCCGGCATAAAGGTCGCGTACGATGGCCAGCGCAACGACCCGAGGCCCGGCCGCGCCAAGACCTTGAAGCATCCGCGCTGCCAGAACCCATTCAAGCGTCTCGGCGCTGGCCGCCAAAAACGCGGCGCAGATGTAAATCGCAATACCGCCAAGGATTACGGGCTTGCGTCCAAAGGTGTCGGACAGCGGACCAGTGAACAGCGTGCCCACACCCATCCCCAGCACGAAGCTCGTCACCACCAGCTGCGCCCGGTTGATATCGTCAGGCGTCAGCTCTTGCCCGATCTGCGGCAGCGCCGGCAGCATGGCGTCGATCGAAAAGGCGATGGTCGCAAACATCGACGCCAGCAGCGCGATCAGTTCGAAACGGCTCGGGCCCTTGGACGCGGCCACCGCGTCCGGGGTCTGGGAGGAAGTCATGGTCATTTCGGCCTCGGCGGAGAAACCCCGCGGGCACGAGGGACGCAGGGGAAAGGGGAAGTAGAGGGAGGTAAGGGAGCGGTACCGGGAAACGTGACGTAACGAAAGGGCTCCGGCGCGCATCTGGCGCACAGAACGGTCACGGCTCACGCACAGATCGGTGCGCGGCGCAGCCAATTGCGCCGCTGAGCTATCAGGCCTGCGCCTTGATCTCTTCGATGACCTTTTCCCAAAGGTCGGTGGGCTGCGCCCCCGGCACCGCATGCTGGCCCGCAACCACAAAGGTCGGCACCGCCTGTACGCCCATGCCCCGCGCCGCTTGATCCATCTCGGCAATCTCGGCGCGGTCCGCGTCAGAGGCGAGCAGACGCAAGATCAGCGCCGCATCCATGCCGCAGCTGTCGGCGATATCGCCCAGCACCTCGCCATCGCCGATGTTTCGGCCATCGACGAAATAGGCGCGGAAGAGCGAAGAGACCACGGCCGTCTGCACCCCTTCGATCCCCGCCCAATGGATCAGCCGGTGGGCGTCCAGCGTCGAGGGCGTGGTGGCGATCTTGTCGAGATTGATCTCCAACCCGGCTTCGGCGGCCTTCTCGGCCACCGGCAAATAGGCGTCGACCGCGCCTTCCTTGCCGCCGAACTTCGCTTCGAGATACTCGCGGCGTCCCATGCCACCTGCTGGCATCTCCGGATTGAGCATGAAGGGGCGCCAACGGATGGTGAACGGGTGGTCGTGATGCGCGGCGAGCGCGCGATCCAGAAAGCCCTTGCCGATATAGCACCAAGGGCAGATCGGGTCAGAGAAAATATCAAGCGTGGTCATCGGTCATCCATCCTTTCCGGCCTCTTATCAGTGATGCAGAAGGATGGCGAGGCGCGGCGGCAGGAAAACGCATGGTAGGGCAATACCCGAAACCCCAAAGGATGCGATCTAGACGAAAAACTGCGGCAAAAATGCTCCGCTGAAATGGCACTTCTTCTCTTCAAAAATACGCCGGGGGTGAGGCCGCAGGCCGAGGGGGCAGCGCCCCCTCTCTCCGCGCGCCGCACTCACTCCCGCCCGCGCGCTTCGAACCGCGGCAGCATGGCCGAGAAATCCCGGCCCCGGCCATCTTCCTGCTCGACAAAAGCGCGGTAGAGTTCAAGCGCCCGCGCCCCCATAGGCGTATCGGCATCCGCCGCTTCGGCGGCCTGCTGCGACAGCCCGAGATCCTTCAGCATCAGTTCCGCCGCGAAGCCCGGTTGATACCCGTTGTCGGCGGGCGATTGCGGGCCAACCCCAGGCGCCGGGCAATAGGCGTTCATCGACCAGCTGTATCCCGAAGAGGTGGAAACCACGTCGAACATTGCCTCACGCGAGAGGCCGAGCTTGTCGGCCAGCGCAAAGGCCTCGCAGGTAGCAATCATCGTGACGCCGAGAATCATGTTGTTGCAGATCTTCGCGGCTTGACCATTGCCCGAGGGGCCGCAGTGCACCGCTTTCTGGCCCATGATGTCGAACAGGGGCTTGGCCGTGGCGAAGGCCGTCTCGCCGCCGCCGACCATGAAGGTCAGCGTTCCCGCCGCCGCGCCGCCAATGCCGCCCGACACCGGGGCGTCGAGCGCGCCAAGCCCTGCGGCCTGCGCCGCCTCTGCCACCGCGCGGGCGCTTTCTACGTCCACAGTCGAGCAGTCCAGAAGCACCGCGCCGGGCGCCATCACCGGGATGATCTCGTCCGCCACGCTGCGCAAGATGGCGCCGTTGGGCAGCATGGTGATCACCACCTCCGCGCCCTGAACCGCCTCCGGCGCCGATGCGGCCTGCGCTGCGCCATCGACAGTCACGCCCGCGACATCGAAGCCAGCCACCTCGTGGCCTGCCGCAACGAGATTGGCGGCCATCGGCGCGCCCATATTGCCGAGCCCGATGAATGCAATTTTCATTTTCTCTCCTCCCCTTAGTCCCTTAGTCTTCCGCAGTTGCCGCGCGTCAGAGCGCCAGCTCCCGCTCTCCCAACGGCGCGAGCAGCGCCGCGACGCGCTCGGTTGGCACCGCGTCCAGCGTCATGCCCCAGCGCGGGCTGCGGTCCTTGTCGATCAGCTGCGCGCGCACGCCTTCAAGGAAATCCCCGTGTTCCATGATCCGATGCGCAACTCGATATTCCTGCGCCAGCGCGCTGGTGACATTCTCAGGGGCCGGGCCAAGACGGGCGAGCATTTCGAGCGTGGTGGCCATGGACAGCGGCGAATTCCGGGTGATCTGCTTGAGTGCCGCCTGCGCCCACGGGGCGTCCTGTGCCTGCAACCGTGCGACGATCTCGGGCAGGGCCGCCGTGGCATAGGCGGCATCGATCTCTGCCTGTGCCTGCGCCATGGGGCTTTCGGGGAAGGGGCCTGCGACCTCTTCCAGCGCCGAGGTCTCGCCGCTCTCGATCAAACGCTCCTTGAGCAAGGCCCAGTCGGCCTCGGGCACGAAGTGATCGGCAAAGCCCGCATAGAGCGCGTCTCCGGGCCCCATGCGCGCCGCGGTCAGCGCGAGATGCGCGCCAAGCCTGCCGGGCGCGCGGGCGAGCAGGTAAGAGCCGCCCACATCGGGCACGAAGCCGATGCCGCATTCGGGCATCGCCACCTGCGCGCTTTCCCCGACGATACGGTGCGCGCAATGCCCGCCCAGCCCGACGCCGCCGCCCATGACAAAGCCATGCATAAAGGCAACGATCGGCTTGGGGTAGGCGGCGAGCTTGGCATTCATCCGGTACTCGTCGGCCCAGAAACGGCGTCCGAACGCAACGTCGCCATCGCGCCCACGCCGATACATCTCGGCGATATCGCCACCAGCGCAGAAGGCGCGCTCGCCCTCCGCATCGAGGATCACCAGCGCCACCTCGGGGTCTTCGGCCCAAGCGTCCAGCGCTTTTTCGATCTCGAGGCACATCTCCCAGCTGAGCGCATTGAGCGCCTTGGGCCGGGTCAGGGTGATATGGCCAGCGCGGCCGCTCTTGCGTGTCTCGACGTCTGTCATCGGTTTCCGATCAGGCTGCGCGCGGTGATCATACGCATGATTTCATTGGTCCCCTCGAGGATCTGATGGACCCGCAGGTCGCGCACCAGTTTCTCGATACCGTAGTCCGCAAGGTAGCCGTATCCACCGTGCAACTGCAGGCATTGATCGACCACCTGCGAGCCTGCCTCGGTGACAAATTTCTTTGCCATGGCACAGAACTTGGTGGCGTCCGGCGCGCCAGTGTCGAGCTTCCACGCCGCCTGCCGCAGGAAGACCCGCGCCGCCTGCAGTTCGATCTCCATATCCGCGAGGCGGAACTGCAGCGCCTGAAACTGATCGATGCTCTGGCCAAAGGCTTGCCGCTCGGCCATGTAATCCAGCGTCGCATCCAGCGCCGCCTGCGCCGCACCCAGCGAGCAGGCCGAGATATTGAGCCGCCCACCGTCGAGCCCGGCCATGGCATAGCGAAAGCCCTTGCCGTCCTCGCCCAGCAGGTTGCGCGCGGGCACCTCGCAGCCATCGAACTGCACCTGCCGCGTGGGCTGGCTTTTCCAGCCCATCTTGTCTTCGAGCCCGCCGAAGCTCAGCCCCTCGGTCCCGCTCTCCACCAGCACGGCCGAAATGCCCTTGGGGCCATCGCCGCCGGTGCGGCACATGACGACATAGCCGTCCGAGTAGCCGCCGCCCGAGATGAAAGCCTTCGTGCCGGTCAGCCGATAGCCGCTCCCGGTTTTTTCTGCCGTGGTCCGCAGCGCCGCCGCGTCAGAGCCAGATCCGGGCTCGGTCAGGCAGTAGGACAGCACCGTTTCCATGGTCAGCGCGCCGGGCAGGACGCGCGCCTTCATCTCGTCCGAGCCATAGGCGTCGATCATCTTGGCGCACATGTTGTGGATCGACAGAAACGCCGCGACTGACGGGCAGGCCATGCTCAGCGCCTCGAAGACCAGCGTGGCATCAAGCCGGCTTAGCCCCGACCCGCCGCTGTCTTCGGAGACGTAAAGCCCGCCAAACCCCAGTTCCGCGAGTTTCGGCCACAGATCGCGCGGGATGGTGCCTTCGGCCTCCCATTCGCGAGCGAAGGGCGCGATATGCTCCTGCCCGAACGCCTGTGCCATGTCGAAGATCGCCTGCTGTTCCTCGCTCGGTGCAAAATCCATGGGGCCTCCCTTTCCCAATGGGCCCGGAGCCTCCCAACTCCGGAAATGAACACTTGTTCAGAACATGGCCGGAAACGCGCCCCGATGCAAGCCACCCGCCAGCGCCATCCGGCGCATCTTCGTCTAGACAAAAATATCCCGGGGGAGAGGCGCGCAGCGACTCGGGGGCAGAGCCCCCCACGCGCCGCCCGCATCCACGCACGCAAGGTCAGGAGTTTCAGAAAGGCGAAAGGCTCAGGCCGCTTCTCAGGCCGCACCCGTCCGCAGCGCCACCACGCGCCGGATCTCGTCCTCGACCTTGCGCAGCAGCACGGCGTTGTCGAACTTTGCTTCGGCTGCGCACCGCGCGGCCCGGGACATGGCGGCGCGGTCGGGCAGGTCGAGCACCTTGGCGATGGCCCCGGCAAAGGCTTTCTCGTCCCACTCGGGCACCAGAAAGCCGGTCTCGCCTTCGGTCACCGCCTCGGGGATCCCGGCATGCAGGGTCGAAACGGTGATGCAGCCCGCCGCCAGCGCCTCTTGGATGGCGGTGGGCAGGCCCTCGGTATTGCCGTTCTTATCGGTGATCGAATGCTGCAGAAAGGTCTCGGTGGTCAGCAGATGCTGGCGGACCTCTTCATGCGGCAGGGCACCGGTGAAGGTGACCTGATCGGCGACCCCAAGCTCGGCGGCGAGCGCCCTGCAGGTGTCCAGCAAAGGCCCGTCTCCGATGAAGGTCAGATGCGCCTCGCGCCCCTTGGCGGCAGCGGCAAAGGCGCGCAGCGTCACCTGCGGCGCCTTTTTCTCGACCATGCGCCCGACGGCGAGGCAACTGCCCGGCACCTTCTCGCCCGGCACGAACCGGCGCACGTCGACGCCCGAGGGCACGACGTGTGAATTGGCGTGGGTGACGCCATGCTTCGCGAGATTGTCGAGCAGGAACTGCGAGACCGAAAACACCCCGTCGAGCCGCGGCATCATCTTGCGATAGCTCTTCACCCGCTGCTTTGAGGTCAGCGCCCGCGAGGCGTCGGTGCCGCGGAAATAGGTGAAGACCGGCAGGTTCATCTCGTTGGCCAGCTTGGCCACCACCAGCGCCTGCGTGCCGAACTCGGCGAGGATCACCTCGACCTTCTGGTCATCCAGCCACTGCATCAGGTGGGATTTGTTGGCGCCAAAGGGCAGGCGGCCCGTGCCCTCGGTCAGCGCGTTCCAGCCCATTGCCACCGGCGCCAGCACCTTGTCCGACAGCGACAGTTTCGAACGCCGCTCGAACAGAGGTCTGTCGTAGGGGTTCTTGCCGTTGAACCTGCCGCACAGCACCACGGTGTCACCACCGAAGATGTGCTCGATATGGCGGTTGATGAAGGTCTCGCCCGGCACATGGTAGTCTGAGGTGACGATGCAGGTCTTGAACTGGGCTGTCTCAGAGCGGCTCATGCGCGATCTCCCGGGGTCTTCTCGCCGCGCCTACATGCCTTTGATGCCCCCGCCGCGCAAGGGCGGCGGGGGCAGGTCTTGGATTGAGGTCAGTCGCCGTAGGCCATCGCCGGCAGCCATGTGGTCAGGGCCGGGAACTCGAAGACGATGAACAGCCCCAGAAGCTGCAGCACCACGAAGGGAATGATGCCCCGGTAGATATGCGCCAGCGTCACCCCCGGCGGGCACACGCCCTTGAGGTAGAACAGCGCAAAGCCCACTGGTGGTGTCAGGAACGAGGTCTGCAAGGTCACCGCCACGAGGATGGCGAACCACACCACCTGCGGGTCGCGCACCTGATCAAAGCCCGGCACCGCCAGATCCAGCCCTTGGATGATCGGCAGCATCAGCGGCATGATGATGATGGTGATCTCGATCCAGTCGAGCAGGAAGCCGAGGCAGAACACGATGAACAGGATGAAGGCGATCGTCAGATACGGGCTGTCGAAGGCCGACAGCACGAGGTGCTGCACGATCTCATCGCCGCCAAAGCGCCGCAGCACGAAGGCAAAGAAGTTCGCCGCGAGGAAGATGCCGGTGATATAGCCCGCGGTGTTCAGCGTCGAGCGCGCCACCTCGCGGAACACCTTCCAGTTGAGCTTGCGGTTGAGCAGCGCCAGCACCGTTGCGCCAAGCGCGCCGAGCCCCGAGGCCTCTGTCGGCGTGGCGACCCCGACAAAGATCGAGCCCAGCACCAGCAGGATCAGGAACATCGGCGGCACCACGGCCAGCAGCACTTCTTTCACCTCGGCCCAGCCCACCTGTTCGGACTTTGCCGGCGCGGGCATCGCATCGGGCGAGATGAAGCCGTAGATCACGATGAACACGATGTAGAGCGCGCCAAGGATCAGCCCCGGAAACAGCGCCCCCATAAACAGATCACCGAGCGAGATCGCCAGCTGATCGGACATGATCACCAGCATGATCGACGGCGGGATCAGGATCCCCAGCGTGCCCGCCGAGGCGATGGTGCCGGTGGCGATGGGCTTCGAGTAGTTCTGCGCCATCATCGCCGGCAGCGCCATCACCCCCAGCAGCGTCACCGACGCGCCGATGACGCCGGTCGAGGCGGCAAGGATGATGCCGATCAGCAGCACGGTCAGCGACAGGCCGCCGCGCAGACTGCCAAAGAGCTTCTGCATCGAGTGCATCATCCGCTGCGCCACGCCCGACTGGTCAAGCATCAGCCCCATGTAGATGAACATCGGCAGCGCCACGAGCACCGGGTTGTTGACGATATTGCCAAACAGTCGCCCCGAGAGCGCCAACAGACGGTTGTACTGCAGCCCGATGCGGTCGAACTCGATGACATCCTCGAAGGCGCCGCGGAACGGGTCGAGCAGGAACTGCGCGATCAGGATGAAGATCAGGCTCACCCCGACCAGCGCCATGGCCACCGGGATGCCGCGGAACAGCATGAAAATGAAGGTCAGGAACATCGCCGCCACGGCGATCTCGTTGAGGGTCAGGAATTGACCAAGAAATTGCAGCATCTCAGCGCTCCTTCCGCGCGAACAGCCGCGCCAGCACGATCAGCACGGCGGTTGCGACGAAGGCGAGCAGCACCGACGGCGCGATTTCCCACGGGCCGATGTCCAGCTCGTCGAAGAACGGCGCGCGTGTCGCCTTGCGCATGTTGTCGATCTCGGGGTCGGTGAACATCAGCCAGCCGACGGCGATGTACCAGATCAGAAGCTGCAGGCCGAAGATGGTGGAGGGCAGGGCGCAAAGCAGTTGCTTCCAGATCGCCGGGCGGGTGAGCTGCGACAGATGCCGCACGTAGGCCGACCAGATCGCCACGGCGATGACGATGAAGCTGAGGTTCATCGCGGTCTTGAGAATCCACAGGTTGTGCAGGCCGTTGGGGCTCGACGATCCCTCGTCCGAGGCGATCGAGGTCAGCGCGTAGTCCAGTGTCACGTCCCAGCACAGCAGGATGAACGGGAAGAACAACCAGACCAGCGCGACGATGTCGATGATCAGCCGCTTCCGCCGTTCATAGGTGTCGTAAAAGATATCGACCCGCACGTGGCTGCCGGTGGTCACCGCATAGGCGATGCCGATCAGCACCGCGACGCCATAGAGCCACCACTGCAGGTCGTCGAGCCATGCCTGATTGTGGCCCATGCCGCGCAGCACCACCTGCGCGCAGATCGCGACCATCAGGATCGGAAACAGCCAGGCGGCGATATTGGACAGATGCACGATGAACCTGTCGCCCCGGTTCTGGTCCTTGCGTCCGATCTCTCCGGGGTCGGAGATGGCGACCTTGAATTCCTCCACGGGCCTTGTCCTTCTGTATTGCCTGCCTGGGCGGGAATGTGTCGGGGATGCGCGCCGGGTGCCAAAGGACGCACCGACGCGAAAACGGCGCGCCAGCGTAAGACCGGGGCGCGCCGGGGTGGGCCGGGCCGAAAGGCCCGGCGCTCAGCCGCTCGCTGTTATTTCCAGGGACGCGGCAGGTAGATGTTGTTGTACCAAGTGGCGTAGCCTTCGCGGAACTCGCTCAGATCGGCCCATGTCTTGGCGAACATCTCGTCCTCGGCCTTCAGCTCTTCCACCACTTCCAGCCAAGCGGATTCGAATTCCTTCAGCTGCTCGGGCGTCCAGTTCTTGATCGTCACGCCGTGCTCTTCGACGTTCTCGACCATCGCCGGGAAGTTCTTGGCTTCGCCTTCGGCGAAGTTGTCGGTGAGGTTGGCCATGCAGGCGATCTCGATCTGGTTCTGGCTCTTCTCGTCCAGATCTTCCCAGCGGTCCTTGTTGATCAGCAGTTCGAACATGGTCGCGGGCTGGTGCCAGCCGGGGAAGTAGTTGTACTTGGCGATGTTGTAGAAGCCGAGGTTGGCATCAACCAGCGGCATTGAGAATTCGGTGGCGTCGATCGCGCCGCGCTCCAGCGCCGGGAAGATATCACCCGCGCCAAGCAGCGAGGTCGACACACCCATCTTCTGCATCACCTCCGCGCCGAGGCCGAAGAAGCGCATGTTCAGGCCCTTGAGGTCTTCAAGCGAGGTGATCTCTTCCTTGAACCAGCCCGAGGTTTCGGGGGCGTAAGATCCGCAGAGCACCACATGCACATTGTAGCCGTTGCTGTCGTACATCTCTTGGAACAGCGTCATGCCGTCGTCATAGAGCATCCACGCCAGCATCTCGCCCGGCTCCGGGCCGAAGGGCACGGCGGCGAAAAGGCCCGCGGCGGGCATCTTGCCCTGCCAGTAGCCCGAGGTCGAATAGGCCGCGTCCACCGAGCCGTTGGAGACCGCATCGAGCATCTCAAGCGACGGCACCAGCTCGCCCGGATCGAAGTGTTCGAACTCGACGCTCTCCGAGATGCCGTTGATTTTATCGACGAAGTTGACCGCGGCGGTGCCGAGGATCGGCAGGTTCTTGGAATAGCCCGAGGTCATTTCGAGCAGTTCCTGCGCCGAGGCTGCCCCTGCAAAAGCAAAAGCGGCGGCCGAAACGGCCGTGAAGGTCTTGTTGATCATGTCTTTCCTCCCTGAAGCCGCATCCCCTCCCAAGGATGCCGCAGGCATGTGTGCCTGCCGCAAAAGCTATCCAAGCCTCACGTGGCTGTGAATACCCAGTAGTACGTATGCGCCCGCAAGAAAGTTACTTACGCTGCGGAAATACCGGAATTTTCCACCCCGCGCACCCCATGCCACCGCGGCCCTTTCATCTTTCCAAAAAATACTCAAAACCCGCCGCCGCCCGGCCTTCACCGTGCCTTTCATTGTTCCCCAAATACGCCCCGCAACGCATGCGCTGACCAAACGTCGGGCAAGGGCGCTTTTCATCGCCGCCCGCCTGCGCTATTCCCGCGCGAAACGGGGTCTCGGAGGCTGGCATGACCGAAGGCAAGAACGGCATCACCTATGCGGATGCAGGCGTGGATATCGATGCGGGCAACGCGCTGGTGGAGCGGATCAAACCCGCCGCAAAGCGCACGAGCCGCAGCGGCACCATGGCGGGTCTGGGCGGCTTTGGCGCGCTTTTTGACCTGAAGGGCGCGGGTTACGAGGATCCGATCCTCGTTGCCGCCACCGATGGCGTGGGCACCAAGCTGCGCATCGCGATCGACACCGGCCACGTCGACGGCGTGGGCATCGATCTGGTCGCCATGTGCGTCAACGATCTGGTCTGTCAGGGTGCCGAGCCGCTGTTCTTCCTCGACTATTTCGCCACCGGCAAGCTCGACACCGACAGCGCCGCGCGCGTTATCGAGGGCATCGCCGAGGGCTGCGTGCGCTCGGGCTGTGCGCTCATCGGCGGCGAGACCGCCGAGATGCCGGGCATGTATCCGGCGGGCGATTTCGACCTCGCGGGCTTTGCCGTGGGCGCCATGGAGCGCGGCACCGATCTGCCGAGCGGCGTGGTGGCGGGCGATGTGCTGCTTGGCCTCGCCTCGGACGGCGTGCACTCCAACGGCTACAGCCTTGTGCGCAAGCTGGTCGAGGTCTCGGGCCTTGGCTGGGATGCCGACTGCCCCTGGGCCGAGGGCTCGCTGGGTGAGGTGCTGCTGACACCGACGCGCCTTTATGTGAAGCAGGCGCTGGCCGCGGTCCGCGCCGGCGGCGTGCATGCGCTGGCGCATATCACCGGCGGCGGCCTGACCGAGAACCTCCCGCGCGTGCTGCCCGAGGGCTGCGGCGCGACCATCGACCTGAATGCGTGGGACCTGCCCGCGATCTTCGGTTGGATGTCCGAGGTGGGCGGCATGTCCGAGGCCGAGATGCTCAAGACCTTCAACTGCGGCGTCGGCATGATCCTGTCGGTCTCGGCGGATCGCGCCGAGGCGCTGAAGGCGCTGCTCGAAGCGGAAGGCGAAACCGTCTACACGCTCGGCACCGTGACCGAAGGGCAGGGCGTCTCCTACGAGGGCAGCCTGAAGTGAAACGCGTCGCGATCTTCATCTCGGGCGGCGGCTCCAACATGGTGACGCTGGCCGAGAGCATGACCGGAGATCACCCGGCGCGTCCGGTTCTGGTACTTTCGAACAAAGCCGATGCCGGCGGGCTGAAGAAGGCCGAGGCGATGGGCATCCCCACCGCCGTGGTCGATCACCGCCCGTTCAAGGGCGACCGCCCCGGCTTCGAGGCGGCGCTGCAGGCGGAACTGGACAAGGCGCAGCCGGATATCCTGTGCCTTGCGGGGTTCATGCGGGTGCTGACCGCGGGCTTCGTCGAGCCGTGGAAGGGGCGGATGCTGAACATCCACCCCTCGCTGCTGCCGAAGTATCGCGGCCTGCACACCCACGCGCGGGCGCTGGAGGCGGGAGACGCCGAGCACGGCTGCACCGTGCATGAGGTCACCCCGGAACTGGACGACGGCCCGCTGCTGGGTCAGGCGCGGGTGCCGGTGCTGGAGGGCGACACGCCTGACACACTTGCGGCCCGGGTGCTGGAGATGGAGCACAAACTCTATCCGGCGGTGCTCCGGCGCTTTGCCGCAGGCGACAAGACACCGGTGCTGTTGCCTTAATCCGTAACGTGGTGGCTGGCAGCGTTGCCGTGCCAGTCCAGCGCTGCCGCATCGCTCGGCGGCGCGGTCAGCGCGCGCAGGGCCAGAAGGGCGATCAAAGCGATCGCAGTCCAGAGAGACGCCGCGGTGCCGCGTGCGGCGGGGTGGCGGGTGTAGCTGTAGGCGAGGTCAAGCGAAGTCATGGGAGTGGCTCCTTAGAAGCGTTGCGGTCGGATTTGGGAGTGCCCCCAACATAGGCCCGGCGCTGACTTCGCGAAAACGAATGCTTGTCACCACCTCCATCACTCACCGTGATGAATTGACCAAGTCCTTGGTTTAAAATGCCGCTCTCGCAGGGCGCTTGATGCCAAAAGGCGGCGCTCGCAGGGTTTCTCGCATCGCCGCTTTGAACTTCCTCGCGCGAAGGTGTAGGAGGCGCGATAACCAAGAGAAACAAGAACCAGCCGGTGCCTGAATGAAGACATTGACCAAGACGGACGAGCTTGCGGAGTTCTGCGCCGAAGCCGCCACCGCGCCCTACGTGACCGTAGACACCGAGTTCCTGCGAGAGCGCACCTATTATTCCAAGCTCTGCCTGATCCAGCTTGCGATCCCGGGCACCGGCGAAGAAAACGCCGTGCTGGTCGATCCGCTGGTCGATGGTCTGTCGCTGGAGCCGCTGCTGGAGCTCTTCCGCAACACCGATGTGGTGAAAGTGTTCCATGCGGCCCGGCAGGATCTGGAGATTTTCTTTGTCGATCATGGCGTGATCCCGCAGCCTTTGTTCGACACGCAGGTCGCCGCCATGGTCTGCGGCTTTGGCGAGCAGGTGGGCTACGAGACGCTGGTCAAGCGCATCGCCAAGCAGCAACTCGACAAAAGCTCGCGCTTCACCGACTGGTCGCGCCGCCCGCTGACCGAGGCGCAGAAGAAATACGCGCTGGCCGATGTGACACACCTGCGAGTGATCTACGAGTTTCTCGCCGCCAAGCTTGAAGAGACCGATCGCGCGCACTGGGTGGCCGAGGAACTGGCCACGCTCACCGATCCGGAAACCTATATCACCCGGCCTGAAGAGGCGTGGCAGCGTGTCCGGACCCGCTCGTCGAGCCCGCGGTTCCTTGCGATCGTGCGCGAACTTGCAGCATTCCGCGAAGATTACGCGCAAACCCGCAATATTCCGCGCAACCGGGTGTTCAAAGACGATGCGCTGGCCGAACTGGCCTCGACCAAGCCTGCGACCATGGAAGATCTCGGCCGCTCGCGGCTGCTGCTGCGCGAGGCACGCAAGGGCGCGATCGCAGATGGCATCCTCGCGGCGGTGAAGGCCGGCCTCGAAGCTCCCAAAGAAGATTTGCCGCAAGTCGATGGCAGCCGCGATCAGTTGCAGGTGAACCCGGCACTGGCGGATCTGCTGCGCGTGCTTCTAAAGGCGAAAACCGAAACCTCCGGCGTGGCCTCCAAGCTGATCGCGCCGGCGGCCGAACTGGACGCCATCGCGGCCGGGCAGCGCGACGTAAAGGCGCTCACCGGCTGGCGGCACGAGGTCTTCGGGGCTGACGCGCTGCGGCTCTGCGCGGGCGAGATCGGCCTCGCGGCGAAGGGCAAGACCGTCAAGGTCATCGAGATCTGAGACGAAAAGGGCGCGAGGCCTCAGCCTGCGCGCCCAGTTTCACTGCAAAGAGAACCGCGAAAGCCTTGCAAGGCTTTCGCTCTCTAGCTCAATGGATTAGCGGCTGATGCTCTGCGCATTGCGCAGCCCTTCGACGCGCAGCGCGCGGTAGGGGGCAAGATCTTTGTCGCTAAGCCAGAGCCCAGCGGTCACCGTGCGGGCGGCATCGCCCGAGACCCGCGGGCCGGGCAACTGCAGCGCCAACAGTCGGAACGCCAAAGTGCCGGTATCTTCGGACCCTTCGATCGGCACGATCCGCACATCGAACGGGCCGGGGTAATCGGCAACGCCGGTCACCCGCAGGATCGCTCCGCCGGGGCGGCGCTCCAGCAGCATCTCCGAGATCACCCCGACCGGCTGGCCTAGATACTCGTCATCGCGGTTCGAAAAGAAGCTTACCGCGCTGCGCTGCGGGATCAGCGGATTGTTCACGCCGGTCTCGGTGCTCACGGACGGGGTCTCGCTCTGACCGCCGCAGCCGGCAAGGGCCAGCGCCGAAATCATCAGGACCGATACGGTTTTGAACATGGTGCAACTGCCCTCTGCCTGTCTTGCCCCCGGGGTTAGCGCATCGCGGCAGGCTTGAAAAGCGCGCTTTGCCGGGGCTGGACCTTTGCCGCCCCGCCGCCTACCTCTTGGCACCAATCGTGCTGGTACAGCAAACGGGCCGCGGGCCCATGCCCCCACACGCAACAGACGCCGACAGCAGGAGCGCAGATGGCACAGGCAGGTTTCGAGGAACTGGTCGAGGATTTCGAATTTCTCGAGGATTGGGAAGATCGCTACCGGACGGTGATCGAACTGGGCAAGGCGATGGATCCGCTGCCCGACGCCCTGAAGGTCCCGGCGACCAAGGTCGAGGGCTGCGCCAGCCAAGTCTGGCTGCACCTGACGTGGGACGACGGCAAGCTGCACTTCGAAGGCGAGAGCGACGCGATGATCGTGCGCGGGCTGATCGCCGTGTTGCACCGGCTCTACGACGGGTTGCCTGCAGGCGATGTCCTGCAGATCGACGCCCGCGCCGAACTGGGCCGTCTGGGGCTCAACGAGCATCTTTCCGCGCAGCGCTCGAACGGGCTTCGCGCCATGGTAGAGCGGATCCGGGAACAGGCTGCCGTCGCAACGTGAGGGGCAGTGGGCGCCCTCGAAAGCTGCAAACCGCTATACATCCGGGCGCCTCTGGCTTAGAACCCCTTTTAACAGGAATGACTTGAACGGGCAGAACCAACATGTCTGACGACTTCGAACTCGACACCGCCGACCTGCAGCGCCGCATGGATGGCGCGATGTCCAACCTGCGCACCGAATTCGCCTCGCTGCGGACCGGGCGCGCCTCGGCCTCGATGCTCGAGCCGGTGCAGGTCGAAGCCTATGGCGCGATGACGCCGATCAACCAGGTGGGCACGGTGAACGTGCCCGAGCCGCGGATGGTCACCATCAACGTCTGGGACAAAGGCCTTGTCGGCAAAGTGGAAAAGGCGATCCGCGAGTCGGGCCTCGGCATCAATCCGCAGCTCAACGGCACGATCATCATGCTGCCGATCCCCGAGCTGAACGAGGAACGCCGCCGCGAGTTGACCAAGGTCGCCGGTCAATACGCCGAGCACGCGCGGGTCGCGATCCGCAACCTGCGCCGCGACGGTATGGACCAGATCAAGAAGGCCAAGTCCGACGGCCTGTCCGAAGACGACCAGAAGTTCTGGGAGACCGAGGTGCAGGAACTGACCGACACCTACATCAAGAAGGTCGACGCCGCGCTGGAGACCAAGCAAGAAGAGATCATGCAGGTCTGAGGCGGAAACGCCCGAAGCGAGGAGGGCAGATGCCCAAACCGATCCGAGACGGCAATGGCCCGCGTCACGTGGCCATCATCATGGACGGCAACGGCCGCTGGGCGACCCAGAGGGGGCGTCCGCGGCTGTTTGGCCACCATGCCGGCGCCAAGCGGGTGCGCGAGATCGTCGAGGCCTGCCCCGACGCCGGGGTGAAATACGTGACGATCTTCGCGTTCTCGACCGAGAACTGGAAGCGCACCCAGACCGAGGTGGCCGGGCTCATGAGCCTGTTCCGCCGCTACATCACCAAAGAAGCGCGTGCGCTGTACGCCGAAAACGTGCGCGTGCGCTTCATCGGGGACCGGGTAAAGCTCGACAAGAAGCTGGTCACGCTGATGGACGAGCTTGAGGTGATGACCGAGACCTGCACCGGGGTGAACCTGACCATCGCGATCAACTACGGCGGCCGCGACGAGGTGGCGCGCGCCACCAAGCGTCTTGCGCAGGACGTGGCGGCCGGGCGGCTTGACCCCGAAGAGGTCAACGAGGAAACCCTGCCGCGCTATCTCGACACCTGCGTGCTGCCCGACCCGGATCTGGTAATCCGCACCTCGGGAGAGGCGCGGATCTCGAATTTCCTGCTGTGGCAATCGGCCTATGCGGAGTACGAATTCGTCGACACGCTGTGGCCCGATTTCTCGGCCGAGGAATTCGCCAAGCTGATCGGCAGCTACGGCGCCCGAGAGCGCCGCTATGGTGGGGTAAAGGTATGAGCAGCGCACGTTGGAGCGATCTCGGCCCGCGCATGGGCTCGGCGGCGGTGCTGATCGTCGTCGCGCTGATTTGCGTGTGGCTGGGCGGTATCTGGTGGCGCGCGGCGATCGCGCTGGCCTGCGGTGGCATGGTCTGGGAACTGGTCAACATGGTGGACACCAACCGCCACCGCTCGGCCAAGATCCTCGCCGCCGTTGCCGGTGCCTGCGCACTGGCCGCGATCTACTTGCCGCCAGCCTTCGCGCTGCCGCTGCTGCTGCTGCCCTCGATGGCAGGCTTCGGCCAGATGCAGCGCGGCGGTGTCACCTACGCTGTATTCACTGCGATGATCATGCTTGCGGGCTACGGCATCATGGCGCTGCGCTCGGACTTCGGCCTGACGTGGATGCTGTGGATGGTCACCGTCGTGGTGGTCACCGATGTGGCGGGCTACTTCGCCGGACGGGCCATCGGCGGGCCGAAGCTTTGGCCGCGGGTCAGCCCCAAGAAAACATGGTCCGGAAGCGCAGCGGGCTGGATCGGCGCCGCCGTCGTCGGCGCGCTTTTTGCCATCGCGTCGCGTGAGGCGGGCTTTGGTCTTGTGGGCGTGTCGATCGCCATATCGATGGCCAGCCAGATCGGCGACATGGCGGAAAGCACGATCAAACGCCGCGCCGGCGTCAAGGACAGCTCGAACCTGCTGCCCGGCCACGGAGGCCTGCTCGATCGGTTCGACGGTATGCTGGGCGCGGCGCTGTTCCTGCTGATTGCAGGACAGATCGTCGATTTCCCGCCGGGTGTTGAGTGAGACCGCATCAATGAGGCGCATTTCCATTTTCGGTGCGACCGGCTCGATCGGTCAAAACACGCTCGACCTGATCGCCCGCGATCCCGAAAATTACCATGTTGTTGCGCTGACCGGCGGCAAGAACGTCGCGCAACTTGCGAAAGATGCACGGAATTTTGGCGCGCAGGTGGCGGTTACGGCCGATCCCGCGCTGCTGCCCGAACTGCGCGCGCGGCTTGCCGGCTCCGCGGTCGAAGCAGCCGCCGGCCCCGAGGCGATCTGCGAGGCCGCCAGCCGTCCTGCGGATTGGGTGATGTCGGCCATCGTTGGCGCAGCCGGTCTCGCGCCGGGGCTGAAGGCGCTGGAGCAGGGCGCCACGCTGGCGCTGGCCAACAAGGAAAGCATGGTCTGCGCGGGCCCGCTGGTGCTGCACACAGCGCAGGCCCATGGCGGGCGCGTGCTGCCGGTGGACAGCGAGCATTCGGCGGTGTTTCAGGCCCTGATCGGCGAGGAGATGAGCCGCGTCGAGCGTGTGATCATCACCGCATCCGGCGGCGCGTTCCGGGACTGGCCGCTGGAAAAGCTGGCCGAGGCCACCCCCGAACAGGCGGCCACGCATCCGAACTGGGCCATGGGCCAGCGGATCACCATCGATTCCGCCTCCATGTTCAACAAGGCTCTTGAGGTCATTGAGACAAAAGAGTTTTTCGATTTGGAGCCGGAAAAGATCGAAGTGGTGGTTCACCCCGAAAGCATGATCCATGCTCTTGTCGGGTTCTGCGACGGGGCGCTGATGGCGCACTTGGGCCCGCCGGACATGCGCCACGCCATTGGCTTTGCGCTCAATCACCCGTCGCGCGGCGCGCTTCCGGTGGAGCGGCTGGATCTGGTGAAGCTCTCGCAACTGTCCTTCCGCCCGGCCTGCGAAACCCGCTGGCCCGCGCTGCGGTTGGCGCGGGAGGTGATGGCTGCGGGCGGGCTATCGGGCGCGGTATTCAACGCCGCCAAGGAGCAGGCGCTGGATGCGTTCATCGAAAAACGCATTGGTTTTCAGGACATGGCGCAGGTCGTTGAACAAACGCTTGAGAAGATCATGGCCGAAAGTGACCTCGCCAACGCCGAGATCACCCTTGATAACGTGCGCGGCGCTGACCATCTCGCTCGGGAGACCGCGCGCGCGCTGATGCTGCAGCACAACTGAGCCTCGCCGCTGCGGCGGGGTGACCGAAAAGATTTGAAAGGGCCGAGCTTTTGGAGATCACCCAGCTGCTTCCGGAATTCGGGGGCGTCATCTGGACGCTTCTGGCGTTTGTCATCGCGCTGTCGGTGATCGTCGCGATCCATGAATATGGCCACTACATCGTCGGCCGCTGGTCGGGCATCCACGCCGATGTCTTTTCGCTCGGCTTTGGGCCGGTGCTGCTGAGTAGGGTCGACAAGCGCGGCACACGCTGGCAACTGGCGGCGCTGCCGTTCGGCGGATACGTCAAGTTCAAGGGCGATGCGGATGCCGCCAGCGCCTCGTCCGACGAGGACGCGCTGCGCGAGATGACCGCCGAGGAGCGCCGCCAGACGATGACCGGCGCGCCGCTCTGGGCCCGCGCTGCCACCGTCGCGGCGGGGCCGGTGTTCAACTTCGTGCTGACCATCCTGCTGTTCACCGGCATTTTCATGGTGCAGGGCAAGGTCGCCGAACCGCTGACCGTCGGCGAATTGCGCCCGACGCCGAGCGTGCAGGAACTGCAGGAAGGCGACGTGCTGCTTGGGATCGAAGGCACGCCGACACCAGCCTTCGACGATGCAGCGGGCTTCGAGGCGTTCCTTGAAGGGCTGCCGCAGCAGAACACTCTGATTTATGATGTCGAGCGCGACGGCCGGCAGATGGAGGTCAGCGGGCCGTATGTCTATCCGCCCGTGGTCTCGCAGGTGGTACCGCGTTCGGCGGCGATCGATGCCGGTATGGAGCCGGGTGACGTGATCATGTCGATCGACGGTGTGCCGATCTTCGCCTTCGATCAACTCAAGCAGCGGGTCGAAAGCTCGAACGGTGAAACGCTGGGGCTCGAGGTCTGGCGCAACGGCGAGATCCTCGATCTCGCGCTCACCCCCAAGCGTACCGACGAGCCGCTGCCGGACGGCGGGTTCCAGACCGTGTACCGGATCGGCATCGTCGGCGGCATGGTGTTCGAACCGGCCACCGAGGCCGCCGGCCCGATCGAGGCAGTGCAGGGCGCGGTCACCCGCACCTACGACATCGCCGCGGGCTCGCTGTCGGGGCTGTGGCACATGATCGTCGGCAATATCTCGTCGTGCAACCTGTCGGGCCCCATCGGCATCGCCGAAACCTCGGGTGCGATGGCCTCGCAAGGCGGGCAGAGCTTCCTGACCTTCATCGCGGTGCTGTCCACGGCCGTGGGGCTGCTGAACCTGTTCCCGGTGCCGGTTTTGGATGGCGGGCATCTGGTGTTCTACGCCTACGAGGCTGTCGCCGGAAAACCGCCCTCGGAGAAGGCGCTGCGCGTGCTGATGTCGACGGGTCTGGTGCTGATCCTCAGCCTGATGGTCTTTGCGCTGACCAACGATCTGTTCTGCCCATAAAGGGGCAGGCACGCGAGACGCGACGCCAAGAAACGCGCATGCAGAGGCTCTCGTGGCCCATGCATGCGCCGTAAGATGTCACCGCCATCACGCATTCCCGCCCCAAAACAGCCATATTGGGCCGATACTTCCCAAGCATAAACATCGCATCGGGGGACGAAATGCATACTCTTCAGGACGGCTACCGCGGCCTCGGGCTGCTGCTTTCGATCAACTGGGACAGGCTGCTTGTTCCGGCTGTGATCCTTGCCGCGTTGTATTTTGGCGCCTACCTCGGAACTCTTTGACAGGTCGCTGTTTCGTCTTTTGACAAGAGCACTTCCACCCGCTACTCACGTAAAAAAAACACGGCGGAGTGGACAGCGAGCATGAGCATCGGGCAGAAGACGGGCAGCCCCCGCATCAGGACTTACGCGCACCGCGCTGGCGTTTCGGCGCTGGCGCTTTCGCTTGCGGCAGCAGTGACCTTCACGGCACTTCCCGAAGCGGTCTTCGCGCAATCCTATTCCTTCAATCAGGTCTCCATCGAGGGCAACGAGCGCATCGAGGCGGGCACCATCCTCAGCTACGCGGGCATCGCCCGCGGCGAGACGGTGGACGCGGGCGAGCTCAACGCTGCCTATCAGCGGATCGTCGAGTCCGGCCTGTTTGAAAGCGTCGAGATCACCCCGCGCGGCAACACGCTGGTGATCGAGGTCACCGAATTTCCGACGGTCAATCAGATCGTTTTTGAGGGCAACCGCCGCCTGAAGGACGAAGACCTGGCGTCGGTGGTCCGCACCCAGTCGCGCCGCGTCTACAGCCCGCGTCAGGCCGAAACCGACGCCGAGCAGATCGCGCAGGCCTACGTCCAGCAGGGCCGGATTGCCGCGCAGGTCACGCCGAAGCTGATCCGCCGTTCGAACAACCGGGTCGATCTGGTGTTCGAGATTTTCGAAGGTGGCGTCACCGAGATCGAGCGCATCGGTTTTGTCGGCAACCAAGCCTATTCCGATGGCCGTCTGCGCCGGGTGATCGAGACCAAGCAAGCCGGTCTTCTGCGCGCGGTGATCCGCAGCGACACCTATGTCGAAGACCGCATCGCCTTTGACCGCCAGCTGCTGCAGGACTTCTACGCATCGCGCGGCTACGTCGATTTCCGCGTCACCGGCGTCAACGCCGAACTGTCGGAAGAGCGCGACAGCTATTTCCTGACCTTCAACGTCCAAGAGGGCCAGCAGTTCGACTTCGGCCGCATCGGCGTTGCCAGCGATCTGCCCGAGGTTGACGTGGACAGCTTCCGCCGGGCGTTGAGCCTGAAGTCGGGCCGCGCCTATTCGCCGGCGGAGGTCGACAAGGAGATCATTCGCCTTGAACGCCTCGCGACCCAGCAGGGCCTGAACTTCGTGCGGATCGAACCGCAGGTGACGCGCAATGAGCGCGACCTGTCGCTCGACGTGACCTTCAACCTGACGCGCGGGCCGCGCATATTTGTCGAGCGCATCGACATCGAAGGCAACACCACCACGCTCGACCGCGTGGTGCGCCAGCAGTTCGACACCGCCGAGGGCGACCCGTTCAACCCGCGCGCCATCCGCGAGGCCGCCGAACGCATCCGCGCGCTCGGCTATTTCTCGGACGCGCAGGTGGAAGCGCGCGAGGGCTCGACCCCGCAGCAGGTCATCGTCGACGTAAACGTCACTGAACAGCCCACGGGCTCGATCGGCTTCGGTGGTTCCTATTCGACCTCCGATGGTCTTGGCGCCTCGATCTCGTTCAGCGAGCAGAACTTCCTTGGCCGCGGGCAGCGCCTGTCGTTCGGCATCAACACCGCCTCGACCACGCAGAGCTATACGTTCAACTTCGTGGAGCCCGCGTTCCTTGGCCGTGACGTCGCCTTCGGCCTTGGCCTGAGCTACCGCGAAACCTCCTACGACAGCGCCGACTACGACACGGCCACCGGTATCTTCCGGCCCAGCCTGACCTTTCCGATCTCGGAAAACGGGCGGCTCGGTCTGCGCTACACGGCGCGCTACACCGACATCATCGATGAGGACGACGACGTCGGCAACATCGTGACGGCGGAAGCGCAGGAAGACGCGCGCTGGGACAACATGGTCGGCTATACGCTGAGCTATGACACCCGCCGCACCGGTCTGGAAACCGACCGTGGCGTGCTGCTCGAATTTGGTCAGGACTTCGGCGCCGGGGGCGACGCCCAGTTCATCCAGACGGATGTGCGGGCGATCGCGCAGACCATGGTGTGGAACGAGGAAGTCACCCTGCGTGCGACGCTGCAGGGTGGCGCGCTCAACTACTTCGAGGGCGACAGCCGCGTGACAGACCGCTACATGCTGACCGAAAGCATGATGCGCGGCTTCGAATACGCAGGCATCGGCCCGCGCGAGTACAATGACGCCGAAGATGTGGACTCGCCGCTCGGCGGCAACTACTACGCCTCGCTGCGCTTCGACGCGGAATTCCCGCTCGGGCTGCCCGAGGAATACGGCATCACCGGCGGTGTGTTCTACGACGTCGGCTCGGTCTGGGGCCTGTCCGACGACACGCTCGAAAAGGCCGAGGGCAACGATGTGCTCTACGAGGACTTCAGCGCCCGCTCGTCGTTCGGCGTGTCGATCCTCTGGGACTCGGTGCTTGGGCCGCTGCGCCTGAACTTCTCGACACCGGTGTCGAAGGAAGAAAATGACAACGAGCAGAACTTCAGCCTCTCGCTCTCCAGCACCTTCTGATCGGACGGCGCGCGGGAAACTGCGCGCCCTCCTTTTCGGGCTGGCACTCGGGTGCGGCGCGGTCGCGCCCGTGTTGGCGCAAGACACCATGCGGCAGGGGATCGTGCAAAGCCCGATCCTGACCGTTGAGATCGACCGGCTCTATGCCTCAAGCGATTTTGGCCAGAAGGTCTCGGAGGCGCTCGACGCCGCCGGGGCGGCCATTGCAGCCGAGAACCGCCGGATCGAGGCGGAACTGACCACCGAGGAGAAATCCCTGACCGAACGGCGCCGTTCGATGGATCCTGTTGCGTTCCGTAAGCTCGCCGACGCTTTCGACATCAAGGTGCAGGAACTGCGCGAAGCGCAGGACGGAAAAGCACGAAGGCTCGGCAACATCTCCGAGGAACGGCGGCGCGTCTTCATCGCAAGGGCAGAGCCCGTTCTGGCCGGCCTGATGCGCGAAGCCGGCGCCACGGCCATTCTCGACCAGCGGTCGGTCTTTCTGTCGGCTGGCACCATCGATATCACCGACGCGGCGATCGAACGGCTGAACGATGTGCTGGGCGAGCCGGAACCTCTGCCGGATCTGACGGGTGGCGATGCGGGCAGCGCAAGCGTCCCCGAGACCCCGTCAGAGCCCTGACGGCGCTGCGCGGCGCCGGGGCAAGCCGCCGCGCCGCTTGCCCCGGGGCGCGGGGATTGCTAGGGGAAGGGCGACTTCTTCCTTTTGAAAGGCCCACGATGACCGAGACGCTTCTCAGCGCTGACATTCAGCTGATCCAGCGCATTCTGCCGCATCGCTATCCGTTTTTGCTCGTCGACAAGGTCGAGGAGATCGACGGCACCAGCTCGGCCGTGGGCATCAAGAACGTCACGATGAACGAGCCACATTTTCAGGGCCATTTCCCCGGCCTGCCGATCATGCCCGGCGTGACCATCGTCGAGGCCATGGCGCAGACCACTGCGGTGATGGTGGGCGTCGCGCTCGATCTCGCGGACAAGGACCTGAAGGTCTATTTCATGGGCATCGACAAGTGCAAATTCCGCCGCAAGGTGGGGCCGGGCGATGTGCTGAAGATGAAGGTCCGCACCCTGCGCGGCAAGCCGGGCGGCAAGGTCTGGAAGTTCGAAGGCGTGGCCGAGGTCGACGGCGAACTGGCCTGCGAGGCCGAATTCACCGCGATGATGGACCTGCCGGCGTGACAGAGGCCAGCATCCACCCAAGCGCCTATGTCGAAGAGGGCGCGCAGATCGGCGCGGGCTGCATCATTGGCCCGTTCTGCCACATCGGCCCCGAGGTTGTGCTGGCCGAAAACGTTGAACTTAAGAGCCATGTGGTGGTCACCGGCCGCACCGAGATCGGCGAAGAGACAATCATCTTTCCCTTCGCAGTGATCGGCGAGATCCCGCAGGATCTGAAGTTCCGCGGCGAGAAGACCTCGCTGGTGATCGGCAAGCGCAACCGCATCCGTGAGCATGTCACGATGAACGCCGGCACCGAGGGCGGCGGCGGCGTCACCCGCGTTGGTGACGACGGGCTGTTCATGGCCGGCTGTCACGTCGCCCATGACGTGCAGGTCGGCGATCGGGTGATCTTGGTCAACCACGCTTCGGTTGCCGGGCATTGCGTGATCGAGGACGACGTGATCGTCGGCGGGCTTTCGGGCGTGCACCAGTGGGTGCGCATCGGCCACGGCGCGATCATCGGCGCCGTCACCATGGTGACCAATGACGTCATTCCGTATGGGCTCGTGCAGGCCCCGCGGGGCAAGCTCGACGGGCTGAACCTCGTCGGGCTCAAGCGCCGCGGCGTCAGCCGGGCCGACATCACCGCGCTGCGCGCCGCCTTCCAGATGCTGGCGCAGGGCGAGGGGGCGTTTGCCGACCGCGCCAAGCGGCTCGGCGATGAAACCCAGAGCGACTATGTGCGCGAGATCGTCGCCTTCATCCTCGGTGAGAGCGACCGTCATTTCCTGACGCCGGGCTGAGCGCATGCTGGCGCTGATCGCAGGGCAGGGCGATTTGCCACGCGCGGTGGTGGACGCGCTGCCCGAACCGGCGTTGATCTGCGCCATGCAAAGCTCTCCGCCCGACCGGGTGAAGCCGGACCATCTGTTCCGGATCGAGAAGCTGGGAAGCTTTTTCCGCTGGCTGAAAGCGCGCGGCGTCACGCGGGTGTGCATGTGCGGTGCCGTGGGACGGCCCGAGATCAAACTGTCCCGCCTCGATCTGCCGACCGTGATGCTGCTGCCGCGCGTGCTGCGCGCGCTGAAGCGTGGCGATGACGGCGCGCTGCGCATCGTCATCGGCATGCTCGAAAGCAGCGGGTTTGAGGTGATCGGCGCACATGAGGCAGCACCGGCGCTGTTGCCGGAGGCCGGCGTGCTGACGCACGCCGATCCCCGACCGGATGCCGCCGCCATGGCCGCGCTGGCCGATGAGGTCAGTCATCGGCAGGGGCTTGAAGACCTCGGGCAGTGCTGCGTCATCTCCGGCGATCAGGTGGTGGCCCAAGAGGACGCGCGGGGCACCGACGCGATGCTTGGCGCGCTGCCGCCGGTACCGGGGGGGCTGTTCTACAAGGCCCCCAAACCCGGACAGGAGCGCCGCGCCGACCTTCCGGTGATTGGCCCCAATACCGCCGTCGGGGCCATTCGTGCGGGCCTATCGGGCATCGTGATCGAGGCCGGCGGCGTCATGGTGCTCGACCGGGCGGCGGTCGTTGAGATGTTGGATGCCGCAGGGCTGTTTCTGTGGGTACGGGAGCGGGACGCATGAAGGTTTTCATCATCGCGGGCGAACCCTCGGGCGACCGGCTTGGCGGCGCGCTGATGCACGGCCTGAAGCTTCGCGAACCGAACGTGTCCTTCGAGGGGATCGGCGGCGAGCGGATGCTCGAGGAGGGGCTGCAAAGCCTCTTTCCGATGGACGAGATCTCGATCATGGGGATCACCGAGATCCTGCGCCACTACGGCGCCCTGAAAGCACGCATCCGGCAGACCGCCGACGCCATCGTGGCAGCGCAGCCCGATGTGCTGATCACCGTCGACCTGCCGGAGTTCTCGTTGCGGGTGGCCAAGCTGGTCAAGGAACGCTCGAACATCCGCACCGTGCACTACGTGGCCCCCACGGTCTGGGCGTGGCGCCCGGGACGCGCGGCGAAGATGGCCAAGCACATTGATCAGGTGCTCGCGCTGCTGCCGTTCGAGCCGCCCTATATGGAAGCCGCTGGCATGCGCTGCGATTTCGTTGGCCATCCGGTGGTGACCGATCCGCAGGCCAGCCATGCCGAGGAAGCCGAGTTCCGCTTGCGCCATGGCATTGGCGACGCCCCCCTGTGCCTGATCCTGCCCGGCTCGCGCCGCTCCGAGGTGACGCGTCTGGGTCCGGTGTTTGGCGAGGCGCTGGCGCAGTTGCAGGCGGCCCGACCGGGCCTGCGCTACGTGCTGCCGATGGCCGCGCCGGTGGCCGATCTTGTGCGCGAGACGGTGGCCGACTGGCCGGTGGATCCGATATTGCTCGACCCGCGCACGCAGGGCGAGGCGGGCAAGGCCGAGAAACGCGCCGCCTTTGCCGCCGCGGATGTGGCGCTTGCCGCCTCGGGGACCGTGGCGCTGGAACTCGCGGCGGCGAGCACGCCGATGGTGGTCGCCTATGACATGGGATGGCTGTCGCGGCAGATCATTTCGCGGCTGATGCTGGTGGACACGGTGAACCTCGTGAACCTCGTGACCAACAAGCGCTCGGTGCCCGAATACATCGGCAAGGGCTGCCGCCCGGGGCCCATCGCGGCGGGCGTGCTGCAGGTTCTGGATGCGCCGCAGGAACAGCTGAGCGCCATGCGCGACACGATGGAGCAACTTGGCAAGGGCGGCCCACCGCCGGGTCAGCGCGCTGCCGATGCCGTGCTGGATGGGCTGCGCAACGCCGGCTGATCCCGCCGCGATCGACACGAAAAAAAGCCCCGGCGCCTTCATGGTGCCGGGGCTTTGCATGATCTGCGAGGCGCTTACTGGCGCAGTTCGCTGGTTTCTTCGTAACCGGCGGTGAAGCCCGAGAGCGACATCTCCAGCTCGACCTTCTGGTCGGGCGCCAGCGCGGGAACGATTGTGATCATCGCCGTCGCGCCACCTTTGAAGCGGTTCACGTCTTCTTCGGTGAAGCCGACGCGGGCATAGCAGCCCACCGGCGTGCAGAACGAGAAGTCATAGCGCTTGGCCTGACCCCCATCGACGGCGATGGTCATCTTCTGCGTCAGCAGCGTTTCGAGCGGCACCACGAAGGTACCACCAGCCGCGACCTGACCGCCATTGGCGACGCGGAACAGGCTGACCTCGGCGACATTGTTGCCTTCACCGTCCTGCAGCAACTGATACATCTGGCAGGGGTCTTCGGCCTCGCTGCCTTCGGGCGCGCGCAGGCACTGAAGCTCCCACGCGCCATGCGTGGCCTTGACGTAGGTTTCCGGCTGGCCCTGGCCCGGGGTGGCTGCGGCACCGGCGGCCGTGTCCTCGCCCAGCGACAGCCCGCCCGGCGCGACCGAGCCCTCGGCTGCGGCGGCGTCGCCAGTGTCGGCGGTGTCCTGCGCATAAGCGGGCAGCGCAAAGAGCGCTGCGGCCAGCGGCAGCACACGCAGGATGTGAAGCGGTGTGGTCATGGTTCCCCCTGAACGTTCATTCTTGCCTCACTGACCGCTTAGCATGCACGTCAGGCGGTGTCAGTCCGGAATTCCTCGCGATCACGCGAGCGGCAAAAAAGCGCAAAACTAGTTCAAAAAAAAAGAGAAAAGGGACCATGCGGTCCCCTTTCCCTTGCTCCCTGTCGGACCGGCCGACTTTGTCATTGACGGGACGCTACGAAACTCTTCGGCACCGGTCAACAGGCTTTGCAAGGTCGGGGCTTCACTTTTGTGCAAAAGGCCGCGCCCGGAGCACGGACGCGGCAAGTCTGACAGGGAGGAAGTTCGCCCGAGACAGGAGAGGACATGTTGCCTCGGACAAATTTCATACTGGCACCAAAGAGTTAAGATAGTATGCTCGAAGACGGGTCGGATTTGACCGAGCAGAGCGGGCGCGGAGACAGCTCATGGAGAACGGCGTTTTTGTAGGCGGTGGCGGCGAAGGCTACTCTGAAAAACAATATCTTGGCCTGAAGTACGGCAACCGGCATGGCCTGATCGCTGGCGCTACCGGCACCGGCAAGACCGTGACGCTGCAAATCCTCGCCGAAGGCTTCTCGGCCGCGGGGGTTCCGGTGTTCCTCTCCGACGTGAAGGGCGATCTCTCGGGGCTGGCGCTGACCGGGTCTGACAGCGCCGATCTGCATGCGCCCTTCATGGAGCGTAACGCCACCATCGGCTTTGACAGTTTCACCTACGCGGCGTTCCCGGCGGTGTTTTGGGATCTTTTCGGCGCCAAGGGCCACCCGGTGCGCACCACGGTGGCCGAGATGGGACCGCTGCTGCTGGCGCGGCTGCTGGAACTGACCGAGGCGCAGGAGGGCATTCTCAATATCGCCTTCCGGCTGTCGGACGAACAGGGGCTGCCGCTTCTTGACCTGAAAGACCTGCAATCGCTGCTGGTCTGGGTCGGGCAGAACGCCAGGGATCTGAGCCTGCGCTACGGCAACGTCTCGACCGCCTCGATCGGTGCGATCCAGCGCCGTCTTCTGGTGCTCGAAAACCAAGGCGGCGCCCGGCTTTTCGGCGAACCGGCGTTGGAGCTTTCGGACCTGATGCGCTGCGCCCCGGACGGGCGTGGACATATCAACATCCTCGCCGCAGACGCGCTGATGGGCGCGCCCCGGCTTTACGCCACCTTCCTGCTGTGGCTGCTGTCGGAGCTGTTCGAGGAGCTTCCCGAGGTTGGTGATCCCGACAAGCCCAAGCTGGTGTTCTTCTTCGATGAGGCGCATCTGTTGTTCGATGACGCGCCGAAGGCGCTGGTCGACAAGGTCGAGCAGGTGGCCCGGCTGATCCGCTCGAAGGGCGTGGGCGTCTATTTCGTCACCCAGAACCCCGATGACATTCCCGAAGACATCCTCGGCCAGCTCGGCAACCGCGTGCAGCACGCGCTGCGTGCCTTCACCGCCCGCGACAAGAAGGCGCTGAAACAGGCGGCCGAGACCTATCGCCCGAACCCCGCCTTCGACACCGAAACCACGATCCGCGAGGTCGGCACCGGCGAGGCTGTGACGTCTTTCCTGCAAGAGAAGGGCGTGCCGGGAATCGTGCAACGCACGCTGGTGCGCCCGCCCAGTTCGCAACTGGGGCCGATCACCGATGCAGAGCGCACGAGCCTGATGGATGCCTCTGCGCTCAAGGGCAAATACGACACACCGCTGGACCGCACCTCGGCGCATGAGATGCTGAAGGCCCGCGCCGAGGCGGCGGCGCGCGACGCCGAGGCGGCGGACGATGTGGGCGAGGCACTGGACGAGACGGTGCGCGAGTACAACCGGGCGCGGCGCTACGATCCGACACCGCGCGCCACCCCGCGCCCGGCGCGTCAGAGCGGCAGCACGCGCCGGAGCAGCCGCTACAGCGCGCCGGACAGTATCGGCGAAGCACTGGGGCAGGCGGTGCTGAAGGAGCTGTCGGGCACCACCGGCAAACGGCTGGTGCGCGGTATTCTTGGCGGTCTGTTCAAGGCGCGCTGAACCCGCGAAAGGAGCCCCTCATGGGCATGCATCTGCAGATCGTGCTGGGCAGCGGAATGCTCTTCATCTGCGCGCTGGTGCAGATCTGGCTGGTCTCGCTGGTGGGCCCGTCGATCCTGCGCCATGCCGCCCGGCCCGACCTGCAGGCCAGCCGGGCCAAGCTCTTCGTGCTGATCTGCGCCGCCTTCGGAGCGATGGTGCTGGCGCATACGATACAGGTCTGGCTTTGGGCCGCCAGCTTTCGCCAGATGGGCGCGTTTGAGACCTTGAACGAGGCGTTCTATTTCGCTGTCGTCAGCTACACCACGCTGGGCTATGGCGATGTGACGCTGGGCGAGGGCATGCGCATCTTTGGCAGCTTCGCGGCGATCACCGGCCTGCTGACCTTCGGGGTGAGCACGGCGTTCCTGCTCGCGGTGCTGACGCGATTGCGGCCGGTGCTCGGCGACCAATGAGCGGCTGCCGAGGGCGCAGGACACAGAAGACGGGGGCGCTGCCCCCGCACCCCCGGGATATTTCGATCTAGACGAAGGGCTGGCCGCCCGGCGCTCAGAACCAGCTGTCGACGGTGCGCGAGGCGCGCGAGACATCCTGTCCGAAGCCATCGACGGTGCCGCAAGCGGCAAGCGGGGCGGTCAGAAGGGCGATGAGGATAAGGCGTTTCATACTGTCTGCTCGTGTCTGTGTGTTTTAGTTGCTGTCTGCGCTGTCGTCCCACCACCAGGCGTTCGGCTGCCAGTCGATCCAATCGCCGTAGACCGGGGTCGGCTCGGCATATTTAAGCTCTGAGGCGTGGGCAATCCAGCTTTGGTTCCACTGATAGGTGGGGATGACGTAGCGGCCGGCGGTCAGCACCCGGTCGAGTGCGCGCGTGGCGGCGAGGAACTCTTCGCGCGAGGTGGCGGAGAGAAGCTCGTCGATCATCGCGTCGGCGGCGGGGCTCTGCATCCCCATGAGGTTGCGCGAGCCTTCCTGATCGGCAGCCGCGCTGCCCCAGTAGAGGCGCTGCTCGTTGCCCGGAGACAGCGACAACCCGCGGCGGAACCACGTCACGTCGAAATCAAAGGACGCGGTACGAGCATTGTACTGCGCCGAGTCCACCGTATCGACCCGCACTTCGATGCCCAGTCGCTGCAGCGCCTGCACGTAGATGTCGATCATCGAGCCGGCCTCGGTCTCGCCCTGCGGCAGCAGGATGTCGAAGCGGAAGGGCTGGCCGTCGGGGCCCATCATGACGCCGTTCTGCACTGTGTAGCCGGCCTCTTCGAGCAGCCCCATGGCCGTGCGCAGCCCCTTCCGGTTGCGCGCCGACCCGTCGCCTTCGGGCAGGCTGTAGCCTTCAAGCGCCCCCGGCGGCAGGCTGTCTGCGAAGGGCGTGAGCAGATCGCGCACCTGCCCGCCGGCGGGACCGTCCTTCATCGCCAGTTCCGAGTTGGAGAAATAGGAGGTGATGCGTGGCTGGCGGCCTCCGGTCAGGGTTTCGTTGATGTATTCGAAGTTGAACAGCTGGATCATCGCCTCGCGCACGCGCCAGTCGGCGAAGGCCGGGCGGCGGGTGTTCATCACGAAGCCGGTCATCCCCGACGGGCGGCCGTGCGGGACCACCGATTTGACCACCTCGCCGCTCTCGATGGCGGGGAAGTCATACTGACTTTCCCATTTCTCCGAGTTGAACTCGCGGTTGGAGTTCAGCAGCCCCGCCTTGAAGGCCTCGAACATGGCGGTGCCGTCGCCAAAGAACTCCATGCGCACTTCGTCCAGATTCGCCTGACCCGTCATGAAGGGCACGTCCTTGCCCCAGTAGTCCGGGTTGCGCTTGAGCGAGACGTAGCGGCCCGCCTCGAAATCGTCGATGACATAGGGCGCGGTGGTGATCGGGATCACGTCGAGGCCGGATTCCCCAAAATCCTTGCCCTCCCACTGCGCCTTCTTGAGGATCGGACGCATGCCGACGATCAGCGCCAGCTCGCGGTCCTCGACGCTGAAGCTGAAGCGCAGGCTGTGCTCGCCGGTCTTTTCGATGCTCTCGATGCGATTGTAGGTGCCCTGATAGCGCGGGTGCCCGACGGTGCCGAGCGTCTCGAAGCTCCAGATCACATCCTCGACGGTGACCGGCGTCCCATCGGAAAACTTCGCCTCGGGGCGCAGGCTAAACTCCACCCAATCGCGCTCGGGCGAGGTCTCGACGGTCTCGCAAATCAGGCAGTAGAGCGTGAACGGTTCGTCCCAGCTGCGGCCCATCAGCGATTCATAGGCCAGAAAGCGCAGTTGCCACGGCACCGAGCCTTTGAGGATATGCGGATTGAGGCTGTCGAAACTGCCAACCTCGCCGGTGACAATGCGCCCGCCTTTGGGGGCGTCGGGATTGACGTAGGGCAGGTGGTCGAAATCGGCGGGCAGGGCGGGTTCGCCGTACATGGCGATGCCGTGCATCGGCTCTGCCGCCGCGGCGAATCCGGCGCAGATCGCCAGCGCGGTCAGCGTGCTGTTTCCCAGCGTGGGAACTTTGAAAAATTTCGCGGTCATTTTGGAAACCGTCCTGCTCTGCCCTTGTTTTCTTGGCTTCGGAGCCTACCGGGGCTTTTACGTCTTTTCAAACTTTTAGGTTGGACTCCGGCGGCAAAGCGCGTATAAAGACATCACTGCTCGATAGGTTTCTTGCCTGTATGAAACCTGCCTCAATGACTGAACGCCGGCCTTGTGCCGGCGTTTTTTTTATGTCTCGCAACGCTTTTCCGAAGATGCGCGGCCCGGGGTCGACGCCCGGTGGACGAGTCGACACGGCCCACGGCCTCAGGCCCGCCGATGCGGCAGCGCGGCATGATGGGCGGCGCTGCGCGGAGCCATACAGGGCACGGCTGCGCTTGCCTAGGGGGGCAGTTACCCACAGGCCCTACGAATCCGTGATGACGTTGCGATCCCGGGCTTGCAGCTTCCGCTTGGATAGCCGAGCAATGTGGCGGGCAGGGAACCGGGAGGGTTGGTTTGCCCTTGGTCCCAAAGAGGCGCGTAATTTCGGCGCCGCAGCAATCGAGGAGTTTTCGCATGTCTCTCAAGGGCAAGACAGCCGTCGTCACCGGATCGAACTCGGGCATCGGCCTCGGCGTGGCGCGCGAATTGGCGCAGGCCGGCGCATCGGTGGTTCTCAATTCCTTCACCGACCGCGAAGAGGATCATCAACTGGCCACCGAGATGTCCAAGGAGTTCGGTGTGCCGGTGCGCTACATCAAGGCCGACATGTCCGATGCGGACGAATGCCGCGCGCTGATCGCGCAGGCCGGCGCGTGCGACATTCTGGTGAACAACGCTGGCATCCAGCACGTGGCACCGATCGATGAATTCCCGATCGAGAAGTGGGACGCGATTATCGCCATCAACCTCACCTCGGCGTTCCACACCACCGCCGCGGCGCTGCCGATGATGCGCCGCGCGGGCTGGGGCCGGGTGGTGAACATCGCCTCGGCGCACGGTCTGACCGCGTCGCCCTATAAGGCCGCCTATGTGGCGGCCAAGCACGGCATCGTCGGCATGACCAAGACCGTCGCGCTGGAGACCGCGAAAGAGCCGATCACCTGCAACGCCATCTGCCCGGGCTATGTGAAAACCCCGCTGGTCGAGGCGCAGATCCCCGACACCGCCGCGAAATACGACATGAGCGAAGAAGAGGTGATCGAGAAGGTCATCCTCGAGCGCCAGCCGTCGAAAGAGTTCGCAACCACCGCGCAGATCGGCGGCACGGCGGTGTTCCTGTGCTCGGACTCGGCCGAGCAGATCACCGGCACGACCATCTCGGTCGACGGCGGCTGGACCGCGCTGTGATCTGACGCCCCGGGGACACTTCGGCGTGAGCCGCGGTGTCCCCGGAAGTTCGCCGTTGATCGGGCAGACATGTGAACATACCATGAACACATGGCAAGAATGACCCTCGATCAGAAGCTCGCGATTCTTTCAGACGCGGCGAAATACGATGCCTCCTGCGCCTCCAGCGGGGGACAGACGCGCAATTCGCGCGATGGCAAAGGCATCGGCTCGACCACCGGGTCGGGCATCTGCCACGCCTACACGCCCGACGGGCGCTGCATCAGTCTGCTGAAGATCCTGATGACGAACTTCTGCATCTACGATTGCGCCTATTGCGTGAACCGCGTCAGTTCCAACGTCACCCGCGCACGGTTCTCGCCCGAAGAGGTGGTGACGCTGACGCTGGAGTTCTACCGGCGCAATTACATCGAGGGCCTGTTCCTGTCGTCCGGGATCATCCGCAGCCCTGATGAGACCATGTCTGACATGGTGCGCATCGCACGCATGCTGCGCCTTGAGAACCACTTCCGCGGCTACATTCATCTGAAAACCATCCCAGACGCTGCGCCCGAACTGATCGAGGAGGCGGGGCTCTATGCCGACCGGCTGTCGATCAACGTCGAACTGCCGACCGACCGCGCGGTTCAGGATTACGCGCCCGAGAAGGACCCGGCGCAGATCCGCCGCGCCATGGCCGATGTGCGGCTGAAGCGCGAGGCGCGCAAAGAGCGCAGCTTTACCGGCAAGCGCCCGCCGCGCTTTGCGCCCGCCGGCCAGTCGACGCAGATGATCGTCGGCGCCGACGGCGCGGACGACACCACCATCCTGCGCAGTTCGACCCGGCTTTATTCCAGCTATGGGTTGAAGCGGGTGTACTACTCGGCCTTCTCGCCGATCCCCGACAGTTCCGCTGCGCTGCCGCTGATCAAGCCGCCGCTGATGCGCGAGCATCGGCTCTATCAGGCGGACTGGCTGCTGCGCTTTTACGGCTTTGAGGTGGACGAGATCGCGGCCGCCAGCAAGGGCGGGCATCTCGATCTGGAGATCGACCCAAAGCTCGCCTGGGCGCTGGCCAACCGGCACCTCTTTCCGGTCGACGTGAACCGCGCCGAGCGCGAAATGCTGCTGCGGGTGCCCGGGCTGGGCACCAAGAGCGTCGGGCGCATCCTTGCAACGCGGCGTCACCGGACGCTGCGCTATGACGATCTGCGGCGCATGGGGGCGAACCTGAAACAGGCAAAACCTTTCATTACGTTACTCGACTGGCGCCCGCGCGCTTTGAGCGATGCCGCCGACCTGCGGGCGCGGTTCGCGCCGCCGCCCGAGCAGCTTCAATTGATCTGATGCGCAGCGTCAGCCTACCAGAGATCGGCACCTTCGAGGCGTGGCGTGACGAGGCCCGCGCACTGCTGGCGGCTGGCGTGCCGCCCGAAGAGGTGCTGTGGCAGCGCGGGCAGGGTGCGTCCGACCTGTTCTCGGCGGACCCGCAGACCGAAGATCTGTCCGCAAGTGGTGGCGCGCAGATCTCCGTGCCGCGCGGCTTTGTCGACCTCGCGCGGCTCGTGATATGCCACAGCAACCCCGAACGCTTTGCCCGGCTCTACGCCGTTCTTTGGGCGCTGCGGTCAGACAAGCGCTTCTTGGCCGACCGCGCTGACCCACGCATTGACCGGCTGGAGCGGATGGCCAAGGAAGTGCGCCGAGATCGCCACAAGATGACCGCCTTCGTGCGCTTCCGCGAGCTTGGTGCGCCGGGTGCGAACCGCCGCAGCTTTGCCGCGTGGTTCGAGCCGAGCCATCACATCGTCGAGCTGACCGCGCCGTTCTTCGTCAACCGCTTCGGCGACATGGATTGGGCGATCCTCACCCCCGATCTTTCGGCACATTTCGAGGGTGGCGATCTGCGCTTCGCGCCCGGCGCGGCGCGGCCCGATCTGCCCGAGGACGCCACAGAGGATCTCTGGCGCACGTATTTTCGCAATATCTTCAATCCGGCCCGGCTCAAGCCCAAGGCGATGCAGGCCGAGATGCCAAAGAAATACTGGCACAACATGCCCGAGACCCGGCTCATCCCCGAGCTTCTGGCCAGCGCGCAGGCAAGGGCGCAGGAGATGGCCGAGGCGGCGCCAACGCTGGCCCCGGCGCGCGCGGACAAGATCACGGCACGGCTCCGGTCTGGCAGAGGGGCCGACGCCGTTCCAGACGATCTGACACAGGCGCTGCACGGCTGCCGCCGCTGTCCGCTCTGGCAAGACGCCACCCAGCCGGTGCCCGGTGAGGGACCAAAGGACGCCGCGTTGATGGTGGTGGGCGAGCAGCCGGGGGATCGCGAGGACCTTGAGGGGCGACCGTTCGTCGGCCCGGCGGGGCAACTCTTCGACACGGTGGCGGCGCGCGCGGGGCTCGACCGGGCGCGGGCCTATATGACCAATGCGGTGAAACACTTCAAATTCACCCCGCGCGGCAAGCGCCGCATTCACCAAGCGCCCAATCGAGGCGAGGTGATGCATTGCCGTTGGTGGCTCGACATCGAACGCGCACGGGTCAAGCCCAAGCTGATCCTTGCCATGGGTGCCACCGCCGCCGAAAGCCTGACCGGAGAGCGCAGCGGCCTGATGGCCCGGCGCGGAAAGATTGAGCGCGCGGAAGACGGCACCTCGGTGCTGATCACCCTGCACCCGTCCTATCTGTTGCGGCTGCCAGAAGAAGACCGGCCAGCCGCCGAAGCACTGTTCGAGCAGGATCTGCGACTGGCGGCAGAGATGGTTGCGCAGTTGGAGTGAACGTCAGCTGGCGCGGCGCACCGGCTCGACCTTGGGTTTGCCGCCGGGCTTGTCGGGCGGGTAGACGAGGCCGGCCGAGATCACCAGCTTGGCAGCGTCCTCGATGCTCATATCAAGCTCCACCACATCCTCGCTCGGGAAGAACAACAAGAACCCAGAGGTCGGGTTCGGCGTGGTCGGCACGAAGACCGAGACCAGCTCACCGGTCACGTCGGACTTGTCGCGCACCTCGCCCTTGGCTTGGGTCGAGATGAAGCCGACCGCCCAAATGCCCTTGCGCGGGTACTGCACGAGACAGGCTTTTTCAAAGCTGCGCTCGGTCTGCGCAAAGACGGTCTCGGCGATCTGCTTGATGCCCGAATAAATCGAGCGCACCACCGGCGTGCGATCCACCACGGTTTCGGCAAATCGGATCATCGAACGCCCGATCAGGCCCTTGGCGACCCAGCCGACAACGATGGTGAAGACGAGGAAGAAGATCACCCCGACGCCGCGCAGGTTGATGCCGATGTATTCCTCGGGATTGAACCGTTGCGGCACCAGCGGCAGCACGAACCCGTCGACCCAGCCGAACAAGGTCCAGATCAGCCAGACCGTAAGGCCGACCGGGGCGATCACCACCAGCCCGGTGAGGAAGCTTGCCCGAAGGCTCGCAAAAATGCCGGGACGGCGCGGCTTGTCGTCGAAGGGGGTGTTCATTCTTGGTCCGGAAAAAGAAGTTACCGCACCAACCTAGGCACTCGCGCGCCGCTTCACAATGGGCGCGCGGGCCTGTGGGGTCAGCTTCGGGGCAGGGCGCTCAGTTCCGAAGCGATCGCCGCCCCCAGCTTGGCATTGTTGAGCACCAGTTCGATATTGCTCTCCAGCGAGCGGCCCTCGGTCAGTTCGAAGATGCGCTGCAGCAGATAGGGGGTGACGTCCTTGCCGTGGATGCCATGCGCGTTGGCATCCTCCATGGCGCGCTGGATGATCGGCATCATGGTTTCGCGCGCGATCTCGGCCTCTTTGGGGATCGGGTTCGCCACCAACTGGCCGCCGGGCAGGCCAAGCGCGCCGCGCATGCGCAGCGCCTCGGCGATCTGCTTGGCCGTATCGAGCCGCAGCGGCGCTGCCAGACCGGCCTCGCGAGACCAGAAGGCCGGAAGCTGGTCCTGACCATATGCGATGACGGGAACACCCAGAGTTTCAAGCACTTCCAGCGTCTTCGAAAGGTCGAGGATCGCCTTGGCACCAGCCGCGATCACGGTCACCGGGGTCTGCGCCAGTTCCTGCAGGTCAGCAGAGATGTCAAAGCTCTGCTCGGCGCCGCGATGCACGCCGCCGATGCCGCCGGTGGCAAACACTTCGATGCCGGCCAGCCGCGCCGCGATCATCGTCGCCGCCACGGTGGTGGCCCCGGTGCCGCCACGTGCCATGCACACGGCCATGTCGGCGCGCGACAGTTTCGCCGCGTGCTTGGTCTGCGCCAGTTGCTCAAGCTGCGCATCATCAAGGCCAACGCAAAGCTTGCCGTCGAGCACCGCGATCGTCGCCGGGGTGGCGCCGCCGTCACGGATCGTCTGCTCGACCTTGCGCGCCATCTCGAGGTTCTGCGGCCACGGCATGCCGTGGGTGATGATGGTGGACTCCAGCGCCACCACGGGCGCGCCGTTTTCCAGCGCGTCGGCAACAGGGGCGGACAGATGCACAAGGCTCATGAAGCGATATCTCCGGATACGTAGGTTGCGGCGGCCTCCAGCGCTTCATGCAGCGCGGTGGCACGGTCGGCGCCGCGCAGTTCGGCGGCGATATGCGCCGCCATGAAAGTGTCGCCCGCGCCGGTGACGCGGGTCACCAGCACCTCGGGCGGGCATTCGGACACCACGCCCTCGGACGTGGCATCGGCGGCGGGCTTGCCGCCATTGGTGACCAGCGCACGCGCCGCGCCGCGCTCGATCAGCGCCGCCGCCGCGGTTTCGGCATTTTCAAAACTCTGCATGCACAGAAGCCCGGCTTCTTCGAGGTTGACGTAGAGCACGCCACGCCCGGCCCGCAGGAACGGCGTCAGCCGCTCGGCCTTGCCGGGGCTGGCTGGCGCGATGCGCAGATCGGCAGCGCGGAAGGCGGGCAGGCGGACGATCTCTTCGAGCAGAGCCTCGGTCAGATTTCCGTCAAGCGCCACGGGCCCGCTCCAAGGGGCGTCGGTCTGCCCAAGCGGGCCGTCGATCAGCGGGGTAAGGATGCGAGCGCCAGCCTGTTCCAGAGAATGCGCGTCGGCAATGGCCGCGATGAGCCCGTTGGCACCTTCAACCGCCATGTAAATGTCGGTCGGCAAGTCCTCGGAACGATAGAGGAATTCCGTGATGCATCCAAGCCGCTCGCAGGCATCGACAAGCTCGTGGCCGTTGGGATCCTGACCCACGGCGCTGAGCAAGCCGGGCTTCAGGCCGAAGCGGGTCAGGGTCATTGCGATGTTCATCGCAACGCCGCCGGGCAGGCGGGTGATACGCCCGGGCACATCCGAGCCCTGGCGCATATGGCTGGCGGATCGGCCGATGACGTCCCACAGGACGGATCCGATGCAAAGGATATCAGGGGCGCTGTTCATCCTGTTCTTGTGACCGAGGGCGCGCGCCGGGGCAAGAGCATTGATGCGCAGCCCGGGCGCTGCTAGCGCTTAGGCGGAAATATGCGAGACACGCCGGACGCTTGGGAGGTGCAAAGGCATGATGAACCGCAGATGGGTGCTGGATCACTATCCGGACGGACCGGCCTCTGAAGATGTCTGGCGGCTCGAAGATGCCCCGATACCGGAGCTTCAACCGGGGCAAATTCTGGTGAAGGCGCATTGGCTGTCGCTCGATCCTTACATGCGCGGCCGGATCAGCCCGGGTGCCAATTACACAGCCGGCATCGCACCGGGAGAGCTGATGCAGGGAGGCGGCGTCGGCGAGGTCATCGCCTCGGCGCATCCGGGCTGGGCCGTCGGCGACATGGCCGAGAGCATGGGCTTTGGCTGGCAGACCCATGCGGTGCTGAGCCCAGATTTGCCCGGCGCGCAAGCCACACACCGCGTGCCAGCGGGCGTGCCACCTCAGGCGGCGTTGTCATGGCTCGGCATGCCCGGGCTGACCGCCTATGTCGGTCTGACCGAGATCGGACGCCCGGTGCCGGGAGACACCGTGGTCATCTCCGCAGCCTCAGGCGCCGTCGGCCAATTGGTTGGTCAGATCGCGAAACTGATGGGCGCACGCGTGGTGGCCATCGCGGGCAGCAAAGAGAAACTGCAGTATTGCCGGGATCTGGGCTTCGACGCCGCGCTGTCGCACCGCGATCCCAACTTGCCCAAGGCACTGGCCAAAGCCTGTCCGCAGGGGGTCGACGTGTTCTGGGACAACACCGGCGGCGCCATCCACGACATCGTGCTGGCACAGCTTGCAACGCGGGCGCGCGTGGTGATCTGCGGTCGCATCGCCGTGGTCGACAAACCGGCGCACGAGGACATCGGCCTGCGGGCCAGTGCGCGCCTGATCGTCACACGCGCGCGGATCGAAGGTCTGGTGGTCTTTGACTGGTGGCACAAGCGCGACGAGGCGTTACGGCATCTGCGCCAATGGCAGGCCGAGGGCCACATTCGTTACCAGGAGGACGTTCTGGAAGGCTTCGTGCGCATGCCGGAGGCGTTCTTGCGCATGATGACCGGCGCAAATCTCGGTAAGCAACTGGTGCGGGTCTGAGTATATTGCGGGACATGGGGGATGCCGTCATTACCTCAGCAGTGATTCTCATAATTGGTATTATGTAAATAAATTGCTTATCTAGCGGCCTGAGGTGAGGCATATAGCCCTTTGACGCAGCGCGAAAACCTCCGCATGCTGCGGGCATGCGCCGTAATACCACCCGTCCCATCCTGATCGCGATCATCGCGCTCGCGCTCGTTGCTGCGCTCGCCCTGGGCGTTCGGACCGTCCGTCATGCGCTCTACTGGGCCGATCCAGCCCACCGTGATGTCACGCCCGAGGGCTGGATGACGCTGGGCTATCTGGAGCGCTCGCACCAGCTGCCGCACCGCAGCCTCGGCCCCGCGCTCGGCCTGACGCCGCAACCCGGTGATCCGCTGAGCCTCGAGGAAATCGCCGCGTTGCGTCAGGAACCGCTGGCGCGCTTGCTGGCCGAGGTTGGCGCGGTGATCCAGGACGCCAAGCAATGAGCGATGTGACCGGCAACCTCAGCGATACCATCCTCGCGCTGCTGCCCGAGTTGGGACTTCCGGTGCTCGGTGCCACGGTGACGCTCGCGTCGCTGGGATTGCCCATGGCACCCGCCTCGCTGATGCTGCTGGTCGCGGGAACGCTGGCCGCCGCCGGAGAACTGCCGGTGATCGCCACGGCGCTGACAGCGCTTTGTGCGGCGTTGCTCGGCGATCAGATCGGATACTGGCTTGGCCGGTTTCTCGGAGCTCGCCTGATGTCCGGTCGGCTTGCCAAGCGCCAAGGACCGACGCTCGAACGCGCGCTTGCGCTTCTGGCCGAACGCGGCGCCATGGCGGTGTTTCTGACGCGCTGGCTGATCGCGCCGCTGGGTCCGGCGATGAACGTCGTGGCCGGCGCCGGACGGCTTGGATGGCCGCGCTTCGCCTTGGCCGATCTGGCTGGCGAGCTTGTCTGGGTCGGTGCCTATATGGGCCTTGGCGCGGCCTTCGCACCGTTCATCCCGCAGATCGCCCAACTCTCCAGTGATGTGACCACTTTGCTCGCCGCGCTGGCTGTCGCGCTCGCCGCTGGCGTGCTGCTGCGCCGCCACCGCCAGCAGCGCCACAGCGGCCCGCGCTAGCGGGATTTCTGGACAAGCCGATCACACGCGCGCTATCTGGGAGGGAATTACCGGAGACATACCCATGCATTCGTTGCTGATCCTCAACGGCCCGAACCTCAATCTGCTTGGCCAGCGCCAGCCCGAAGTCTACGGGCGCACCACGCTCGCCGATGTCGAAGGCATGTGCCGTGCCCATGCCGAGAAGATCGGCGTCACCCTCGATTTCGCGCAGAGCAACCACGAAGGCGCGCTGATCGACGCGATCCATGCCGCGCGCGGCACGAAGGACGGCATCATTCTCAACGCAGGCGCCTATACGCACACCTCGGTGGCGCTGATGGACGCGATCAGCTCTGCCGAAGTGCCGACCATCGAGCTTCACCTGTCGAACGTGCATGCGCGCGAAAGCTTCCGGCACACCAGCTACATCGCCAAGGTCGCGCTTGGCGTGATCTGTGGCTTTGGGGCGCGCGGCTACACGCTTGCAATGGATGCGCTGGTGTCCCACTTGGAGTGAGCTACTCATGACCCCGGACGATCGGGCCCATCTTCTGGCACTCACCAATGCCGACAGCATCGAGACCGCTTGGTCCATGCACGTGGCAAAGATGGCCGGATACGGGTTTGATCGTCTGCTCTATGGCTTCACCCGCTACCGCACGCCGACCTCGCTGGGCGATCCCAACGATTTTCTCGTTCTGACCAACCACCGCGCCGAGTACACCCGCGAGTTCATCGGCAACGGGCTCTATCGCCATTCACCGATGGTCCGCTGGGCGCTGGAGAACGAAGGCCCGCGGTCGTGGAGCGAGACCGCTGCGGCACTGGCGCGCGGCGAACTCTCCGAGGCCGCGCGGCGCGTCGTGGCGTTCAATGCCAGCAAGCAGGTCACCGCGGGCTATACGATCGGCTTCAAATCGCTGTCGCGCCGCGCCAAAGGGGCGATTGCGCTCACCGCGCGTCCGGGCATGACGCAGGACGAGGTCGAGATGATCTGGGCCAGCCACGGCGAGGCCATCCTGCTTTGCAACAACGTGCTGCATCTGCGGGTGCTCACCCTGCCCTATATTCCGTCAGACCAGTCGCTGACCCCGCGCCAGCGCGAAGCGCTGGAATGGGTCGGCGACGGCAAAACCACGCAGGACATTGCGCAGCTCATGGGCCTGACTCAGGCGACCGTGGAAAAGCATCTGCGTCGCGCAAGAGACACACTCAACGTGGAAACAACCGCGCAAGCTGTCGCAAAAGCGACATTTCTAAACCAAATGTTCATTTTGGATATATAAGACGGCGGAAATTAACAGCCGCCAAGATTCGAATCGCAAAACGAAACACTGACAGATGCTCGCCCGATGCGTGTGCGGATGTTTAGGTTTCCTTATTCCGACTTTTCGAAAACTGGAAACTATGGCAAGAAAACCCTCGCAATGCGTCTTAATTTGCGCTGCGAGGTGTGAGCCCCCTTTTCCTCTACGTCAGTCCGAGGCACACTCTGAAGTGTTCCGTGAGTGGTGGCTTTGGCCATGGAACCCGAGACTGTCATTCCTCGCGATTTCGAGGCCCTGCCAGTTTCCCGGTAATACCGGAGTCAGATCGCAGCCGGGCAATTTTGGCTCGGAGGTGGTTTGGCAAACCTGCCTCGGCACTCCTGCCTCATCCCCAAATGTATTGGGGTGCCGAGGAGACACAGGGTGCGGAGTCGTCTCAAGGGACGGCTCCGCATTTTGCGTTTCTCCCCCTCGAACGTCCTGCATCCGACCCCCAAGCATCGCTTTGTTCTCAGCCCTCCGTCGAAACCTCTGGCGGCAGGGCCGTGCCGTCTGGCGAGCCGCCGAGAGGCCGCCCTGCCCGGCTTTTTAGAGCTTGTTTTTAAACGAAAAAGAGGCGCCGCAGGGGCGCCTCTCTCGTCACATGCAGCCGGAGCCGGACCGGCTCCGAAGGGCTTAGCCCTGAGCGGCTTTGGCCACTTCTGCTGCGAAGTCTTCTTCGGCTTTCTCGATGCCTTCGCCGACCTGCAGACGGACGAAACCGGTGATCTCCGCACCTGCTTCTTTTGCGGCCTGCTCAACGGTCAGGTCGGGGTTCACCACGAACTGCTGACCCAGCAGGGTCACTTCGCCGAGGAATTTCTTCATACGGCCGACGATCATTTTCTCGATCACGGCATCCGGCTTGCCGGATTCCTTGGCGATGTCGATCTGAACCTGACGCTCTTTCTCGACGACCGCCGGATCCAGCTCGGCTTCGTTCAGCGCTGCCGGGTTCGCAGCGGCGATGTGCATCGCGACCTGCTTGCCGAAGTCTTCGCTGCCGCCGGTCATCGCGACCAGCACGCCGATCTGGCCGAGGCCGGGTGCGGCGGCGTTGTGCACGTAGGTCGAAACGATCTCGCCTTCGATCTTCGCCATGCGACGCAGCGTCATGTTCTCGCCGATCTTGGCGATCTTGTCGGTGATCAGCTCGGAGACTTTCTTGCCTTCGACGTCCGCGTCGGCCAGCGCCTCGACGCTGTCCACCTTCAGAGCAGCAGCGGCGATGTCGCCAACCATGCCCTGGAACTCGGCGTTCTTGGCAACGAAGTCGGTCTCGGCGTTCACCTCGACAGCAACACCCACGCCAGCTTCGACCTGAACGGCCACGAGGCCTTCTGCGGCGGTGCGGCCGGATTTCTTCGCGGCTTTCGCAAGACCCTTGGTGCGCAGCCAGTCAATGGCGGCTTCCATGTCGCCATCGGTCTCGGTCAGCGCTTTCTTGGCATCCATCATGCCTGCGCCGGACATCTCGCGCAGTTCTTTCACCTGTGCAGCAGTGATCGCCATCTCGGCTCTCCTCATCTCAACTTCGGTCGGGGCGGCCCTATCCCGGGCCACCCGCTCCTGTCATGAATTCGTGACGCTTTCGCGACAGGCCCTCGCGGGCGCGCGTCAGCGCGGATGCGCCCGCCCCGCGCGGGGCGCGGCAGGCGCGGATGGCTTACTTGCCTGCGCTGGCGTCGGCGAGCAGCTCTTCTGCCGGCGCGTCTTCCAGAGCGCCAAGATCGACGCCTGCCGCTTCCATCTGGCCGGTCATGCCGTCCAGAGCCGCGCGCGAGACGAGGTCGCAGTAGAGCGAGATGGCGCGGGCCGCGTCATCGTTGCCGGGGATGATGTAGTCGACGCCTTCGGGCGAGCAGTTGGTGTCGACGATGGCGACAACCGGGATGCCCAGCTTGTTGGCTTCGGCCACGGCCAGCGACTCTTTCTTGACGTCGATGACAAAGAGCATGTCGGGCAGGCCGCCCATTTCGCGGATGCCGCCGAGCGACGCCTGAAGCTTCGTCTGGTCACGCTCCATGCCGAGGCGCTCTTTCTTGGTCAGGCCTTCTGCGCCCGACTCCATGCGCTCGTCGATGGTCTTCAGACGCTGGATCGACTGCGAAACGGTCTGCCAGTTGGTCAGCGTGCCGCCCAGCCAGCGGTGGTTCATGTAGAACTGCGCGCATTTTTCTGCAGCTTCGGCGATCGGGCCAGCGGCCTGACGCTTGGTGCCGACGAACAGCACCGAGCCGCCCTTGGCGACGGTTTCGCGGATCGCGTTCAGCGCAGCGTCCAGCATCGGGACGGTCTGCGTCAGGTCCATGATGTGGATACCGTTGCGCGCACCGTAGATGAACTCGCCCATGCGGGGGTTCCAGCGCTGCGTCTGGTGGCCAAAGTGCACGCCTGCTTCAAGCAGCTGGCGCATGGTGAACTCGGGAAGAGCCATGTCCGTATATCCTTTCCGGTTTCATAAATCCTCAGCGGGGGCGCATCCTGTTGGACAACCGGTGGACGCTTGGGGATGTCTCCCCCAAAGGCCCGACCCCGCCTGCGGCGTTCTCGTGGGCGCGCCTATACTCCCGTTCCCGTGAGGGCGCAAGCCCCGGCGCTGCAAAATCGCCCAAGAACCGCGCCCGGCCACCGCGCCGGGTCTGCCTCCGGCGGGGATATTTATGTCTAGACGAAGAGCCCCGCGCTGCCCCCTTCGTCTAGATAAAAATATCCCGGGGGCGTCCGCGGCAGCGGACGGGGGCGGAGCCCCCACGGTGTCCCACAGTGTCAGAGGGCTGCCGCAGGGTCACGCCTGTGTGACCCCCGCTTGCAAAAATTACTTACCCTGTTAACTACCAACCCTGTTAAGCGAACTGATGAGCCTGGGTCCCATTCATGTCCGACAGCCCCCTACCGCCGCGCGTTCTCGAAGCCCTGCTCGAAGCCACGCGCGAGATCCGAACCCATTACGATGCCAGCGCGCAGGCGCTCGGCCTGACTTTTTCCCGCGCCCGGGTGGTCACGGAACTGGCGCGCCACGAGGGCGCCACGCAAGCCGAGCTGGCCGGCGCGCTGCGCATCGAGGCCCCTGCCCTGAAACGCCAGATCGACGCGCTGGAGGCCTTGGGCTTCGTCGAGCGCCGCGCGCTTGATGGCGACGCGCGCAAGCGCGCGCTGCATCTCACCGACAAGGCCAGATCGAGCCGCATCACATGTTTTCTTGAGCGCGTGCGTGCCGATCTCTTGCACGGGATTTCCCCGGAAGATCAGGAACACGCCTGCGAGGTGCTGGAACGCATTGCGCTCAACGCAACCAAACTGACCGACGAATGACCGACGAATGACCGACGAATGACCGACGAATGACCGACGAATGACCGACGAATGACCGACGAATGACCGACGAATGACCGACGAAACAACACATAATAAGACCCTGCAAGGGGCGTCCTCTCCCGCCGAGACCGAGCCGCCAGCGCCACCGCAGCCAGCGACCGGGCTGCCGCTGCGCAGGGCGCTACCCCTGATCGGCGCCGCAATCATCATCGGCCTGAGCCAAGGCCTCGGACAAGGCTTCATCACCACCAACCTGCCGCAGATCGCCGGCGACCTCGGCATCACCACGAGCCAAGCCAGCTGGCTGCTGGCCGCCTATATGATCCCGCGCGCCTCGCTGACCATCCTGCTGTTCAAGCTGCGCACCCAGTACGGGCTGCGGCGGTTCGCCGAGATCAGCATCGTGGTCTATGTGCTGATTTCCCTGCTCTCGCTGTCGATCACTGACCTGCGCTCCGCCATCGTCATCGAGTTCCTTTCGGGCATGGCCGCGGCACCGCTTTCAACGCTGACCTTCCTGTACGTGCTTGAGCCGCTGGCGCAGCAATGGAAACTCCGCCTCGGCATGCCGATCGCACTGACGCTGCTGACCTCCGGCCAGACGCTGTCGCGCGTGGTCTCGCCCGCGCTGATCGGCGATGGCGGGCTGGCGGGCATTCACCTGACCACGCTGGGGCTGTCGATGGTCTGCCTGATGCTGGTCTATCTGCTGCCGATCACCCCGATGCCGCGGGCCAAGGTGATCGAGCGCGCCGACTTTCTGAGCTTCGGGCTTATTGCGCTCGGCCTCGGCGGGCTGGTCACCGGCTTCGTGATGGGGCCGATCCACTGGTGGACCGAGTTGCACTGGCTGGGCGGGCTCTTGGCGAGCTCGGTGCTGTGCCTGACGCTTGCGGTGATCGTCGAGCTTCATCGCGAGACGCCGCTTGTCGACATCCGCTGGCTGATGAGCCCAACGATGATGCACCTTGCCTTCACGCTGTTCCTGTTTCGCTTGCTGCTGTCGGAACAGAGCACCGGCGCGCCGGCACTGTTTCAGGCACTGGGACTCGGCGGCGCACAGATGACAGGGCTCTTTTCGGTGATCTTCGGCGGCACCGTCCTGGGCGCGCTGGCCTGTGTCGGCTGGATGAAGCTCGGCCGCGAGCCACAGTTCCACTTCGCCGCCCTGACGCTGATTGCGCTTGGCACATGGATGGACAGCAGCGCGACCATCCAGACCCGCCCCGAGCAGATGATGCTGAGCCAAGCGCTCATCGCCTTTGCCTCGATCCTGTTCATGGGGCCGGCGATGATGAAAGGGCTTGTTGCGGCGCTGACCAAGGGGCCGATGTACCTGCTGTCGTTCATCATCGTCTTTCTGGTCACCCAGAGTGTCGGCGGCGCCATCGGCTCGGGCATCTTCCGCACGCTGATCAACGAGCGCCAAGCCTTTCACATGCAGGTGCTGCGCGAGGGTCTGACCACTGCCGATCCGATGACCTCCGGCAACCTTGCTGCAACCATGCAGCAATTGGCACCGCAGATCGCCGACAGCGCGCAGCGACAGGCGCAGGCGGTCTCGCAATTGGCCACCAGCGTTTCGCAACAAGCCACGGTGCTGGCCTATAACGACGGCTACTTCGCCATCTGCCTCATCTCACTCGCGGCGCTGGCCGCGCTGGTGCTGCATCTCATCCGCGACTCGCTGGCGGCACGTCTCGCGCCCCCTGAGCCGGCTTCGCAGTCGCAACCGCAATCCACCTGACTGACCGATCCGAGCAAGAACAATGAAAAAATTCCTCTCCCTCTCCACCCTCATCGCCTCGGCGATCGGAATCGCCGGCGTGCTGCTGCTGCTTTTCGCGTGGCACCTGCCGCCCTTCGCCGCCGCGCATCCCACAACCGAAAACGCCTATCTGCGCGGCAAGGTCACGCAGATCGCCCCGCAGCTGTCGGGCTATCTGTCACAGGTCAACGTGAGCGACTTCCAGACCGTCCAAAAAGGCGATCTCATTGCCCGCATTGATCCCGCGAGCTATCGTCAGAAACTTTCGCAGGCCAAGGCCACGCTGGCCGCCGCCAAGGCCGCCGTTGACGTCGCCAAGCAAAGCGTCAGCTCGGCCGTGGCCAGCGAGCATGCGGCGGAGGCGGCGCTGGCCTCGGCGCAATCCACGCTCGACACCGCCCAGACCGATGCCGAGCGCATGGACACGCTGCGCGAGCGCGGTGTCACCTCGCAGTCCAGCGCCGACCAGACCGATCTGGCGCTGCGTCAGGCGCAGGCGGCAGTGCGTCAGGCCGAGGCGCAGGTGCAGGTGCAACGCGAGGCCACCGCCAGCGCTCGGCTGCAGATCGCCGCCCGCAAGGCCGATGTGCAAAGCGCCGAAGCGGCGGTGGAGCTTGCCAGAATCGATCTTGCACATACCGAGATTCACGCCCCGGCGGATGGCCGTCTGGGACAGGTTTCGGCGCATGTTGGGCAATATGCGACCGCAGGCACCACGCTGGTCAGCCACGTCGGCACCGGCCTGTGGGTGATCGCAAACTTCAAGGAGACCGCGCTGCACGGGCTGCAACCGGGCCAGAGCGTGCAGATCACTGTCGATGCGCTTGGCGGGCAGGTCTTCGTTGGCCATGTGGAAGGGTTTTCCCCCGCAGCCGCGTCGGAGTTCAGCCTGCTGTCGGGGTCCAACGCGACGGGCAATTTCACCAAGATCGCGCAGCGGTTGCCGGTGCGCATCTCGATCGATCCGGGACAGGATGCGGCGTCGCTGCGGCCCGGATTTTCGGTGGTGGTCGATGTGGACACCGACAGCGCGGCGGGCTGATCTCCGGCGGGATGGGGGCGCTGCCCCCGCCCGCGCTGCGCGCGGCCTCCCCCGGGATATTTTCATCTAGACGAAGCGCACAGAGAAAGGGCGGCCCCTTGGCCGCCCTTTTGCATTGGGGTGTCAGCCGAGCGCGTAGCCCGCGCCGCGCACCGTGCGCAGCGGGTCGCCGCCGCCATGCGCGCCGAGCGCCTTGCGCAGCCGGCCGATGTGGACGTCGACCGTGCGCGTGTCGACATAGATGTCGCGTCCCCAGACCCGGTCGAGCAGTTGCTCGCGCGACCAGACCCGGCCCGGCTTTTCCATGAAGGTCGAGAGCAGGCGGAACTCGGTGGGCCCGAGCTTCAGTTCCTGACCGTCGCGCATCACCCGGTGGGTTTCGGCGTCGAGCACGATGTCTTCGAACTCCAGCCGCAGACCGGCGGCCGAAGGGCGCGCGCGGCGCAGCTGCGCCTTCACCCGCGCCATGAGCTCGCGCAGGCTGTAGGGTTTGACCACGTAATCGTCTGCGCCGGTGTCGAGCCCGCGGATACGGTCGACCTCTTCGGAGCGCGCCGAGAGCATGATCACCGGCAGCGCGCGGGTTTCGGTGCGCGTCTTGATCTGGCGGCAGACCTCGATGCCCGAGAGGTTGGGCAGCATCCAGTCGAGCACGACCACATCGGGGTGCTCTTCGTCGAGCAGCACCAGCGCTTCCTCGCCGTTGCCGGCGGCGGCGACGCGAAAGCCCTCTGCCTCGAGGTTGTAGCGCAGCACCTCGCGCTGCGCGGCTTCGTCCTCGACCACCAGAACGGTGGGTTGATCAGCAGCCATGCCTCACTCCTTGCCTGCTTCGGCGCTGAGCGCCGGGTCGGAGGAGGTGCGGTCTTCTTTCACCCGGCCCTCATGCGGCATCTCGCCGGTGGCGAGGAAGATCACCTGCTCGGCGATCGCCGTCACGTGGTCACCCATGCGCTCGACGTTTTTCGCGATGAAATGCAGATGCATGCACGAGGTGATGTTGCGCGGGTCCTCAAGCATGAAGGTGAGGAACTCGCGGAACAGCGTGTTGTACATCTGGTCGACGTCGCGGTCGCGCTCGATCACGTCGCGGGCCAGCGCCTCGTCGCGGCGGATGTAGGCGTCGAGCCCGTCCTTGAGCATGTGCTCGACCTCGCGCGACATGCGGCGCAGCGCGGTGGCCGAACCTTCGATCTGCGCCAGTTGCGAGAGCACCGAGGTGCGCTTGGCCATGTTCTTCGACAGATCGCCGATGCGCTCGAGGTTGGCCGACATGCGCATCACCGAGAGCACCACGCGCAGGTCGCGGGCGGTGGGCGCGCGCAGCGCGATGACCCGCGCGGCTTCTTCGTTGAGCAGCTCTTCAAGCTCGTCGATCGCCTTGTCGCCGGCGACGACCTTCTGCGCCAGTTCCTCGTCGCGGCTCTCGAGCGAGAGCGCGGCGTCGTGGATCGCCGCCTCGACAAGGCCGCCCATCTTGAGGATCTGCGCCTGAATGCCCTCGAGGTCGCGGTCGAAGGCCGAGGTGATGTGTTTTTTCAGCTCGTCGCTCATGACTTATCCGATCCGTCCGGTGATGTAGGATTCCGTGCGCGGGTCCTCGGGGTTGGTGAAGATCTGCGAGGTGTCGCCGTATTCCACGAGGTTACCGAGGTGGAAGAAGGCGGTTTTCTGGCTGACCCGCGCGGCCTGCTGCATGGAGTGAGTGACGATCACCACCGAGTAGTTCTCGCGCAGTTCGTCGATCAGCTCCTCGACCTGACTGGTGGCGATGGGGTCGAGCGCCGAGCAGGGCTCGTCCATCAGCAGCACCTCGGGCTCGGTGGCGACGGCGCGGGCGATGCACAGACGCTGCTGCTGGCCGCCCGAGAGGCCCGTGCCCGGCGCGTGCAGCCGGTCCTTGACCTCGTCCCAGATCGCGCCGCGGCGCAGCGCCTTTTCGACAATCTCGTCAAGCTCGGCCTTGTTCTTTGCCAGCCCGTGGATTTTCGGCCCGTAGGCGACGTTGTCGTAGATCGACTTGGGGAACGGGTTCGGCTTCTGGAACACCATGCCCACCTTGGCGCGCAGCTGTACCGGGTCGACGCGCTTGTCGTAGATGTCCTCGCCGTCGAGCTCGATGAGCCCTTCGACGCGGCAGATGTCGATCGTGTCGTTCATCCGGTTCAGGGTGCGCAGAAAGGTGGACTTGCCGCAGCCCGACGGCCCGATGAAGGCGGTCACGGTCTTGTCGAGAATCTCGACGTTGACGTCCTTGATGGCGTGCGTGTCCCCATAATAGACCTGCACGTCACGGGCGGAAATCTTGCTAGCGTTGGTGTCCACTTCGGTCTTCCTCAATGGCGAGTCGTACATCTTGAGTATCCTTATACCTTACCAGCGGCGCTCGAACTTGCGGCGCAGCACGATGGCGAGGAGGTTCATGGCAAGCAGGAACACCAGCAGCACGATGATCCCGCCCCAGGCGCGTTCGTAGTAGGCCGGGTCGGCACGTTTCGCCCATTCGTAGATCTGCGCGGGCATTGCCGAGTTCGGCGACAGGAAGCCAGAGAAGACCCCTTCGGGATAGTTGGTGGCGATATAGCCGACCATGCCGATCAACAGCAGCGGCGCGGTTTCGCCCAATGCCTGCGCCAGACCGATGATCGTGCCGGTCAGGATGCCGGGCATGGCCAGCGGCAGCACATGGTGGAACGTCGCTTGCGTTTTCGACGCGCCCACGCCCAGGGCCGCATCACGGATCGACGGCGGCACGGCCTTGAGCGCGGCGCGGGTCGAGATCACGATCGTCGGCAGAGTCATCAGCGTCAGCGTCAGGCCGCCGACCAGTGGCGCCGATTGCGGCAGATGCGCGAACTGGATGAACGCCGCGAGGCCAAGGATACCGAAGACGATCGACGGCACCGCCGCGAGGTTGGAGATGTTCACCTCAATGAAGTCGGTGAACTTGTTTTGCGGCGCGAACTCCTCGAGGTAGATCGAGGCGGCAACGCCGATCGGCAGCGCCAGCACCAGCACGGTGATCATCATGAACAGCGAGCCCAGCATCGACACGCCCAGACCGGCCTGTTCGGGGCGGCTTTCAGAGGCGTCGGCGCCGGTGATGAACTCCCAGTTGAAGCCTTTGTGCACGATGCCCTGCGCCCGCAGTTCGTCGGTCAGTTCGAGATGCGCGACGTCGATGTTGCGGTCGTCGGCGATGCTGTCGCGCGTCACGCGTCCCTTCAGGTAGCCGTCGACCCGCGAGGAGCCGAGAAGCTGGAAATCGACGGTCTCGCCCAGACGATCGGGGTTCGCCAGAACCCAGTCACGCACCTCGGCGGCGGCCGAGGCCGAGATCATCTGCTTCAGATCGCCACCATCCTCAAAAGCGCTGACGTCGGCACCGGCCTCCTGCACCGTGGTGAACAGCGCGTCTTGGATCAGCGGGTTGTAGCCGAAGGTCGAGACCTTGGCCATGTCGGCCGGATCGCGGTTGCCTTCCTTGTCGAGCTTGGCGGGGTCCAGATAGACCGGCACCTCGATGAAGGTCTGCTGGAACGCGCCGATGCCATTGCTGACGATCGACACCAGCAGCACCGCGAGGAAGAACACGCCGGCGCCGATGGCGGCGATGCCATACATGCGGAACCGTTTTTCCGAGGCGTTGCGCTTGCGGGTTCGGGGATCGACGGTCAGCAGCCCGTGCTTTTCGGGGGCTCCGCCGGAATAGGTTGCGTCGGACATCAGTCGTACTGCTCCCGATATTTGCGCACGATGTAGAGCGCGAAGACGTTGAGCGCCAAGGTCATGACGAAAAGCGTCATGCCGAGCGCGAAGGCCACCAGCGCCTCAGGGGAAGCGAAATCCGCATCCCCGGTCAGCTGGCTGACGATCTTTGCGGTGACGGTGGTCATCGCGTCGAACGGATTGAGCGACAGCCGCGCCGCGGCCCCTGCCCCAAGCACCACGATCATCGTCTCGCCGATGGCGCGCGAGGCGGCCAGCAGCACGGCGCCGACGATGCCGGGCAGCGCCGCGGGCAGGATCACCTGCTTGATGGTTTCCGATTGCGTCGCGCCAAGGCCGTAAGAGCCGTCGCGCAGCGACTGCGGCACCGAGTTGATGATGTCATCCGACAGCGAGCTGACGAAGGGGATCAGCATGATGCCCATGACAAGCCCGGCGGTCATCACCGCGGTGCCCGCCTGCATCCAGCCCAGACCGTCCCGCCCGAACACCGACAGCAACAACGGGCCGACGGTGAGCAGCGCGAAAAGACCGTAAACGATGGTGGGGATACCGGCGAGCAGTTCGAGCAGCGGCTTGGCCACCGATCGCAGTTTCGGCCCGGCGTATTCCGACAGGTAGACCGCAGCGAAAAGCCCGATCGGCACGGCGACGATCAGCGCGATGAGCGAGATGTAGAGCGTGCCCCACAGCAGCGGCCAGATGCCCAGTTCGGAGCCCCCGCCAAAGCTCGGCGACCATGTGAAGGAGCCGAAGAACTCGGAGGCCGGGTAGATGCGGAAAAACTCGATGGTGTTGAACACCAGCGACAGCACGATGCCGATGGTGGTCAGGATGGCGATGGAGGCGGCGGCGACGAGGATGCCGCGAATGCCCCGCTCGACCGCGTTGCGGGCGCGGAAGTCCTTGCCGGTCTGCAGCACGGCCAGCGCCCCGCCGGCCAGCGCGACGGCAATCACCACGATGCTGCGCAGCAGATTTCCGGTGGCGGTCGTCGCGCGGTAGCTCTGCGCGGCGTCGAGCACTTCGGGGCTTACGTCAGAGCCGACGGCGACGCCGGCAGCGCCGAGGATCTCGCGAATGTCGGCGCCTTCAGTGGTCAGGTTCGCAGCGTCGGCCACGCTGAGCACGCCCTGCTCGATGGCCAGATCGAGGCCTTCGGCGACACGGCGCACGTCAGACATCACAAGACCGATCGTCGAGCCCTCGGGCACGGCATTGTCGCCAAGCAGCGCGGTCGCCTTGGTGTTGACCACAAAGGGTTGCGCGATCAGCCAGATGATCAGCACGAGAAAGGCCGGCACCATCACCTTCATGGCGACGTTCCAGCCGTAATAGTTGGGCAGCGAGTGCAGGCCGCGACGGTCATCGCCAGCGCTGGAGATGGCGCGCATGCGCCCGGCGAAATACCCCGCGGCCGCCAGCGCGAGAACGATCAGGATCAGCCAGAGAACAGGCATTGGGCCCCCAAGAATGTCCGGTGAAGCATCACCAAAAGAAAAGCGGAGGGCAGCGCGAAGCTGCCCTCCGCCCATCAGACTGGCGCCTGATTACATGGTTTCCTCGTCGGCGACCATCGACTGAGTGGCGCTCAGTTCGGGGTCGGACACGAGGCCGTAGTTCGACAGCGGGCCATCGGGGCCGGCGATCTCGTCAGCAACGAAGAACTCTGCGAATTCTTTCAGGCCGGGGATAACGCCGATGTGGGCCTTCTTGATGTAGAAGAACAGCGGACGCGACACCGGGTACTCGCCCGACGCGATGGTGTCGGTCGAGGGCTCGACGCCGGACATGGTCGCGACCTTGAGCTTGTCGGTGTTGTTTTCGTAGAACGCGAGGCCGAAGACGCCGACGCCGTTGGCGTTGGAGTCGATGCGCGCGAGGGTCTCGGTGTAGTCGCCGTCGATGTCGACCGAGCGGCCGTCGGTGCGGACCGACATGCAGGCGTCTTCAGCGTCGTCTTCCGACATCCCGCCTTCGATCATCGCTTCCATGGCGCCGGTGTCTTCGCAGCCCTGCACCAGAACCTTCTCTTCAAAGACTTCGCGGGTGCCGTGCTTGGTGCCCGGGATGAAGGCAGCGATTTCGACGTCCGGCAGGTCCGAGTTGAATTCGGCCCAGTTGGTGTAGGGGTTGTCGACGATCTCGCCGTCCACCAGCACCTTGGCGCCAAGCGCGTTGAACCAGTCTGCCGGCTCGAATGCGGTGAAGTCGGGGCCGTCTTTCTGCGACGCGAAAACGATGCCGTCGTAGCCGATGCGGACCTGAATGATGTCGGTCACGCCGTTCGACGCGCAGGTCTCGACTTCGCTGTCACGGATGGCGCGCGACGCGTTGGCGATGTCGATGGTGTTTTCGCCGACGCCTTCGCAGAAACGCTTCAGGCCAGCCGAGGAGCCGCCCGATTCCACGACGGGGGTCGGGAAGTCGAAGTTCTCGCCGAAGGCTTCGGCGACGATCGAGGCGTAGGGCAGCACGGTCGACGAACCGGCGACCTGCACGTTGTCACGTGCGGCAGCAGCGGTGGCCGAGGCAGCGGCGAGCGCGAGGGCCGAAACGGCGAGTTTCACGGATTGCATATGAATGCTCCTGTTTGGTCAGAACGGGTCCCCCAAGTCGAGGAACTTGGGGCGACGCCTATGCATCGTTCGCTATGCTTTTGTGACACGGATGTAACAGTTTCATGACGCATATCGAAATGCTGGATTTCGGGCCAAAGTGGACCCTGTTAAATGCGAGCCAGAGCGCCCGAACTCTCCCAGAGGTAAAGCCACCCCACCCGCGACACGCCGCGCGCAGCACTTACGAGACCTGCCATGCCTCTTCTACAACGCGATTTTCTGCGACTCGCCGGCGACCGCGCGGTGATCTGGATCGACCCGGTGCAGATCGAACTGGGCGTCGGCAGCAAGTGGCCCGTCGGGCGGCGGCGGCTTAGAAAAATGTCGCGCTATTTGCCAAGGCCGGTGGTCGCGCTGCTGCGGCCGTTTGTAAAACACCGCGAACCCGCCGTGATTCCCGGCGATGCCTTCGGCCAGCCGCGCCCCATCGTCGAGACCCCCCGTTACATTCGCATAGCCGATCTGCTGCAGCACCGCGACGACGTGCGCCGCAGCGCGTGGTATGCCGATCTGATGCAGGACCTGCAGGAGAAAGGCTTCGCGCGTCACAAGCGGATCGAGATGCGCAGCAGCCAGAGCATCGACGCGTTTTTCGAGGGCTACGTGCTGCCGATGATCGAAAGCCTCGAGCGCGAAGGCTACCGCCCCGAGGCAGAGGCTGAAGGATATGCCAGCACCGCCGTGATCGGCCCCGATGGCGAGGTCATCAAGACCGGCTCGGGCAACCACCGTTTCTGCATCGCCAAGGCGCTCGGCCTGCCGCGCTTCCCGCTGAAGATCGTCGCCGCACACCAAGACTGGGTTGAGCGCACGCTCGGCGCCGACCCGTCAGCCGAAGACCTTCTAGCCGCCCTGCCCGAGATCGAAGCCGGTCTGCGCCGCTAGGCGTCTTCGCTGCGCGGCGCTGTGGCGCGCAGCGGCAGGATCACCCGGAAGGTGCTGCCCTTGCCCGGCGCACTCTCGATCCGCAGCCGGCCCCGGTGGCGGTTGATGATGTGCTTGACGATCGCCAGACCGAGCCCGGTGCCGCCCATCTCGCGCGAGCGGTGATTGTCGACCCGGTAGAAGCGTTCGGTGAGCCGCGGGATATGCAGCGGATCGAAGCCGGGACCGGTGTCGATCACCTCGATCTCAACACCCTCGGCCCGCAGTCTTGGCTGATAGGCCGGTGCCCCAAGGCGCAGCGTCACCTGCGCGCCGCGCCCGGAGTATTTCACCGCGTTTTCGATCAGGTTCACCATCACCTGCCGCAACTGATCGGGATCGCCGACCACCTCCAGCGGCGTGTCGGGCAGATCGCGCACCAGCGTCACCCCCGCCTCGGCGGCCAACGGCGCCAGCCCGTTCAGCACCGAGCACGAAAGCTCTGTCAGGTCGAGCGGCTCGGTCGGGCGCACCCGTTCCTCGGCCTCCAGACGGCTGAGCGAGAGCAGGTCGCCGACCAGACGCTCCATCCTCTCGGCCTCGGTCTCCATGATGCTCAGAAAGCGATCGCGGGCGGCAGCATCCTCGCGCGCCGGACCCCGCAGGGTTTCGATGAAACCAAGCAGCGCGGTCAGCGGCGTGCGCAACTCGTGACTCACGTTGGCCACGAAGTCGCGGCGCATCTGCCCCGCCTGCTCCAGATGCGTGACGTCGGCAAAGGTCAGCAGTACGCCGGGCCCTTTCTCGAGCGCCACCGCCCGGCACGCCACATCGAAGGTGGTGTCCTGCCGTCCATCCGTCGACAGATAGCGCGTCTTGCGCGGCGCGCCGTCGCGAAAGGTGCCTTCGATGGCATCCAGCATCACCGGCTGGCGCAGCACGGTGATGAAGTGGCGGCCCACCAACCCCTCGCCAAGCAGCGCCGTCGCCTCGGCATTGGCCGCGTCGATCCGCTCGTCCCAGCGGATCAGCACCGCTGCAAGCGGCATGGCGTCGATCAGGTCGCGCGCCTCGGCCTTCATCAGAGCGCCCCTCGCGCGGCCTTGAGGCCGGCCTCAAACACCCCCAGCAGCGCCTCGGGGTCTTCGAGCCCCACCGACACGCGGAAGAAGCCTTCGGAAATGCCAAGCGCCGCCCGCCCCTCGGGCGTCAGCGCCCGGTGCGACGACGATGCCGGGTGCGACAGCGTAGTGCCCACATCCCCCAGCGTCGGCGCAAAGGCGATGCCCTGAGCCGCCTCGGTAAAGGCATTGGCGGCGGCGCGGCCGCCTTCAAGCTCGAAGCTGAGCATATTGCCCGGATTGCCGCGCAGCACCGATTGCGCCCGCGCCGCATCGGGGTGGTCCGCCCGGCCCGGATAAAGCACCTGCTTGACCCCGGCCTTGCCGCCAAGGAACTCTGACAGCCGCTGCGCCGTCTCCTGCGTCTGGCGGAAGCGCAGCGGGAAGGTCATCAACCCGCGCTCGGCCAGCCAGCAATCGAACGGGCTGGCAGTCAGCCCGGCGGTCACCGCGAACACGCGGATGCGTTGGTTGACCTCCGGATCTTTGGCCGCGACCCAGCCCAGCGTCACATCCGCATGGCCCGCCAGCAGCTTGGTCACCGAATGAATGACGATGTCAGCACCGCGCTCCACCGGCTTGATCGCCGCGGGGGTGGTGAAAGTGTTGTCGACCGCCAGCAGCACGCCCTTTTCCTTGCAGAGCGCGGCGATGCCGTCGAGATCGGCGATGCGCAGCGTCGGGTTCGACACCAGTTCGATCAGCACCAGCTTGGTCTCGGGGCGCAGTGCGGCGGCGAAGGCTTCCAGATCGGTCGGGTCGGCCAGCGAGGTGGCGATGCCCATGCGCGGCAGGTCCTCGGCCATCATCCGCAGCGACCGGCCATAGAGCTGATCGGCGCCAAGCACATGATCCCCGGCGGCAAGCAGGCCAAGCAGCACCGCCGAAACCGCCGACATCCCCGAGCCGGTGACAATGCCGCCCTCCATGCCCTCCAGCGCGTCGATGCGCTGTGCCAGCATGTCGGCGTTGGGGTGCCCCTCTCGCGCATAGGTGTATCCAGAGGTGACACCATTGTACTGATCGTCGAGCGAGTCCGGGCTGTCGGAGGCGTAGACCACCGCAGGCATGATCGGTGTGACAACCGCCGAAGAAACCGAAGCGGGTACAGCTACCGGGCGAATGAGGGTCTTGCGCGTGTCCATGGGGCCTCCTTAATTCGGCCACAGGCTTTGCACAGCGCCCCTGTCAGGACAAGACAGAGAATGTCGGCAAAAATCCGCGCAGAACGGGGACGGAACAATCCGCCACGATCTGCACCTAACCGAGAACAAAATAACCAAAAATTCAAGGTGATTGCGAACAATGACCCGCACCCGCATGAATTGTCTATTGTCGCAAACTTTACACTCGCGAAACGGGAACTTTGCAATAATTAAGGTTGCGTTCAGCCCAAATCTTAACACATCCTAAATACGTAGGTGGGGGCACCTACAACTCACAGGAGCGTCGACGAAGATGCAGAACGATCCTCTCGATGTATGCTGTAGTGATTGCGGCAAGGCTGCCCAGTTCTTCGAGCCTTTCCGATTTACATGTGTCGTGCGGCTGCCTGACGTGCCGGAAAACTCCCACGTCTGGGGTCGCGTTGTCGTAGAAGAACTATTCCCCGAGCAGTTCAAGTGGCAACAGCCGGACTGCAAAAAGCCGAAGTTCCTGCAACCGGGTGAAACCGGCGAAGGCTATCGGCTGAACGAACACGGGATGGTGTGGTGCAAGGCCTGCAAGACCTTCGAGCCCAAGACGATCTCTTGGCCGGAGGACGCGTATTGGCAATGGACGGTAAAGGGTCACAAGCTTGTGGCGCGCAACCGTGATCATGCCGAGCAAATCCTTGGTTTCCTGCAGGAAACCCAGCGCGCACCGAACCGCAAACCGGCGCTTCGCGGCATTCCGACGCCGCTGCTGACCCGTCGTCTTCAGGACGAAGTCAGCAGCAAGGTGGAACACGCACTCGCCAACGCCTGACCGGCAGCCTGCCGGCCTAGAGCGGGATAAGCCCGGCGCCAAAGCGTCGGGCGTTTTCCTGATAGCGCAGAGCCGACTGCCGCAGCCCTTCGATCGCCGCCTCGTCAAGCTGACGCACAACCTTGCCCGGCATGCCCATCACAAGGCTGCCGTCGGGAATTTCCTTGCCCTCGGGGATCAGCGCCCCGGCGCCGATCAGGCAGTTGCGCCCGATCTTGGCGCCGTTGAGGATGGTCGCGCCCATACCGACCAGAGAGTTCTCGCCGATGGTGCAGCCATGCAGCATCGCCTTATGGCCGATGGTGCAGCCTGCGCCAATCACCAGCGGGAATCCCATATCCGTATGGCACACCACGTTCTCCTGCACATTCGAGCCACGACCGACGCGGATCTCTTCGTTGTCGCCGCGCAGGGTGCAGCCGAGCCAGACCGAACTGTCCGCCTCCATGACGATCTTGCCGATGAGATTGGCGTCGGGCGCGACCCAGGCGCTGTCATGCAGGTCGGGCGCGATCCCGTCGAGCGCGTAAAGCGTCATGTGTCGCCCTCCTCGAACTCCGCCTGAAGCGTCCGAACGTGGGTCAGCAGGCCGGGCTGCTGGGTGCGACGCAGGCGCGTTGCGGTGATGATACTCTTGAGTTGCGCCTCGGTCTCGTCGAGGTCCTCGTTGACCAGCACGAAATCATACGAGCCCCAGTGCGAGATCTCGTCCCAGCTTTTCTGCATCCGCTTGTCGATCACCTCGGCGCCGTCCTGCCCGCGCGCCTCGAGCCGCCGCTTGAGCTCGCCGATCGACGGAGGCAGCAGGAAGATCGACAACGTGTGCAGGCCAAGTTCGGAATTGGTGATCTGCTGCGCGCCCTGCCAGTCGATGTCAAACAGCACGTCCTGACCGTCGATGATCGCGTCGCGCACCGGCCCCTTCGGCGAGCCGTAGAAATTGCCGAAGACATGCGCGTGTTCGAGCATGTTGCCGCTGGACACGGCCTTCTTGAACTCGCTCTCGGGCATGAAATGGTAATCTTCGCCGTCCACTTCCCCGGTCCGCGGCGCCCGCGTGGTGGCCGAGACGGAAAAGATGATCGACGGGTCCCACGCGCGCAGACGCTTCGCCAAGGTCGATTTGCCCGCGCCCGAGGGCGAGGAAAGGATGATCAGGAGGCCGCGCCGTCCGCTCATAGTCGTATTACTCCACGTTCTGCACTTGCTCGCGCATCTGGTCGATGACCGTCTTGAGGGTCAGGCCGACCTGCGTCAAGGCGGCGGAGCCGGATTTCGAGCAGAGGGTGTTTGCCTCGCGATTGAATTCCTGCATCAAGAAGTCCAACCGGCGGCCCACAGCCCCTTCCGCAGCCAGTAGCTCGCGCGCCGCCGCCACATGCGCGGTCAGCCGGTCGAGCTCTTCGGTGACGTCGGATTTCACCGCGATCACCGCCAGTTCCTGCGCGACCCGCGCTTCGTCCACGGCTGCGATCCCGTCAAGCACCCGCGCCAGTTGGCTGCGCAGGCGTTCTTTTTGCGCGTCGCGACGCGTCTCGACCGCTGCGGCGGCCTCGGCCACCAGCGCCTCGATCTGGTCCAGCTGCGTGTTGAGAATGCCAGCAAGCGCCGCGCCCTCGGTCTGGCGCATCTGGGTGAATTCCCCGAGCGCCTCGGTGAATCCGGACAGCAGGTCGGCGCGCAACTGGCTGACATCGGTGGGCGCGCCGGAGGTGCTGAGCACCCCGCGCAGCGCCACGATCTGCGCCGCGCTCGACGGCGACAGCACCAGCCCCTGCCCGGCTGCGGCGCCCTCGATCCGCGCCATGGCCGACAGGATGCGCGTCAGCACCGCCTCGTCGAGATCGACCGCCGCCTCCTCGCCGTTGCCTTGGGTCTTGAGCGAGATCTGCACGTTGCCGCGTCCGAGCGCGCTCTGCGCCGCCGCGCGGACCTGCGGCTCCAGCCCTTCGATCCAGTCAGGCAGGCGCAGGCGCAACTCCAACCCCTTGCCGTTCACGCCGCGCAATTCCCAACTCCAGCGGAGCCCTGCCGTCTCGCCATGCCGCGAGGCAAAGCCGGTCATCGATTGCCGCATTCAAACCCCTTTCAAATCCGCTCGGGGCAAAATTCAACGCCCGCTCTTCATCGCCTACAAGCCCATGCCCGGCCTGTCCAGCCGCGCCACCAGCGCAGGCGTTAACCCTTCTGTCACAATTGGGGCGAAAACCGGACGCATTTGAGGTAACTTAGATATCAATCGAGGTCGGATGGTTTTGTGGGGGCCAAAAACCGGCAAAAAGTGGTACTGTTGGAGCGCGTTCAAAATGTTTGGGTTGGGTGGTAACGGCGAAGGTGTGGTCTCGATGACAGAGCACGAGAAGGAACGGCGTCTGGCGCCGCTACGCTTGATCGAGGCCTATTGGCAGGGTCTGCTGGGCGCGGACGGCCAGATCCCGCTGCGCAGCCAGATCGATCCGCGCGGCATCGAAAGCGCGCTTGAATATGCCTTTCTCGGCGAGCGGATCGCCCCGATGCTTGCCAAGCTCAGGGTATCCGGCACCCACCTCAACGAGCTTATGGGCATGGAGACCGCGGGAATGCCGCTCTCGGCGCTGTTCGCGCCCGACGATCGCGATCAACTGGGCGCTGCCATTGCCAAGCTCTTCTCCGACGGTGTCGAGGTGCGGCTGCGGCTGGTGGCCGAGGAAGGGTTTGGCAAGGGGCGACTGACCGGCGATATGCTGCTGCTGCCTCTGCGCTCGGACATGGGCGATCTGAGCCGGATGATCGGCGCGCTTGTCACCCACGGCCGCGTCGGGCGCACCCCGCGCAGGTTCCGCATCGATGGGATCAGCATGCACGCCCCCGGAACGCTGCCAAAGACCGCCCCGATAGAGCGCGACGCAGAACTGCCTGCGCCGGTCAGCCTTCCGAAGCCGCCGGCCATGCGGCCAAACGCCTTTGCAGAGGATGGCGCGCCATTCACACCAGCGCCCCAGCCTCCCCGCGCCACCACGCCGGGCGGCGACGGTTCGAAGCGACCGCCCTACCTGCGGCTGGTCGTTTCGAACGACGATTGAACCTGACACCACAGAGTTCATCGCAGGCATGAAAAGGGCGGCACCGGAATGGTGCCGCCCTTCTTGATTGCCTGAGAGCCAAACGGCTTGCGGAAATTACTCAGCGGCCATCGGCAGCGGCTGAAGTTCCTCAAGCACCGGATGGAATTCCTCCTGCGTGCCAGCGTAGGCCAGCGTCGCGCGCAGCATGCCCGCTTTGGAGCCGCAGTCGAACCGGTCGCCTGAGAAGCGGAAGCCGCACAGACCGACCTTCTCGGCGCCGAGCGCGATCGCGTCGGTCAGCTGAATCTCGCCGCCCAGACCCGCGGGCAGACCATCGAGATCGGCAAAGATCGAGCCATCCAGCACGTAGCGGCCAACCACCGCCTGCAGCGACGGAGCTTTCTCGGCAGCGGGCTTTTCGACCATGCCCGACGCGCGGAGCATCTGGCCTTCGGGTTTGCCTTCGGGAACCAGCACACCGTAGGCCGAAACCTCGTCGCGTTTGACCTCCATGGTGGCAACCATGTGGCCCGGCTCAGAGGTCTCATAGGCCGCAATCATCTCCGACAGGCATCCCTCTTCGCTGACGATCAGATCGTCCGGCAGGATCACTGCGACCGGCCCCGGCAGCGCATGCTCGGCAGCGCAGAGCACCGCATGACCAAGGCCCAGCGGCTCGGGCTGCATCACGAAGAACACCTGCTCTTCCTCGGGGTTGATCGCCGCCTCGTCGAGCGTGTCGGCGATCTTGTGCTTGCCGCGTTCACGCAGCGTGGCGCAAAGTTCATGGTCTTGGTGCACATAGCGTTCGATGGCGCTCTTGCTGGGGTGCGAGACGAAAATCATCCGCTCGATCCCGGCGGCGCGCGCCTCGTCGATGGCGAACTGCAGCAGCGGCTTGTCGAGCACCGGCAGCAGCTCTTTCGGGGTTGCCTTGGTCGCAGGCAGGAAACGGGTCCCGAGCCCGGCAACGGGGAAAATCGCAGTTCTCACTTTGGATTTGCCGGTCTTGATATCGGGCGTGGTCACGTTGGTGTCTCCTCTAGACTGACCTGAATTCGGTCGCCCGTCACCAGTGACGGTCGATCGGATCATGCTTGCCGCTGGAGCCGCGAAATCCTGCGGCCCGCTGCAACGCGGCGGATAGGTAAGAGAGTATGGCCAAATTTCCGCAGGTCAAATCCGAGGCACCCGGACGTGAGCGGCGTATCGCTTAACTCCTTGATAAATTGAACGTCAGGAGGCGCTAATTGGTTCCATGATTAATTTTCAGGCACACAGCCGAGGTCGAAACATGCGTTATTTCTCAGCGAGTTGCGCCAATAACACCTCGCATGCGCAGAAAAATTTCGCGCTCACTGGTGTTCTTCCGGGAACAATCCCCCTATCGTCAGCGTTATCAGGACAACAGCAACGGAGAGAGCCCTTTGGGCCGCCAACGGTGCCATACGTGGCAGCGGCCCCAAATGTGTCATGGACGGACAAAGCATCCCAACCCCGCCCGCGCAGCCCGGCAGCCTCACCGGCCCCCGGCGCGCCACCCCGTATTCTCGCCTGACCGTGATCGGCATGGGGAGCTGGGGCACCGCCCTTGCCGCCACCGCCGCCCGCGCAGGATGTGAGACACGCATCTGGGGCCGCCGCCCCGATCTCGCCATCACCATGGCTGAGAGCGGCGAGAACCCCGACCACCTGCCCGGCGTCAAACTGCCCCCCACATTGCGCCCGACATCGGACCTGCGCGAGGCGCTCGACGGCACCGAGGCGGTGTTGCTGGTCACCCCCTCCCACACATTGCGCGACGTCGCCCGGTCGATGCGCGAGTTCCTGCCCGAAGGCGTTCCTCTCGCGCTCTGCTGCAAAGGCATCGAGCGCGGCACCGGCTACCTGCTGAGCCATGTGGTCGAGGAAGAACTGCCGGGCCATCCGGTCGGCGCCCTGTCAGGGCCGACCTTCGCCACAGAGACCGCGCTGGGACATCCCACAGCCGCGACCGTGGCCTTCAACTTCACCCACAATGACCGCATCGAGCCGGAGAAGGCCCCCGCCGCCCGGCTTGCGCTGACCATGCAAACCGATGCCTTCCGCCCCTATGTCTCCGACGATCTGGTCGGCGTCGAGGTTGGCGGCGCTGTGAAGAACGTGATCGCCATCGCGTGCGGGATGATGACCGGCGCCGGCTTTGCCGAAAACACCCGCGCCGCGCTGATCACCCGTGGCATGGACGAGATGAAGTTCCTTGCCGAAGCGCTTGGCGGTCGCCGCGAAACCGTCACCGGTCTGGCCGGTGCGGGCGACCTGACCCTCACCTGCTCGTCCACCACCTCGCGCAACATGGCGCTTGGCACGCAGCTTGGCCGCGGAATGGCCCGAGACGAATGCTTCGACGGCAAACCCGTCGTGGTCGAGGGCGAGGTCAACGCCGTCTCGGTGGTCGACCTGGCCCGCCGCCTTGGCGTGCGCATGCCGATCTGCGAGGCGGTGCATTCGGTCCTGCACGAAGGCGCTCCGCTGTCCGAGACCTTCCAGCAGCTTTGGGCTGCCCCGATCGAGGGCGAACCCCGCGCCCTCGACCTGTTCCTACATCCCCACGAAGGAGACCCCGCATGAGCCTCGACGCAACGAAGGCCCGAGAAATCGCAACCTGCCGCTTTGTGCTGGCCACCGATCTCGACGGCACCTTCCTCGGGGGCTCCGACGAAGACCGCAAGACGCTCTACCAGTGGATCGAAGACAACCGCGATACCGTGGGGCTGATCTTCGTCACCGGGCGGGATCCGCGCTTCATCCGCGAGCTGTGTGACGGCGGCGTGCCGTGGCCCGAGTTCGTGGTCGGCGACGTCGGTACGACCATTGCCGAGGTGATGGATGGCGACATCCACCCGATCGAGCCGCTTGAAGAAGAGATCGCCCAGACATGGGGCGACGCCGGCGAAACCGTCCGCGACGCCCTGCACGGCCATCCCGGCCTGACGCTGCAGCCCACCGATTTCCGCTACCGCATCAGCTACGATCTCGATGCCGCGGCGTTTGATCCCTCGGCGCACGACAAGGTGCGCGAGATGGGTCACGATCCGCTGGTTTCGGACAACCGGTATTTCGACGTGCTGCCGCGCGGTATCTCCAAAGGACCGTCGCTGCGCCGTCTGGTGTCGCATCTGAGCATCGAAGAGCGCCGGGTGCTCGCCGCAGGCGACACGCTCAACGATCTGTCGATGCTGCAATGCGGGCTGCCCGCCGTCGCCGTTGGCGGCGCCGAAGACGCCCTGATCAAAGAGGTCAAGGACCTGCCGCATGTCCACAAAGCAGAGCGCATCGGCGCCGCGGGCATCATCGAGGCGATCCAGACCTTTGAAATGCACGACCTTCCGAAAGGAGCCTGACCCATGTCCAGTGATCTGGTGATCGTTTACCACCGCCAGCCCTATGAAGAGGTCGAGGTGGATGGCAAGATCGAGTTCCGCGAGAACAAAAGCCCCAACGGCATCGTCCCCACCCTGAAGAGCTTTTTCGGTTCGGTCGAGAAGGCCGCGTGGGTGGCATGGAAAGAGGCCGAGGATCCTTCGAACCCCGGCTTTGACCGCGTCGTCGACATCGAGGACAGCTTTGGCCAATACACCGTCTCGCGCCTGCCGCTGACCGCCGAGCAGGTGCGCAGCTTCTACCACATCACCTCGAAAGAGGCGTTCTGGCCGATCCTGCACGGGTTCAAGGAAAAGTATAACTACGACCCGGTGGACTGGCCGACGTTCCGCGAAGTGAACTGGGCCTTTGCCGAGGCCGCAGCCTCGGAAGCGGCGCAGGGAGCGTCGGTCTGGGTGCACGACTACAACCTTTGGCTGGTGCCGGGCTACCTGCGCCAGATGCGCCCCGACCTGCGCATCTCGTTCTACCACCACACGCCTTTCCCGCCGGCGGACCTGTTCAACGTTCTGCCATGGCGCGGCGAGATCATCGACTCGCTGCTGGCCGCCGACGTGGTGGGCTTCCACATCCCGCGCTATGCGTCGAATTTCCTGAGCTGCGTGCGAAGCCTGCGCGATGTGGGTCCGGTGCCGCGTACCAAGGTCACCGACGACATGATGTCGGAAGGCTCGGCGCTGTCCGACCGCACGGTGCCCACCAAGATCACCCTCGACGACGGCCACGAGGTGACGCTCGGGGTGACGCCGGTCGGCGTGAATACCGACTACATCAAAAGCCTCGCCGAGAGCGAAGACACCGACAAGCTTGCCGCCCGTTTCCGCTCGGAAATCGGCGATGGCAAGCTGCTGCTTTCGGTGGGCCGCACCGACTACACCAAGGGTGGCGCCGACCAGCTCCTGGCGTTCGAGCGGTTGCTGGAGCGCCGTCCCGATCTGCGCGGCCAAGTGCGGCTGCTGCACGTCTCGGTGCCCGCGAACCGCAACATGACGGTCTACGAGCCCATTCAGAAAGAGCTTGAAGAGATCGCCGGCCGCATCAACGGCCGCTTCGGCAGCTTCACCTTCCAGCCCTGCGCCCTGATTTCTCGCGCCATCCCCTTCGAGGAACTCGTGGCGTGGTATCAAGTGGCAGACGTGGCATGGATCACCCCGCTGGCCGATGGCATGAACCTTGTTTGCAAGGAATACGTCGCCGCCCGCAAGGATGGCGACGGCGTACTGGTGTTGTCGGAATTCGCCGGCGCTGCGGTGGAACTGGGCGCAGCCGTGCTGACCAACCCGTGGTCGACCCGCGCCATGGACTTCGCCATCGACCTTGCCATCGACATGCCAGAGGAAGAGCGCCGCGCCCGCATCGAACTGCTGCGCGCTGCGGTCGAAAAACGCGATACGAACCATTGGGCCAGCGACCAGCTTGCGCTTCTGTCGCCCAAGGATTTTGGCAAGGAAGCCGAAAAGGGCGACACCGAAGCCGCCTGAGGTTTGGCAGCCGAAACCAATAGAAAAGGCGCGGTTTGAAGCCGCGCCTTTTTCTTTGCCTCGCATTTTCGAGAGATCACTCGGCAGCTTCGCGACGCCGCATGGGCATACGGTCGATGACCGCAAACAGCTGCTCGGGCACCAAAACTGCGTCTTCCTCAAGTTTCACACCGCCGTCCTTGCCCACCAGCACCAGCTTGAACCCGCCCGGCGAGAAGCCTTGGCGCAAGGGGCTTGGCTGGTCGGGCTGCAAATCACTCAGCACGACGATATCGCGGTCGCGTAGCTGCGCTTCGACCTCACGGAAAAGCGCCATTTGCCGCGCGTAGGTTTCATCGCCCTCCGAGGGTGCGAACAAAAGCACCGGGCGCTTTTCCCAACGCATGTCCTGCAGATCGCGCTGCTGTGCGGGCAGCGGCTGAAACAGCTCGCCGGCAGCCTGCCCGGCAATTGGCGCGGCGAGTGTCGCAGCGGCGGCAATGCCGACGGCGGTAAGCGGGAATGGGCGTCGAAGCATCGGCAGTCTCCTTGGTTGCTACAAGACTTACGCGCAGCGGGCGACTTCGGATCTTTCACGATTTCCGTGTGCGCCGAAATCGGCCGATCGCGCCCCCGCAACACCCCAAAGCAAAAGGGCGGCCCCGAAGGACCGCCCTTTCCAAGACAAAGCAAACAGGCTCAGGCCGAGGCGACATCCGCAGGCTTGGCGCGCAGCGCCGTCAGTTCCTCGGCGACGAGGAAGGCCAGTTCCAGCGACTGCGAGGCATTGAGGCGCGGATCGCAGGCGGTGTGGTAACGGTCCGACAGGTTGTCGTCGGACACCGCGTAGAGCCCGCCGGTGCATTCGGTCACGTCCTGACCGGTCATCTCGAAATGCACGCCGCCGGGCACGGTGCCCTCGTCGCGATGCACGGCGAAGAATTCGCGCACTTCGCGCAGCACGGAATCGAACGGACGGGTCTTGTAGCCCGAGGCCGACTTGATGGTGTTGCCGTGCATAGGATCGCAGGTCCAGACGACGTTGGCGCCCATCTCCTTCACCGTCTTCACCAGACGCGGCAGGTGATCGGCGACATTGCCCGCGCCGAAGCGCGAGATCAGCGTCAGACGGCCCGCCTCGTTCTCGGGGTTCAGTTTCTCGATCAGCACCTTGAGGTCGTCGGTGGTCATCGAGGGGCCGCACTTCAGGCCGATCGGGTTCATCACGCCGCGGGCGAACTCCACATGCGCGCCATCGGGCTGGCGGGTGCGGTCGCCAATCCAGATCATGTGGCCAGAGCCGGCGATCCACTTGCCGGAGGTGGAGTCGATGCGGGTCAGCGCCTCTTCGTACTCCAGCAGCAGCGATTCATGGCTGGTGTAGAAGTTCACCTGATGCAGCGCCGCCGAGCGGTTGCTGTCGACGCCCGCCGCCTTCATGAAGTCCAGCGTGTCGCTGATGCGGTTCGCCATATCGCGGTAGCGCGCGGCCTTCTCGCCCTCGACGAAGCCCAGCGTCCACTGGTGCACCTGATGCACGTCGGCATAGCCGCCCGTCGAGAAGGCGCGGATCAGGTTCAGCGTTGCCGCGGCCTGCGTGTAAGCCTGCAGCATCTTGCGCGGATCGGGCTTGCGCGCCTCGGGGGTGAAGGCCAGCTCGTTGATGATGTCGCCGCGGAAGCTTGGCAGTTCGATGCCATCCACGGTTTCCGTGGGCGCCGAACGCGGCTTGGCGAACTGGCCGGCCATGCGGCCCACCTTCACCACCGGAACCTTGGCACCATAGGTCAGCACCATCGCCATCTGCAGCATCACCTTGAAGGTGTCGCGGATGGAGTTGGCCGAAAACTGGTCGAACGCCTCGGCGCAGTCACCGCCCTGCAGCAGGAACGCCTCGCCGCGCGATGCCTTGCCAAGTTCTTCGGTCAGCCGCCGGGCCTCGCCGGCAAAAACCAGCGGCGGATACTTCGAAAGCTGAGCCTCTACAGCGTTCAGGTCTGCCTGATCCTGATAGTCCGGCATCTGAATCCGCGGCTTGGTTCTCCAGCTCGATTTGCTCCACTCGGTCATTGCTTTCTCCCAGCGACACTCCGTTAGCGTAAACGTTCCTTGAAACGTGGATCGCGTATAGCGAACCATAGGGCGCAACGCCACAGCTAATACACGTCGCGTCAAGGACGCCGCGTAATAATCCGCCCCTAAAGGGGACACACCGCGAGCGCACAGCGAACCGGCAAAACGACAGCCAAGGCCACGTCATCAAAACGTCACGTCTTGACGCAGATGGGGTTTCCTGACCATGTGACCGCGCCTGCCCTTGCGCAGCAGGTGACCAGCAAGGATCCGCGCGATGCCCGACCAGCGAGTGCCCACTGCACCAGCCAGCCCGCAGAAGCCGCGCCGCTTCACGTTTGTTCTGCTCGAGCATTTCACGCTTCTGAGTTTCTCTGCCGCGCTCGAAACGCTGCGGATCGCCAACCGCATGTCGGGCCAGAGCCTTTATGAGTGGCGTCTCGTCGGGGCCGAGGGCGACAGCGTGCGCTGCTCTGCCGGGCCGGAGTTCAAGGTCGACCCCGACCTGCCAGAGCTTGGCCGTGACGACACGATCATGGTCTGCGGCGGCATTGACGTGCATCTGGCCACCAGCCGCAAGCTGCTGAACTGGCTGCGTCGCGAAGCCCGGCGCTGTCAGGCGGTGGGCGGACTATGCACCGCCGCGTGGACGGTCGCCAAGGCTGGCTTGCTCGACGGCAAGCGCGCGACGATCCACTGGGAAAACCACGACGGCTTTGCCGAGGAGTTCGAAGAGGTCGAACTGTCAAAGCGGATCTACGTGATCGACGGCAACCGGATGACCGCCGCCGGAGGCACCGCCTCGATCGACCTGATGCTGAAGATCATCGCCGACGATCATGGCGCCGATCTCGCCAACGCCGTGGCCGACCAGATCATCTACAGCTCGATCCGCACCGATCAGGACAGCCAGCGGCTGTCGGTGCCCACCCGCATCGGCGTGCGCCACCCCAAGCTCAGTCAGGTCATCCACCGCATGGAGGCCAATATCGAAGAGCCGATCAGCCCCGCGGCACTCGCCAAGGAAGTGGGCATGTCGACCCGCCAGCTAGAGCGGCTGTTCCGGCGTTATCTCAACCGCTCGCCAAAGCGCTACTACATGGAACTGCGGCTGCAGAAGGCGCGGAACCTGCTGATGCAGACCGACATGAGCGTCATCAACGTGGCGCTGGCCTGTGGCTTTGCCAGCCCCTCGCATTTCTCGAAATGCTACCGCGCGCATTACCAGACCACCCCCTACCGCGAGCGCGGCACGCAGGGCACCGCGCGCGCCGAGGAGTGAGGGCTCAGCCGTCCTCTGCGGGGCCCATCCGGTAGAGCGTGCCGTCGATCTCGGACAGGAACCAGATCGCGCCGTCCGGCCCCTGATCGACATCGCGCACGCGGCCTGTCTCGGGCGCTTCGATGCGCTCCACCTCGCGCAGCGGTTCGCCCGAAAGCCGCGAGATGAAATCGAACTTCAGCGATCCGACCAGCGCGTCGCCGTCCCACTCGGGCACCGCGCCGCCGTCGAGAAACACCATCCCGGACGGCGCAATCGACGGGTCCCAATAGAACACCGGCTGCGTCATCCCGGGCTTTTCCGTGCCCTCGCCGATCGTCGCGCCCGAGTAATGCGTGCCGTAAGAGATCACCGGCCAGCCATAGTTGCCCGCGCGCGCGACCAAGTTGACCTCGTCGCCGCCTCTTGCGCCATGTTCGGCCACCCACAGCCGCCCGTCCGCATCCATCGCCGCGCCCTGAGGGTTGCGGTGGCCAAAGCTCCAGATCGCCGCCTGGGCGCCGGCTGTGCCGACGAACGGATTGTCCTGCGGGATCGAACCATCGCGTCCGATGCGCAGCACCGAGCCATTGTGCCGCGATAGGTCCTGCGCGGCCGGGCGGTCGCCGCGCTCGCCAATGGTCACGAACAGCGTGCCGTCGGCGCCTTCCACCAAGCGCGAGCCGAAATGCCGCCCGCCGGAATTGCCTTCGGTCATCTCAAAGATCGTCTGCACGTCCTGAAGCGCTGCGCCTTGCTCCGGCAAGATCGCGCGCAGCACCGCCGTGCCCGCGCCGCCATCGTCCTGGCGCTTGGCGTAGGTCATGAAAACCTCGCGGCTCTGCGCGAAGTCCTGCGGCACCAGCACGTCAAGCAGGCCGCCCTGCCCGATCTGCGCCACATCGGGCAGCCCCGAGATTTGCTCTGCGGCGCCATCTCTCACCCGCAGCAGCACGCCAGCCTTCTCGGTGATCAGCACGCCGCCGCCCGGCAGGAAATCAAACCCCCATGGCATATCGAGCCCTTCGACAACGGGGGTGATCCGCATCTCGCCTGCGCTGGTTTCCACCGCGCCCGCAGGTCCCGACGCCATGGCCAGCACAACGCTCAGCGCGCTGGAAAAAGTGATGAAGCGGTGTTGCATGGTCGCATCCTCCTGACCCCACCACATGGCACGGAATGTGGCGCAGACCAGCGCCGATCCGCCGAACTGTCGGCAACGTGATTGACGTTGGGAGAGCGCAATTATCGCTCGCGGAACGCCCTTTTCTTTTGCATTTTGCCCGAATAGGCTCCGCCGAGAATAACAAGTAACCACACTGGGAGATACCACATGAAGAAGTGGCTTCTGGCCTCTGCGCTTCCTCTCTGCGCCGCTGGCGCGGCTTATGCCGACGACGCCAAGATCGGCGTGATCCTCGGCTATACCGGCCCCATCGAGTCGCTGACCCCGGCCATGGCCGGCAGCGCCGAACTGGCGATGTCCGAGATCAACGAGAGCGGCAACTTCCTCGAGAACGTCACCCTCGTGCCGGTGCGCGCCGACAGCACCTGCATCGACAGCGCGGCCGCCACCGCCGCCGCCGAGCGTCTGGTGACCACCGACGGTATCGTCGCGATCATGGGCGCCGACTGTTCGGGCGTCACCGGGGCCGTGCTGTCGAACGTCGCCGTGCCCAACGGCGTGCCGATGATCTCGCCCTCGGCGACCTCGCCGGCGCTCTCGACGGTCGAGGACAACGGCCTCTTCTTCCGCACCGCCCCCTCGGACGCGCGTCAGGGCGAAGTGCTCGCGGGCATCCTGCAGGACCGTGACATCTCTTCCGTGGCGGTGACCTACACCAACAACGACTACGGCAAAGGCTTTGCCGACGCCTTCGAAGCGGCCTTCAAAGAGGCCGGCGGCGAAGTGACGCTCGCGGCACCGCATGAAGACGGCAAGGCCGACTATTCGGCGGAAGTCGGCGCGCTGGCCTCCGCAGGCGGCGACGTGCTGGTGGTGCTGGGCTATTCGGACCAAGGCGGCAAGGGCATGATCCAGGCCGCGCTAGACACCGGTGCCTTCGACACTTTCGCCATGGGTGACGGCATGTATTCCGACGCGCTGCTGGCCGATCTGGGCAGCGACATCGACGGTTCCTTCGGCTCGGTGCCCTGGGCGCAAGGCGAAGGCGCGGACAAGTTCGCCGAGGTGGCCGAGGCCGCTGGCGTGAACGCCGAAAGCACCTACACCCGCGAAAGCTATGACGCCGCGGCGCTGATCGCGCTGGCCATGGCCAAGGGCGGCGAGCCCTCGTCGGCTGCGGTGGCGGCAAACATCCTCGACGTGGCCAACGCACCGGGCGAGCCGATCCTGCCGGGCGAACTTGGCAAGGCGCTGGAGATCCTCGCCGACGGCGGCGAGGTCGACTACGTCGGCGCCACCAACGTCGAGCTGATCGGCGAAGGCGAGGCCGCAGGCACCTACCGCTACTACGAGATCACCGACGGCGCCTTCGAGACCGTCTCTTTCAAGTAAGAGCCTTCGGGCGTCCGGACCCATGTCCGGGCGCCCGCCACCCAAGGGCGCGGGAGAACACGCGCCGAGCAACGCCGGGCCGCCAAACGCCCGCCACGCAAACCTCCGGGGACCCAAGATTTGATCCGCGTCGAAAACCTCCACCGCCATTTTGGCGGTTTCCGTGCCGTTGACGGGGCCAGCCTCGAGATCGCCAAGGGCTCGATCACCGGGCTCGTCGGCCCCAATGGTGCCGGCAAGACCACGCTCTTCAACGTCGTCGCGGGCGCGCTGCCGCCGACCTCGGGCCATGTCTTCATGGACGGCGAGGACATCAGCGGCCTGCCCCCGCACGCGCTGTTTCACAAGGGCCTGCTCCGTACCTTCCAGATCGCTCATGAGTTCAGCTCGATGAGCTGCCGCGAGAACCTGATGATGGTGCCCGGCAGCCAATCCGGCGAGAGCCTGTGGAACGCCATCTTTGGCCGCGGGCGTATCGCGCAGGAAGAGGCGGCGCTGCTGAAGAAGGCCGACGAGGTGCTCGACTTCCTGACCATCTCGCACCTCAAGGACGAGAAGGCCGGCAACCTTTCGGGCGGCCAGAAGAAGCTGCTGGAACTGGGCCGGACGATGATGGTCGACGCCAAGATTGTCTTCCTCGACGAGGTCGGCGCGGGGGTGAACCGCACGCTGCTGAACACCATCGGCGACGCCATCCTGCGGCTCAACCGCGAGCGCGGCTACACGTTCTGCATGATCGAGCACGACATGGATTTCATCGGCCGCCTGTGCGACCCGGTCATCGTCATGGCCGAAGGCAAGGTGCTGGCCGAAGGCACGGTGGACGAGATCAAGGCCAATGAGGCGGTGATCGAAGCCTATCTGGGCACCGGGCTGAAGAACAAGGAGATGATCGGCGGATGATCTGCCTGTGCGACGAACTTGGGGGCTCTGCCCCCGCGAGCCACAGGCTCGAATACCTGCTAGGTGGGGGCTCTGCCCCCGCGAGCCACAGGCTCGGATACCTGCTAGGTGGGGGCTCTGCCCCCGCGAGCCACAGGCTCGGATACCTGCTAGGAGGGGGCTCTGCCCCCGCCCGCCTTCGGCGGACTCCCCCGGGATATTTTCATCTAGACGAAGGGCGATCGGCGGCATGAGCAGCGAGACCTACGGCGACCGCGGCAACAAGGACCGCTCGATCACCAATCCGGGGGGCATGGGCGACGCGCGACCCGTGAAGCCCGGTGGCCATGCGCATGAAGCGCCGGGTGGGCCGTTCCTCATCGGCGAGGCGATGACCGGCGGCTACGGCAAGGGCGCGGACATCCTGCATGGCTGCACCATCGCCGTCGAGCGCGGCGAGATCGCCGTCATCGTGGGGCCCAATGGCGCCGGCAAGTCCACCGCGATGAAGGCGGTCTTCGGCATGCTCGATCTGCGTCAAGGCGCGGTGCGGCTTGATGGCGAGGATATCACTGCACTGTCGCCGCAGGAGCGGGTGCGGCGGGGCATGGGGTTCGTGCCGCAGGTGCGCAACATCTTCCCTTCGATGACCGTCGAGGAGAACCTCGAGATGGGCGCGTTCATCCGCAAGGACGACATCCGCGACACCATGGAGCAGATCTATGGCCTGTTCCCGATCCTCAAGGACAAGCGCAAGCAGGCGGCGGGAGAGCTTTCCGGCGGCCAGCGCCAGCAGGTTGCCGTGGGGCGCGCGCTGATGACCCGGCCCAAGGTGCTGATGCTGGATGAGCCCACGGCGGGCGTCTCGCCCATCGTCATGGACGAGCTTTTCGACCGCATCCTTGAAGTGGCGCGCACCGGCATCCCGATCCTGATGGTCGAACAGAACGCCCGGCAGGCGCTGGAGATCGCCGACAAGGGCTACGTGCTGGTACAGGGCGCCAATGCCTTCACCGGCACCGGGCGCGAGTTGCTGGCCGATCCCGACGTGCGGCGGAGTTTTCTGGGTGGCTGAGCGCGGGCGAACAAGGCTGGACATGCGTATTTGCGGCACAATGAAGGCCGTGGCGCTGTGCTGCGCGGCGCTGCCCGTGGCGGCGCAGGACGGCGGGCAAATGTCGCTGCAGGACGCGCCGGTGCAGGCCGAGGTCGCGCTGGCCTGCGATTTCGGGGCGCAGTGCCGCGAGGACGCGCCCTGCACCGAGACCGATTTTTCCCCGGCGCTCAACGGCGCGTCGGGCGGGCTCGACGAGAGCAGCATGGTGGTGCGCGCGCAGCTGTCTTCGGACGGGCGCGGCGTCGAACTGATCGGTGTGTCGGACGGCAGCACCATGTCGATCTGGGGCGGCGACATCGAGGAGCGGCATTTCTTCACGCGCGGTGCTGATGGCGCCACGCGCTACACCATCCACCGCGCGGACGGCCCGGAGATGATCAGCTATATGGGGGTGTGCAAGTGACGTGGTTTCGCCTGAGCACGCTGAGCGCCCTGCCCTTGAGTGCCCTGCCCCTGATCGTGCTTCCGCCGGCAGCGCATGCCGAAGGCGCGCGGCTCACGCTCGAGTGCGAGATCGTCACCGCCTGTTCGGAGGCGGGCCAATGCGCGGACGGGACCGGTCCGGTGCGCATTGTGCTGGCGCCGCTGGACACCGATGCCGCGGGCGCCGGGCGCTACGAGGTCTCGGTGGACGGGCAGCCCGCTCTGCCCGCCGAGGCGCTTGGCTTTGCCGGGCCGTTCCTCTGGCAACCGTCCGAGGGCACGCGCGTGACGCTCAACCTGACCTCCGAGACAACGGCGCTGTGGACGCGCCAGATCGTCGACAGCGGCACCGATGCGCCGCCCTCGGCAGACGTATATTTTCTGACATGCGGGATCCTGCCCTGATGGATATCCTCAACGCGCTGGTAGCGCTTGCCAATTTCGTCCTCGTCCCCGCCATCGCCTATGGCAGCCAGCTGGCGCTTGGCGCGCTGGGGGTGACACTGATCTACGCCATCCTGCGGTTCTCCAACTTCGCCCATGGCGACACGATGGCCTGGGGCACCATGTGCGCCGTGCTGGCCACTTGGGGGCTGCAGGCGGCGGGCGTCAGCCTTGGACCGCTGCCCACCGCCCTGTTGGCGATCCCGGTCGGCATCGCCGGCGCCGCGGTGCTGGTGCTTGCGACCGACCGCGTGGTCTATCGCTTTTACCGCGCGCAGAAGGCCAAGCCGGTGATCCTCGTGATCGTCTCGATGGGCGTGATGTTCGTCTACAACGGCCTCACCCGCTTCGTGATCGGGCCGGACGACCAGAACTTCTCGGACGGAACGCGCTTTTTGATCTCGGCGCGCGACTTCACGGCGATGACCGGGCTCGATGAAGGGCTGGCGATCAAGACCACGCAGGCGCTGACCGTGGTGGTGGCGATCCTCACTGTCGCGCTGCTGTTTTGGTTCCTCAACCGCACGCGCACCGGCAAGTCGATGCGCGCCTACTCCGACAACGAGGATCTGGCGCTGCTCTCGGGCATCAACCCCGAGCGCGTGGTGACCGTGACATGGCTCATCGTGGCGGCGCTGGCGACCATCGCAGGCGTGCTCTACGGGCTCGACAAGAGCTTCAAGCCCTTCACCTACTTCCAGTTGCTGCTGCCGATCTTTGCCGCCGCCATCGTCGGCGGCATCGGCAACCCGCTGGGGGCCATCGCGGGGGGCTTTGTCATCGCCTTTTCCGAGGTCGGCATCACCTACGCGTGGAAGAAGGTGTTGGGCTACCTGATGCCCGAGAGCCTCGCGCCCGACGGGCTCGTGCAGCTGCTGTCGACCGACTATAAATTCGCGGTCAGCTTCGTGATCCTAGTGATCGTGCTGCTGTTCCGCCCGACCGGACTGTTCAAGGGGCAGACCATATGACCCGCACCTTTGGCCTTTTCGCGCTGGTCGCAGCGCTGATCCTCGGCACCGGCTTCCTGCAAAGCTGGAACTCGGCGCTGATCATTCTCAACATGGGCCTCGTCAGCGCCATCATGGCGCTGGGGGTGAACCTGCAGTGGGGTCTTGCCGGGCTGTTCAACGTCGGCGTCATGGGCTTTGTCGCCGTCGGCGGTCTGGCGGTGGTGCTGGTGTCGATGGCGCCGGTGCCCGAGGCCTTTGCCGCGGGCGGGCCGCGGGTTCTGGGCGCGCTGGCGTTCGGTGCCGCGGTCATCGCCGCCGCCGTGCTGGCGTGGAAGAAACTGCGCAGCGGGCTGCGCGGCTGGGCCGTGGCGGCGATCACCCTCGCAGGCTTTTTCATCTATCGCGCCCTGCTCGACCCTGCCGTCGACGCCATCGAGGCCGTCGACGCGGCCTCGGCGGGCTATCTCGGCGGGCTTGGTCTGCCGGTGCTGCTGGCGTGGCCGGTGGGCGGCCTGATGGCCGCGGGCGTCGCCTGGGCCATCGGCAAGACCGCGCTGGGGCTGCGCTCGGACTATCTGGCCATCGCCACGCTGGGCATCGCCGAGATCATCATCGCGGTGCTGAAGAACGAGGACTGGCTGTCGCGCGGCGTCAAGAACGTGATCGGCCTGCCGCGTCCGGTGCCCTATGAGGTCGACCTGCAGGCCGATCCGGGGTTTGTCGACACCGCCGCCTCGCTTGGCCTCGATGCCACCACCGCCTCGACCCTGACGGTCAAGCTGGGCTACTCGCTGCTGTTTGCCGGGGTACTGATCGTGCTGCTGGTGCTGGCGCAGCTTGCGCTCAACTCGCCATGGGGCCGGATGATGCGGGCGATCCGCGACAATGAGGTGTCCGCCGAGGCGATGGGCAAGGACGTCACCCGGCGTCACCTGCAGGTCTTCGTCCTTGGCTGCGCGCTCTGCGGCATGGCGGGCGCGATGATGACCACGCTCGACGGGCAGCTGACCCCCGGCACCTACCAGCCGCTGCGCTACACCTTTCTGATCTGGGTGATGGTCATCGTCGGCGGCTCGGGCAACAACCTCGGCGCGGTGCTCGGCGGCTTCCTGATCTGGTTTCTCTGGGTGCAGGTCGAGCCGATGGGCCAGTTCGTCATCGGCGCGATCACCGCGGGCATGGCCGAAGGCAGCTGGCTGAAGGGCCACCTGCAAGACAGCGTGCAACACATGCGCCTGCTGACCATGGGGGTGATCCTGCTGCTGGTGCTGCGCTTTGCCCCGCGCGGACTGCTGCCCGAGCGCTGATCTCGGCCAAGACCTGATTGCCGCTAAAGGCGCCACCGGCGGCGATACCGGTGGCGCTACCGGCGGTGATCGGCTCATCCGCCGCCGCCATGCGCTGGCTTTGGTCGAGCGGACAGGGTGTCACAGTCTAACGCTATGGTAATTCGCAGGTCTCATCTTAGGTGAGCGTCACCGCACGCGCAGCCCTCGGAGCAGTCCCTCGGACCAGTTCAGGGGCGCTCGGGAGGGAACACCCTTCGCGCGCGTACGTTCAAGAGTCATGAGACATGGAGTTATGACAGACATGGATTGGCAAGACACCACCCGCAACTGGGGCCTCACCGTCGAGCGCCTGAAGACACGTTTCCCGCACATCGACGACGCCGCCCTGCGCGCGCGCCACCATGACCATGCCGAGACTGCCGAGCATATCGCCGCCCGCCACGACCTGACGCGCAACGAGGCTGCGCGCGAACTGGACGATTGGGCCTTCGCCACCGCCCTGCACCAGCAGATCGACCAGCTTGCGGGGTGATCCTCAGGTCAGCGACGTGACCCAGAGTATCGTGGCATCCTCTGGGCTGACCGACACCACATTGTGCCCCATCGAGGCGTCGTAATAGGCAGAGTCGCCGCGGCGCATCTCGATGGGCTCATAGAACTCGGTGTAGAGCGTCACCACCCCTGTGAGCACGTAGAGGAATTCCTCGCCGTCGTGCCGCACCCAGCCCTCGAATTCGTCCATTGACCGTGCGCGCACCCGCGCCCTGTACGGCAGCATCTTCTTGCGGGTCAGGCTCTCGGCCAGCAACTCGTGCTCGTAGGTCGTGGTGACCTGATGCAGCCCCTCGCCGTCCTTCACATGCACCATCCGGCCCGAGACCTGCTCGCGCTTCGGCGGCGTGAACAGCTGCGGCACTGAAATCCCCAGCCCCACGGCAAGCTTCTTAAGCGCCTCGTAGGTCGGCGACATCTGACCGTTCTCGATCTTCGACAGCGTCGATCGCGCCAGCCCAGCCTGCTTTGCCGCCTGCTCCAGCGTCCAGTCGCGCGCCTTGCGCAACTCGCGCACGCGCATCCCCAGATCCAGAGGTTCGGCGGTTTGCTCCTGCCCGGACTCGCGGGCAATGCGGATGAGTGTTCGAGGATCGCGCGACATGGGATTTGCCATAGCGTCACCGCCGCGCGCTGGCAATGCTGCTGATGCAGGCTTGCGCGACTGCGGCGGTCTGCCTAAGCCTTTTGTCATGCAGTCCGTTTTCGACGAAGGGCCCTATGCGCCCTGTCCCGCCCCCTTCAACCTTGCGGCCCATGTGCTTGCCGCGGGCGAAGCTGTGCCCGACAAGATCGCCCTGTCGATTGTGCGCCTTACCGGCGCAGAGCGGTGGTCTTACGCCCGGCTCATCGCTGCGGTGCGTGGCACCGCGACCGGGCTGCTGCAGGCGGGCATCGCGCCGGGCGAGCAAGTGCTGCTGCGGCTGGGCAACACGGTCGACTTTCCGATCGCCTATCTTGGCGCGATCACCGCCGGGATCGTTCCGGTGCCGACTTCCTCGCAACTGACCGCGCCCGAGGTGGCGGTCCTGCTCACGCAGATCGCACCGGCGGCAGTTTTGCTTGGCGACGGCATTGCCTGCCCCGAGACCGCCGTGCCCGTGATCCCTCCGGCCACATTCACCACATGGCGCGATCTGCCCCCTGCGGACTATGCCATGGGCGATCCTGACCGGCTGGCCTATGTGGTCTTCACCTCGGGCACCTCCGGGGTGCCGCGCGCGGTCGGCCACGCGCATCGGGCGATCTGGGCGCGTCAGATGATGCTGCGCGGCTGGACCGGCCTGCAGGCCAGCGACCGGCTGCTGCACGCGGGGGCCTTCAACTGGACCTATACGCTTGGCACCGGGCTGATGGACCCTTGGACGGTGGGCGCCACCGCGCTGATCCCCAAGGCCGGCACCGATCCCGCGCAACTGTCGCTGCTGATGAAACGCAATGATGCCAGTATATTCGCCGCCGCGCCGGGGGTGTTCCGGCAGGTTCTGAAATACCCCGTGCCGCCGCTGCCAAGGCTGCGCCACGCGCTTGCAGCGGGCGAAAAGCTACCCGAGGCGCTGCGCCGCACGTGGCACGAGGCGACCGGGACCGAGATTTTCGAGGCCTATGGCATGTCGGAATGCTCGACCTTCATATCGGCCTGCCCCGGGAAACCGGCCCCCGAGGACGTGCTGGGCTGGCCGCAGCCGGGCCGCCGGGTGGCGATCCTCGGTGCCGATGGCACCCCGGTGTCACGCGGCACACCGGGCACGATCGCTGTGCATGTCGACGATCCCGGCCTGATGCTCGGCTACCTTGGCGCACCAGAGGAGACCGACGCCCGGCGCACCGGGGCTTGGTTCCGCACCGGAGACGAAGGCGTCATGCAAGACGATGGCGCGATCAGCTATCTGGGGCGCGATGACGACATGATGAACGCCGGCGGCTACCGCGTCTCGCCGCTGGAGGTCGAGGCGGCGCTCGGCGAGCTTCCGGGCGTTCAGGAACTGGCGGTGACAGATGTGATGGTGAAAGACGGCGTCTCGGTCATCGCGGCCTTCTATACCGCCGAGAGCGAGCTTGAACCGGCCGCGCTTGACGCCTTCGCCGCCGAGCGGCTTGCGCGCTATAAGCAGCCGCGCGCTTGGGTGCGGGTCGAGATGCTGCCGCGCAATCCCAACGGCAAGCTGCAGCGCAAGGCGCTGAAGGAGTATGCCTTCGACTGAGGCCGCCACAGGCCCCGGACTCCGCCCGAAGGCCCTCCCCTTAATCACTTATGGTACAAGAAAAAGAGCCCCCGAAGGGGCCCTTGAGTTTCATGCACCAAGGCTCATCCTGTTGTACGGCTCGTGATGTGTTCTGCCTGCGGCCCGGGCATGTCTGAAGCGGGCGCACCCGCTTCGAAACCCCGAGGCCGGATTGCCCGGCCCCGATGATCGGTCTCAGCTGCAGCCGCTGGTCGAGCCGCAGGTGTTGCACTTCATGCAGGTGCCGTTGCGCACCAGCGTGTAGTTTCCGCACTCGCCGCAGGCCTCGCCCTCGTAGCCCTGCATCCGCGCCTTGGCGCGCGCGTCCATCGCCAGCGCCGAACTGCCCGAGGTCGCCACCGTGGTCACCCGTTCTTCGGACACCAAGGTCCCCAGCGCCGACAGCTCCTGCGGCAGACGCTTGCGCAGATACCCCGCCGAAGAGATATGCTTGAGCACCTCCAACGACCGCGTCGCGCCGCTTTCGCTAAGCTCTTCGACATTGCCCAGCCCGTCTTCCTCGCCGCGGCCCAGATCGTCGAAGCTGGCCCCCGAGGGTTTGACATGCGCCAGATCGGTGCGGTCGAGGTAGGACACCGCCAGTTCGCGGAACACGTAATCGAGGATCGAGGTGGCGTTCTTGATGCTGTCGTTGCCCTGCACCATGCCCGCCGGTTCGAACTTGGTGAAGGTGAAGGCGTCGACAAACTCTTCCAGCGGCACGCCGTATTGAAGGCCCACCGACACCGCGATGGCGAAGTTGTTCATCATCGCGCGGAAGCCCGCGCCTTCCTTGTGCATGTCGATGAAGATCTCGCCAAGCGCACCGTCGCCGTACTCGCCGGTCCGCAGGTAAACCTTATGCCCGCCGACAACGGCTTTCTGGGTATAGCCCTTGCGGCGATCCGGCATCTTCTCGCGGTGCGAGCGGACCAGTTCCTTGACCACCACCTTCTCGATGACCTTTTCGGCCAGCACCTGCGCCTTCTCCGCCGGGGCGCCGCTTTCCAGCACCTCCTGCGCATCCTCGTCATCCTCGACCAGCGCCGCCGCCAGCGGCTGGCTGAGCTTGGAGCCATCGCGGTAGAGCGCATTGGCCTTCACACCCAGCGACCAAGAAAGCTCGTAAGCCTGCTGACACTCCTCGATGGTGGCCGAGTTCGGCATGTTGATGGTCTTGGAAATGGCCCCCGAGATGAAGCTCTGCGCGGCGGCCATCATATGGATGTGGCTGCCGACGCTAAGGTAGCGCTTGCCCTTCTTGCCGCAGGGATTGGCACAGTCGAAAATCCCGTAATGCGCGGGCTTGAGGAACGGCGCGCCTTCCAGTGTCATGGTCCCGCAAACGTGGTCGTTCGCCGCCTCGATCTCGGCCTTGCTGAAACCGAGGTGGCGCAGCAGGTCAAAGCTCGGATCGGTCAGCTTCTGTGCCGGAATGCCCAGCGTGCCGCGGCAGAACTCCTCGCCCAATGTGAAGTGGTTGAAGACGAAGCGGATATCGAAAGCGGTTGCCAAGGCGGCCTCGATCTTCTCCAGCTGCGCCTTGCCGAAGCCGTGCCCGATCAGCGCGGTATGGTTGACCCCCGGCGCATTGCCCAGAGAGCCGTGCCCGACCGCGTAGGAGGTGATCTCTTCGATCTGGCTCGAACTATACCCCAGCCCCACCAGCGCCGCGGGCACCGAGCGGTTGATGATCTTGAAGTAGCCGCCCCCCGCCAGCTTCTTGAATTTCACCAGCGCGAAGTCCGGCTCAATGCCGGTGGTGTCGCAATCCATCACAAGACCAATGGTGCCGGTGGGGGCGATCACCGTGGTCTGGGCGTTGCGATAGCCGTGCTTCTCGCCCAGTTCCAGCGCCTCATCCCAAGCGGATTTGGCAATCTCTACAAGGCCTTGATCCGGACAGTTCGCGTGATCCAGCGGCACCGGTTTGACCGCCAGCGCCTCGTACCCAGAGGTCTTGCCCTGCGCCGCGGTGCGGTGATTGCGGATCACCCGCAGCATGTGCTCACGGTTGCGCGCAAAGCCCGAGAAGGCCCCAAGCTCGCTGGCGATCTCGGCCGAGGTGGCATAAGCGGTGCCGGTCATGATCGCGGTGAGCGCGCCGCACAGCGCCCGGCCCGCATCGCTGTCATAGCTCAGGCCCATGGTCATCAGCAGCCCGCCGATGTTGGCATAGCCAAGGCCAAGCGTCCGAAAATCATAGGAAAGCTGCGCGATCTCTTTGCTTGGGAATTGCGCCATCAGCACCGAGATCTCGAGCGTGAGCGTCCACAGTCGGGTCGCGTGCACATAGCCTTCGGCGTCGAACTTGCCGCCTTTCAGGAAGGTCAGCAGGTTCATCGAGGCCAGATTGCAGGCGGTATCGTCGAGGAACATGTACTCCGAGCACGGGTTCGAGCCACGGATCGCGCCGTCTTCGGGGCAAGTATGCCAGGCGTTGACCGTGTCGTGGAACTGGATACCCGGGTCCGCGCAGGCCCATGCGGCGTGCCCGACCTGCTCCCAAAGATCGCGCGCTTTCAGTGTCTTGGCGACTGTTCCGTCGGTGCGGCGGATAAGCTCCCAATCCGCATCGTCGCGCACGGCCTGCAGGAAGGCGTCGGTGACACGGATCGAGTTGTTGGAGTTTTGACCCGAAACGCTGGAATAGGCCTCGCTGTCCCAATCGGTGTCATAGGTCGGGAACTCGATGCTGGCATAGCCCTGCTTCGCGTAGTCCAGCACCCTCTTGATATAGGTTTCTGGAATAGCGAGCTTTTTCGCCTCCCGCACGGCCTTCTTCAGCGCCGCGTTCACTTTCGGATCATAGGCGTCCGTCTCGCCGCCGTCCCAGCTACGGATCGCATCGAAGATCGCGTTGAGCATCACCTCATGCATCTTCGATCCGGCGACGATGCTGGCCACCTTCTGCTCTTCTCGGACCTTCCAGTTGATGAAATCCTCGATGTCGGGATGGTCGGCATCCACGATCACCATCTTTGCGGCGCGGCGGGTGGTGCCGCCGGACTTGATCGCGCCGGCTGCCCGGTCGCCGATCTTCAGAAAGCCCATCAGGCCCGACGATTTGCCGCCGCCCGACAGCGGCTCGTTCTCAGCGCGCAGGCTGGAGAAGTTGGTGCCGGTGCCCGAGCCGTATTTGAACAGCCGCGCCTCGCGCACCCAAAGGTCCATGATGCCGCCCTCGGTCACCAGATCGTCGCTGACCGACTGGATAAAGCAGGCGTGTGGCTGCGGGTGCTCGTAGGCCGACTTGGACTTGGTGAGCTTGCCGGTCTTGTGGTCGACGTAGAAATGCCCCTGGCTCGGGCCATCGATCCCATAGGCCCAATGAAGGCCGGTGTTGAACCACTGCGGCGAGTTCGGCGCCGCCATCTGGCCCGCGAGCATGTGGCGCATCTCATCGTAGTAAGCCCGCGCATCGTTTTCAGAGGTGAAGTAGCCGCCCTTCCAGCCCCAATACGTCCACGCGCCAGCCAGGCGATCAAACACCTGCTTGGCAGAGGTCTCCCCGCCGCGCGGCGTGTCGGGCGAGGCAGGCACCGAGCGCCAGAGAAACTCCGGCACGCCCTGCTCTTTCACCTTTTTCAGCTCGCTGGGGACCCCGGCCTTCCGGAAGTATTTCTGCGCGATCACGTCAGAGGCAACTTGGCTCCACCCCGCGGGCACCTCGAGCGTGTCGAGCTTGAACACCGAACTGCCGTCGGGATTGCGGATCTCGGAACTGGTGGTGACAAATTCAATGCCCGCGTACGCATCCCGGCCCGCGGTGGTAAAACGTCTGGAGATCTTCATGTTCGCCTCTGCCCTTGCCTTGGCCACAATTCAAATCCGGATTGCGAGGCACAGAGCTTTCCCGGCCGGGCAACGCGACTGCGTGCCCGCCAAATGACTAGAAAGGCTTTGGTATTGTCTGACCCTGCTGAAGACCACTAGATATTGTGGCCTTTGATCCGCTAGCTACAAACTGGATCAAGAAGACGCCATCGGTCAACGGAAAATTCCCGGTCGCCCCATATATTTGGTAAGCCGCGCCCTGCAGGGCACCATAGCTATGGCATCCGCCGGTCGTCGCGATACAGGAGAACATCCGGAAAACTGCCCTTACGTCCACCTTGGTACGCGGTAAAAACAAACACCGGCTAGGCTGTCACAGGTTGTGCTGAATTGTTTTCAGACCTGTTATAATGTGCCGCTTTGCCGTCAAAGGACGATCGCGCAATTTTTGGGCAAAGATGCAACACGCACACCTGCGTTCCGCCGCGTCACACCTGCAACAGTAAAAGGTGATTTGGGCAAGGGACCCGCTGGCGCTACTGGCGCCAAGCGGTTCGCTATGCTGGTCGGGGCGAGAGGATTCGAACCTCCGACCTACGGTACCCAAAACCGTCGCGCTACCAGGCTGCGCTACGCCCCGACGCGACAGGCAATACAAGGCTCGTCAGGAATTGAAAAGCGGAAAACTCACTCGCAGGGCCACGCCGCGTCAGAGATGCGCGGATGTTGCATTTCATTGCCCTCGGTGATGCCAAGCTGAGCCGCCAGTCCTCCGTTGATTTCCAGCACGAACTGCGCATCGCCCTCGCTGGCGATCGGCGTCAGATCACCCGGCACGGCGTTTTCATGCACCGAAATCACCACGCCGCTCGAATCCGCGAACACCATGTCCAGCGGGATCAGCGTGTTCTTCATCCAGAAGCTCATCTCGTGAGGCTCGTCATAGACGAAGAGCATCCCGGCGCTCGATGGCATGCTTTCGACGAACATCAGGCCAAGCGCGCGCTCACGCGTGTCATCGGCGATCTTCACACCAAAGCGCGCGCTGCCCCAGTCACCGCGCAGCCACAGCGTGTCTTCGCTGCAGGCTGCCTGAGCCGCCTGCCCGATCATTCCGCTGAGAAGCGCCGCACCGACGAGGCTCAGGACACCAGTGCGGTTTCCCATGCGCAGACCTCCGTTGCCATCTGGCCGCGTTTGCCCTCAATCACCCGGATCGCCAGCGCCTCGCCGGGCTGCAGATCCGCAAGCCCCGAGCGCCGCAGCACCTCGATGTGGATAAAGACGTCCTGTTCGCGACCAAAGACATTCGCAAAGCCAAAACCCTTGGCCTTGTCGAACCACTTCACCCGGGCTGGCTCCAGAGGAGCGGCCTTGATGATCTCTGGATCGATCTCTTCGAAATCCGCGAGCGGGGCGCCAGCCGGCGCCTCCGGCGGTTCTATGCGGTACACTTCGGTGGCTTGGATGCCGCGATCCGTACGCTGAACGCCCACCTCGATCCGCGCTGAATCAGCCACGGAACTCTGCCCGAAGTTGCGCAGCACATTGGCATGCAGCAAGATATCGGGACCTCCCTCATCCGCGATCACGAAGCCGAACCCCTTAACCGGGTCGAACCACTTCACTCGGCCGAGCACGCGCCGCGTTTCACTCTCTTCTTGTGTCAAATGCGTTTCCACTGGTCGTCTTGCATATCCCCACCATCCTCTTGCGACAGGCTGGCGCGCAATTGCAAGTCATTGAAACCTGTATTCTCTACGAAATTGCATTTCGCGTAACATGAAATTCAAGGATTTAATCTGGTCACTGTCCACTTATCCGAAACACTTGTGCGCCTCCAGACGAACCGGTCATGCAACCGGAAAGCGCCATCGGCCCAAAATTCAACTTCTACGGGAGTGATGCGAAATCCCCCCCAAAATTCAGGCCGCGGCGGGTTCGGCCCCTTTGTCGCCGTAATCTTGGCAACCTCCGCCATAAGTGCCGCCCGTGACGCGAGGGGCTGGGACTGCTTGGAAGCCCAGGCCCCGATCCGCGATTTGAGCGAACGAGACGCGTAATATGCGTCCGCTTGCGGGCCATCCTCCCTGTCGACAAATCCACGAACTCGGATCTGACGCCGCAACGTTTTCGAATGTAGCACAAAAGCTACCTTACCGCTGCCTAAAATTTCCTTAGATTTGGCACTTTCGTAGTTCGTGTAGAAAACAAAGGCACTCGCCTCGATCTCCTTGAGCAAAACCATGCGAACATTGGGCAGTCCGGCCTCGTCCACCGTCGACAGCGCGATGGCATTGGGATCGTTCGGCTCTGTTGCTTCGGCCTCTTTCAGCCAGCTGCGCGCGATCTCGAACGGATCGTCCCCTGCGAAAATTCCGGTCCGGTCGCTCATCTGCCTGTCTCCCTGCGTTACCTGTACTGCCCGACGCGTGCCGCCCGCTTTATGTTCCGGCGTCGCTCAAACCCTTGATGCCTCCGGGCCAATCGCCTAAAGGACACAAACAAAATCAATGCCGGGTAGAGGTGAGGGATGTCAAATACTCTGATGGCCGGAAAACGCGGCCTGATCATGGGTCTCGCCAATGACAAGTCGATTGCCTGGGGCATCGCGAAGAAACTGCGCGAGGCGGGGGCAGAGCTTGCCTTCTCCTATCAGGGCGAAGCCCTGAAGAAGCGGGTGGGCCCGCTGGCCGAGCAACTGGGCTCGGATATCGTGCTGCCCTGCGACGTCTCTGACGAAGCCTCGATCGACGGGCTGTTCGACGGGCTGAAAGAGCGCTGGGACAAGATCGATTTCATCGTCCACGCCATCGGCTTTTCCGACAAAAGCGAGCTGCGCGGGCGCTACGTCGACACCAGCCGCGACAATTTCAAACTGACGATGGACATCTCGGTCTACAGCTTCACTGCGGTGATGCAGCGCGCCGAGAAGATGATGACCGAGGGCGGCTCGGCCCTCACGCTCACCTATTACGGGGCCGAGCGCATCATGCCGCATTACAACGTGATGGGCGTGGCCAAGGCGGCTTTGGAAGCGTCGGTGCGGTATCTCGCCGAGGATCTCGGCAAGGACAACATTCGCGTCAATGCCATCTCGGCGGGCCCGATCAAGACGCTGGCGGCCTCCGGCATCGGCGATTTCCGTTACATCATGAAGTGGAACGAGTACAACTCGCCGCTGCGCCGCAACGTGACCACCGAAGATGTCGGCGGATCGGCGCTCTACCTGCTGTCCGATCTGGGCTCGGGCGTGACCGGCGAGACGCACCACGTGGATGCGGGCTATCATGTCGTCGGTATGAAAGCCGTCGATGCGCCCGACATCACCAAGGGCTGAGCCCTTTCGACCGACGTAGATATCCGCCAGGGAGTGCTCCCATGCCCGAGATGACCGACCGCCTGCCCCACGAAAAGGGCTTTCACGTAAGCTGGGACCAGCTGCACCGCGACAGCCGCGCGCTGGCGTGGCGCCTGCAAAGCCATAAGCCCGAGGGTGGCGGCGACTGGCGTGCCGTGGTCGCCATCACCCGCGGCGGCATGGCTCCGGCGATGATCGTCGCGCGCGAACTGAACGTGCGCATGGTCGATACCATCTCGGTCAAGAGCTACAACCACCAGGAACAGTCGGAACCCAAGGTCATCAAGTTCCCCGACATGGATGTCATGGGCGATGGCGAAGGTGTTCTGATCATCGACGATCTGGTCGACACCGGTCGCACGCTGGAGGTGGTGCGCAAGCATCTGCCCAAGGCGCATGTGGCCACCGTCTACGCCAAGCCGATGGGCCGCCCGCAGGTCGACAGCTTCATCACCGAAGTCAGCCAGGACACGTGGATCTTCTTCCCGTGGGACATGGCCCTGCAATACGTCAAACCGTTCCACGGCACCGCCGATTAAACGCGGGACCCGAGCGACACTCGAAGGGCGCGGCCATGATGGCCGCGCCCTTTCTTCTTTGCGTCTTTGCCGCGTGGCAGCGTGCGGAGATCAGCCCGCGAGGCCCGCCTTCAGCGTGTCTTTCCAAGGGGTCGTCGGACGACCGATCAGCTTCGACAGCGTCTTGTCCTCGCTGTAGAGCCCGCCCTGCGAGGCGCCGTTGTCGCTGTCGGCCAGCATATCGGCGACGGGCGCGGGCAGGCCCGCCCCTGTCAGGGCCGCGGCATATTCCGCTTGGCTCATGTTCACGTAAGGCACGTCTTTGCCCGAGATCTCCGACAGCGCCGCGGCAAACTCGGTCAGCGTATAGCTGTCGTCGCCCGCCAACTCATAGACCGTGCCGCTTGCCGGTGTCTCGCCGGTGAGCACCGCCACAGCCGCCGCCGCGTAATCCGCCCGCGCCGCCGAAGAGATACGCCCGTCACCCGCAGCGCCGATCATCGCGCCATGCTCCAGCGCGGCGCCCGCGCCCATCACATAGTTCTCCGAGTACCAGCCGTTGCGCAGCAGCGCGTAGGTCAGCCCCGATGCGGCCAGCGCCTCTTCGGTGGCCACATGCTCGCCCGGCAGCACGGTCAGCGGCGAAGACGTGGCGTTCAGGATCGAGGTATAGGCGATGAAATTCACACCGGCCTTTTCGGCCGCGGCGATCACATTGCCATGTTGCGCGGCCCGTTTACCCACCTCGCTGGAAGACACCAGCAGCAGCTTGTCGACGCCCGCGAAGGCCGCTTCCAGCGCCGCCGGATCATCATAGCTTGCAACCCGCACCGTGAAGCCCTTTGCTTCCAGCTCTGCCGCCGCTTCGGGGCGGCGCACCAGCGCGCCGATCCGCGCCTCGGGGGCCGCCGCCTGCAGTTGCTGCAGCACAAGACCGCCAAGCTGTCCGCTGGCGCCGGTGATCATATAGTCTAGCGTGTCAGCCATCGTCTTTCCTTTCCGTGACCCCTGCCCACTCTGGCACAGGGTTCTGATTCGAGGTATGGTCTCTTTTCTAGACCTCAATCGACCGGGCCGAAAGGAGGCACATTCGCATGACAAGGTTACACGCAGGGAACCCCGACACCATCCGCGCCATGCTTGACAACATGGCCATGTGGACCGGCGCCCCGGAGGATGAGGCGCAATGCCCCGTGCGCGATGTGCTTGACCGGGTGGCGCAGAAATGGACCTTGCTGATCCTCGTCGCACTGGAGCCCTCGCCAAAGCGATTTTCCCAGCTTCAGCGGCAAGTTGGCGACATCTCCAAACGTATGCTCACGCAAACTCTGCGGCAGTTGGAGCGCGATGGTCTGGTGTCGCGGCAGGTGTTTCCCACCAAGCCGCCGTCGGTGGAATACGCGCTGACCGAGCTTGGCCGCTCGTCGCTGGCGCCGATCGGTGCGCTGCTCGTCTGGGCCGACAGCCACCACGCCGAGATCACCGCCGCCCGCCAGAGCTACGACGCGGCGGAAGCGGCCTGAGGGATCTTCCCCCGCTCGCGCGGCGCTGATAGCGTCCGCGCAACTACGAGGGAGAGACCAGTCATGACCAAGCTCAGCCGCACCCAGACCACCTTCGCCCCACCGGTGATGGAGGCACGCCGCTGGCTTGAAGGGGTCACTTTCCCGCCCGAGCGCCCGCTGATCAACGTCAGTCAGGCCGCGCCGATTGATCCGCCGCCCGCGCCGCTGGTTGCCGCGATGGCCGAGGCGCTGAAGGACCCGGCAACGCACCTCTACGGCCCGGTTCTGGGACTGCCGGAGCTCCGCGCAGAACTGGCCGCGCATTGGTCGGCCCATTACGATGCCGAGGTTCGCCCAGAAAATGTCGCAATCACCGCAGGTTGCAACCAAGCCTTCGCAGCCAGCATTAGCGCGATCTGCGGCGAAGGGGATGAGGTTCTTCTACCAACCCCCTGGTATTTCAATCACAAAATGTGGCTGGATATGGACGGCGTCACCACCGTACCGCTGCCCACCGACGAGCATCTGATCCCGCAAACCGAGACCGCGTCTTCTCTCATCACGGAAAGAACGCGCGCCATCGTTCTGGTTTCACCTAACAATCCGGGTGGCGCGGAGTACCCTGCCGAAACCCTGCGTGCGTTCATGGAACTGGCCAAGGCGCATGACCTGAAGCTGATCGTCGATGAGACCTACAAGGATTTCGACAGCCGCAGCGGCGCCCCGCACGACCTGCTGAACGACCCCGAGGACCGCGCACATCTGATCCAGCTTTACAGCTTTTCCAAGGCCTATCGGCTCACCGGTCACCGCGTCGGCGCCGTCATCACCGACGAAGCCCTGCTGCCTGAGATCGAGAAATTTCTCGACACTGTAACCATTTGCACGCCGCAACTGGGACAGCGCGCAGCGCTGTGGGGGCTGCAGAACCTTGGCCAATGGGTGGCGGGCGAGCGTGATGAGATCCTCGACCGGCGCGCTGCCATTGCCGACAACATGCCCAAACTCGAAGCGAAAGGCTGGAAGCTGCTCGGCCTCGGTGCCTATTTCGCCTATTTCGAGCATCCTTTTGCCGGCAGCTCGGCCGAGCTCGCGCCAAAGCTGGTGCATGAGGCCAGCATCCTGACCCTGCCCGGCACGATGTTCATGCCTGCCTCCGACCCACGCGGCGCGCGGCAGTTCCGCTTTGCCTTCGCCAATGTGAACCGGGCCGAGATCGCGACGCTGTTCGACCGGCTCGCCGCGCTCGACTGGCCACAGGCCGAGGCGCATGCGATCGCGCAGGCTGACAAGGCCGAGACGCCCCTTGCGAGCAAGGGCTTGGCCCAGTAAACCCCGACGCCAGAAACAGGACGAGCGAGAGGCAGCGATGGCACGCGGCAAGAGCAGTATCAGCAAGACCCTTGTGTGGGGTCTCCTGATCCTCGTGGTGATGGGCTTCGGCGCCTTCGGCACGGTCAATTTCAGCGGCGGCGTAAGCGGCATCGGCTCGGTCGGCGACACCGACATTTCGGCCACCGATTACACCCGCGCGCTGCAAAACGAGATGCGCGCCTATGAGGCGCAGACCGGCCAGCCGATGACGCTGGATCAGGCGCAGCAGTTCGGCCTCGACCGTCAGGTGCTGGCGCAGGTGGTGACCGGCGCGGCGCTGGATGACGAAGCGCAGCGCATCGGGCTTTCGGTCGGCGACGAACAGGTCGCCGAAGCGCTGCGCGAGATGGCCGCCTTTCAGGGCCCCGACGGCGAGTTCAACCGCGACAGCTATGCCTATGCCTTGCAAAACGCCGGGCTGAGCGAAGCCGACTTCGAGGAAGACCTGCGCAGCGAAAGCGCCCGCAACCTGCTCAACGCGGCGATTTACTCCGGCACTGCGCTGCCCGACACCTATGTCGACACATTGCTCGGCTGGGCCGGCGAGACGCGCTCTTTCACATGGGCGCGGCTCGACAGCGACGCGCTTGAAACCGGCCTTCCGGTGCCGTCGGACGACGAGCTGCAGGCATGGTACGACGCGCACATCGAGCAGTTCACCATGCCCGAGACCAAGGTGATCAGCTACGCGTGGATCACCCCGGACATGATCGTCGACAGCGTCGAGTTGGACGAGGACACGCTGCGCGCCGCCTATGAGGAGCGCAGTGCCGAGTTCAACCTGCCCGAGCGGCGGTTGACCGAGCGTCTGGTCTTTGGCGACGAAGCCGAAGCGCAGGCCGCTATGGAGCGCATTGCCGCCGGCGAGACCGATTTCGAAGGTCTGGTTGCGGAGCGTGGGCTGGAACTGGGGGACACCGACATGGGCGATCTGACCGAAGACGCGCTTGGCGAGGCCGGCGCCGAGGTCTTTGCCGCCGCCAGCGGCGACGTGGTCGGCCCGCTGCCGTCGAACCTCGGCCCGGCGCTTTACCGGGTGAACGGCATCCTGCAAGCACAGGAAACGCCCTACGCCGAAGCCGTGCCGCAGCTGCGCGACGAGCTGGCGCTCGACCGCGCGCGCCGGGTGATCGAAGGCATGGCGCAAAGCCTCGACGACGAACTCGCGGGTGGCGCAACGCTCGAAGAACTGGCGGGCGACACGGACATGGAACTGGGCCAGATCGAATGGAACCAGCAGAGCGATCAGGGCATCGCCGGCTATGACGCCTTCCGCGAGGCCGCGCAGCAGGTGACCGAGGACGACTACCCGGCGATTGCCGAGCTTGGCGATGGCGGCATCTACGCGATGCGCCTCGACGAAATCCGCCCGCCGGCACCGCGCCCGTTCGAGGAAGTGCGCGTCGCGGTTGCCGAAGGCTGGGATACCGACAAGACCACGGAGATGCTGGTGGCGCAGGCCGAAGACCTCGCGCAGCAGATCGCCGATGGTGCCAGCTTCGCTGATTTGGGGCTGGACGCGACCGACGAAGCGGGGCTGACCCGCGACGCGCAGATCCCCGAGATGCCCAACGGGCTGATCGCAGCGGCCTTCGAGATGGACGAGGGTGCAGCGCGTGCCCTGCCCGGCGATGGTGCGGCGCTGATCCTGCAGCTTGACGGTATCGCGCCGGTTGATCGCGAGACCGAGACCTCGCAACAGCTTGAAGGGCTGCTGCGCGACCGGGCCGCAAACAGTGTGGCGCAGGATCTCTTCCGCGCCTTCGTCACCGACATTCAGGAGCGTGCCGGGGTCTCGATCGACCAGCAGGCGGTGAATGCCGTTCACACCAACTTCCGGTAAGACCATGGCATCTCTCACACCTTCCTACGACGAATTCGCCCGCGCCTATGAAGCGGGCGAGAACCAAGTCGTCTACACCCGGCTCGCCGCCGATCTCGACACGCCGGTGTCGCTGATGCTCAAGCTGACGGGCGCCGCCAAGGACGCCTTCATGCTGGAGTCGGTCACCGGCGGCGAGGTGCGCGGGCGCTACTCGATCATCGGCATGAAGCCGGACCTCGTGTGGAAATGCCACGGCGAGCAGGCGCGGCTGAACCGGCAGGCGCGCTTCGATCCCGAGGCGTTCGAGGAAGAAACCCTCGATCCGCTGGCCTCCTTGCGCGCGCTGATCGCCGAGAGCAAGATCGACCTGCCCGACGACCTGCCGCAAGCCGCTGCCGGGCTGTTCGGCTATCTCGGCTACGACATGATCCGGCTGGTCGAGCGCCTGCCCGACGTGAACCCCGATCCGCTCGGCCTGCCCGACGCGGTGATGCTGCGCCCCTCGGTGGTGGCGGTGCTCGACGGGGTGAAGGGCGAGGTCACGGTTGTTGCCCCGGCGTGGGTGCACTCGGGCCAGTCCGCCCGCGCCGCCTATGCGCAGGCCGCCGAGCGGGTGATGGACGCGGTGCGCGATCTGGAACGGTCGTTGCCGCAGGCGGGCCGCGAACTCGGCGAGGCGCATGAGGTCGGCGAACCGGTCTCGAACTTCACCCGCGAAAGCTACAAAGGCGCCGTTGAGAAGGCCAAGGAATACATCCGCGCGGGCGACATCTTTCAGGTGGTCCCGGCGCAGCGCTGGACTCAGGATTTCCCGCTGCCGCCCTTCTCGCTCTACCGCTCGCTGCGCCGCACCAACCCGTCGCCCTTCATGTTCTATTTCAACTTCGGCGGCTTTCAGGTGGTTGGTGCCTCGCCCGAGATCCTCGTGCGGGTCTTCGGGCGCGAGGTCACCATTCGCCCGATCGCCGGCACCCGTCCGCGCGGCGCGACGCCCGAGGAAGATCGCGTGCTCGAGGCCGATCTTCTGGCAGACAAGAAGGAACTGGCCGAGCACCTCATGCTGCTCGATCTGGGCCGCAACGACACCGGCAAGGTGTCGAAAATCGGCACTGTGCGCCCGACCGAGCAGTTCACCATCGAGCGCTACAGCCACGTGATGCACATCGTGTCCAACGTGGTGGGCGAACTGGCCGAGGATCAGGACGCGCTGTCGGCGTTCTTTGCCGGTATGCCGGCGGGCACCGTGTCGGGCGCTCCCAAGGTCCGGGCGATGGAGATCATCGACGAACTCGAGCCCGAAAAGCGCGGCATCTACGCCGGCGGCGTCGGCTACTTCAGCGCCGGCGGCGACATGGACATGTGCATCGCCCTGCGCACCGCGATCGTGAAGGACGAAAAACTCTACATTCAGGCGGGCGGCGGCGTGGTCTATGACAGCGACCCCGAGGCCGAGTATATGGAGACCGTCCACAAGTCGAACGCCATCCGGCGCGCGGCCGCCGACGCGGCGCGCTTTACCGGCTCGGGCAATAGCTGACCAAGCTCACTGACGATCCGCCGGGCCACCCCGGCGGATCGTCATCGCGCTGTTCCGGGCGTGCAACGCGCCGCATATGCTGCGGGATTGCGCCCGATCGGGGCCTGCCTCGTGGCCGTCAATGCCGAGGGTCAGCGCCGTCACTCAGGGCCGTCACTCAGCGCCGAGACAAGGCGATGGGCGCGATCTGCAAACGCTGCGATCTGCTGCCCTAAACGTCCGCCAAGATTTTCCCGCCACGGTCTGCTACTCTGGCCGAAGGAGGGGATTTGCAAATGGCACCAATCGACTTCTGGTATTCCATCGGCAGCACCTACAGCTATCTCACCGTCATGCGCCTGCCCGAGCTTGCACGCGCCGAAGGCGTCGAGGTGCGCTGGCATCCGTTCAACGTGCGGCATGTGATGCTCACGCAGAACAATATCCCGTTCAAGGACAAGCCCGCCAAGACCGCCTACATGTGGCGCGATATCGCGCGGCGTGCGGAGGGTTATGGGCTCTCGCCACAGCTTCCGGCGCCCTATCCGCTGGAGGGGCTGGTGCTGGCCAATGAGGTCGCCGAACTGGGGATGCGCGAAGGCTGGGGCATCGAATACACCCGTGCCACCTATCGTCGCTGGTTCGAAAAGGGCGAGCCCGCGGGCGAAGCTCCGAACCTGCCGGAGACCCTGCGCGAGATCGGACAGGATCCGGAACGGGTGATTGAACGCGCCGGATCCGAAGAGATGGTGCAGGCGCTCGCCAGCGCCACCGCCGATGCGATGACGCTGGGAATCTTCGGCTCGCCAAGCTTTCTGGTCGGCCACGAGCTGTTCTGGGGCGACGACAGATTAGAAGACGCCATCGCCTGGGCGCAGCGCGCGGACTAGACCGCACGCTGCGTGAGCGCGATCAGCTTTCTTCGAAGACGCCGCAGGCGAGACGGCTGCCGGCATCACCCGACGGCTGGCTTTCATAATCGTCCGGCCCCGCGTGCACGATGAAGGCCGACCCGTCGTCGTCCATCATCAGTTCCTGCACATCGAAATTGGGCAGGAACACCTCGACGGTCAGGGCGCCGTTGGCGGGCACATGCGCGTTCGGCAGATCGCCCGGGTGCGGGCCGCCCTCGACCATCACGCCATGCTCGGCATCGCCGGACAGGTGCCCGCCCGCCGAAGTGAAGTCGCTGGCCGAGCAGTCGCCGGTCTCGTGGATGTGGATGCCGTGCGCGCCTTCCGGCAGGCCCTGCAGTTCAACGGTGGCATGCGCCATGCCCGAGGGCGTGTCGGTGACGGTGACGGTGCCGATGGCACTGCCATCGGTGCCCGAAAGCTCCGCGGTTGCAGTGGCGGCCGCGACCGGTGCGGCGGCAAGGGTGACAAGCGCGGTGGCAAGGGCAATGCGTTTCATAGGTGTCTCCTCTTTGTGGCGCGGCGCCGTCCGATTGTGGGGCGCTTTCGCCTCGGGTAGTCAACGCGCGGCGCTGTGCGTGGTTGCACGCGGCGCGGCAAAAAACCGCGTGACGCGGCCGGCTCTTTCGAAAGCCGCAGAAATGCTTAACTCTTGAAGCAAACACAGTGCACGAGGCGCAGCGCCCACCCCGCAAGAGAGGTTCCGCCCATGTCATGGTCATTTCCCATCGGTCGCCTGTTCGGTTCCGAACTGCGGGTGCACGCCACCTTCTTTCTGCTGCTGTTGTGGGTCGGTGCGGCGGCATGGTCGGTGGGCGGCGCGGCCGCGGCGCTGCAGAACATCATCTTCATTCTCGCGCTTTTCGCCTGCGTCGTGGCGCATGAGTTCGGTCACGCGCTGACGGCGCGGCGCTTCGGGATCAAGACGCCGGACATCACGCTGTTGCCGATCGGCGGTCTGGCGCGGCTCGAGCGGATGCCCGAAAACCCGGTGCAGGAAATCCTCGTGGCGCTCGCCGGGCCGATGGTCAACGTGGTCATCTGGCTGGTGCTGGTGCTGCTGGGGGCGTCGTCGGGGCTTGGCGGACTCGAGGAACTGGGAACCGGCACCGGCGCGTTCCTCGGCCAGCTTGCGGCGATCAACCTTGCGCTGGCGCTGTTCAACATGATCCCCGCCTTCCCGATGGATGGCGGGCGGGTGCTGCGCGCCGTGCTGGCGCTGCGCGTCGGACGGGTGAAGGCAACACGGGCCGCCGCCACCACGGGCCAAATCCTTGCCTTCGGGCTTGCGTTCTGGGGGCTGAGTTCGGGCAACTTCATCCTGATCCTCATTGCCATCTTCGTGTTCTTCGCCGGGCAGGCCGAAAGTCAGGACGTGGCCAGCCGCGCCGTCGCACACGATCTTCTGGCGCGCGACGCGATGATCACCAGCTTTGAATCCCTGCGCCCCGAGGACACGCTGGCGATGGCCGGCCAGACGCTGATCCGCACCACCCAGCACGAGTTTCCGGTACTGGCCCCGGATGGCACGCTGGCCGGCTTTCTGACCCGCGACGCGTTGTTTCGCGGTATGGCCGAGGATCACGCCACGCGTCCGGTCACCGAGCTGATGACCGAGGTGCCGCAACTGCCGCTCGCCGCGCCGCTGCAGTCGGTGCTCGACGCGCTGGCGCAGGCGCCCGCGGTGGCGGTGGTTGACGCGCAGCAGCGGGTTCTGGGCTATGTCACGCGCGAGAACGTCGGCGAGCTGATGGTGCTGCGCGGGCCCGGCATGACCGGCTGAAGACCGCCGCAGCCCCCCCCTCGTCACGCGAGGGATTGCGCCAAGCCGTGCGATGTGGAAAGCGGCAGGCGGGGGAGAATTTCCAAGAGGCATACTATGACCAACGCGCTTTCGAGGCTGCTGGACACCCGGGATTGGCTGCTCGCCGACGGCGCCACCGGCACCAATCTGTTCAACATGGGGCTCGCCGCCGGCGACGCGCCGGAGCTGTGGAACGAAACGCAGCCGGACAACATCCGCGCGCTTTATCGCGGCGCGGTGGAGGCCGGCTCCGATATCTTTCTCACCAATTCCTTCGGCGCCAACGCCGCCCGGCTGAAACTGCACGACGCGGCAGACCGCGCCTTCGAACTGTCGCGCGTGGCCGCAGAACTGGGCCGCGAGGTCGCCGACGCTGCGGGCCGGCCCGTAGTCGTTGCGGGCTCGGTCGGCCCGACGGGCGAGATCATGGAACCTGTTGGCGCACTCAGTCATGCCTCTGCGGTGGAGATTTTCGAAGAGACGGCCGCCGGGCTGAAGGCGGGCGGTGCCGACGTGCTGTGGCTCGAGACGATCTCGGCGCCAGAGGAGTACCGCGCCGCCGCCGAAGCTTTTGCCCGCGTCGACATGCCGTGGTGCGGCACCATGAGCTTTGACACCGCCGGGCGCACCATGATGGGCGTCACCTCCGCCGATTTCTGCCGACTGGTCGAGCAGTTGCCGAATCCTCCGCTGGGCTTCGGTGCCAACTGCGGCACCGGCGCATCGGATCTGCTGCGCAGCGTGCTGGGCTTTGCCGCCAGCGGCACCGAGCGCGCGATCATCGCCAAGGGCAATGCTGGCATTCCACGCTACGAGGGAGGCCATATCCATTACGACGGCACCCCCGAACTGATGGCCGAGTATGCGGTGATGGCGCGCGATTCCGGCGCGCGGATCATTGGCGGCTGCTGCGGCACCCTGCCCGCGCATCTGCGCGCCATGCGGCAGGCGCTGGAGACCCGCCCCGTCGGCCCGCGCCCTACGCTGGATCAGATCGTCGGCGCGCTTGGCCCGTTCAGTTCCGACAGTGACGGGCTTGATGGCGCGCCGCGCGAGCGCGTGCGGCGCGGACGCCGCCGCGGCTGACCGGCCTCAGGTGCCTCTTAGCGAATTTGCGGCGGGTCGGAGCCTTTCCGACCCGCCGCATCGTGTGCCCTCTGACGGCAGGCCTGTCTGGGAGGAGCCTTGCCCCGGGGTTCCTTGGCATAGCAAAGCGCGATCGCCATGCCCTTGGCGCGCAGGAGAGTGACGGAAACCCGTCAGCCGCCTGCGCAAAGGGCCGCCCGTTCAGAACAGAGACAGTTGATCCCCCGCTTGCGGCGGCGCACGAAACAGATCACAGCGCAGCGCAGGCTGCGCCGCGTCAAGCCCCAGCCGCCGCACCGCCTTGTCGAACCGCTGCGCGATAAGCTCTGCGTAGGTGCCTTCGCCGCGCATCCGGCTGTGCCAGCGCGCCGAGTAATCCTGCCCGCCATGCATCTCGCGCAGCCGCGCCATCACCCGCGCCGCCCGGCCCGGATAATGCTCGTCCAGCCACGCGCGCCATAGCGGCGAGACCTCACGCGGGAGGCGCAGCATGATCCAGCTTGCAGCGCTCGCCCCGGCCTCGGCCCCGGCAGCGAGAATGTTCTCAAGTTCGGGATCGGTCAGCGCCGGAACCACCGGCGAGGCCATGACCCGCACCGGAATGCCCGCCGCGCTGAGCCGCCGGATCGTCGCCAGTCGCCGCGCCGGAGACGGCACGCGCGGCTCCATGCGGCGCGACAGGTCCGGATCGAGCGTGGTGACCGAGATCCCCACCCGCGCCAGCCCTCGCGCCGCCATCTGCGACAGAATGTCGATGTCGCGCTCGATCAGCGTGCCCTTGGTGACGATCGCAACCGGATGGCCAAAGTCGGCCAGCACCTCTAGGCAGCCGCGCATGATGCCCCTGTCCCGTTCGATCGGCTGATAGGGATCGGTGTTGGTGCCGATGGCCAGCGGCGCGGGCTGATAGCGCTTGGCCCGCAACTCCCGCGCCAGCACCTGCGGCGCGTCCGGGCGGGCAACCAGACGGGTTTCGAAGTCCAAGCCCGGCGACAGCCCCAGATAGGCGTGACTGGGCCGCGCGAAACAGTAGATGCACCCGTGCTCGCAGCCCCTGTAGGGGTTGATCGACCGGTCGAAAGGCAGATCCGGAGACCGCACGTAATTGATCATGCTGCGCGGCCGTTCCTCGGCGACCTCGGTGCGCAGCGGCGGCAGTTCCTCGGGAATGTCCCAACCGTCGTGCGCGTCAGCATAGGCGAAACGCTCGAACCGCCCGCTGTCGCGGGAGGCCGCGCCGCGCCCTTTGCGGCGGTCTTTCTCGATGATGCGGGACGGAGCGCTCATGGCTCGAATTTAGAACATTTAACGAACATCCGCAATCCCTCCGCCCTGCGGCGTCGCCTCCGGGCGCGCTGATGTCGCAATCTGCCATGAGCGGCGGCGCGCACAGGCGCAGGCTAAAGAGAGCCGTAGGGAGGTGCCCATGCCAGAAGACGCAGCCGGAGACGGCGAAGAGATCATCCTCGCCGACCTCGACGATGCAGAGCTTGTCGAGCAGATGTTCGACGATCTCTACGACGGGATGAAGGAAGAGATCGAAGAAGGCGTGACCATCCTGCTTGATCGCGGCTGGCCCCCCTACAAGGTGCTCACCGAGGCGCTGGTCGGCGGCATGAAGATCGTCGGCGAAGATTTCCGTGACGGCATCCTCTTTGTGCCCGAGGTGCTGCTGGCGGCCAATGCGATGAAAGGTGGCATGTCGATCCTCAAGCCGCTGCTGGCCGAGACCGGCGCGCCCACCATCGGCAAGATGGTCATCGGAACGGTCAAGGGCGACATCCACGACATCGGCAAGAACCTCGTGTCGATGATGATGGAGGGCGCGGGCTTCGAGGTGGTCGATCTGGGCATCAACAACGCGGTCGAGGCCTATCTCGAGGCGATGGAGACCGAGAAACCCGATATCCTTGGCATGTCCGCCCTGCTGACCACCACGATGCCCTACATGAAGGTGGTGATCGACACGATGGTGGCGCAGGGCATGCGCGACGATTACATCGTTCTGGTGGGCGGCGCACCGCTCAACGAGGAGTTCGGCCGCGCCATCGGCGCCGACGCCTACTGCCGCGATGCCGCCGTGGCCGTGGAGACAGCCAAGGAGCTCGTTGCCCGCCGCCACAATCGGGTTCCCGCGCAGTGAGCGCCAGCCGTCGCCACGCCCTTGGCATCACGCGCAGGCGCATGCGCCCCCGCCATTCTGATGCGGCACTTGCGCTGCCGGGAAGCTCCGTATCCCATGCGAATGTGACAGAAATTCGCTTTTGCCTTTGCTTTCACGCCGAGAGGGCCCTATCTTTGAAGGCAGGGAAAGGAGATGCCCATGCCGGTGACCACGCTTGTGACCCTTATAATTGCAGTCCTCGCTTCAGCGGGACTGACGGTCTGGGCCTTTGTCGCCTGGGGTGCCAGCAAGGTCATCCCGCTGCTCCTCGCCGCCGCACTGCTGATCCGCTGGGGCATGTCCTCGGTGCCGCCAGCAGATGATACGCGCGCCTGACCAATCGCTACCTAAACGCACGCGACGATCTTCTCGCCGCCGCGCCACGCGCGCGGAACGAGCCCCACAATCCTACATCGTTTCCGACCGAACCGCCGACGAAGCGCGACGCCTTCGCGCCTCTGGAAGCACTGGATCGCGGCGCATCCTTCTGATCGCGTGCGGGGCATTGGCGCGTGAGGTTCTCGACCTAAAGGCGCAGACCGCTGCAAGCGGCGGCATGGCGCATCTCGAATTGCACTGCCTGCCTGCTGACCTGCACAACACGCCCGAGCGCATCCCCGACGCCGTGCGCGAGGCCGTTGCCGCGCGAGGTCATGGCTTTGACGAGATCAAGCTGCTTTATGGCGACTGCGGCACCGGCGGACGCTTGCAGGCGCTTTGCGACGCGCTTGGCATCGAGATGCTCGCGGGGCCGCATTGCTACGCGATCTTCGACGGTGTCGACCGTTTCGAAGCGCGCGGCGAGATGCGCTGCTTCTACCTGACCGACTTTCTCGTCCGCCAGTTCGAGGCGTTCGTCTGGCGTCCGCTCGGCCTTGACCGGCATCCGGCGCTGCGAGACCTCTACTTCGGCGAGTACACAACGCTCGTCTACCTCGCACAGACCGACGATCCGGAGCTTACTGCCCGCGCCGAAGAGCAAGCCGCCCGCCTCGGGCTGGCGTTTGAACGGCGGCTCACAGGATATGGCGATCTGGCGCGGGATATGCGGCGCTGGTCCCTCGGCGCCGCAGAAGGTGCCGACTGAGACGAGGCCGGGCGCGACACATCACCTAAGGCCGCAGTCCCGGAACGCCTCAGCCCTCGTCTTCCTGACGCAGCAGCAGCGCGGAGACCGGCACCAGAGCAACGCTGTTGGCCCGGTCCTGCAGCCCCCAAAGCAACAGCGCCGAGACCGTATCGGCGCGCAGCCGCCCCAGCATCACCACACCCTCTTCCTGCCGCGCCTTGAAGGCCGCCTGATCAAGGAAACGCCGCATCACCCGCGGATCCTGCCCCTTGCCGTCGAAATCGCGGAACACGGTGAGCGCCGGAACCCCCTCGCGGCGGGCCAACGCCTCTGCGGTGTTCAGCCCGTTCGCCATCAGCAGCAAGCCGTGCCCCGCGTCGCGCAGGAACTGCGCCGCCTGCGTGCCGATCTCGCGGCTCTGGTGCAGGTCTAGATCGGTGCCTTCGAGCACGCCAATCGCCTCGGGGACAGTGCCAAGCGCCCCTTCCAAGGCCACCTCCGCATCGCTGGGCGTGGCGCCCTGCGGAAGCTCTGCGAGCGCCAGCACCTCGAACCCCCGCGCCCGGTAGGCTGCCGCCGTGGCCGCCGCATCGGGGTGGTCGGGGGAGATCGCGAAGCTGACCGGAAACGGAAAGGCCTCGACCGCTTCGGGGCCGAGCGGGCCGCTGCCGTCATCGATCAGCACGATCGACATGGTCGGCGCCTCCGGCTCTGCGTCCGCCGCGGCGGCGAAACGGGCAAGCGGGCTGTCCTCCGTCGTCGGCGCGGCCACAGGCGCGGTATCCGTGTCGGCAACCACCGGCAGGCGCCCTTGCTCGACAGCCCCCTTGCGTCCAAGCAGCGAGTCCGCCGGGGTGCCGATCGCCGGCCGGGTATCCGTGCCGTCATCGGCGGCGCCTTGGGAAATCTCCTCGCTGCGCTCCGGTGTCTGCACCGTGACGCGCGGCAGGTCTCGCTCGGCCTGCGGTTCGGTCTCTGCCGCTTGGGCCTGTTCCATCTCTGGCGCAGGCGCGGTTCCGATGTCCGGATCGTCCGGAACCTCCGTCTCTGCGGGGTCCGTTTCGGGCGCCGCGGCAAGCCCGCTGTCCTGTGCCGGTTCCGGCGGCTGCGCCGGATCGGTCGACAGCGCAGGCTCTGCTTCGGACAAGGGAGCCTCGGGCGGCAGCGACGGCTGTCCGGGTTGCACCGGGGCGTCGCCCCCCACCGACAGCCGCGCCGCTTCGGAGGTGCCGGGCGCGTCGGGGGCGCGCGGCGCCGGGATCGCCTCGGGGCGCTGCGCGGGTTGGGTGTCGGGCGCGCTGCCCTCGGCCAAGCCGGGGGCCGACAGCGAGGGGCCGGGCGTCGCGGCATCGATGCCGCGCTCTTCGCTGGGGCGCCGCGCCGGCGGCGGGACCGGCTGGCTCTCGGCGCCAGCGGTGTCTTCGGCTGCGGCCTGCGGATCGGTGGAGCCCTCAGCAAGTGCGCGCTCCGCGCCAGCCTCTTCGTCGCTGGGCTGCGGCATTTCGCTCTCTGCGGGGGGCTCCGCCTCGGCGTCTGTCACAGCGTCCGGGGCAGCTTCGGAGGCAGCGTCGGGGGCGATCTCAGCACTCTCGCTCTCCGGCTCCGGCTCGGAGACAGGCGCCGCATCGGGGGCCATCTCAGAGGTCATCTCCGGCGCGCTATCAGCCGACGGCTCTGCGTCGGCAGGCTCCGAAACAGGTGCCTCCGGTTGTGCGCCGCCGGAGGCGTCGCGCTCTGCGGCGAGGGGCGGTGTCGCAAGATTGGCGGGCGGCCCCATGGCCACCGAAAGCGCCGCCAAACCGACGCCCGAAACCACCAGTCCCCAGATCGCCCCTGCCAAGAAACCGCGTGCCATATCCCTGCCCGTCCTCTTCTCTGTCCCGGGCCCCGTTGCCGGACCCTTTGCCGCCATGCTACGGCGCCTGTGCCGGTCCCGAAGCACTTGTTCGGGACATGGCCTTGACGCTGCACCACCTGCGGGCGCATGTATACCCCCACCGCGGGTCCGCCCGCCAGCCTGAAGAGTCTACCATGCTGCTTCTCATCGACAATTACGACAGTTTCACCTGGAACCTCGTGCATTACGTGGGCGAGCTGGGCGTGGAGGCGAAGGTCGTGCGCAACGACCAGATCGACGTGCAGGAGGCGATGGCGATGAAGCCCGCCGGCATCCTGCTGTCGCCCGGGCCCTGCACCCCCACCGAAGCGGGCATCTGCCTGTCGCTCACCGCCGCTGCCGCCGAGACCGGCACGCCGCTGTTCGGCGTCTGCCTCGGGCATCAGACCATCGGTCAGGCCTTCGGCGGCACCGTCAAGCGCCACGACGAGATCGTGCACGGCAAGATCGCCCAGATGCACCATGATGACACCGGCGTCTTTGCCGGGCTGCCCTCGCCGTTTGAGGCGACGCGCTATCACAGCCTCGTTGTCGCGCGCGACGATCTGCCCGAGGATCTGGTGGTCAACGCTTGGCTCGAGGACGGCACGATCATGGGGCTGCGCCACCGCGAGCTGCCGATCCACGGCGTGCAGTTCCACCCCGAGAGCATCGCCTCGCAGCACGGCCATGCCCTCATCGAGAATTTCCTGAAGACCATGAAAGTCCCTGCATGAGCGATCGACTGAAGCCGCTGATCGGCGCCGCCTGTACCCGCCCGCTGAGCCGGGAGGAGGCCGAGGCGGCCTTCGAGATCCTCTTTGAGGGCGAGGCCACCCCGGCGCAGATCGGCGGGCTGCTGATGAGCCTGCGCACCCGCGGCGAGACGGTGGAGGAATACGCCGCCGCCGCCGCCGTGATGCGCGCCAAGTGCAACAAAGTGGTCGCCCCCGAGGGCGCCATCGACATCGTCGGCACCGGCGGCGACGGCAAGGGCACGCTGAACATCTCGACCGCCACCGCCTTTGTGGTCGCGGGCGCCGGTGTGACCGTGGCCAAGCACGGCAACCGCAATCTGTCGTCGAAGTCGGGCTCGGCGGACGCGCTGGGGCAGATGGGCATCAACGTCATGCTGCCCGCCTCGGCCATCGCGCCCATTCTCAACGAGGTTGGCATCTGCTTCATGATGGCCACCATGCACCACCCGGCGATGAAGCACGTGGGCCCGCCGCGCATGGAACTGGGCACGCGCACGATCTTCAACATCCTCGGGCCGATGACCAACCCGGCGGGCGTGAAGCGTCAGTTGACCGGCGCCTTCTCGCGCGACCTCATCCGGCCAATGGCCGAGGTGCTGGGGCAGCTGGGCTCGGAGCGCGCATGGCTGGTGCATGGTTCGGACGGCACCGACGAGCTGGCGATCTCGGGCGTAAGCTGGGTGGCCGCGCTGGAAGACGACGGCAGCATTCGCGAGGTCGAACTGCACCCCGAGGACGCGGGCCTGCCCGAACACCCGTTCGAAGAGATCATCGGTGGCGAACCTGCGGAAAACGCCAAGGCGCTGCAGGCGCTGCTGGATGGCGCGCAGACGGCCTACCGCGATGCGGTGCTGCTCAATTCCGCCGCCGCGCTTGTCGTGGCGGGCAAGGCCAGCGATCTCAAGGATGGTGCCGCCATGGCCCGCCAGAGCATCGACAGCGGCGCGGCCAAGGCCAAGGTCCATGCGCTCGCCGAGGCGACGCAAGCGGCCGCATGAGCCAGCCGCACGCCTGGGCGCATCTGCCCTTCTTCACCGAGGAGTTTCCCCGCATCGCCGAGGCGCTTGCGGCGGAACCCCGTCAGGTGCTGCCCCCCGAGGCGCAGCGCTTCGCTGCGCTGGAGGCCTGCGCCCCCGAGGATGTGCGGGTGGTGATCCTTGGGCAGGATCCCTACCCCACGCCCGGCCATGCGCATGGGCTGTCCTTTTCGGTTGAACCCGATGTGCGCCCCCTGCCGCGCTCGCTGACCAATATCTACAAGGAATTGCACGAAGAGTTCGGCGCTGTGCCGCCCAATGGCGACCTGCGGTTCTGGGCGAAACAGGGCGTGCTGCTGCTCAACACCGCGCTCTCGGTGCCCGCTGGCAACGCCGGCGCGCATGCAAAGCTGGGCTGGTCGACCCTGACGGCGCAGGTGCTTGAGGCGCTTTCGGAGAGGCCGCGCGCCTTCATCCTCTGGGGCGGCCACGCGCAGAAGTTCGCCAAGCACATCCACGGCGACGATCATCTCATCCTGACCTCGGCCCACCCCTCGCCGCTCTCGGCGCGGCGCGGCTTTTTCGGCTCGCGCCCCTTTTCCCGCGTCAACGACTGGCTTAAAGCCAGAGGGGAGATGCCGATCAACTGGACCACGCCCTGATCCCTCGGCGCTGAAGAACGACTAGCGGAGCCCGCCATGACCCAGACGATCCTCGACAAGATCAAGGCCTACAAGCTCGAAGAGATCGCCGCCGACAAGGCCGCGAAAGCGATGAGCACGGTCGAGGCCGAGGCCCGCGACGCCAGCCCGGTGCGCCCCTTCGCGCAGGCGCTCTTCGATGCCGCCAAGACCGGCTATGGCCTCATCTCTGAAGTGAAAAAGGCGTCGCCCTCCAAGGGGCTGATCCGCGAAGATTTCCACCCCCCGACGCTGGCGCAGGCCTATGAGCGCGGCGGCGCCACCTGTCTTTCGGTGCTGACCGACACACCGTCGTTCCAAGGTGCCAAAAGCTTCCTCACCGAGGCGCGCTCGGCCACCAACATGCCCGCGCTGCGCAAGGATTTCATGTACGACCCCTATCAGGTCGCCGAGGCCCGCGCGCTTGGCGCCGACTGCATCCTGATCATCATGGCCTCGGTCTCGGACACGCTGGCCGCCGAGCTTGAAGACGCCGCCTTCGGCTGGGGCATGGACGCGCTGATCGAGGTGCATGACGCCGAGGAGCTTGACCGAGCACACAAGCTGAAATCGCCGCTGATCGGGGTGAACAACCGCAATCTCAAGACCTTCGAGACATCTTTGGACACCACCCGCGTGCTGTCGAAGAACGTGCCCGAAGGCCGCTTCCTGATCTCCGAGTCCGGGCTCAACACCCCCGCCGATCTGGCCGACATGGCGCAATATGGCGCGCGGGCCTTCCTTATCGGCGAGAGCCTGATGCGACAGGAGAATGTCGAGCACGCCACCCGCACACTGCTGGCTGATCCGGTGCCGGCATGAGCGGGCTGACGCATTTCGACGCCAAGGGCGACGCCCATATGGTCGACGTTTCGGACAAACCCCAAACGTCCCGCATCGCCACCGCCGGCGCGTGGATCCGCATGGAGCAGGCGACCTTCGATCTGATCGCCGAAGGTCAGGCGAAAAAAGGCGATGTGATCGGCGTGGCGCGTCTGGCGGGCATCATGGGCGCCAAGAAGACCCCCGATCTGATCCCGCTCTGCCACCCGTTGCCAGTCACCAAGGTCACCGTCGAGATCACGCAGGACCCGGCGCTGCCCGGCCTGCAGATCGAGGCGACGGTGAAAACCACCGGGCAGACCGGTGTCGAGATGGAGGCCCTGACCGCTGCTTCGACCGCCGCGCTGACGGTCTATGACATGGTCAAGGCCGTCGATCGCGGCATGGAGATCGGCGGCCTGCGCGTGCTGCTGAAGGACGGCGGCAAATCCGGGCGCTACGAAGCCAAATGATCTCGGTCAGCGAAGCTCTCGAGCGGCTGTTTTCGCTCGCCCAACCGCTCGGCACCGAAGAGGTCGCGCTGCGCGACGCCGGAGGCCGCGTGCTTGCGCGACCGCTGGAGGCACAGCGCGACCAGCCGCCCTTTGCAGCCTCGGCCATGGATGGCTACGGCGTGACCGAAGCCGCGCCCGGCGCGCGCTTTTCGGTCATCGGCGAGGCGGCAGCGGGGCGCGGTTTTGCCGGCGTGGTTGGCCCCGGTGAAGCGGTGCGCATCTTCACTGGCGCGCCGATCCCCGAGGGCGTGAAAACCGTTGTCATCCAAGAAGATGTGACGCGCGACGGCGATACCATCACGGTCACCGACACGCTTGGTCCCGGCGACAACATCCGCCCCTACGGCAATGATTTTCGCAAGGGCATGCGGATCGACGCGCCCCGCGTTCTGGGCCCGCAGGACATCGCCCTGCTGGCGGCGATGAACATCGCGCACGTGCCTGTGACGCGCCGTCCCAAGGTGGCACTGATCTCGACCGGCGACGAGTTGGTGATGCCCGGCGAAGACCCCGGCCCCGACCAGATCATCGCCTCCAACACCTTCGGTCTTTACGTGCTGATGCAGCAGCTGGGCGCCGAGCCCCGCCTGCTGCCCATCGCGCGCGACAGCGAAGCCTCGTTGCGGACGATCTTCGACATGGTCGACGACGCCGATCTTGTGGTCACCATCGGCGGCGCCTCGGTCGGCGATCATGATCTGGTGGCCCGCGTTGCCGGCGAGATGGGCCTGCAAAGCGCCTTTCACAAGGTCGCCATGCGCCCCGGCAAGCCGCTGATGTCCGGGCGTTTTCTCGATGCCATGATGGTCGGCCTGCCGGGCAACCCGGTCTCGGCCATGGTCTGCGGCCAAGTCTTTCTCGCTCCGGTGATCCGCAGCATGCTGGGCCTTGGCGCCGCACCGGCCCGGCGCGAGACGCTACGCCTCGCCGCGCCGGTCGGCCAGAACGGCCCGCGCGAGCACTATATGCGCGCCCGGCTTGATGCCGGCGGCGTCACCGTGTTTGATCGTCAGGACAGCGCGCTGCTGAGCGTTCTAGGTGCCGCGAACGCTTTGGCCGTGCGCCCTCCGCACGATCCGGCGCGCGGTGCGGGCGATGAGATCGAGGTCATCCGCCTCTGAGCGGGCGCGGCTCGGCGTTTCGGGAAATGTTGGAACGCCGAATATCCCCGCAGCCGCGCGGCTTGCGCGGCATCGTTAACTTTCGTTTAACGATTGCGGGGATTGACACAAAACAGGAACATGCCTAGAACAAAGTCGAACATCTTATCTGGGTAACCCACGGGGCACGGCGCATGCTGACCAAGAAACAGCTCGATCTGCTGGATTTCATCAACACGCGCGTCACCCGTGATGGCGTCCCCCCAAGTTTCGACGAAATGAAAGAGGCGCTGGACCTGCGGTCGAAATCGGGCATCCACCGACTGATCACCGCTTTGGAAGAGCGCGGGTTCATCCGTCGCTTGGCGCACCGGGCCCGCGCGATCGAGATCGTCAAATTGCCCGACAGCCTCGCGGCGCGTCCCAGCGGCTTTGTGCCTCAGGTGATCGAAGGCGATCGTGGCGCGGCCAAGGCCAACAATGCGGTTACCGAAGCGCTGGAAAATGTCGGCGCCATGGAGCTTCCGCTGATGGGCCGTATCGCTGCGGGTGTGCCGATCGAGTCGATTTCCGAGGTTCCGCCGAACGTCGCCGTGCCGTCGGCCATGCTGTCGAGCAATGGCCGCCACTATGCGCTGGAGGTGAAGGGCGACTCGATGATCGAGGCCGGGATCAACGATGGCGATGTGGTGATCATTCGCGAGACCAGCTCGGCCGAGAATGGGCAGATCGTCGTGGCGCAGGTCGAAGGCTATGAGTCCACCCTGAAGCGGTTCCGCCGCAAGGGCAGCAGCATCGTCCTTGAGGCCGCCAACCCGGCATTCGAGCCGCGCGTGCTGCCTGCGGGCTCGGTGTCGGTGCAGGGCCGGCTGGTGGGGCTGATCCGCGCCTACTGATCCGCTGCGTGCGCTGGGGTGTCATCGCGCCGGTGCCACAGCCGCGGCCTGCCGGATATCGCCGTCTCCACCATAAGGTCCTGCGGCCCCAGTTTCAGGGCGACGGATCCCGTCTTGCGTAGGCGGTCCGGATCGAACACCTCGCACCCCCGCCTTGGCTCAACCGGCACGCTCGCCACGATCACGGCCGCCCCTCCGCAACCTTCAAGCCGCTGAGCGCCGGCGCTCCCCATCGCGTGCAACAGCGTTGTTCCGCCGATCTCGGCACGGCGCAAGACCCCGGGCTTCCCTGGCCAGAGCGCTGCGGCTTGCCCCTGCCCGCCCGCCTGCCCATCGTTTTCGAGCCAGACACCCGCCACGAAGCCGCTGCCTTTGGCGCGGGACAGCGCGCGCCCGTCTTCGGTCATCACGCCGACCAGCGCCCCGGTCTCGGAGATGAGTACCTGTGGCCTGCTGCTCGTCCCCCACAGGAAGATGCCACAGACAAAAGGCACCACGCCCAGCCAACGCCCATGTCCCTTCCACAAGAGCAAGAGCAAGCCCGCCACCACCAGCAACGGCAGCACGGTCGGACCCGGCGCGACAACCGGCACCGCGGCGCCATCAAACGCCGCGACCTGCTTTGCCACCCCTAGGATCCAGCGCAGCGCCAGCGCCATGCCGCGCAGCGCCAGACCGTCCAGCCCCAGCGGCAACAGCAGCGCCGCAACCACCGCCATCGGCACCGCCACCAGCCCCATCGCAGGGACCGCCAGCACGTTGGCCAAAAGCCCGTAGCGCGACAGCAAGTTGAAATGCGCCATGGAAAACGGCGCCGTGGCAAGGGACGCGGTGCACGACGACAGCACCAGCGCCACCACCGGGCGCGCCCATGGCGGCAGCCGCGCGATCTTGCCGCCGCGACTGCCTTCGAAGACGCGCACCAACGCAGTGGTGGCTGCGAAGGACATCTGGAAGCCCGGCCCGAGCAGTGCTTCGGGGCGCAGGCTCAAAACAATCAATGCGGCGAGCGCCACCGCCCGCAACGACAGCGCCCGAAGGTCTGCCAGCACCGCGCCCAGCATCACCGCGACCATGATGAAGGCGCGTTGCGTCGCGACATTGCCCCCCGATAGCGCCAGATAGCAGGCCGCGGCCAGCAGCGCCGCGACCGCCGCGATCTTCTTGCCCGGCCAGTGGTGGCGCGCCTGCGCGGGCAGCAACAGAGCCAGTCGCACCGCGGCAAAGACGAAGCCGGTCAAAAGCCCCATGTGCAGCCCGGAAATCGCCAGCAGATGCGCGAGGTTGGTGTGGCGCAGCGCCTCCAAGGTCTGCTGGCTCATGGCGCTGCGGTCACCGGTCATCAGCGCGGCGGCAAAGGCCCCCGTCTCTCCGGGCAGTTGCGCCTGAACGTGCCGCGAGAGCGCCATGCGGACCTGAAAGATCTTCTGTCCGCCCTCCGGCACGGCAAGCAGCACCACCGGCGTGCGGGTGTAGCCGACGCCGCCCAGCTTCAGAAACCATGCGTGGCGGCGAAAATCGAAGCCACCCGGTTCCACCGGGCCGCCCGGCGGCAGCAGATGCCCGCTCAGCATCAGCCGCTGCCCCGGCGCCGGACGCAGCACGCGCGCCTGCACTTCAGGATCGCCATGCAGCGCCACACGCACCCGCCGCGGCCACTGCGCCGGCGGCAGGCGCGGCAGGCGCACCCGGTCGAGCGTCAGCCGCAGCACGTCCGAGGCGGAGCGATCAATATTCACCACCCGCCCTTCGATCGGGCCATAGTAGCGCGCCGTCAGCTGCGGACCGGAGACCAGATGCGCCCGCCCTCCGGCCAGCGCAAACCCCAGCAACATGAGCCCGATCACCGCCAGCGCAAGCAGATGGGCCACACGGGACAACAGCAGCAGCGTCCCCCCAAAGGCAGCCGCCAGCAGCAAAACGCGCGGTGCAGGCTCGGCGGGCAGCGCGAAATAGAGCGCGATACCGCAGCCGAAACAGACCGGCGCCCAAGGAAAGAGATGACCGCGCTGCCGTGCCAGCGCCCTGCCCGTGGCACGCGCACCGGCGCGGACCACTGACCAGCCGGACAATAGGGCGATCCAGCGCACCGCTGCGGACCGCTGCCCGCGGCCTTCCGCTTCGGTCGCAGCCCCATCCCGGCGGCCCATGCTTGCCCCCGCCCCCTGCGCTGTTTAAGGAACCTGCAAATCCTAGGCCCACCCCGATTACCGCGAGGTTAATTACCATGACGAACACTCAGGCGGTCGTCACCCGTTTCGCCCCTTCGCCCACCGGCTTTCTGCACATCGGCGGCGCCCGCACGGCGCTGTTCAACTGGCTCTACGCGCGCGGCCGCGGCGGCAAGTTCCTGCTGCGCATCGAAGACACCGACCGCGCCCGCTCGACCCCCGAGGCGACGGCGGCCATTCTCAAGGGCCTCGACTGGCTCGGCCTCGACCATGACGGCGAGGTGGTCAGCCAGTTCGAGCGCGCCGAGCGCCACGCCGAGGTCGCCCGCGCGCTTCTGGCCAAGGGCGCGGCCTACAAGTGTTTCTCCACTCAGGAAGAAATCACAGAATTCCGCGAGAAGGCAAAAGAGGAAGGCCGCTCCACGCTCTTCCGCTCGCCGTGGCGCGACGCGGATCCCGAAACGCACCCAGATGCGCCCTATGTGATCCGCCTGCGCACCCCCGAGGATGGTGAGACGGTGATCAAGGACGAAGTTCAGGGCGAGGTGCGCATCGGCAATGCCCAGCTCGACGACATGATCCTCCTGCGCTCGGATGGCACCCCGGTTTACATGCTGGCGGTGGTGGTCGATGACCACGACATGGGCGTCACCCATGTGATCCGCGGCGACGACCACCTCAACAATGCGGCGCGGCAGATGGGCATCTATACCGCCATGGGCTGGCCGGTGCCGGTTTACGCGCATATCCCGCTGATCCACGGCCCCGATGGCAAGAAGCTGTCGAAGCGCCACGGCGCGCTCGGCGTCGATGAGTATCAGAAGATGGGCTACCCGTCCGCGGGCATGCGCAACTACCTCGCGCGGCTCGGCTGGAGCCACGGTGATGACGAATTCTTTACCGATGCGCAGGCGCTGGAGTGGTTCGACCTGAGCGGCATCGGAAAATCTCCGGCGCGGCTCGATTTCAAGAAACTCGAGAACATCTGCGGGCAGCATATCGCCGCCGGTGACGATGCCGCACTGCTGCAAGAAATCGAGGCCTACCTCGAGTCTGCGGGTCTTCCGGCGCTGACCGAAGGGCAAAAAGACGGCATGACGCGGGGTATGTACTGCCTCAAGGACCGGGCCAAGACCTTCCCGGAACTCCTTGAAAAAGCACACTTCATTCTAACGGAAACGCCGATCGAGCCGGACGCGAAGGCACAGAAAAACCTCGATCCTGTATCCCGTGGTATACTGGCTGCGTTGACGCCGCACCTGCAAAGTGCTAGCTGGACGCGAGAAGAGCTCGAGGGGGTAACGGGGCGTTTCGCCGAGGAACAAGACACCAAGTTCGGCAAATTGGCCGGCCCGCTGCGTGCGGCCCTTGCCGGACGAGCCGTCACTCCTAGCGTGTTCGATATGATGCTGGTGCTCGGTCGCGAGGAAAGCCTCCTCCGGCTCGAACAGGCAGCGGCCTCCGAGGTGGCGTAACGGCAAGCCCAGACCCCACTCCGGGCCATGTGACAGATACCGACCGGGCGCGCCCGACGCGCCTGGCCTTTTCTAGATGAAGGGATAAAGCAAGCATGGCTGACACAGCGAAAAGCGCGAAACTGACCATCGGCGAGCAGAGCTACGATCTTCCGATCTACTCCCCGACCGCCGGCCCCGATGTGGTCGACATCCGCAAGCTCTACGCACAGGCCGGGGTGTTCACCTACGACCCGGGCTTCACCTCCACCGCAAGCTGCGACAGCACCATTACCTTCATTGACGGTGATGAAGGTGTTCTGCTGCACCGCGGCTACCCGATCGACCAGCTGGCCGGCAAGTCCCACTACCTCGAGGTGTGCTACCTGCTGCTCTACGGCGAACTGCCGACCGCGGCAGAACTCGAAGACTTCGAGAACACGATCACCCGTCACACGATGATCCATGAGCAGATGCACAACTTCTTCCGCGGCTTCCGCCGCGATGCGCATCCCATGGCAACCATGGTGGGTGTGGTCGGCGCCATGTCGGCCTTCTACCACGACAGCACCGACATCTCCGATCCGCGCCAGCGCGAAATTGCCTCGCACCGCCTGATCGCCAAGATGCCGACCATCGCCGCGATGGCCTACAAGTACTCGATCGGCCAGCCCTTCGTGTACCCGCGCAACGATCTGACCTACGCAGAGAACTTCCTGCACATGTGCTTCTCGGTGCCTGCCGAGAAATACGAGGTCGACCCGATCCTCGCGCGCGCCATGGACCGGATCTTCACCCTGCACGCCGACCACGAGCAGAACGCCTCGACCTCGACCGTGCGTCTGGCCTCCTCGTCGGGCGCCAACCCCTTTGCCTGCATCGCGGCCGGCATCGCCTGCCTCTGGGGCCCGGCCCACGGCGGCGCCAACCAGGCGTGCCTTGAGATGCTCAAGCAGATCGGCTCGGTCGACAAGATCCCCGAGTACATCGCCCGCGCCAAGGACAAGAACGATCCGTTCCGCCTGATGGGCTTCGGTCACCGCGTCTACAAGAACCGCGACCCGCGCGCGACGGTGATGAAACAGTCGGCAGACGAGGTGCTGGACCTCATGGGGATCGAGAACAACCCGATCCTGCAGGTCGCCAAGGAGCTCGAGAAGCAGGCGCTGGAAGACCAGTACTTCATCGACAAGAAGCTGTTCCCGAACGTCGACTTCTACTCGGGCATCATCCTCGAGGCGATGGGCTTCCCGACGTCCATGTTCACGCCGATCTTCGCGCTGTCGCGCACCGTCGGCTGGGTGTCGCAGTGGAAAGAGCAGCTCGCCGATCCGCAGCACAAGATCGGCCGTCCGCGCCAGCTCTACCGTGGCTCGGTGACGCGCAACTACTCCGACATCGAAAGCCGCTGAACGCGTCTTTCGCGATACAAAAGGCCCCGCCGATGCGGGGCCTTTTTGTGTCCGGGCCGCGCGCCCGATAAACAGCGCGCCGCCCCGGCTTCTTCTCTTCAAAAAATACGCAAATCCGACGGCAGGCCCCCTCAGCGCCCCTCGAATTTAGCCGCTCGCTTTTCGTGGAAGGCCACCACACCTTCCTTGAAATCACGGGTCATACCGCATTCTCCCTGCAACTGCGCCTCCAGCACAAGCTGGCTTCCAAGGTCCTGCTCGAAAGCGCCGCGGATGGCGCGCTTGATACGCGCGTAGGCCTGCGACGGGCCCTGCGCCAGATGCGCCGCGCGCGCCCTCCAGATCGCCTCGAACTCGGCATCCGGCACCGCCTCCCAGATCATCCCCCAGCGCTCGGCCTGCGCTGCGCTGATGCGATCGGCAAAGAGCGCCGCCCCCATGGCCTTGGCCATGCCCATTTGCCGCGGCAGCAGCCATGTGCCGCCCGCATCGGGCATCAGGCCGATGCGGGTGAACGCCTGCATGAAGAACGCGCTTTCGGCGGCGATCACCACGTCAGCGGCCAGTGCAAGGTTCGCGCCCGCGCCCGCGGCGGCACCGTTGACTGCGGCGATTGTCGGGCGCGGACATTCGGTGATGGCGGTGAGCAACGGCATGTATTCGTCGCGCAGCACCCGCTCGAGATCGATATTGGCGGCGGTCTCGCGATCCCCCAGATCCTGCCCGGAGCAGAACGCCCGGCCCTCGCCGGTCAGCACAACCACGCGCGCGTCTTTGCCCGCCTGCTGGATGGCATGGGTCAGTTCGGCCCGCATCGGGGCCGAAAGCGCGTTGATCACCTCGGGCCGTGCAAGGGTGATTTGCGCCACATCGTCGCTGATCTCGTAGCGGATGGTGTCGTATTGCATATGCTCCTCCGGGCTGTGACCTGCTCTGGCCTGCGCGCGCGAAGAGTGCCCGCGCGCGCCGGCCTTGCCAAGCCCGGCTCAGCGCTTTTGCAGCGCCGAAATCAGCGCCAGCGCCTCGGCACTTGGGCGGGTCTCGATCCGGCGGTAGCGCGAGCCATCCAAGGTTCGGGTCAGCATACGGTTTTCGACCATGCTACGCCGGATCTGCGCGGCGTCGCGAAAGCCGCAGTAGAGATCGATCCGGGCGCTGATCTCGCGCTCGGTGAGGTCCTGACGCGGCGGGATATGCGCCCAGATCGGCCAGAGGCACAGCGCTTGCATCGCGGTGCGTGCCGGGAAGCGCAGCAGCCGCCCCTTCCCGTCGAAATGACGCAAGGCACGCGCCACCTGTTTGGGATCGGCCTGCGGCTGCGGCGCGAACTGTGCGCGTAGGTGCTGATAGTTGCGATAGCCCGCCGCCTTGGCGATCAGCCCCAGCATCTGCTGATGCGAGGGCGGCGTTTCGAGCCCGGCGCGCAGGGCGCGGGCAAAGCGACACAGATCGCCTATGGCCAGCGGGATGCTGTCCCGGTTCTGGGATGTGCTCATCGGATCCTCCAGATCCTCCGGCGCTGTTGCCCGACCCCTCGCGAGGCTGGAGTTCCGCCCTTGTCCGTCAGGCATCGCCGGGATGTCCGGAGATCTCTGAAAGCTGTGAGGCAGGTTCAGCTTGCCCGCGCACGACGCGGGCGGCGGAGACTGGGTGAACTGCCGACCCCAACCTCACGCTATCAAGGGGCGTTGCCCTCGTCCAGAATGCGCTTCAGACGTGCTTCTTCCTCGGGCGTGAGCCCCGCCTCGGTGCTGGCCTCGGCGCGGGACCGGCCCCGCAGATAGAAAGCGGCGACCAGCAGCGCCAGCACAAAGAGGATCGGCCCGGCGGCCCAGAGCAGCCAGTTCCAGCCGCGCGTGGTGGGCTGGAGCAGCACGAACTCGCCGTAGCGGTCGACGAGATAGGCCACCGCCTCCTCGTCGCTGTCCCCCGCAACCAGCCGTTCGCGCACCAGCAGCCGCAGGTCGCGGGCGAGCGCCGCGTTGGAATCGTCGATGTTCTCGTTCTGGCAGACGAGGCAGCGCAAGTGCTTAGACAGTTCGCGCGCCCGCGCCTCCAGCGCCGGATCGTCGAGGACCTCGTCGGGCTGCACCGCCAGCGCCGGTGTCGCGGGCAGCAGCGGCAGGGCCAGCAGAAGCAGCATCAGGACCATGCGGAGCAAATTAAGCGGTCTCATTCGGCGGGCACTCCCTGCGCCGGGCGGCTCTTGCGGGCGCCGGCGGCGACGCGGAAACGCCGGTCCGACAGGCTCAGTGCGCCGCCAAGGGCCATGAGGATCGCACCGCCCCAGATCCAGTTCGCTAGCGGTTTGATATAAACCCGCATGGTCCAGCCACCGCCCGCCTGCGCGTCGCCAAGCACGACATAGACGTCGCGCAGGATGCCGCCGTCGATCGCCGCTTCGGTGGTCGGCATCTTGGCGACCGGATAGTTGCGCTTTTCCGGGTAGAGATGGGCGATCTCTTCACCGTTCTTCCGCAGCGAGACCTCGCCCATGTCCGAAAAGTAGTTGGGCCCTTGCACACGCTCTACACCCAGCAGTTCCAGCTCGTAAGAGCCAACGGTGAAGGGCGCGTTGACCTGCGCCACGCGGATGTCTTCCTGCTCCCACGCCATCAGGCCGGCAATCCCGAGCATGGTGATGCCCAGCCCGCCATGCGACACCGCCTTGCCCCAATCGGCGCGCGGCAGCCGCGCGAGGCGGCGCCAGTCGCGGTTGCGCCCGATGCGCGTGATCAGGTCGGTGATCGCCCCCGCCACAAGCCATGTGCCGAGAAAGATGCCGATCGGCCCCATCAGGCTGCGCCCGGTCTGCATCGCCCATGCCAGCCCGGCCAGCGCGATGGCAAGGATCAGCGCTGGCATGAGTTGGCGCATCGCCCGGCCGATCTTACCCCGCTTCCAACTCAGCAGGCCGCCGATCGGCAGCACAAGGCCGAGCAGGATCATGAAGGGCGTGAAGGCCATGTTGAAAAACGGCGCCCCCACCGACAGTTTGCGCCCGAACAGCATCTCGGCGACCAGCGGCCAGAGCGTGCCGGTGAACACCACGAAGCAGGCCACCGCCAACAGGATATTGTTGACCACCAGCGCCGACTCGCGGCTGACCACGCCAAAGACGCCCTTGGCCTGCATGATCCCCGCCCGCGCGGCGTAGAGCGTCAGCGCGCCACCGGTGAAGAAGACCAGAATGCCAAGGATGAAAACCCCGCGCTGCGGATCGGTGGCGAAGGCGTGCACCGAGGTCAGCACCCCCGAACGCACGATGAAAGTGCCGATCAGCGAGAAGCCGAAGGCGAGGATGGCCAGCAGGATGGTCCAGCTTTTCAGTGCCTCGCGCTTTTCCACGACAATGGCCGAATGCAGCAAAGCGGCGGCGAGCAGCCACGGCATGAACGAGGCGTTCTCGACCGGGTCCCAGAACCAGAAGCCGCCCCAGCCCAATTCGTAATAGGCCCACCACGATCCCAGCGCGATACCGATGGTCAGGAACAGCCAGCTGAGCAGCGTCCACGGGCGCACCCAGCGGCCCCATGCGGCGTCGACCCGGCCCTCGATCAGCGCGGCGACCGCGAAACTGAAGCAGATCGAGAGGCCGACGTAGCCGAGGTAGAGGAACGGCGGATGGAAGGCGAGCCCCGGGTCCTGCAGCAGCGGGTTCAGGTCCTGCCCGTCAAACGGCGGCACCGCGAGGCGCAGGAACGGGTTCGAGGTAAAGAGGATGAAGGCGAAGAAGGCCACGCCCACCGCCGCCTGCACGGACAGCACCCGCGCCCGCAGCGTCGGCGGCAGATTGCCGCCGAACCACGCCGCCAGCGCCCCGAACAGCGACAGGATCAGCACCCACAGCAGCATAGAGCCCTCGTGGTTGCCCCAGACGCCCGAGATCTTGTAGATCAGCGGCTTGGCGGAATGTGAGTTCATCACCACCAGCCGGAGCGAGAAGTCCGAGGTGATGAAGGCATGCATGAGGGCACCGAAGGACAGCGCCACCAGCAGGAATTGCGCCGTGGCGGCGGGCTCTGCGACGGCCATCCAGCCGGGCCATCGCTTATGCGCCCCGATCATCGGCACCACCGTCTGCACACAGGCGACGATGAAAGCGAGGATGAGGGCGAAATGTCCAAATTCGGTGATCATGACCCCGCTTATAGGGCGCAAGACAACGCCCGGCCAACGGAAATCGCGGGCCGGGCGGGATCACATTGTCGCAATTGACGCCGCAAAAGGGCTGCGGATGTCGCCTCAGTCCATGCGGCGCAGGTAGGTCCACGTCGGCACGGTAGCGTTGCGCGCGACCGAGAAAGCCTCTGCATCGCCAATGTATTCGAAGCCGCAGTTCACCAGCACACGCGCCGAAGCGGCGTTGTCCTGAAACACCGAGGCGAACATCGTGGCGCTGCCGAAGGGGTTGGCCTGCACCAGCGCGCGCACCGCTTCCGAGGCGTGCCCAGTGTTCCAGAACGGCGGCGCGACCCAATAGCCGATCTCGGCTTGGTTGCCGTCGAGACGCTCGAGCGAAATCAGCCCCATCACCTCGGCACCGCCATGGCCTTCGCCGTCCATCGCCCAGACGTCTTCATCGCGCTTGGGATCGGTGGCGCGGGTGATGAAGGCCTCGGTCGCGCCCGGCGGCAGCGGGTGCGGGATCGAGGTGGTCATCCGCGCAAGGCGCAGATCGGCGGTGTAATGCGCGATCATTCCGGCGTCCGACTTGCGCAGCGGACGCAGCAGGAAACGGGGGGTCTCGATGACCGGCTGTGCGGTCAGCTGGTCCTCGTGGGCCAGGCTCATCGTATTTCTCCTCTCAAGCACGAGGGATTCCTCGCGGACCGTTTCGTCTCCTCCCCGAAACGGAAGAGGGGGACCGGCCCGCGCCGATCCCCCTGCAAGATGTCGATCTTGGATCGGCTTATTCGGCAGCCTCCGCCACGGGCAGGACGGAGACGAAGGTGCGGCCTTTCAGGCCTTTGTGGAACGTGACCGAACCTTCGGCCACGGCAAAGATGGTGTGATCCTTGCCCATGTCCACACCCTCGCCCGGCCAAAACTTGGTGCCGCGCTGACGGATGATGATGTTGCCGGGGTTGGCCGACTGGCCACCGTAGAGTTTCACGCCGAGACGGCGGCCAGCGGAGTCGCGGCCGTTACGGGAGCTACCGCCTGCTTTTTTATGTGCCATGGGTTGGTCTCCTTAAATGTCTATCAGGCCAGGGTCTTGGCCTGCTCGACCCACTCGGGCTTCACCTTGACGGCGTCGAAGCTCTCGGGGTCAACGGCTGCGAGCTGTGCGAAGGTGGCGATGCCGGCTTCGTTCAGCTTCTTGGCGGCGGCGGGGCCGACACCGGTGATCTGGGTCAGGTCGTCACCCTCTGCAGCGGCTGCGGCCGGAGCGGCTTTCGGAGCGGAGGCGGCGCCAGCGGCGGCCTTCACGCCGGTGCCTTCGGCGCCGGATGCGAGGATATCGGTCACGCGCAGCAGCGTCAGTTGCTGACGGTGGCCGCGGGTCCGCTGCGAGCTGTGCTTACGACGGCGCTTGACGAACTTGATGACCTTGTCGCCCTTGATCTGGTCGATCACGGTTGCCTGAACGGCAGCGCCGTCGACAAGCGGAGCACCCACGGTGACTTTGTCGCCGCCGAGGATCAGGACTTCGTTGAACTGAACGGTTTCACCCGCATCAGCAGCCAGCTTTTCCACGCGGAGCACGTCGCCCGCCTGGACCTTGTATTGCTTGCCGCCGGTTTTCATCACCGCGAACATCTGCGTCTTCCTTTGTCTACCGCGTTCTGTGGCGTCCCGGCCATCATCTGACCTGTGTGGGAACTTCGTGGTGCGGAACTCCGCTCCGCCGTCGAACAGCGCGCCCTTCCGGGCTGTCATGATGTAAGAATCGAAAGCGGGGCGCGCAATGGCCCCGTTCACGAAGCCCGGCTTATCGGGGCAAACCGCATTTATGTCAACCCAAAAGGCCGCTGCGCGCGTGACTTTCGCCACGACCCCTACAGCCTTGGCTGTGTGCCGGGCCCGGCCGGCCCCTGCCCTCAGAGGTCCGAGCTGCGCATCTCGCGCGCGGCAGCAAGGCCGAGCCCGTAGGAGATCTCTTCATACATATGATTGAACCCGTCGAACAACGCGCGATTCATCGCCTGCCCCTTCGGCGTCGCCGACACGTCTATATAGGTGTCGAGTGCGGCGTCCGACAGCGGCTCATATGCGGTGAGCATATATGCATAGAGCCACTCTTCTGTATCGAGCCGGGTTGCCTCTTCCTGCATCCAGACCTCTTCGACGATTTCCGGCTCGGTCATCTCCATGCCGCCGCCGTCGACAAGCCCCAGATAGAACTGGAAACTGGCGTTGAGCGCGCCGACCACATTGCTTTCGACCAGATCGTTTGCGGCGACGAACCGGTCAAGCTGCGCGACGCGCGGGTCGCTGCTTTCCGAAAGCCTGCGCCACGCGTCGCGGGCGGCAATCTCCACCTCGTCGTTGATCATCTCGCGCCGCGCCGCCAACTCGAGGTCGACCACGCGGCGCCCGGCGTCGGAGGTAAAATACGCCAGCAATGGTAAAGCGTCGGTCTCTCCAAAGCTCTCCAGAAAGCCCGCGCGCACGACCTCTTCCATGGCGTCGGCATCATAAAGCGTGTCGACCGCCTCCTGCCAGCCGGAGGTGGCGCCCGCGGGCAAGAGGTCTTGCGCCATGTCGGCCCCGTAGTCGCGGCCTTCGGCGCGCATGATCTGAACGATCTCGTCCACTTTCAAAGCATCGAGCAATTCTTCCGCCGCCCCGGCCCTGGCTGGTGGGCTGAATATCGGCAGCAGAAGAGTTGCGCCAACGGCGCAGGTGGCAAGACGCGACAACATGGCAAGATTACTCCGGGTTCTACACGCGAGACCCTAGGGCGCGCCTGCCATATTTCCAAGCTGACGCTGGGGTGCCCGTGACCGGCTGGCGGAGCTTCGCCAAGGAAAATTCCCCCGGAATGAAAAAACTTCAAAATTCCCTGTTGCACCCCCCAGAGCATATCGTTAAACGCCCCCCACGACCCCCGCGGAGAGGTGCCGGAGTGGTCGAACGGGGCGGTCTCGAAAACCGTTGACCCTTCACGGGGTCCCAGGGTTCGAATCCCTGTCTCTCCGCCACTTTCCCTTCAACGCTTTGAAAGCGTAGGGAAAGTGCCGATGCCGGCGGTGCCGGAAATGTCCCGAAAGCTATCGTCAGCCCCGCGCAGCATGCGATCGCGCGAAGGGCATCGTGCTGTCGTTCGCTTCGCGATGCCTCCCCCTGCTGCGGAAAAAAAACGCGGCGCACAGGATATGCCCTGCGCACCGCGCCACCGGTCTCGAAGTGCGCTCGCGTGGGCGCCGTTCAGACCTCGACGCTCGCGCGCGCCGGGGCCTCTGCCCGCTGTGCGTCCGCGCGCGCCGCGGCGTAGCTTTCCGCGCCCTGACGCATGCGCGTCACAAGCCCGTCTTCCTCGGCGTCGCTGCCGATCTTCGCCATCACCAGCGATTTCACGAAACTCTCCTGTGTCGCGATCGCTTTGGCGCGCGCCTCCGCCAGCGCATCGTCTTCCGCGCCGTCTGCGCGCAGGCTCTCAGGGCTGGTGCCGGAGGCGGCTGCCTGTGAGGCCGCGCCATTCTCATCCACCGCCTGTGTTTCAGGGGCTGTGTCGGACGCGGGTCCCGCACGTGTCGCTGGATCTGCCACAGAGACCGCCTTGCTCGCGGCTTCGGGCTGCGCCGACGCTTTCTGTCGCGGCGCATCCTCGTCCGCGGCGGTCGCGGCAGAGGTGGTCTGGCTCAGGTCCTCTTCGGTCTCGGCCACGGGGTCTGGGGAGGTCTGGCTCTGGCCGGCGAACTGCGGCGCGGCGACTGCCGAGGCGAGCGCACCAAAGAGGCTCGTACTCGAACCGGAAATGGAACCTAACATTTACATACACCTTTCTGGTCGTAACAGGTGCGTTGTGGTTAGGGATTATGAAATCAATGCGGCGGCACGAAGACCACTTGGCGGCGCATTATACGAGGTCTTGACGCCATACGTCGGCAGATCGCGGATCGCCCCCGCTGCGAAATTACGTTCAAACTCTTGTTTTAAATCAAGACTCGGAGACATGGGCGCGTCACGATATCCGCCACCCCCCATGAAGCCCTGCCGCCCTTCGCGAAACGACCCCAATCGTCTACGCCGCGCCATCGCCTATCTGCTCATCAGAAAATGCGTTTGAGTGCGCCACATCACCCGGGCGCCGCAGGCGCGTGGCCATAACCTTCGCGCCGCGCCTCAACAGGCGGCGCGCTCGCAGGCTGGGCGATCCTTCGAGAAAACTGGTACCCAAGGTCGGACTCGAACCGACATGACCTCGCGGTCGGGGGATTTTGAATCCCCTGCGTCTACCATTCCGCCACTTGGGCCCGGGCATGGATTTAGCCGCCTCGCCGCGCCGCGTAAAGCGGCAATCTGCGCGCGCTCGCATCTTGCTGGCGAAACTGTCACCACAAAAGCGCCCTCATTGGCTTGCACCCCACTGCCCCGCGTGCTTCCTGCTCTAGAGACCAACGCCGGAGACCGACCCGACGATGCTGCGCCGCCTTTACGACTGGACCATGTCGCTTGCCGATCACCCAAAGGCGCTTTGGGCGCTAGCTGCGGTGTCGTTCATCGAAGCCTCGGTGTTTCCGATTCCACCCGACGTGCTGATGATCCCGATGATCCTCGCCGCGCCCCGCCGGGCTTGGCTGATCGCCCTGGTCGCCACCGTCGCCTCGGTGGCCGGTGGCCTCTTCGGCTACGCCATCGGGCATTTCTTCTTCGACAGCATCGGGCGCCCGATCCTCGAAACGCTCGGCAAGGCCGACGCCATGGAGGCGTTCAACGCCCGGTTCAACGGCGTCGGCTTCTGGGCGGTGCTGATCGCCGGCATCACCCCTTTCCCGTTCAAGGTGATCACCATCATGTCAGGCTGGACCGCGATGCCGCTCGGCGTCTTTGTCAGCACCGCCGTGATCGCCCGCGCCGTCCGCTTCTTTATCGTGGCGGGTCTGTTGCGGGCCTTCGGTGCGCCGATCCGGGAATTCATCGAACATCGGCTCGGTCTGGTGTTTACTATCTTCGTGCTGCTGCTCGCTGGCGGCTTCTTTCTGGTGAAATACCTCTGAGACCATGACTGACCTGCGCAAGTTCCTTATCCTGATCGCCGCCGGCGGATCGGCCGCCGTTCTGCTTGGCGCGATCGGCTCGCAATACATCGGCGGGCTCGCGCCCTGCCACCTGTGCATCCTGCAGCGCTGGCCGCATGCCATTGCCGTGGTCATCGGCGCGCTGGCCCTCGCCTTCCGCGCCCGGATCCTGCTGCTGTTGGGGGCACTCGCCGCACTGACCACCAGCGGCATTGGCGTTTACCACACCGGCGTCGAACGCGGCTGGTGGGAAGGCCCGACCACCTGCACCTCTGGCCCGATTGGCGGCATGTCCGCCGAGGAGCTTCTCAACCAGATCATGGAGGCGCCGCTGGTGCGCTGTGACGAGGTCGCATGGCAATTCCTTGGCTTGTCGATGGCCAGCTGGAACGCCGTGATCTCGCTGGGTCTCGCGCTGATCTGGCTCGCCGCATGGCGGCGCGCGGCCTGAGCCCACAGTTCTAAGCCCGCAGAACTGAGCCCACAGGGTCGCCCCGCACTCTGAACCAAAGTTGCAGGGGGCCATATCTGCCCCCTGCGGTGCATGGCGCGCTGACCCGCAGCACGTCAGATCGGTCTTCGAGGCGCGGAATTCCCCGCGCCGTGCCACGGGAGACCCATCAATGACCTACCGCTTTGTCACATCCGCTTTTATTGCCGCGCTGCTGACCGCCACCGCCGCCAGCGCCTCCCCCGAGATCCCCGAGCAGACCCAAGCGCAGGTGCGCGAGAAACTCACCGCCGAGGGCTATGAGGTGCGCCGCATCGACAGCGAGGACGGGATGATCGAGGTCTACGCGCTGAAGGATGGCAAGAGGCTCGAACTCTATCTCGACGACATGCTGAAGATCGTCCGCAGCACGTCCGAAGACTGAGGCTCTCGGGCTCCGCCGCCGCGCGGGGCCGCGTCGCTTTTGCGCCCCGCCAATGGGCGCGCAAAGCTCTGCCGCCAGCACAAGGATGCCTGCCATGACCGAGACTTCTGCAAGTGTCGCACCCCGCGGCACGACCCGCCATGCCGTCTGGGACCCGCTGCTGCGGATCTTTCATTGGAGCTTCGCGGCCCTTTTTGTCACCAACGCACTGCTCGACGATCCTGAAACGAAGCTGCACCAGTGGGTCGGCTACACCATCGGCGGCCTGATCCTGCTGCGCCTGATCTGGGGGATCATAGGTCCGCACTCTGCGCGGTTCTCGAGCTTTTTCCCAACCCGCGCCAGCCTAGTGCAACAGATCACCAACATGGCCACGGGTCGGCGCCGCGTGCATCTGATGCATACGCCGCTTGGAGCGCTAATGATTTTCAACCTGCTGCTCACGCTGGGCGGAATCATCGGCAGCGGCGTGTTGATGACCACCGATTCCTATTGGGGCGTGGGGTGGGTCGAAGATCTGCACGAGGCGCTGGTCAACTGGGCCGAAGTGTCGGTCGTGCTGCATGTCGCCGCGGTTCTTTACGAAAGCCGCCGCACCGGAGTAAATTTTCCGAAGGCCATGGTAACCGGTATTAAAACCGTCCCGGATGACGCAAAGATCGAGGCATGACGTCGCAGACCACGCAACGCCCTCTCGTTCTGACCCTGCTGATCGCCGTGCAACTGATCTGCACGGCCTTCTTCGTGGTCGACGTGATCTTTGACGCCAGCGAGGCAGGCTGGAGTCCCGCGCATGACCCCGAGGCCTTTCTCGAAGGCTGCATGGTGCTCTGCCTCGCCGCCGCGATCTGGGTCGAAGTGCGGTTTCTGCTGCGGCTCTTGCGGCAGAACGCCCATCTTGAACGGCAGGTCTCGCTGGCCACCGGTGCCTTCCACGAGATTGTCGAGGCGCAGTTCACCGCATGGGGCCTCACCGGATCCGAGCGGGATGTTGCCATGTTCACTTTAAAGGGGATGACCATCCCGGAGATCGCAGTGCTGCGTGGTTCAGCAGAAGGCACGGTGAAATCCCATCTCAACGCCATCTACCGCAAGGCGGGCGTCTCTGGGCGCGGCGCGCTGCTGGGCCTGTTCATCGAAGAGCTGATGAGCGGCGCCGAGACCACCGCGGCGCCCCACGGCGCCACGGCACAAGACAGGTGACAGCCATGCAAACCTCTGTCATCACGAGAAAATGACCAATCGCATCGCCCTCTGGCTCGCCGCCGCCCTGATCCTCGCCGCAGCGGTGGATTACTTGCTCTTCGGGAGTGATCATTTTGTCTATCTGGGGCGGAAAATTTTCAATCTGCTCGATTGGATGGCATTTTGGCGGTGAGCGCTAACAGTCTCAGTATTGACTTGCCCGATGTATCCTGATGACCTTCGGGCAACCGCATACTCTCGGACAGCGAGGAGACATCATGACCGTTAAGGTAGCGATCAACGGCTTCGGCCGTATCGGGCGCAACGTGCTGCGCGCCATTATCGAATCCGGCCGCACCGACATCGAGGTCGTCGCGATCAACGATCTCGGCCCGGTCGAGACCAACGCCCACCTGCTGCAGTTTGACAGCGTCCACGGCCGCTTCCCGCAAGAGGTGAAGGTCGCGGGCGACACGATCGACGCAGGCCGCGGCCCGATCAAGGTGAGCGCCGAGCGCAACCCCGCCGACCTGCCTTGGGCCGACGTGGATGTCGTGCTGGAATGCACCGGTATCTTCACCGCGCGCGAAAAGGCCGCCGCCCACCTCGCCAATGGCGCCAGCCGCGTGCTGGTCTCGGCCCCCTCCGCGGGCGCCGACAAGACCATCGTCTACGGCGTGAATGACGACACGCTGACCAAGGATGACCTCGTGGTCTCCAATGCGTCCTGCACCACCAACTGCCTGTCGCCCGTTGCCAAGGTGCTGAACGACACCGTCGGCATCAAGAAGGGCTTCATGACCACGATCCACAGCTACACCGGCGACCAGCCGACGCTGGACACGATGCACAAGGATCTCTATCGCGCCCGCGCCGCTGCGCAGTCGATGATCCCCACCAGCACCGGTGCTGCCAAAGCGGTTGGTCTTGTTCTGCCGGAACTTAACGGCAAACTCGACGGTGTGGCGATCCGCGTGCCCACGCCGAACGTTTCGGTCGTCGATCTTGTGTTCGAAGCCGAGCGCGAGACCACTGTGGAAGAAATCAACGACGCCATCCGCGTCGCCGCCAACGGTAAGCTGAACGGCATCCTTGGCTATACCGACAAGAAGAACGTCTCGATCGACTTCAACCATGACCCGCACAGCTCGGTGTTCCACACCGACCAGACCAAGGTCATGGAAGGCAGCATGGTGCGCATTCTGTCGTGGTACGACAACGAATGGGGCTTCTCGAACCGCATGGCCGACACGGCCGTCGCGATGGGCAAACTGATCTGATCAGGCCCGCGCGCCGGTCTTTGCCCCACGGGGCAGACGCGCGTCGACTGAAGATCAAGAAAGGCGGGGCCGCTGTGCTCCGCCTTTTTACTTTTCAATGAGCTTGCGCGCGCGCCAATAGCCTGCAGCGGCGTCGAGCCCGGAGGGCCGTGCCCGCGGCGTCACCCTGTCCGTCAACGGCGTCGGCAGCGGCTGGCTGATCACGGCCACCGGCGGCGCAAGTGGCGCAGCGGGCCGGGCCGCCGTCCCCAACTGCGCCGCCTCTTGCGCCGCGCCTCGTGGTTGTTGGGAGGACGGCCTGGGGCGCTGCGAGCGGGCGCGGCCGCCCATGCCCTGCTGGATTTCCATAAAGCATCTCCTCTTTCAGAATGTTTTCAGCAAAACCGGGCCGCGTGGATCCGCACCCACGCGCCGGTGTGTCAGCGCGTTAAGGTTAATCGGTGTTGGTTTACAAAGCCTTGCCACCAGCAACGACGCGGCCGAGCACCGCCGCGGCATGCCATGCATGTTTTGCAACGCGGGTCTGGAAAAGCGTCAATTGTGCTGCGCCGCAGCAAGGCCTAAGTTAGCGCCAACGCCGAGGGAAAGACCTTGGCACAGAGTTTCAACAATGCACCTGCAATCGCGCCCACTCCTCCCCTTGGGGCGCCTACAATAGATGGATCATCCCTATGACCAAAGCCATCAACGCCGTTCGTGACAGCTTCTCCCGCCGTTTTGCCTATCGCCGCACCCGGCAGGCGCTTATGGCGCTGCCGCTGCGCACCCGCATCGATTGCGATATCGCGGGCCGCGAGGCGGAAACCGCACGGCTCGCCGTCTACGGCCAGTAAGACACAAGACATGAACGAAAAAGCGGGGCCTTCGGGCCCCGTTTCTGCGTCCCGGCGGCGGTGCGCGCTCAGCCTTGCGCAAAGCGCTGCTTGAGCGCCGTATTCACCGTCGGCGTGACAAACTTGCTGACATCGCCATCAAGCCGCGCGATCTCTTTCACCAGTTTCGAGGCGATCGCCTGATGCCGGGCTTCGGCCATCAGAAAGACGGTTTCGATGCTCGTGTCGAGTGCCCGGTTCATCCCGACCATCTGAAACTCATACTCGAAATCGGCCACCGCCCGCAGTCCGCGAATGATGATCTGCGCGCCGACATCCCGGGCGCAGTCGATCAGCAGGTTCTCGAACGGATGGGCGACGATCTCGGTGCCGGTTTCCTCCGAAAGCTTGGCGCATTCCGTTTCGATCATCGAGACGCGATCCTCGAGCGGGAAAAGCGGCCCCTTGTCGCGGTTGATCGCGACCCCGATCACCAAGCGATCGACCAGCGCCGCGGCGCGGCGGATGATGTCGATATGGCCCAGCGTGATCGGATCGAACGTGCCGGGGTACAGACCAATGCGCATGAAATCCTCCCAGAAGTGCCAGCGGGGGCATGTCCGGCGCACGCAACAATATTGCGTTCCGGAATGCAACCCCGAAACCGGCCTCTGTCAGAGGCAGCTGGGTTCAGTAGCCCATGATCATGCCCTGAAGCGCGTCTTTTTCCATGGCCAGCTCGGCGATTTGCGCCTTCACCACGTCGCCGATCGAGATGATGCCCACCAGTAGCCCGTCCTCGACCACCGGCATGTGGCGGAAGCGCCCTTCGGTCATCCGCGCAAGCACAACATTCGTGTCCTCATCCCGGGTGCAGACCTGCAGCTTGCGGGTCATCAGTTCGTCGCAGGTCATGTTCAGGATACTGGCGCCCTGCGCCGAGATCGCACGCACGATATCGCGCTCCGACAGGATCCCCAGCGGCGTCTGCCCATCGTCGGACACCACCACGCCGCCGATCCGGCGCTCGCTGAGCACCTGCGCCGCGTCACCGACGCTGCTGCCGGGGGCGACGGTGACCACCCCGTCGTCGGACTTGTCCTTGAGAATCTGTTGTACCTGCATGCGGCTCTCCTCCTAGGCGCTGCTGAGTGGTTTCAGCGTCCGCCCATGACGGCGTTCTGTCAACTGCGACCTTCGAGAGAGGCCAGCTCACGCCGAACACCGTCGGCCAGAATCGCTGCAAAACCGTTAAGCCGCGCATGGCGTCGGTCATCCGCGTGACGCACCAGATAGAAACTGCGACTCAGCGAGACCTCCTCGGCCAGCACCTTGCGCAGCCCCGGTGCCGCGGGCAGCGCGAAATCATGCACGATGCCCAGCCCGGCCCCCAGCCGCAGCCAATGAAACTGCACCGCCACCGAATTGGACGCCAGCCGCACCCGCTCGACGCCAAGATCGCTGAGATAGTCGAGCTCGCGGTCAAAGATCATGTCGGGGATGTACCCCACCATCCGATGCCCCTGCAGATCAGCGCGCCTATGGATCGGCGCGTGGCGGGAGAGATAGTCTTCGGAGGCAGCCAGATGCAGCCGGTAGTCGGCGATCTTCTGCACCACCAGCCGCCCGGCGGTGGGCGCCGAAACCGCGATCGCCATGTCAGCCTCGCGCCGCGACAGGTTCACCACGCGCGGCAAGGACACGATCTGCAGGTCGAGGCCGGGGTTCTCCTCGGCGATCCGGGCGCAGACCTGCGGCAAAAGGAAGTTGGCACAGCCGTCCGGGGCGCCAATGCGGATCTGCCCGGCAAGCCCCTCCGATGCCCCCATCAGCGCCTGCGCGCCCTGCCCTAGCGCCTGCTCGGCGCTCTCGGCGTGCACCAGCAGCCGCGCCCCCGCTTCGGTCAGCGCGTAGCCCTGCGGCGATTTGGCAAACAGCGGATGGCCCAGCGTCTCTTCCAGCCGCGCGACGCGGCGCCCGACGGTCGCCGGATCCATCCGCAGCACGCGCCCCGCCGCCGATAGGCTTTCGCCCCGCGCCACGGCGAGGAAAATCCGCAAATCATCCCAGTTCTCGCGCATTCCGCACCTGAATTTTTGCAAAACCTTTTTGCCCGATTACCCCTGTGCACTGCATTTCCGCAAGCCTAGAGTGCCGGCCAACAGCAAGGAGGTTCCGATGCAAGAACTTACGCATTTCATCAACGGCGAACACGTCAAAGGCACGTCCGGTCGCTTCACCGAGATCTTCAACCCGGCCACGGGCGAGGTTCAGGCCAAGGTGCCGCTGGCCACCGTCGAAGAGCTGAACGCCGCCGTTGCGAAGGCCGCCGAGGCGCAGGTCAAATGGGCCGCGACCAACCCACAGCGCCGCGCCCGCGTGATGATGAAGTTCGGCCAGTTGATCAACGAGCACATGGACGAACTGGCCGAGCTGGTTTCGAAGGAGCACGGCAAGACCCTGCCCGACGCCCGCGGCGACGTGCAGCGCGGTCTGGAAGTGGTCGAGGTGTGCATGGGCGCGCCGCACATGCTGAAGGGCGAGTTCACCAACGATGGTGGCCCGGGCATTGATCTTTATTCCATGCGCCAGCCGCTCGGCGTGGTCGCCGGCATCACCCCGTTCAACTTTCCGGCGATGATCCCGCTGTGGAAAATGGCCCCGGCGCTGGCCTGCGGCAACGCGATGATCCTCAAGCCGTCGGAACGCTGCCCCTCGACCTCGCTGCGGCTGGCCGAACTGATCATCGAAGCCGGCCTGCCCGAAGGCGTGCTGCAGGTGGTCAACGGCGACAAGGAAGTGGTCGACGCGATCCTCGACAACGAGACCGTGCAGGCCGTGGGCTTTGTCGGCTCGACCCCGATCGCGCAGTACATCTATGGCCGCGCCGCCACCAACGGCAAGCGCGCGCAGTGCTTCGGCGGTGCCAAGAACCACATGATCATCATGCCTGACGCTGACCTCGACAAGGCCGCCGACGCGCTGGTGGGTGCCGGCTACGGCGCTGCGGGCGAACGCTGCATGGCGATCTCTGTGGCCGTGCCGGTGGGCGAAGAGACCGCCGACGCGCTGATCGAGAAGCTGGTGCCGCGCGTCGAGAAGCTGAAGGTTGGCCCCTACACCGCGGGCGAAGACGTGGACTACGGCCCGGTGATCACCGGCTCTGCCAAGGACCGGATCAACGGCCTCGTCACCAAGGGTGTCGAACAGGGGGCGAAGCTGGTCGTTGATGGCCGCGACTTCAAGCTGCAGGGCTACGAGAACGGTTTCTTCGTCGGCCCGTCGCTGTTCGACAATGTCACGCCGGACATGGACATCTACAAAGAAGAGATCTTCGGCCCGGTTCTCAGCACCGTGCGCGCCGGCACCTACGAAGAGGCGCTGGAGCTGGTGATCGACAATGACTACGGCAACGGCACGGCGATCTACACCGCCGATGGCGACACCGCGCGCGACTTTGCGCACCGGGTGAATGTGGGCATGGTCGGCATCAACTTCCCGATCCCGGTGCCGCTGTCGTATCACACCTTCGGCGGCTGGAAGAAATCGGCCTTCGGCGATCTCAACCAGTACGGCCCCGACGCCTTCCGCTTCTATACCAAGACCAAGACCGTCACGGCGCGCTGGTTCTCGGGCATCAAAGAAGGCGGCGAGTTCAACTTCAAGGCGATGGACTGATCCACCGCGCCGCCGGCCCGGCACGGCGCTTTCGTCACGCGCCGTCCCGGTCTCCGGGGCGGCGCTCGCATGTGCGCGGCGGCCCACCGCAAAACATGTATCTGCGCCATATCGTTGACCCTATGGGGCGAAGCAGCGAGGCTCTGGCAACCTAGACGGTACACATCCAATGCCAGTCACATTCCGGATTCTTCCCAGTCACGGTCTCGTCTACGTGCGCTACGACGGTCAGGCGCGCCTGACCGATACCACGGCGGCGTTCGCAGAATATACGCGCCATCCCGAGTTTCGCCCCGGCCAGAAGCAATTGGTCGACCTGTCGGGAATTACCGGCTGGGACGGGGATTTCCTCGAACTGATGAAGATACAGGCCAACAAGGCCGAGGCATTCAGCGCCGCCAGCACGCAAACCATCATGGTCTACTACGCGCCGACCAATGCCAGCCTCAAGCTGGCAAAGATGGCACTGCAGTCGTGGGACGGGCTCGAAGGCGTGGTGACGCTGGTGCAGCAAAGCGAAATGGGCAGCCTCGCGCTGCTCGGCCTTGCCGAACGCAGTTTTTCGCAACTGCTGCAAACCGCCCGTTAAGCGCGAACCGGACCACTGCGCCGGAAGTGTCGTTGAAGCGACATAAGGTTTGACAGCCCCCTACCATACAACGACATGATTGCTCGTAACCTTGCTGAAACTTCCTGTTCTGGGAGCCCCCTCATGGCAGGCATTCTCGAGTTTTTTGCCGAGCGCCCATTGGTCTATATGAAATTTGTCGGCGACACCCGCTGCGAGGACTGCCTCGACGCGCAAAAGACGCTGAGCGAAACGCCGGGCTGGTCGACCGCCGTGGGCTGCCTCATCGACTATTCCGAAATGACCCGTTTTCGCAGTGGCTACGCCGGGCTGCAGCGGGTTTCGGTGGCCATGGCCGGCTCGGGGCTGTTCGACGAGGGGCTGATGCCGCTGGTTTATTACGCGCCCACCGATCTGGGGTATGGCGTGGCGCGCATGGCGCAGCAGATCATGTCGCCGCAACTGCGCTTCGACATCCACGTCTTTCGCGACGAAGCCCCGGCTTTGGCCAAGCTCGGTCAGCCCGAAACTCAGATGGCCGCGCTGCTGGCTCAATGCTCGTGACCAAATCCGCGCCGACACCCCATTGAAAGCCGCGCAACTCCGTCCTATATGAGAGCTGTTCCGCAAGGGACTATGGGCATAAACGCGCATGTAATAAACGGATCGGACCCGGGGGCGGTACCCGGCGGCTCCACCAATAAACCCTTGTTGGGGGTTCATGGGGCCGAAATAGGATCGACGAACGCGTAAAGATGTAGCTTTGTCCCGGTGAGATACCACCGTTATCGGTTCATAAAGCATAGTTGCCAACAACAATCGTGCTCCGGTTGCTCTGGCTGCGTAAGCAGTCCGAAAGACCGAAATCTAAGCCCTTGCGCCTAGCCGCGTAAGGCGGGGTTCGCAGGTACCTGGCAACAGAAACCTGCACTTCCCTTCCTCCCCACATTAAGTGACACCGCCTCATCGCGGGGTTTCCGCGCCTTGCGCCAATCACCGGAAATTTCGCCCGTTTTCGCCCGCCGTCACCGCAAAGATTGACCGGCGCGCCAAGCGCTGCCAGCATTCTGCGCATGTTCCGCGTGTTTGCAGCCAGTGTCGCCCTGCTTGCCGCGCCGGCTCAGGCCCGCGCCTGCGAGACGGCGCTGCTGCTTGCCATGGACGTGTCCAATTCGATCGACCCGGCGGAATATGCGGTTCAGACGGACGGGCTGGCGTTTGCCCTGCGCGACCCCGAGATCGCGGCGATTCTTGTCGAAGACCGGGTCGCGCTGGCGGTGCTGCAATGGTCGGGCGCGGGGCATCAGGCGCTCAGTCTGGGCTGGACGCAGATCACCGAACCGGCGGACGTGGCCGCCTTTGCCAGCGCCGCAGAGCGCATGGAGCGCGCCTTTGTCCTGTCCGACACCGCGCCCGGTGCCGCGCTGCAGGTCGCGCTGGACCACATGGCCGCGGCCCCTGCCTGCGGGCGCCGGGTGATCGACATCTCCGGCGACGGCACCCCCAACGCCGGCCCATCCGCCTCGGCGGCTCGGGTGCGGGCCGAGCGGATGGGTGTGACGATCAACGGGCTGGCGATCGAAGGTCCGGGCTATGGTCTGCCGGTCAGCAATTTCTATCGGCAAGTGCTGATCACCCGCGACGGCTTTGTGATGACCGCCCGCAGCCACCACGCCTATACCGAGACGCTGCGCCGCAAGATCCTTCGCGAGATTGCGCGCGTGCTGGGCTAAACCGTCATGAAAGCGTCACGAAGCGCTGCGCAAAAGCCCGCCATGTCCACGCCTGCAACCATCCCGCTCGCCACGCTATTCACCAGTTTCCTGCGCATCGGCCTGCTCTCCTTCGGCGGGCCCGCCGCGCAGATCGCACTTTTGCACCGCGAGATCGTCGAAGATCGTGGCTGGCTGAGCGAGCGGCAATACCTGCAGGCGCTCTCGTTCTGCATGCTGCTGCCCGGTCCCGAAGCCATGCAACTGGCCACATGGGCGGGCTGGCGGTTGCGCGGCGTCGCCGGCGGTTTGATCGCCGGCGGGCTTTTCGTGCTGCCCGGCGCGCTGGTCATCGCGGCGCTGGCACTGGCGTATTCCGCCTATGGCGCCCGCCCCGAGATCGCCGCGCTGATGCTCGGCGTGAAGGCCACGGTGATCGCTCTGGTTGCCTTCGCGCTGGTCAAACTTGGGCGCAAGGTGCTGACGCGCCGCGGCGCGCCGCTTATCGCGCTGGCCGCCTTCCTTGCGCTTTACGTGCTGCAGGCCCCTTTCCCGCTGGTCATCGCCTGTGCCGCGCTGATCGGCTGGCTGGGCACCCAGCCCGCGGCAAGCGCGCCGCCCCCCGCCGCGCCTGCGCCGGGCCGCCTTTGGGTGTGGCCGCTGTGGCTCGCCGCTTGGGCGACTCCACTGCTGCTGGTCTGGGCCGCCGGGCAAACGCTGCTGCTGCAGATCGGGGTGTTCTTTTCCAAGCTGGCGGTGCTCTCCTTTGGCGGCGCCTACGCCGTGCTGGCGTGGATGGCCCAAGAAGCGGTGGCCGCACGCGGCTGGCTGGATGCGGCACAGATGGCCGATGCGCTTGGCCTCGCCGAGACGACGCCCGGCCCGCTGATCCTCGTCACCCAGTTCGTCGGCATGCTCACCGGCTACGCCGAGGGCGGCTGGCCGCTGGCTCTGGCCGCCGGGGCGATGGTGCTTTGGGTCACCTTCATCCCGTGTTTCCTGTGGATTTTCGCCTTCGCCCCGCATCTTGAACGGCTGCTCGCACGCCCCCGCCTGCAGGGCGCGCTGGAGGCGATCACCGCAGCCGTGCTTGGGGTCATCGCCAATCTGACGCTATGGTTCGCCTTGCATGTGCTCTTTGCACAAACATGGCAGTTGCGCCTTGGCCCCATGACGCCGGAACTGCCGGTGCTGCAAAGCTGGCAACCGGGCGCGCTGGCCCTGACCGTTCTGGCTGGGCTGCTGCTGGGACCGCTGGGCCGTTCAGTGCCTCTGACGCTTGCCGTTACGGCACTCGCTGGGGTTGCGTTAACCTTTTATTAACGCTTGTCTTTCAGCGAAAACTCCCGCGACGGGGAATTTTCCAGCCAAGTCCCCTTTCCCTCGCCGCCAAATCTAATATGGTGAAAAAGAAAGCGACGAGGATCAGAGCCATGCCCTCCGGCATCGACTACGGGAATCTCATGCACCGCGCCATGCGCGGGCTCATTCATGACGTCCTACTGGGCGTTCAGGAAACCGGCCTGCCGGGTGAACACCACTTCTTCATCACCTTCGACACCCAGCATCCCGATGTGGAACTGGCCGACTGGCTGTCGGATCGCTACCCGGGCGAGATGACGGTGGTAATGCAACACTGGTACGACGACCTCGAGGTGACCGAGGACGGGTTTACCGTAACGCTGAACTTCGGCGATGCGCCCGAGCGGCTGTATATCCCCTACGACGCGATCAAGACCTTCGTCGACCCGTCGGTGGAGTTTGGCCTGCGCTTCGAGACCCACGAGGAAGAAGAGGACGACGACGAGCCCACGCCGCCCGATGGCGATGATCCCGAAGGCTCGGACGACGCGCCCAAACAAGATGCCGAGGTGGTGCGGCTGGATTCCTTCCGCAAGTAATTTCACCGCCTGCTGCAGCCTCGCGCCGCCGGCCCGCCCGGCGGCGTTCGCGTGTCTGGGCCCCGATCGCCCGTGTGACCGGCCGCCGTGGCGCATTTTCCTGCCCTGTCGCGACGCTAACACGCGCCGCAAGAGACGCTGCCCCGTTGCCCCTTCGCCTCGCTGGGGCTAAACGGCACACAATGGTATGCTTGCAGGAGGCAAAGATGGCCAACACCCGCACCGAAACCGACAGCTTCGGCCCGCTCGAGGTTCCCGCCGACAAGTACTGGGGCGCTCAGACCCAGCGCTCGATCATGAACTTCCCCATCGGCTGGGAGAAACAGCCTGTTCCGATCATCCGCGCGCTCGGCGTGGTGAAGAAGGCCTGCGCCATGGCCAACAAGGAACTGGGCAACATGGAGGCCGAGGTCGCCGACGCGATCATCGCCGCCGCCGGTGAGGTCATCGAAGGCAAGTTCGACGACAACTTCCCGCTGGTGGTCTGGCAGACCGGCTCGGGCACCCAGTCGAACATGAACGCCAACGAGGTGATCTCGAACCGCGCGATCGAGATGCTGGGCGGCGAGAAGGGCTCGAAAAGCCCGGTGCACCCCAACGACCACTGCAACATGGGCCAGTCGTCCAACGACACCTTCCCCACCGCCATGCACGTGGGCATCGCCATGCAGGCGCGCGACGTGCTGCTGCCCGGCCTGCGCAAGCTGCACGCCGCGCTCGAGGCGAAGAGCGAAGAGTTCAAGGACATCATTAAGATCGGCCGCACCCACACCCAAGATGCCACGCCGCTGACGCTGGGCCAGGAATTCGGTGGCTATGCGCATCAGGTGAAAAAGGGCATCGAGCGGGTCGAGGCCTGCCTTGGTGACATCTACGAGTTGGCGCAGGGCGGCACCGCCGTCGGCACCGGGCTCAACACCAAAAAAGGCTGGGCCGAGATGGTCGCCGCCAATATGGCCGAGATCACCGACCTGCCCTTCGTCACCGCGCCCAACAAGTTCGAGGCGCTGGCCGCGCATGACGCAATGGTGATGTTCTCCGGCGCGCTGAAGACCGTCGCCGCCTCGCTGTTCAAGATCGCCAACGACATGCGCCTGCTGGGCTCCGGTCCGCGCTCCGGTCTTGGCGAGCTGATCCTGCCGGAAAACGAGCCCGGCTCGTCGATCATGCCCGGCAAGGTGAACCCGACCCAGGCCGAAGCGCTGACCATGGTCTGCGCCCACGTCATGGGCAATGACGCCGCCGTCGGCATGGCCGGCAGCCAGGGCCACTTCGAGCTCAACGTCTACAACCCGATGATGAGCTACAACGTGCTTCAGTCCATGCAGCTGCTGGGCGATTCCGCCTCGGCCTTCACCGACAACATGGTGGTCGGCACGCAGGCCAACACCGCGCGCATCGACAAGCTGATGAAGGAATCGCTGATGCTGGTGACCGCGCTGGCGCCGACCATCGGCTACGACAACGCCACCAAGGTCGCCAAGACCGCGCATAAGAACGGCACCACCCTGAAGGAAGAGGCCATCGCCCTCGGCTTCGTCGATGAAGAGACCTTCGACGCAGTGGTGCGCCCCGAGAAGATGATCGGCCCGAAGGACTGATCACCCCGCTTGGGATGATTGCAGACGGGGCCCCGCGCGGGCCCCGTTTTATTTGCGGCAGCCGTTCCCACGCGCACCCTGCCCTCAGACCACCTCTCGCCCACGCAGCGTCTCCACCGCGCGACAATCCCGGCTCAGCTTTTCGATTGTCCCTGCGCCGCGCCGCGCTATCCTCTGAGCCCATGAGCAACGTCGTAAATCTCAACCGCTTCCGCAAAGCCAAGGCCCGCGCAGAAAAACGCGCGCAGGCCGATGAAAACGCGGCCCGGCACGGGCTCAGCAAGGCCGAAAAACAGCGCGAGACCAGCCGCAGGGACAAGGCCGCGCGCGAGCTTGACGGTCATCAGATCGACGAGGACGCGGGCACGCCCCCAGACGACGAGACCCCACGCTCATGAGCCCACGGGAAATCGGCCGCCCGACCAAGCATTCGCTGACCATTCGCGGCCACCGCACCTCGGTTTCTTTGGAAACGCCGTTCTGGGACGAGTTCCGCCGCATCGCCGAGAGTGAGGGCAAAACGCTCAACGCCCTCGCCACCGAGATCGACGCGCAGCGCGGGGTCGAGGCCGGGCTGGCCTCGGCGATCCGGGTGCATGTGCTCGAACATCTCAGGGCGCGGCTGCGCGACGCGGGCTAAGGCGCCTGAGGCGGGCGTCTTTGCAGGACCACTGAAAGGCTCAGCGGCTGTAGCGGCTGAGCATCTCGTAATCCTTGCGCGGCCCGCGCACACGCCACCGCGCGGTCCACTGCGGCCAGCCCCCAAAATCATACTCGGCGTCATATTGATCGGGATCGCACCAATGCGCCGCGCTGCCGCCAGCCGCCGGGACATGGTGAAAGAACCGCCCGTCGTCGAACCAGACCGACAGGTCCGACCCCCAGCGATAGCGCCGCTCGGCGGCGAAGCGCCCGGTCGGCAGGATCAGCTCTCCCGTCTCGACGTAGAGCGCGCCCTCGCCTTCGGCGCGCCACTCCGCGCGTCCCTCGAACCGCGCCGCGCTGCCGTCGCCATGGCGGATCTGGCGCATCAACTGCCAGTCGCCGAGGAAATCCCGGAGTGTGCGCATCGCCGCTCTTCCCGTCTTCTTCTCTTTCCAAATACGCAAAACGCGCCCGGCGCCAAGGCACGCGGCGCCCGGCATAAAGCGCCACCCGCGTCACCGCCCTTGCCGCGGCGCCACTTCCGCCCTATGACGCCCGCGTCTGCCATGCAAGAGACCGAAGGATAGCCGATGATCCCCCGCTATGCCCGCCCCGAGATGACCGCGATCTGGGAGCCCGCCACCAAGTTCCGCATCTGGTACGAGATCGAGGCCCATGCCTGCGACGCACAGGCCGCGCTGGGGGTCATCCCCAAGGAAAACGCTGAAGCCGTCTGGAAGGCCGACGACGTGGAGTTCGACGTCGCCCGCATCGACGAGATCGAAGCCGTCACCAAGCATGACGTCATCGCCTTCCTCACCCATCTCGCCGAGCACGTGGGCAGCGAAGAAGCGCGGTTCGTGCATCAGGGCATGACCTCCTCGGACGTGCTCGACACCTGCCTCAACGTGCAGCTGGTGCGCGCCGCCGACATCCTGCTGGGCGGCGTCGACAAGGTGCTGGCCGCGCTGAAAAAGCGCGCCTACGAGCACAAGGACACCGTCCGCGTCGGCCGCAGCCACGGCATCCACGCCGAGCCCACCACCATGGGGCTGACCTTCGCGCGCTTCTACGCCGAGATGGACCGCAACAAGAACCGTCTCGAGAAGGCAAAATGGGAGATTGCCACCGGCGCGATCTCCGGTGCGGTCGGCACCTTCGCCAACATCGACCCGGCGGTGGAAGAGCACGTGTGCGAGAAGCTCGGCCTGCGCCCCGAGCCGATCAGCACGCAGGTGATCCCGCGCGATCGCCACGCCATGTTCTTTGCCACGCTCGGCGTCATCGCTTCTTCGATCGAGAACATCGCCATCGAGATCCGCCACATGCAGCGCACCGAGGTGCTGGAAGGCGCGGAGTTCTTCTCGATGGGCCAGAAGGGCTCGTCGGCGATGCCGCACAAGAAGAACCCGGTGCTGACCGAGAACCTCACCGGCCTCGCGCGCCTCGTGCGGATGACGGTGATCCCGGCGATGGAGAACGTCGCCCTCTGGCACGAGCGCGATATCTCGCACTCCTCCGTTGAGCGCGGTATCGGCCCGGACGCCACAATCACCCTCGACTTCGCGCTGAACCGTCTCGCGGGCGTCGTCGACAAGATGATCATCTACCCGCAGAACATGCTCGACAACATGAACAAGTTCCCCGGGCTGGTCATGTCGCAACGGGTGCTGCTGGCGCTGACCCAAGCCGGTGTGAGCCGCGAGGACGCCTATTCCATGGTGCAGCGCAACGCGCTGAAGGTCTGGGAAGAGCGTCTCGATTTCCGCGAGCTGCTGCTGGCCGACGAAGAGGTGGTCAAAGCGCTTGGCGTCGACGGCATCAACGAGAAGTTCGACATGGGCTATCACACCAAGCACGTGGACACGATCTTCCGCCGGGTGTTCGGCGAGGGCTGATCGACCGAGGGTGGCGGGGGCAGTTCTTGGGGGCGCTGCCCCCACCCGCCTCCGGCGGGCTCCCCCGGGATATTTCTGCCTAGACGAAGGGCCGATACGGCGCTCGCGGGAACGTGAGCGCGCGCGTCGGCCCGTTTCTTTTTGGTGGCCGGCAAAGCTGTGCTAGCCTCGTCTTCGTTCCACACGGAGGACGAAGCATGACGATCAAGACCCTGTTGACCGCCGCCGCCCTCGTGGCCGCACCGCTCGTGGCATGGGCCGACTGCAGCTATCACGAGCAGGCCAAGATGACCTGCGCCGAAGGCTCTGCCTATGACGCCGAGAGCGGAACCTGCAAGGTCATTTCCGGCTGATCCAGCTGCGGCTGGCGATAGTTTCGTTGTGAGGGGCGACCGACGCGGTCGCCCTTTTTCTGCGCCCGTTCCCGGCTTGCCGCGTGCGGCTCATGGCTCAACGTATGAGGGTTCGTTAACCTCGCTGCGCTAGGTCTGGGGCTTGCATGCTCCCGAACCCTGCGCCAGCCCCATGTCCAACCTGCCTTCGCTTTCTGATCTTTCCACGCCCCCCGGCGGCAGACCGCCGCTGTCGCGCCGCGCCAAGGCGGCGATCATCGTGCAGTTCCTGCTCAACGAGGGCGCGGATGTGCCGCTGTCTTCGCTGCCCGACGATCTGCAGGCGGAACTGACGCTGCAACTGGGGCGCATGCGCTATATCGACCGTGCGACGCTCAACGCCGTGGTCGAGGAGTTCTCAGCCGAGCTTGACGGCATCGGCCTGTCCTTTCCCGGCGATATGGCCGGGGCGCTGTCGGCGCTCGACGGCAAGATCAGCGCCCGCACCGCGGCGCGGCTCCGCAAGGAGGCGGGCGTGCGCCAGAGCGGCGATCCATGGGAGCGGATCGGTGCCCTGCCCGAGCCGCGCATCGCCGAGCTGGCCAGCGCCGAGGCGATTGAGGTCGCCGCCGTGCTGCTGTCGAAGATCAACACCGCCAAGGCCGCCGCGGTTCTGGCGCTGATGCCCGGCGAGCAGGCGCGGCGCATCACCTATGCCGTGTCGATGACCGCCGGCATCTCTCCCGAGGCAGTCGACAGGATCGGACTCAGTCTTGCCGCGCAACTCGACGCCGAGCCGCCGAAAGCCTTCGCCAACCGCGCCGACGAGCGGGTCGGCGCGATCCTCAACTACGCCGCCTCGGCCAAGCGCGACGAGGTGCTCGAGGGGCTTGAGGAAACCGACAGGGAATTCGCCGAAGCGGTGCGCCGCGCCATCTTCACCTTTGCCGACATTCCCGTCCGGCTGAAAAAAGTCGATGTCCCCAAGATCACCCGCGACGTGCCGCCCGAGGTGCTGACCACCGCCATTGCCGCCGCCACCTCCGAGGCCGATCTGCCCGCTGCCGAGTTCCTGCTCGAGAACATGTCGAAGCGCATGGCCGGCGCGCTGCGCGAGGATGCCGCGGGCATGACGGTTAAGGGCAAGAAGGGCGAAAGCGCGATGAGCGCGGTGGTCACCGCCATCCGCGAACTGGTCAGTGTCGGCGAGATCGAGCTGAAGACCGACGACGACGACGACGGCTAGCCTGCCGCCGGAACTTGTACCGCGCCGCGCGGCAGCCTAAACCTGCCCCCAACAAGGACGGAGCGGGCTTTGACCAAAGGCGAAACCACGGGCGAGACCAAAGACACCGGTGAGGCCAAGCGCGCTGGCGAGACCACGCCCGCTTTGCCGGCGCGTGTGGCAACGCCGCAAGCCTCCACGCCTGCGGACGCGGGACGCGGCGGCACCGCCGATTATCTTTCCGACAAGGCGCTGCGCGGGATGATCCGGCTGGCGCTGGCGTTGCCCCCGTCTCTGCGCGGTCGGGTGATGGGCGGGCTTGTGCGGCGTCTCGTCGCGCCGCTGGCCGGATATCGCGCTCGCGCCATGGCCAACCTCCAGCACGTCTGGCCCGACATGCCCGAAGAGGCGCGGGGCCGCATCGCCGATCAGGTCGCCGACAACGCCGGGCGCACGATGATCGAGAATTACGACGTGCCCGGCCTGCTGGCGCGGATGAAGGACACGCCGGTCACCGGCGCCGGGGTCGCCGCCATGGAAGAGGCGCGCGCCGAGGGGCGTCCGATCCTCTTCGTCACCGGGCACTACGGCAACTTCGAAGCCCCCCGCGCCGCGCTGGTCGCCCGCGGATGGCGCATCGGCGGGCTTTACCGCCCCATGGCCAACCCGTTTTTCAACGCGCATTACGCCGCCAACATGCACCGTCTGAGCGACCCGGTTTTCGAGCAGGGCCGGCGTGGCACCATGGGGCTTCTCAAGCATATCCGCAGCGGCGGCATGGGCGTGCTGCTGTTTGATGTCTACGACAGCGCCGGCGTGCCCATCGATTTTCTCGGACAGCCCGCCCCCACATTGACCTCCGCCGCCGAGATCGCGGTGAAGACCGGTGCGCTCTTTGTGCCCTTCTTCGGCATCCGCCAAGCCGACGGGGTCAGCTTCCAGGCGGTTTTTGAGGCGCCGGTGGAGCACGGCGAGCCGGTGGAGATGATGCGCGAGGTCACGAGGCGGCTGGAAGCCCGGATCGCCGAAGACCCCGGTCAGTGGTTCTGGATCCACCGTCGCTGGAAGCCCAAGCGCCAGCGCAAGCGCGCCGCCAAACGTGCGCAGAGGCAGGGCTGATCCGCGATCAGTGGCGGCTCGGCGCAAGGCGCTTGCCGCAACGCCCCCTGCCGACGTAGCCTTCCCGCAGGCTCACCGCGCATCAACAGCGGTGCGGCCCGCGCGGCACGAAGGACACTTTCGCCTCTCATGGCGGTCCGTCGCCCAAGACGTTGAATTTGAGACAGTCATTCACACAGTCATTCACAGGGAGACCACCCCCCATGTCACACAAGCTCTGCATCATTGCCGCCCTGACCCTCACGCTCGCCGCCTGCTCCGAGACCGGTAGCGACAGCATGGCCGCGCCGATGCCCGCCTCGCCGCCCGGTCCGCCGTTCATCACCTCGATGTCGCCGGATGTCAGCAGCGCTGCCATCTCTGCCTGCCAAACCGCGCTCGAAGCGCAGACCGACGGCGGAGTCTCGGTTGCGGGGGGCGAGACATCAGAGGCCGCGACCGCGGTCTATATGCGCGTGGGGGCCAATGGCGCGCCGTGGCGCTGCCTCGTCTCGGCCGACGGCAGCAACCCGTCGCTGATGTTCATGGGGGATGAGGGCGCGGCCTGAGGGGCGCGCCGGGCCATCAGTCCTGCCAGCGCGCGGAGGCCAGCACCGGCCCGAACTCCGCCTCTTGCAGCAGCACCACCGCCGGGTCGTCTCCTTCGAGCGGCACGGCGGCCTCATAGGGTTCCTGCCCGTCCCAGCTGCCGATCACCTGCCAGCCGTGGGCGATATTGGTGTAGGTCACCTCAAGCCCGGCGTTCTCGCCATCCTCGATCGCCACGGTCTTTTCCGGCGCGTAGCGGACCAGATGGATCACCGTCTCGGCCGGAAGTTTGCCAACCGGCTCGGCACGGACCACCAACTCGTTGCCATCGCGGGCCAGCAGCAACTTGGCGGGTGACGGCAGGTCCGAGGCGGCGCGGATCGCATCCACGACCTTCATCGGGCGCGAGCCGACCACGTCGTAGCGCCCGTTGATGATCATCTGCGGCGTATAGAGCGAGCGGCGCCCGGCGGCGCGGGCATAGCCCTTCTGCCGCTTGGTGAACCCCGGATCGGCGAAATCGTCTTTCCAGCCGATGTAATCCCAGTAGTCCACGTGCAGCGCCAGCGGGATCACGTCGTCGCGGCCGCTAAGCTCGGCCAGCACCGCATCGGCGGGCGGACAGGCGGCGCAGCCCTGCGACGTAAAGAGCTCAACCAGAACCGGCGCGTCCTGCTGCGCCTCGGCTGCGCTGCCCGCAAGCAGCATGGCAAGAGGTGCCATCCAAGTCGTGAGTCGGTTCATCTGGCCAGTGTTCCCCTGTCTGTGCCCCCAAATGAGGTACAAAACCCGCTTTGAAATAACCAATCAAGGTTTTGCGAGAGCGGGTGAAGCGTGTTTTTCTTGCATTGTATACCGTTGGATACAAAAATTCGCACAGGCCACTTGATCCAGCCCCCCCTCTGAGCCATCTACCTAGGAGCGACCCATTTTTCTCCACGCAATGAGAGGGAGCCAGACATGCCTATTACAGTCGGTCAGGACACGGCCAAGACCCGCAAGACGCTCGAGGTCAACGGCAAGACCATCGCTTATTATTCGATCCCCGCAGCAGAAGCGGCCGGTCTCGGCGACTTCTCCAACCTGCCCGCCGCGCTCAAGGTGGTGCTGGAAAACATGCTCCGCTTCGAAGACGGCAAGACCGTCTCGGTGGATGACATCAAGACATTTTCCGAATGGGGCAAGCAAGGCGGCAAGAACCCCCGCGAGATCGCCTATCGCCCGGCTCGCGTGCTGATGCAGGATTTCACCGGCGTTCCGGCGGTGGTCGACCTTGCAGCGATGCGCGACGGCATCAAGGCGCTTGGCGGTGACGCGCAGAAGATCAACCCGCTCAACCCCGTGGATCTGGTCATCGACCACTCGGTGATGATCGACGAGTTCGGCAACCCGCGCGCGTTCCAGATGAACGTCGATCGCGAGTACGAGCGCAACATCGAACGCTATGAGTTCCTCAAATGGGGCCAATCGGCGTTCAACAACTTCCGCGTGGTGCCGCCGGGCACCGGCATCTGCCACCAGGTGAACCTCGAGTATCTGGCGCAGACCGTCTGGACCGACGAGGATCAGGACGGCACCGAGGTCGCCTACCCCGACACGCTGGTCGGCACCGACAGCCACACCACCATGGTCAACGGCGCCGCCGTTCTGGGCTGGGGCGTGGGCGGCATCGAGGCCGAGGCGGCTATGCTCGGTCAGCCGATCTCCATGCTGATCCCCGAGGTCGTCGGCTTCAAACTGACCGGCGAGATGATGGAAGGCACCACCGGCACCGACCTCGTTCTGAAGGTGGTCGAGATGCTGCGCGAGAAAGGCGTGGTCGGCAAGTTCGTGGAATTCTACGGCGACGGGCTCGACAACCTGCCGCTGGCGCAGCGCGCCACCATCGCCAACATGGCCCCCGAATACGGCGCCACCTGCGGCTTCTTCCCGATCGACGCCGAAACCCTGCGCTATCTTGAGCAGACCGGCCGCGACAAGGACCGCATCGCACTGGTCGAAGCCTACGCCAAGGAGAACGGCTTCTGGCGCGGCGCTGGCTATGATCCGGTCTACACCGACACGCTGGAGCTCGACATGGGCACCATCGTGCCCGCCATCTCGGGCCCGAAACGCCCGCAGGACTATATCGCGCTCGACGCCGCCGCGCCCGCCTTTGCCGAGTTTGTCGAAGGCCAGCGCAACGGCAGCAGCACTGACCGCGCCGAATCCCGCTGGGAAGCCGAGGGCGGCGCGCCCGAGCCGACCGACATCCCCGGCGACGTCGGCCACCACAAGAAGGGCTGGTACAAGACCGACGACGGCGCCTACCAGCTGCACGACGGCTCGATCGTGATCGCCTCGATCACGTCCTGCACCAACACCTCGAACCCTTACGTGATGATCGGCGCCGGTCTGGTGGCCCGCAAGGCACGTGAGCTTGGCCTCAACCGCAAGCCGTGGGTGAAGACCTCGCTGGCGCCGGGCTCGCAGGTCGTGTCGGAATACCTCGAGGCCGCCGGGCTGCAAGAAGACCTCGACGCCGTGGGCTTCAACCTCGTCGGCTACGGCTGCACCACCTGTATCGGCAACTCCGGCCCGCTGGATGCGCCGATCTCCAAGGCGATCAACGATTACGATCTGATCGCCACCTCGGTGCTGTCGGGCAACCGCAACTTCGAGGGCCGAATCTCGCCCGACGTCCGCGCCAACTACCTCGCCTCGCCGCCGCTGGTGGTGGCCTATGCGCTGGTGGGTGACATGAACGTCAACATCGCCGAAGACGTGATCGGTCAGGACAAGGACGGCAACGACGTCTACCTCAAGGACATCTGGCCCTCGAACGCCGAGATCGCCGAACTGGTCGAAAAGACCGTGACGCGTGAGGCGTTCCAAGAGAAATACGCCGACGTCTTCAAGGGCGACGACAAGTGGCAGGGCGTGGAAGTCAAAGGCGGCGAGACCTACAACTGGCCGCCGACCTCGACCTATGTGCAGAACCCGCCCTACTTCCAAGGCATGTCCAAGGACCCGGGCGTGATCACCAACATCGAGGGCGCGCGCATCCTTGCCGTGCTTGGCGACATGATCACCACCGACCACATCTCGCCCGCCGGCTCGTTCAAGGAAAGCACCCCCGCCGGTCAGTACCTTGTCGAGCATCAGGTGCCGGTGCGCGAGTTCAACTCGTATGGCTCGCGCCGCGGCAACCACGAGGTGATGATGCGCGGCACTTTCGCCAACATCCGCATCAAGAACGAGATGCTGGACGGTGTCGAGGGCGGCTACACCAAGGGCCCCGACGGCGAGCAGACCTCGATCTACGAGGCCGCCATGGCCTATCAGGATCAGGGCACCCCGCTGGTGATCTTCGGCGGTGAGCTTTACGGCGCCGGCTCCTCGCGCGACTGGGCGGCCAAGGGCACGGCGCTGCTGGGCGTCAAGGCGGTGATCGCCGAGAGCTTCGAGCGGATCCACCGCTCCAACCTCGTCGGCATGGGGGTCATCCCCTTCGAGTTCACCGGCGGCGACACCCGCACCACGCTGGGTCTGACCGGCGAGGAAAGCGTCTCGATCGAAGGCCTCGACAGCATCACCCCGCTGGCCGAGGTGCCCTGCACCATCACCTTCAAGGACGGTTCGACCAAGACCATCCAGCTCAAGTGCCGCATCGATACGGCGATCGAGAAGGAATACGTCGAGCACGGCGGCGTGCTGCACTACGTGCTGCGCAACCTCGCCGCCGCCTGATCGGCCACTTGGCACTTGGCGCGCACAAGCGCGCCAAGTGCCCCTGAATGCGACCGCCCGGAGCCTGCGCTCCGGGCGGTTTTTTGTGGGCAAGGCCCGGCCAGAGCCGGCAGTTTCGTGCCGGTCAAGCCCCTTGATGTGGCTGGAACAGCGCAGATATGCCGGTTTTCCGCGCAGGCGGGCACAATTTAAGCAAAAGATCGCCCGCCTGTCGCGATTGCGACACCGGATATCCGCCAAGCTGCTGTATTCTATCCCCAAGCTCCCATCTGAGGGGCAGCAAGCAGAAAGCGGCCCATCCGCGCAACCCGGCGAGAGCAGTCGCCACATCGTCTTTGAGGCAGAAGATGAAACGCACGACCATGATCCAGCTGGCGGCCCTTGTCGCCCTTGCCGTTCTTGGCGCTTACCACGGCGCAAAGGCGCAGCAGTCGCCCGCAACGCCCCTGTGCAACCGCCCGGCGATCGAGCATCCGATGTCCCCCTTGGCGCGCGACACCAAGGGAAGCTGCGAGCTATAATCCGCATCTGCGCATCTCGGACGGCTGTCGAGGCAAGGGGGCGCTGCCCCCTCGCCGCTGCGCGGCTCACCCCCGGCGTATTTTGGAAGAGAAGAAGCGGACGACGGCGCGGCGATCAGCCTTGTATCGTCAGCCCTGTATCATCAGCCCTGGGCCGTGACGGGCGGGGCGGGAAACAGCAGGTCGTAGAGCCAGTTGAAAACGAAGGCATAGACCACATAGAACAGCGCGAACGACAGGTCCATGACCAGCGCATGCCACAGGCTGACGCCAAGCTGCCACGCGATGTAGGGCGCGAGGGCGAGCAGCAGCCCCGCCTCGAACAGCAGCGCATGCGCCACGCGCAGGCCGGGCGTTTTCCGGGCATGGCCGTAGCGACGCTGCATCCAATGGTCGAAGAGCAGATTGTAGAGATAGTTCCAGCCCGTCGCCACAAGACTGCAGACCAGCGCGATCACCCCGATCTCATGGGTTGACGCACCAAAGGCGACGGCCCCGAGCGGGATGATGAGGGCAAGCCCGATCAGCTCGAAACTGACGGCGTGGCGGATACGGTCGAAACGGCTGCGCATGAGGTGTCTCCTTTGCCTCGGGCCGTCCCGTCTGATGCCCGATGCTGGGGGAGGTCGTCCTCACTCGGTGCAGGCATCTATGCCCCCCGGCCCGGCGTTTCAAGGCCGCGCCGGAGGATCGCACCGGCCGCAGCCGGTCAGCCGGCCTTGCGCAATTCGGGGGCCACCTTGGTGCCCAGCACCTCGATCGCCTTGAGCATTTCGGAATGCTCGATCACCCCGATCGCCATCTGGATCGTCACCCGGTCAAAGCCGAGGTCCTCGCGCAGGCCAAGGATCTTGTCGACAAGCTGCGCCGGGCTGCCGACGAACATCGACCCCTCGCGACTCATGCTCTCATCGTATTGCGCCCGGCTCTGCGGCGGCCAGCCGCGTTCGCGGCCGAGTTGGTCCATCACCTCCTTTTGCGCCGGGAAGAAGAGATCGGCGGCGCGCTGGCTGTCTTCGCCGACAAAACCGTGCACGTTGAGCGACACCCGCGCCTGTTCGGAATGACCGGTCTGCGCCGCCGCCTTGCGGTAGAGCTGGGCCAGCGGCGCGAAGCGGCGCGGCTGCCCGCCGATGATCGCCAGCGCCAGCGGCAGGCCAAGCGCCCCGGCGCGCACCATGCTCTGCGGCGTGCCGCCCGCGGCGATCCACAGCGGCAGGCGGCCATTCCCGGTGGCGCGTGGGTAGACGCCCGCGCCCTCGACCTTCGGCGTGTGCGTGGTGCCCGGCCATTTCAGCGTCTCGTGCTCGTTGATCGCCATCAGCATCGACAGCTTTTCCTCGAACAGCTCGTTGTAGTCATCCAGCGCGTAGCCAAAGAGCGGAAAGCTCTCGATGAAGCTACCACGCCCGACCATCATCTCGGCGCGCCCGCCGCTGAGATTGTCGAGTGTCGCATACTGCTGGTAAGCGCGGATCGGGTCGTCGGAGCTGAGCACGGTCACCGCCGAACTGAGCTTGATGGTCTTCGTGCTGCGCGCCGCGCCGGCCAGCACCGTGGCCGGAGAAGAGATCGCGTAATTCGGGCGGTGGTGCTCGCCAAGGCCGAAGATGTCGAGCCCGACCTGATCGGCCAGTTCGATCTCTTCCATCAGGTTCTGCAGCCGCGTCTGCGCATCGATCTTTTCGCCGGTCACCGGGTTCGTGCCGACGTCGCCGAAAGTGTAGAGTCCGAGTTCCATTGAAATCTCCTTGCCTTGGCGCGGAACTTAGGTCGGGCGGCTGCGGCGTGACAGCCCCTGCCCGCGCACAAGAGGTGTGCGGCACGCACAGGGGGCTGTGCGGCAGGCGCGGGGGACGCCGCGCCGCTGCGGGCAAGCGCGGGGGCCGCGCTCAGGCGGCCTGCGGCGGGCTTGGCAGATGCAGTTCGGCGCGCTGCCCCTGCCCGTCACTCTCGGGCAGCCTCAACGTGCCGCCGAGGCGCTCCATCGCCGCGCCGGCGATGGCGAGGCCGAGCCCGCTGCCGTCGCCCTCCGCCGCGCCGCGCACGAACCGCTCGCAGACCCGCGCGCGCAGGTCAGGCGGGATGCCCGGCCCTTCGTCCTCGACCCGCAGCGCCCCGTCCTGCAGCGCCCCGTCCTGCAGCGAAAGACGCACCGTGCCGCCCTGCGGCGAGGCCTGCACCGCGTTCTCCACGAGGTTGCGCAGCGCCGCGTGCAAAAGAAAGCCGCTCGCGCGCAGCGACACGGTGGCGCCCTGCGGCACCTGCGAGTCGAGCGACACGCCGCGCGCCTCGGCCAGCGGTGCGAGATCGGCGCAGACCTCGGCGCTGAGTTTTCCGAGGTCCGCATGGCCCGAGGTTTCGCCCGCGCTTTCCACCGCTGAAAGCTCCAAAAGCTGGCGCACCAGCCGGTCGGTGCGGTCGACCGAGCGTTCGATATTGTGCAGCGCCCGGGCACGCGTGGCCTCATCCGGCGCGATGCGGGCGATCTGCGCCTGCGTGCGCAGCCCGGCCAAGGGCGTCTTCAACTCATGCGCGGCGAAGGCGGTGAAGTCCCGCTCCGCCTCGCGCGCCTTGGCCAGCCGCGCGAACAGCCCGTCGAGCGCGCCGCGCATCGGGCGCATCTCGGCCGGCACCGGCCCGGCGGGCAGCGGCCCCAGATCACCGGGGCTGCGCAGCCGCAGCGCCTCGGCCAGCCGCAGCATCGGCGCCAGCCCGCGCCCGACGCTCACCCAGATCGCCGCGCCAAGCAGCGGCACGATCACCGCCAGTGGCAGCAAGAGGCCCTCGATCACCCCCGACACTAGCCGGTCGCGCACCGCCAGACTGTCGCCCACCATCACCCGCACACCCAAAGCTGTGTTCTCGACGGTGTAGACGCGCCACGTCTCGCCATCGACGTGCGATTCCGAATAGCCAGTGCCCCGCGCCGCGCTCAGTTGTGCCTGCGGTGCGCCCTCGGACTGGCCGACCAGCCCGCCCTGCAACGACCAGATCTGGCACGACAACTGATGCGCGTAATCGCCATGCGGATCGAGCGGGATCGCCACCGGCGCACCCTCGCTCGCCATGGCGATGCGCCGATCCGACAGCAGCGACGAGACCATGCGCGCCGCCTCGGCAAGCCGGGCATCCAGCACCTGCTGCACCTGCGCGCGGGTGGAATGCTCGATCCACAGCACCGCCGAAAACCAGATGCCGCCGGTGGCCAGCGCAAGGATCAGAAAAAGACGCAGGCGCAGCGACACGCTCTCAGCCCCCGCTCGCGACGCGATAGCCAAGGCCGCGCACCGTCTCGATGAACCCGCGGCCCAGCTTGGCGCGCAGATGGTGCACATGCACCTCGACCGCGTTGCTCTCGACCTCTTCCTGCCAGCCATAGAGCCGTTCTTCGAGCGCCGGTTTCGACAGGATCTGCCCCGGGCGCTCCATCAGCGCGTGCAGCACCGCGAACTCGCGCCGCGAGAAACTCAGCGGCACCCCCTGCAGCACGCCGCGCATCCGCGCCGGATCAAGCTCGAGCCCGTTCCAGCGCAGCACCGCCGCCGCGCGCCCGTCGGCGCGCCGCAAAATCGCCCGCAGCCGGGCTGCCAGTTCCTCCAGATCGAAGGGCTTGCCAAGGTGGTCGTCGGCGCCCGCGTCCAGCCCCTCGATCCGGTCGCGCACCTGATCGCGGGCGGTCAACAGCAGCACCGGCAGGTCCGAGCCGCCGCGCCGGATCTCGGCCAGCAGGTCGAGCCCCGAGCCATCGGGCAGCATCACGTCCAGCACCACGCCCGCGAACTCGCAGGCCGCCAGTGCCGCGCGGGCATCGGCCAGCGTGCCCACCGGATCGGCGGTGAAGCCCGCCAGCCCCAGCCCCACCGAGAGTCCCTCGGAAAGCACAGGGTCGTCCTCGACGATCAGGATGCGCATGAAACCTCCTTGCCTCGGCGCGTTCGCTGGTAAACCTTAAGACTTACTTAAGCAGCAATTCATAGTCGCATCACATGACCTTTCGCATGAGGCTCAGCAAGGCATCGCCGCGCGGCAGGGTGATCTCGCCCATTGCTTGTGCGCGCGCATGCCGCGGGCTACCCGCGGCGCCGGCCCGCCCGGCGCTGTTGCTGCGCAAACACATTCCGCAATCCGATTGCGGACAACTGCGCCTGCCGCCCTACCTGCACTGCGACGAGGGGACATCCCGCCCGCGGCACCGCCCCCCGCCTTACCGACGGTACAGACCGCTGCACCGCCATCCCCAAACGAACGGAACCGCCAGATGACAGACATCCTTCGCCCGCGCCGCAGTGTTCTCGCTGCGCTTTCGCTCGCCACGCTCGGCCTGCTTTCGGCCTGCGCCAGCACCACCTCGGTGCCGCCCAACACGCCCGGGGCCATCTCGGAAGAGACGCGGATGATGTATATGGCGGTGGACGACGGCGACATCACCATCCCGGCCATCGAAGACAAATACCTCACCGAAGCGAAGAAGCGGCAGGTGGTCGACTACTGGTCCGACGAAGCCCCCGGCACGATCATCGTCGATCCCGGTGCACGCTGGCTTTATCAGGTGATGGAGGGCGACAAGGCCATGCGCTACTCGGTCGCCGTGGGCGCTGAAGGGCTAAGCTTTTCCGGCACCGCCAATATCGCGCTGAAGCGCGAATGGCCCTATTGGACGCCGACCCAGAACATGATCCGCCGCGATCCGGAAACCTACAAGCCGGTGGCCAACGGGCTGCCCGGCGGGCTGGACAACCCGCTTGGGGCGCGCGCGCTCTACCTTTACAAGAACGGTCGCGACACGCTGTATCGCATCCACGGCACCCCCTCGCCCTGGACGGTCGGCCACGCCACCTCGTCGGGCTGCATTCGCATGTTCAATCAGGATTCCCTGCATCTGTTCGATCGCACGCCCAAGGGCACCAAGGTGATCGTGCTGACCCCGGCGCAATCGGGCCGCGGCACCGTGCCGCCGGGCGAGCCGCTGCCGGCCACCGCCGAGCTTGCCAGCCCCGACGCCTCGGCCAGCGCCACCTGACGCCCCCGCGCGGCGCACGGCGGATCGCATTCGCGTGAAGGCGGCGCCAGCGCCCCCAAGCTTAAGGTCCGGTTAAGGCCGGGCCGGTCTCTGGCCCTGAAGGACGGGGATGCCCCCGCCGGGAAGGAGACCACATGAGCCATAGTTTCACCCGCCGCGCCGCGCTTGGCGGCGCGCTGGCCACCGCCTCGGCACTGGCCAGCCCGGGGCTGCTACTCGCCGCGCCGCGCAACAATATCTCGAGCTTCGTGCGTCAGGACTGGCGCGACCATTTCGACGATCTGGGCAAGGCGACCATCGTCGCCGACACCGCCTCGCGCGCGCTGCACTACTGGAACAGCGACGCCAGCGACTACCGCGTCTATCCCACGTCGGTGCCGATCTCGGAAGAGCTGACCAAACGCGGCTATACCTCCATCGTGCGCAAAAAGGTCGGCCCGTCGTGGACCCCCACGCCCTCGCAACTGGAACGCTATCCCGACTGGAAGCCCATCGGCCCCGGCCCGGAAAACCCGCTGGGCACCCACGCGATGTATCTCAGCTGGCCCGCCTACATCATTCACGGCACCCATGACACACGCAAGATCGGCCGCCCCTCGTCGGATGGTTGCATCGGGCTTTACAACGAAAAGATCGCCGAGCTTTTCCAGATCTGCCCTGTCGGCACGCAGGTGCGGGTGATCTGAAGCCTCCCCCCGCACGTGTTCGTCCCGGCGCGTGCAGCCCCGCCGGCGTGCCCTTTGCGCCTCCGGCGGGGATATTTTTGTCTAGACGAAGATCAGTCCGGTTACTGGATCTCGCGGACGCCGCGATAGGCCGGGCCGAACGTGTCGTAGGCCTCGTCGAAGGCGGGCACCAAAGCGGCCACCGGCTCGATCACCTCGGCGGTGGCGGGCGGGCGGATGATCTGCTCGGGCGCGGCGCCGGTGGCAGCGATGAGCGCCAGCCGCGCCGCGCCAAGCGCCGCACCGAACTCGCCCGACGCCGGGACATGCAGCGGCGTGTCGAGCACCGTCGCGATCAGCCGCAGCCAGTAGCGCGAGCGGCTGCCACCGCCGATCGCCAGCAGATGTGACAGGTCGGCCCCCGCGCTGCGCAGCGCCTCGGCGCTGTCGCGCAGGCCGAAGGCCACCCCTTCCAGCACAGCGCGGGTCATCTCGTCGCGGCCGGTCTCGGCGCCCAGCCCGGTGAAGGCACCGCGGATCAGCGCGTCATTGTGCGGCGTGCGCTCGCCAGACAGATATGGCAAGAAGCGCACCCGGCCCGGCGGCTGCAGGGTGACGCCCAGAGGCGCGGTGAGTTCCGCGGGCCGCAGCCCCGCAATCCGCGCCAGCCAGTTGAGACTGTCGGTGCACGACAGCATCACCCCCATCTGGTACCAATGCCCCGGCACCGCGTGACAGAAGGTGTGCAGCGCGCTGTCCGGGCGCGGATGGCAGCCGTCCCGCGCCGCGAGCAGAACCCCCGACGTGCCGAGCGAAACGAAGCCCTGCCCTTCGCACAACGCGCCGGTGCCGCAGGCGGCGGCGGCATTGTCGCCCGCGCCGCCTGCGACCGTGACAGCGCCCGACAGGCCCCAGGACGCCGCCAGATCGGCGCGAAGATCGCCTGCCGCTGCGCAGCCTTCGACCAAATTGGGCATCTGATCGCGGCGCATGTGCCCGGCCGCCAGCAGCGCCTCGGACCAGTCGCGCGCGCCGATGTCGAGCCACGCCGTCCCGGCGCTGTCGGACATGTCGGCCACATGCGCGCCGGTCAGGTAAAGGTTGAGATAGGCCCCCGGCAGCAGCACCTTCGCCACCTGCGCGAACACCTCGGGCTCATGCGCTTCGACCCAGCGCAGCTTTGGCGCGGTGAAGCCGGGGAACACGATATTGCCCGAAGTCTCGCGAAACTCGGGACGCGCGTCCAGTTCCGCCGCCTCGGCATGAGCGCGCGTGTCGTTCCACAGGATGCAGGGGCGCAGCACCCGGTCCGCCGCGTCCAGCAGCACCGCGCCATGCATGTGCCCTGCCACCCCGATGCCGCGTAGTGCGGGCCACGCGGGCTCGGCCCGCAGGTCGGAAACCGCCCCCTCAAGCGCAGCAATCCAATGCGCCGGATCCTGCTCTGACCACCCAGACTGCGGGTGCTGCGCCTCAAAGTGGCGTTCGGCGCTGGCCAGCGGCGCGCCGTCTGCGTCGACCAGCAGCGCGCGCAGCCCGGAGGTGCCGAGATCGATGCCGAGGTAGGCCATGCGCTCAGCTCCGCAGATAGGTGTCGAGGGCCACGCTTGTGCCGTCCGACCAGATCAGCCCCAGCCAGCGTGCGAACTCCGCGGCGAAGACCTCATTTCCGGCGATCTCGCCATAGACCGCGCGCTGACTCAGCCATGCCTCGGGCATGTCGCGCGCCTGCGCCGCCAGCGCGGTCAGATCGGCCCAGTTGGGATCATTGGGCGCGATCGGCGTGCCGTCCTCGAAGCTGCCAAAGCAATAGCGGCACCACAGCGCGCTTTCCAGCGCCAGCCCACTGATCGGCGCGCCCTTGCGCAGCCCGTCGGCGATCGAAGGGACGATGAACTTCGGCTGCCGGTTCGAGCCGTCGAGGCAGAGGCGGCGGATGGTGTCCTTCACCGCGGTGTTGCCGAAGCGCTCTTCGATCAGCGCCAAATAGGCGGGCGGCGTGAACTCTGGCACCGGCTGCACATGCGGCAGGATCTCGTCTTGTTCGACTTTGCGCAGGAAGGCGCTGACCAGCGGGTGGCGCATGGCGTCATCGGCAAACTCGCAGCCCATCAGCGCCCCGGCGTAGGCGATGAGCGCATGGCCGCCGTTGAGGATGCGGATCTTCATGCGCTCATAGGCATGCACATGCTCGGTGAAGGTGACGCCCACCTCCTCCAGCCGCGGGCGGCCCTGCGGGAAGTGGTCCTCCATCACCCATTGCCGGAACGGCTCGCAGGTAACGGGCACCGGATCGTCGAGGCCAAACGCACGCGCCAGCGCCCGCTCGCCCTCCCCGGTGGCCGGGGTGATCCGGTCGACCATGGAGTTTGGAAACGCCACCTCCGCCTCGATCCATTGCGCGATCTGCGGATCAGACAGCCGCGCCGTGCCTGCCACCGCGTCGCGCGTCACCTCGCCGTTGCCGGGAATGTTGTCGCAACTCATCACGGTGAACGGCGGCAGACCGGCGGCGCGGCGCGCCTTCAGCGCGGCGACGATGGCCCCGAAGACGGTCTTGGGCGCCTCCGGTGCGGCGCCATCGGCCAGGATGTCGGGGTGCGTCGGATCAAAGGTGCCGGTGGCGGCGTCGACGTAATAGCCGCCCTCGGTCACCGTCAGCGACACGATGCGGGTTGCCGGATCGGCCATGCGCGCAATCAGCGACGCGTTGTCCGGGTCGACCTTCACGAAATCCACCATGGCGCCAATGATCCGCGGTTTCGGGCCCGAGGGATCAAGCTCGATCACCGTCGAGAGATACTCCTGCGCCGCCAGCGCTTCGCGCATGTTACTGTCAGGCGCGCGCACCCCGGCGCCGCAGATTGCCCAGTCGTGATCCAGCCCCTTGGCGAAGAGATCGTCGAGATAGACCGCCTGATGCGCCCGGTGGAAGTTGCCGAGCCCGACGTGGACGATGCCCGCCGACAGCGCGCTGCGGTCGTAGCCGGGCACGGTGATGCGCTCATCGAGCGCGCCGAGCGTGTTGGTCTGGAGTTTCATGGGGGTCTCCGTCAGCTCATCCATTGTCCGCCGTCCACGTTGTAGGTCTGGGCGACGATGTACGCGGCCTCGTCCGAGGCGAGGAACACGGCCATGCCGGTCAGATCCTCCGGACGGCCCATGCGCCCAAAGGGCACCGCCTCGCCGACCTCGCGCTTCTTCTGGCCGAGCGGCTTGTTTTCATATTTGGCGAAGAAGGCATCGACGCCGTCCCAATGCTCGCCATCGACTACGCCCGGGGCGATGGCGTTGACGTTGATGCCGTGCTCGATCAGGTTCAGCGCCGCCGATTGCGTCAGGCTGATCACCGCCGCCTTGGAGGCGCAGTAGACCGCCACCAGCGGCTCGCCGCGGCGGCCCGCCTGACTGGCCATGTTGATGATCTTGCCGCCGCCACCGCGTGCGATCATGTGCTTGGCGACGGCCTGCATGGTGAAGAGCACGCCGGCGACGTTGATGTCGAAGACCCGGGAATAGTCGTCACGCGTGATCTCGGTCAGCGGCGCGGCGGTAAACAGCGCGGCACTGTTGATCAGGATATCGATCCGCCCCAACTGCGCGACGGTCTGCGCCACCGCGCTGTCGATGCTGCCTTGGTCTGTGACATCCATATGCACCGCCACGGCGGCGTCCCCAAGCGCCGCGGCGGTGGCTTCGGCGCGCGGCAGATCGATATCCGCGATCGCCACTTTCGCGCCCTCGCGCAGGTAGGCTTCGGCAAAGGCGGCCCCGATGCCCCGCGCCGCGCCAGTGATCAGAGCGCATTTGCCCTGCAATCGCCCGCTCATGCCCGCAGCCCCTGCGCGTCAAAGCGGTGCAGTTTGCTTTCGTCAGGGGTCAGGAAAATGCGGTCGCCATGGCGCACCGGCATTTCGCCATCCACACGCACGGTCAGCGGCTCATCGCCCAGCCCGTGGTCATGCACGTGCAGGAAGGTGTCCGAGCCTAGATGCTCGGCGACGCCCACGGTGCCTTGCCATTGCCCACTCTCGGTCGAGGCGGCCAGATGCTCGGGCCGGATGCCGATGGTCGCCACGCCGTGCTTGTCGGCCTCGGCGCCGCGAATGAGGTTCATTTTCGGCGAGCCGATGAAGCCCGCGACGAACTCGTTCTGCGGCGTGTGATAGAGATCCAGCGGCGAGCCCACCTGCTCGATATTGCCAGCCCGCAGCACCACGATCTTGTCGGCCATGGTCATCGCCTCGACCTGATCGTGGGTCACGTAGATCATCGTCGTCTGCAGCGCATTGTGCAGCTCGGAGATCTCCAGCCGCATGTTCACCCGCAGCGCCGCATCGAGGTTCGACAGCGGCTCGTCAAAGAGGAAGGCCGAAGGCTCGCGCACGATGGCCCGCCCGATGGCGACCCGCTGACGCTGGCCGCCCGAAAGCTGCCCGGGCCGCCGGTCGAGATAATCCGTCAGGTTGAGCGATTTCGCCGCCGCCTCGATGCGGCGCGTCTGCTCGTCCTGCGGCACCCCCGCCATCTTCATCGGGAAGGCGATGTTCTTGCGCACCGACATATGCGGATAAAGCGCGTAGCTCTGGAACACCATCGCCAGTCCGCGCTTGGCCGGTGGCATATTGGTGGCGTCCTCGCCGTCGATGCGGATCTGGCCCGAGGTCACATCCTCAAGCCCCGCGATCAGCCGCAGCAGCGTGGACTTGCCGCAGCCCGAAGGGCCGACGAAGACCACGAACTCGCCGTCGTTGATGGTCAGATCCAGCGGCGGGATGACGTTCACATCGCCGAAGCTCTTGGTCACCTTGTCGAGGGTGATGCGTCCCATGTCTGGCTCCTATCTTATTTCACCGCGCCGAAAGTCAGGCCGCGGACAAGTTGCTTCTGGCTGAACCAGCCCATGATGAGGATCGGCGCGATGGCCATGGTCGAGGCCGCCGAGAGCTTGGCGTAGAAAAGGCCCTCGGGGGATGAGTAGCTGGCGATGAAGGCCGTCAGCGGCGCCGCCTTGGCCGCCGTGAGGTTGAGCGTCCAGAAGGCCTCGTTCCACGCTAGGATGATGTTGAGCAGCAGGGTCGAGGCGATCCCCGGCACCGCCATCGGGGTCAGCACGTGAATGAGCTCGTTCTTCAGCGACGCGCCATCCATGCGCGCGGCCTCGAGGATCTCGCCGGGGATCTCCTTGAAGTAGGTGTAGAGCATCCACACGATGATCGGCAGGTTGATCAGCGTCAGCACGATCACCAGACCCAGCCGCGTGTCGAGCAGCCCCGCATCGCGGAACAGCAGGTAGATCGGCACCAGCACGCCCACCGGCGGCAGCATCTTGGTGCTGAGCATCCACATCAGCACGTCCTTGGTGCGCTTGCCGGGCACAAAGGCCATGGCCCAGGCCGCCGGGATGGCGATGGCAAGGCCGATGACGGTCGAGCCCAGCGAGATCACCACCGAGTTCCAGAAGTGCCGGAAGTAGTTCGAGCGCTCCTGTACCGTGGCGTAGCTGTCGAAGGTCCAGCTCGAGAAGATCACCTCGAAGGGCGTCTTGATCGCGTCGCCCTCGGATTTGAACGACAGGATGACGATCCACAGGATCGGGAAAAAGATCGCGATCCCCACCAGCCACGCCAGAACGGTCACCACCGCCTTGCGCCGGGTTGTCACTGCGCGCGCCATCTCAGCCCCTCCCTTTCATTTTTCCAAAAGTACTCCCGCCGGAGGCGTCCGCGGCCGAAGGCCGCTCTGTGCTGCGGTCCGTCATCGCTCAGGCCTCCAGGTTCTTGCCGATCATCCGCATCAGGAAGATCGCCACGATATTGGCGAGGATGATCGCCACCACGCCCCCGGCCGAGCCGCCGCCGACGTCGAATTGCAGCAGCGATTGCATGTAGATGAGATACGTCAGGTTGGTCGACGCCACGCCCGGCCCGCCGTTGGTGGTCACGAGGATCTCGGCGAAGACCGACAGCAGGAAGATGGTCTGGATCAGGATCACCACGGTGATGGCGCGCGCCAGATGCGGCACCATGATGTAGAAGAAGCGCGACAGCGGCCCGGCGCCGTCCATCTCGGCGGCCTCCAGCTGTTCCTGATCCAGCAATTGCAGCGCGGTCAGCAGGATCAGAGTCGCGAAGGGCAGCCATTGCCAGCTGACAATGAAGATGATCGAGCCCAAGGGCGCCTGCGCCAGAAAATCATAGGGCTGCAGGCCAAAGAACTTCGCAAGATGGGCAAACAGCCCGTTCACCGGGTTCATGAACATGTTCTTCCAGACCAGCGCCGAAACGGTCGGCATGACGAAGAACGGCGCGATCACCAGAATGCGCACGATGCCCTGCCCCCAGAACGGCTGGTCCATCAGCAGCGCCAACAAGGTGCCGCCGACGGTGGTGATCAGCAGCACGCCCCCCACCAGCAGCAGCGTGTTCCACAGCGCCGCCGAGAACGCCGGATCGGTCAGGAAGAAGCGATAGTTGGTCCAGCCGGTGAACTCTTCCATGCCCGGCATCAGAAGGTTGTAGCGCAGGAACGAGAAGTAGAGCGTCATCGACAGCGGGATGATCATCCAGCCCAGCAGCAGCAGCACTGCGGGCGAGATCATCAGCCTTGCGGCGGCACGCGAAGCTTTGGTGGCCATGGCCTGTCTCCGAGAACTGTGAATTCAGAGGAATGAAACCTTCCGGAGCGATGCGGCAGAGGGGGAAGCCGTCATCTCTCCGGAAGAAGGTTGGTTCGATGCGTGACGCGGGTCCCGGTGAGGTGAGACCCCCGCTGCGGGGCACGCTCTGGCGGCGCGCTCCCGCTGCGGTCCGAACCGGTGAAGCCTCCGAAACTGTGGAGGTGGCGGGCCCCGGTCCCCGAAGGGAACTCCATCCCCGGACCGGGGCCCGCCAGCTTCGAGGCTTACTTGATGTAGCCGGCTTTCATCATCTCACGCTCGGTGAGCATCTGCGCCGACTGCAGCGCCTGATCCGCCGTCACTTGCCCGGCAAGCGCCGCCGAGAACTGCTGGCCGACGGCGGTGCCGAGGCCTTGGAACTCGGGGATCGCGACGAACTGGACGCCGACATAGGGCACCTCGTCCACCGTCGGGTTCTGCGGGTCGGCGGCGTTTATCGACTCCAGCGTCATCTGCGCGAAGGGTGCCGCCTCAAGATACTCGGGGTTCTCATAAAGCGAGGTGCGGGTGCCCGGCGGTACGTTGGCCCAGCCCTCTTCTTCCGCCACCAGTTCAAGGTACTCCTTCGAAGTCGCCCATTCGACAAAGGCTTTCGCCGCATCTTCCTTCTGGGTGCCCGCCGGGATGCCGAGGTTCCACGCCCACAGCCAGTTGCCGCGCTTGCCAAGCCCGTTGTCCGGCGCCAGCGCGAAGCCGACCTGATCGGCCACGTTCGACTCCTCTTCGTTGGTCACGAAGGAGGCCGCCACGGTAGCGTCGATCCACATGCCGCATTTGCCCGACTGGAACAGCGCGAGGTTTTCGTTGAAGCCGTTCGACGAGGCCCCCGGCGGGCCGTAGGTGTTCATCAGCTCGAGATAGTCGGTCAGCGCCGCCTTCCATGCCTCGCTGTCGAACTGCGGCTGCCAGTCCATGTCGAACCAGCGCGCCCCGTAGGAGTTGGCCATGGCGGTCAGGAAGGCCATGTTCTCGCCCCAGCCGGCCTTGCCGCGCAGGCAGATGCCGTAGACTTCGGATTCCTTGTCGGTCATCGCCGCCGCGGCTTCTTTGATGAACTCCCAGGTCGGCGCCTCGGGCATCTCCAGCCCGGCTTGCTCCATCAGGTCCTTGCGGTACATCACCATCGAGCTCTCGCCATAGAACGGCGCGGCATAGAGCGAGCCATCTACCGTCAGGCCGCCGCGAATGGCGGGCAGCAGATCATCAGCGTCATAGCTCTCGGGCAGATCGTCGAGGCTGACCAGCCAGCCGCGCTCGCCCCAGATCGGAACCTCGTAGGTACCGATGGTCATCACGTCGAACTGGCCACCTTGCGTGGCCACGTCCTGTGTCACGCGCTGGCGCAGCACGTTCTCCTCCAGCGTCACCCACTCGACCTTGATGTCGGGGTGCTGCGCGTTGAAGGCGTCCATCAGACCCTGCATGCGGATCATGTCGCCGTTGTTCACCGTCGCGACGGTGATGGTGGTCTCGGCCATGGCCGCCGTGGAAAGCGCACCGAGGGCGCAGGCGCCCATGAGCGCGCGAATGGTAACTGACATGAGAAATCCTCCCTGATTCCGACACAGGGCAGATCGGCCGCTCTCCTTCGGCTGAGCAACTGCCCGAGTGATGGGCAAATGCTCACATTAGGTCGTGAGTCTTGTCAAGCTCAATTTAACGCCAAACGCGTCAGGACGTGCTGAGGATTTCGGCAGCCGTCAGTTCATCGGTGACCAGCCCCTGCACCAGACGCCCCTTAAGAGCAGCGCGCAAGGCTTTGATTTTACTTACACCTCCGGCCACGCAGATCACCGGATTCTGGTTTTGCGGTACGCGCACGCCGACCATGAATTCATTGACCGGATGATCGAGATAACGCCCCTCGGCATCGAAGACATGGCCACCAAGCTCGCCCGCCGCGCCCGCAGAGCACAGGCTGCTCAGCTCGTCCGCTGTGATGAAACCATCGACGAACAGAGGCGCGTCATCGGCCATCTGGCCGATTCCGACCACCGTGACATCCGCCTCCTTGGCCAGTGCGCGCGAGCTGACCACATGCGGCAGGCTGCGGTAGGTGGCAAATTCCTCGGCGTCACGCGCCATCACCGGCACCGACATCGGATAATGCGGCGCGCCAGTCTTGTCGGCGATGCGCATGATGACCTCGTAGAACGAGGCCGAGCCGTCGGGTGCCACATTGCCGATCAGCGAGACCATGCGGTGATGCCCGGCGTTGATCGTCTGCATCTGCTCGATCATCGCGCGCAAGGTCCGCCCGGTGCCAAGCGCGATCAGCTGCGGCGTGGGGTTGGCAAAGATGCGCTCCATCTCGGCGGCGGCGAAGGGGGCGATGGCGCGCAGAGCGTCCTGCCCGCCATCGGCACGCGGCGCAACCCGCGCGCGCAGCAGACCAAAGCGCTGGCGCAGCTTCTGTTCAAGCTCGAGACATTCGGCGATCGGGTGGTCGATGCGCACTTTCACCAGCCCCTCGGCCATGGCCCGCGCCACCAGCCGCTGCGCCCGCTGGCGCGAGATACCAAGCTCTTCGGCGATCTGGTCCTGCCGCAGCCCGCCCACGTAGTAGAGCCACGCGGCGCGCGCCGACATGTCCTGCGGCGAGGCTTCGCCCTCATCGATGCTGCGCACGGCCATGATCACTCCCCCCTGATAAACGCCTGTGGTGCCAGATGCGGAAGCTCCGCGAAACTTGCAAATTGCCGATGCGGCACGGTCTCGGGATCCTGCGCCGCCCCCTGCAGCATGTGGCTGCCGCCGGTGAACTGCCAGACCTGCATGCCCGCCGCTAACCCGGCGGCGATGCCGGCCAGTGAATCCTCGATCAGCAGGCAGCGCTCTGGCGCTGCGCCGAACTTGCTGGCGGCGTGCAGTGGAAGATCCGGCGCAGGCTTGCCGCGCGCCACCTCCGAGGCTGTGGTGATGCGCCCCTCGAACGCGTCGGTGAGCCCGGTCAACGCAAGGCTGGACGCCACCCGCGACGGGCTTGAACTTGTCGCCAGACAATAGGGCACCGACAGCGATTGCAGAACGTCCCGCAGATGCGGCATCACCCGCAGTCCTTCGGCCTCGAAGGCCGCCAGCAGCCGGGCGCGATACTCGGCCTCGAACCCCTCGGGCAGCGCGATGCCGAACTCTTCGCGGATCTGCGCCAGCACCACCGGGTAGCTGCGGCCAAGGAAATGCCGCGACACATAGGGGATGTCGACGCGCACCCCATGCTGCGCCAGTTCGGCCACCAGCATACGCAGCGAGATGATCTCACTGTCCACCACCACGCCGTCAAAATCGAAAAGCACCAGCTCTATCGGCTGTGTCACGCCTGCCCCCTCGTTATGTCAACATTACGACAGAAGCCGCGCCCGGCGGCAACCGTGTAATCGAGTATTTGTGGAAAGATGAAAGCCCGCCAAGAAAGACAAAGGGCCGAGGATGATCCCGGCCCTTTCATCTTTCCAGAAATACTCAAGCAACGGCCTCAGCCGAGCGCCACGCCCTCGCGCCCTGCCAGATCGAGGAAGAACTGCCACGCGACCCGGCCCGAGCGCGCGCCGCGCGTGGCCTGCCATTCGATCGCTTCGGCGCGCAGGCGCTCTTCGTCGATCCTCAGCCCGTGCGCCGCGCAATAGCCGCGGATCATGTCGAGGTATTCGTCCTGCGAGCATGGGTGGAACCCAAGCCACAGGCCGAAGCGGTCGGACAGCGAGACCTTCTCCTCGACCGCCTCGGAGGGGTTGATTGAGCTCGACCGCTCGTTCTCGATCATGTCGCGCGGCATCAGGTGGCGGCGGTTGGAGGTGGCGTAGAACAGCACGTTCTCGGGCCGCCCCTCGATGCCGCCGTCCAGCACCGCCTTCAGGCTTTTGTAGTGCTGGTCGTCGTGGCTGAACGACAGGTCGTCGCAGAACAGCACGAAGCGATGCGGTGCGCCGCGCAGGACGTTCAGCAGCCGGCCCACCGACGGCAGGTCCTCGCGCTGCAGTTCCACCAGTTTCAGTGCCTCGCCCCGCCGCAGCGCTTCGGCGTGCACCGCCTTGACGATGCTCGACTTGCCCATGCCCCGCGCCCCCCAAAGCAGCGCGTTGTTGGCCGGCAGGCCACGGGCAAACTGCAGGGTGTTCGACAGCAGCGTGTCGCGCGAGCGGTCGATGCCCAGCAGCAGGTCCAGCGCCACGCGGTTGACCTGCGGCACCGGCTCCAGCCGGTCGGGTTCGGTGTGCCATACAAAGGCATCCGCCGCGCCAAGGTCGGGCGCGGCAAGCGGCGCCGGAGCCATACGCTCCAGCGCCGCCGCGATGCGTTTCAACGCGTTACTCGTCACGGGGTCTTGTCCTCCTGACCGTCCTCGTCTTCGGTCTCGTCGTCATCGAACCAGAGGCCCTGCGCCCGCAGTTCCTTTTCCCGCTTCTTCTCGACGATGCGCACAAGGAAGATCGACACTTCGTAAAGCCCGTAGACCACCACGAAGAGAATCGCCTGCGTGGTCACATCCGGCGGGGTCACCAGCGCAGCCAGCACGAGGATGGCCACCACGGCGTATTTGCGCACCGAGCCGAGGCCGGCGGCAGAGACCAGACCGGCCTTGCCCATCAGCGTCAACAGCACCGGCAGTTGGAAGCACAGGCCGAAGGCGACGATGAACTTGAGCGTGATATCGAGGCTTTCGTTCACCTTGCCGAAGAAGGTGATCTTCATCCCCTCCGCCGTCTCGGGCACCACCGCCGTATCCGCCGGCAGGTCCGTCGGCATGCCGTCGGTGGCCTGCGCCAGCAGGTTGGCGAAGATCGAACTGACGTCGGCGAAGCCGAGGAAGAACTGCATCGCCAGCGGCGTCACCACGAAATGGGCAAAGCTGGCGCCCAGCAGGAACATGATCGGCGAGGCGATCATGAACGGCAGGAACGCGTTCTTCTCGGACTTGTAGAGCCCCGGCGCAACGAAGCGCCAGAGCTGGAACGAGATCACCGGGAAGGCCAGCCCGAAGCCGAACACCATCGAAATGCGGAACAGCGTGAACAGATATTCCTGCGGCGAGGTGTACTGCATGGTGGGCGACGGATCGCCCAGCGAGCGCAGCGTCTCTTCGATCGGGCCGAGCAGGAACTGCAGGATCGGCTCGGCCACGGTGAAGGCCAGCACGATGCCGACGATGAACGCCGCCACCGCGCGAATAAGCCGGGTGCGCAGCTCGGCCAGATGCTCGATCAGCGGGGCCGAGCTGTCCTCGATCTCGTCGTGGTCGATCTGGCTCATGCCTCACCGTCTTTCTTCATCGCCGCTTCCAGCTCTTCGGCCTTCTTGGCGGCGTCTTCGGCCTGTTTCGCGGCGGCCTCCGCTTCGCGCTTCTGGCGCTCGGCGGCGGCGCGGGCGGCGCTGGCCTCGATCTTCTGCTTGTTCTCGGCGCGCTCGGCTTCGAGCGCACCGGGGTCTTCCTTCAGCCCCGCGGACTTCTTCGGCGGCGTCGGGTCGGCCATCGACTTGGCCGCATCGCGCACCCCGTCCATCGCCGAGTTCACCGGGTTGGTCGCCGTCTTCAGCGTCTTGGCCACGTCGCGCACGCCAGACTCATCAGCGGCATCGTTCATCGCACGGCTGAACTCGCGCGCCATGCCGCGCGCCTTGCCCATGAAGCGGCCCACATTGCGGAACAGCACGGGCAGATCCTTCGGACCAACGACGATCAGCGCAACGATGCCGATCACCATCAGTTCCGACCAGCCAAGATCGAACATGGATCAGACCTTGTCTTTTTCGCTCTCGGCGGGGGTGACGTCCTTGGCCTCTTCGGCCTTGTCGTCCTCAAGCTCCTTGCCGCCCTCGCTCACGCCCTTCTTGAAGGCGGTGATGCCTTTGCCGACCTCGCCCATGAGGCTGGAGATCTTGCCGCGGCCGAACAGTACCAGCACCACGACCGCGATCAGAAGAAGGCCGGGAAGGCCGATGTTGTTGAGCATGTCCTTAGTCTCCATTTCGCCGCCCCCTGTCCCGGACCATCGGCCCCCGGGCGGCACGTCGCACTTTGTTCCCGGGTTCTAGGATCCTTCCGGGCCGCGCGAAAGCGTCAAAGCCGGACGAGCGCCGCGGCGACGGGGGTTTTCTTTCGCATTTATGACAGTATTCTGTCAGGTGCCATTTTCTTGTCAGTTGGGGCGCTCGCAGCGAGTCGCCACAGCGACGAATCGCCGCTTTCGTGGAGCCCGCCCGATGAAGAAGACCGACCGCCTCTATGCGCTGATGCAGCGGCTGAAGGACGGGGCGCTGCACACTGCCGAAGCGCTGGCCGACGAATTGGGCGTGTCGGTGCGCACCATCTATCGCGACATGGACACGCTGGCCGCCTCGGGCGTGCCGATCGAGGGCGAGCGCGGGCGCGGCTACACCGCGCGCGCCGCCTTCACCCTGCCCCCGCTCAATCTGACCGAGTTGGAACTGGAGGCGCTGCACCTTGGCCTTGCCGCGGTTGGCCAAGGCGGGATGGCCGATCTGGCGCAGGCCGCCGAAACCCTCTCGGCCCGCATCGACGCGCTGTTGCCGGAGGATGGCGAGACGCAGGGCGCCTTTGGCTTTGCCACCTACCCGTTTCGCGAGGCCGCCGAGGGATTTCGCTTCATGCCCAAGTTCCGCGCCGCGATCCGCGCCCGGCAAAAGCTGCGGGTCACTTTGAAAGGGCGCGACGCGCCGCAGGAACTGCGCCCCCTGCACATGGACTACTGGGGCCGCATCTGGACCTGCATCACTTGGAACGAGACGGCCCGCGATTTCGAGACCATCCGCATCGATCAGGTGAGCGCCGTGACGCCCCTGCCCGGCCTCTTCGTCGATGAACCGGGCAAGAGCCTCGCCGATTACCGGGCGCAGGCCCGCTGACCGTGCTTCACGCTTGACCGAAGGGCACCGGCGCGGTGACGCTGTGTTATGGATCAGAGCGTTGCCACACGGGGCTTTTTCCCCTCCGAGTACCACAGCCGTCTGGAACGGGCGCAGGCGCGCATGGCGATGTCCGGTATCGCTGCGCTGCTGCTCACCACGGAACCCGAGGTGCGCTACTTCACAGGCTTTCTGACCCGGTTCTGGGAGAGCCCGACGCGTCCGTGGTTTCTTGTGGTGCCTGCCGAGGGCGCTCCGGTGGCGGTGATCCCCTCGATCGGCGCGCATCTGATGGCGCAAAGCTGGATCACCGACATCCGCTGCTGGAGTTCTCCTGACTACGAGGACGACGGCATCTCGCTGCTGGCCGAGGCGCTGGCCGAGGCCGTGCCGCCGGGCGAATGGATCGGCGTGCCAAGCGGTGCCGAGACCCATCTGCGCATGCCGCTCACCGACTGGGAGGCGCTGAAGCACCGGCTGCCCGACCGTCTGTTTGGCCCCGACGCCGGGATCATGCGCAAGCTGCGCATGGTGAAATCCGAGTCCGAGATCGCCTGCATCCGCGCCGCCTGCGACGTGGGCACCCGCGCCTTCGCCCGCCTGCCCGAAATCCTTCAGCCCGGCGTATCTCTGGCGCAGGTGTTCCGGCGTTTCCAGATACTCGCGCTCGAGGAAGGCGCCGATTGGGTGCCTTATCTGGCTGGCGGCGCAGGCCCCGACGGCTATGGCGATGTGATCTCTCCGGCCAGCGATACGCCGCTGCGCGAGGGCGACGTGGTGATGCTCGACACCGGTCTGATGCGCGATGGCTATTTCTGCGATTTCGACCGCAACATCGCGCTCGGAGCGGCTGCGCCCGCCGTGCTGGACGCGCATGACCGGCTGCTCGACGCGGTGCACGCCGGGTTCGAGGCCGCGAAACCCGGCGCCCGTGCGCATGACCTCTTCCGCGCCATGGCGGGGATCACCGGCGGGTCCGATGTCGGACGGCTGGGCCACGGGCTTGGCATGCAACTGACCGAACCGCCCTCGCTTATCGCCGCCGACGACACGCGGCTGGAGCCGGGCATGGTGCTGACGCTGGAGCCGGGCATCGCGCTCTCGGCCAATCGCATGCTCGTGCACGAGGAGGACATCGTGATCACCGAAACCGGGGCCGAATGGCTGACCACGCCCGCCACCAGCCTGCCGGAGCTGCCGCTATGAGCGGCGCCGGGCTGCATTTCCCCCACGCGATCGATCCCGCCCGCGCGGCGCAGGTGGGGCTGATCGTGCTGCAGTCGGATGAGACCATCGAGACCGACTTCCGCCAATTGATGCCGCCGGAACTGGAGCTTCTGGTCAGCCGCATCCCCTCCGGCGCCGAGGTCACCCCCGAAACGCTGGCGGCGATGGAGGGCTATATGACCGCCTCTGCCGCGCTGTTCCCGCATGGCGCGCCGCTGGCGGCGGTGGGCTACGGGTGCACCTCCGGGACCGCGCAGATCGGCCCGACGCAGGTCGCAGAGCGCATCCGCAAGGCCATCGATGTGCCGCATGTGACAGAGCCGGTCTCGGCTCTCATCGCCGCCTGCCGCAGTCTTGGGGTCAGACGTCTGGCGATGCTCTCGCCCTATCTGCCCGAGGTCTCGGGGCGGCTGCGCGAGGTTCTGGCTGGCGCGGGCATCGACACGCCGGTCTTCGGCAGCTTCGAGATCGAGGAAGAAGCGCGCGCGGTGCGCATTTCGGCAGGCTCGATCATCGACGCCGGCGCGGCGCTGATCGCGCAGGGCGGCGCGCCCGTGGACGCGCTTTTCCTGTCGTGCACCAACCTGCGCGCCCTGCCCGCCATCGCGCCGCTGGAGGCAGCCACCGGCCTGCCGGTGCTGGCCAGCAACAGCGTTCTGGCGTGGCATCTGGCGCGGCTCGCCGGGCAGGCTGCACAGGGCCCCGGTGTGCTGCTGACCCGCCCCGCGGCGCCGACGCGCGCCGCCGAGTAAAATTCGCCGCGAAACGCCGTTCTGAGCGGCGTTTCGGCGATTGACGCAAAGGCCGGCAGCAGGCATCGAGCGACAAGGATTCGCAGTTTTTTTCCTGCCCATACCGCTGCCCCATCTCTGCCCCATCTTCGCCCCGGAGGCCCGCATGTTCCAGCTTGTCACCAGCGTCTGGTCGCTTCTTCTTGGCGTCTTCCTGATCATGATCGGCAATGGCATGCAGGCGACGCTGATGGGCGTGCGCGGCGACATCGAAGGGTTCTCGACCTTCGAACTGTCGTTGATCACCTCGGGCTATTTTCTCGGCTTCCTCGTCGGCTCGCGGCTGACGCCGAAGATGATCCGCAAGGTCAGCCACGTGCGGGTCTTCGCGGCGCTCGGCTCGATGATGTCGGCGCTGCTGATCGCCTTTCCACTGCTGTCCGACCCGTGGAGCTGGACGGCGCTGCGAGTGCTGCTGGGCTTTTGCCTGTCGGGGCTCTACGTGACCTCTGAAAGCTGGCTGAACGACCGTGCCACCAACCAGACGCGCGGCACGCTGCTGTCGGCCTATATGGTGGCGCAGACGTTGGGCATGGTGGCGGCGCAGGGGCTGCTGAACTTCGGCGACGCAGCGGGGTTCTCGCTGTTCGTCGTCGCCTCGATCCTCGTCTCTGTGGCCTTCACCCCGGTGCTGCTGTCGGCGGTGCCGATCCCGGCGGTGGAATCGATCAAACCGATGAGCCTGCGCCAGCTCTACGACCGTTCGCCACTGGGCACCGTCGGGACGCTGATCCTCGGCGGCGTTTTCTCGGCGCAGATGGGCATGGCCTCGGTCTATGGCGCCAAGGTCGGACTCTCGGTGACCGAAATCTCGGCCTTCGTCGCGGCGCTCTTCATGGGCTCGTTCCTGTTCCAGTTCCCGGTGGGCTGGCTGTCGGACCTGATGGACCGCCGGGTGATGATCCTGTCGCTGGCGGCGGTGGGCTCTGTGACCTGCGCAGTCGCGTTCCTTTACAGCCATTCGCTGACCGCCCTGCTGGTGGCTGGCCTGATCATGGGCGGCATGGCCAGCCCGCTCTATTCGCTGTTCATCGCCTACACCAACGACTACCTTGAGCTTGAGGACATGCCCGCGGCGGCCAGCGGCATGGTGTTCATCTACGGTGTCGGCGCGATCGCCGGCCCGCTGGTCACCGGTCAGGCCATGGATCTGGCCGGGCCGCAAAGCTTCTGGGCGGTGCTCACCGTGCTGTTCGCGATGATCGCGATCTATACCGCTTGGCGCATGACACGCCGTCAGGCGGCGGATGGCGATGGGTCGGCCTATCTCAACGTTCTGCCCAACTCCTCGACTGTCGCCGTCGGTGCCGCCTATGAGTGGTACGCCGAGGCCGCCGCGGAAGAAGAGGCGACGGCGGAAGAAGAGAAATCTTCCGGGGCGCAGGGCAATTGATGCCGCATGGCGCCGCGCCGGCGTGGAAGACCAGACATGAAAAAACGGGCCCGAGGGCCCGTTTTCTTTTGCCTCAACGACCGCTGCGTGATCAGGCCGCGGCTTCGGCCTTCGCGTTTGCCAGATACTCCAGCAGGTTTTCCGGGCTGGAGACGCCATAGGGGTCTTCGCCGTGGTTGTCGCACAGGCCCGGCTCTTCGAACCATGCCTCGACAACACCGTCGTTGATGATCGCCGCATAGCGCCACGAGCGCATGCCGAAGCCGAGGTTGTCCTTGTTCACCAGCATGCCGATGCGGCGGGTGAATTCGCCCGAGCCGTCGGGGATCACCGACACGTTCTCGAGGTTCTGCGACTTCGCCCACTGGTTCATCACGAAGCTGTCGTTCACCGACATGCAGTAGATCGCGTCGATGCCGTGCTCGCGGAAGGTCTCGGCGTTCTTTTCGAAGCCCGGCAGCTGATAGGTCGAGCAGGTGGGCGTGAAGGCGCCCGGCAGCGAGAACAGGATGACCCGCTTGCCTTTGAAGTAGTCGGCAGTGGTCATGTCCTGCCAGCGGAAGGGGTTCGGACCTTCGATGGATTCGTCACGCACGCGGGTGCGGAAGGTCACGTTGGGAAGAGCGACACCGGCTTTCATGGCACAGGTCCTTTCATGTATCTGGCACCTAGATTTCCTCCCTGACGCCGAGATAAATTCGCCGCCGCCGAGACGCAACCGCTGATCGACCCACTGCGGCCCGCCGCCGCGCGCAAGCCGCGCCGCCTGCTCAGCAATTGCGCTTTGCCGCGGATCGGCGTAGGGGGACGGAACGTAACTGCCGTCCCGCAGCGGGACCGGGCCCGGGCGCAGGGGTGGAACCTGCGCGGACAACGGTCTATCTTGCGGGACATCTGACCCACATCGCGGGGGAAACGCTTTGCGAGACCTGAAGATCCCGGCGCAGCGCCATCCGGAAAAGGCGCATCGGCCCGACAACGCCCAGCCCAAGAAACCGGACTGGATCCGCGTCAAGGCACCCGGCGGCGCGGGCTATAACGAGACCCGCCGCATCATGCGCGAGCATGGGCTGGTCACCGTCTGCGAAGAGGCGGGCTGCCCCAACGTCGGCGAATGCTGGAGCCAGGGCCACGCCACCATGATGATCATGGGCGACATCTGTACCCGCGGCTGTACCTTCTGCAACATCGCCACCGGGCGCCCCGACACGCTCGACGTGTTCGAGCCGGGCCGGGTTGCCGACTCGGTGCAGAAACTCGGGCTGAACCACGTGGTGATCACCTCGGTGGACCGCGACGACCTCGACGATGGCGGCGCCGAGCATTTTGCCCAGACCATCCGCGCAATCCGTCACCGCTCGCCCGAGACCACCATCGAGATCCTGACGCCCGACTTCCTGAAGTCCAAGCCCGGCGCGCTGGAAACGGTGGTCGAGGCGCGTCCCGACGTATTCAACCACAACCTCGAGACGGTGCCCGGCCTCTACCCGTCGGTGCGCCCCGGTGCCCGCTACTTCCACTCGCTGCGCCTGCTGCAGCGCGTGAAGGAGATGGACCCGCATATCTTCACCAAGTCGGGCATCATGGTCGGCCTCGGCGAAGAGCGTCAGCAGGTCATTCAGGTGATGGAAGACATGCGCGCGGCAGACATCGACTTCCTGACCATCGGCCAGTACCTGCAGCCGACCCCGAAGCACCACCGCGTCGATCGCTTTGTCACGCCCGATGAGTTCGCCTCCTACGAAAAGGCGGCGTTCGGCAAGGGCTTCCTGATGGTCTCGGCGACACCGCTGACCCGCTCCAGCTATCACGCCGGCGATGATTTCGCCCGTCTGCGCCAAGCCCGCGAAGCCAAGCTGGCCAACGCCTGACGCGCCACGCCCGGCGCCCCGACGCACCGGGACATGAGCAAGCAAAACGCCCTCGCAGTTCCCTGCGGGGGCGCTCGTCATTCCAGCAAAGCACAGCGGTCAGCCGGCGCGCGGTCAGCCCTTCCGTCCAAGCCCAAAGACCGAGCACAGCCCGACGAGCAGCAACAGCAGCGACAGCGCCAGCCGGGAGAGCGACAGCCCCTCGCCCGCCTGCGGCATCAGCCAGAGCGCGAAGGCCGACAGCGCCATGACAAATCCGACCGCCTGCGCCAGCACGCGCACGCCCATAGCCACCAGATCATCTGTTTCGGTAAAGCGAGGGTCCCCCATCGACATCGTGCATCCTCCTACTCGTCACTGTCTTCCACGGCACCTAGTGTTGATGCCGAAACGCGTCAGGATTTGGGCGCGACCGCGGACGGGAGTGGGCAATTTCGCGCTCTGCCGTAGGGGCACGCGCCACAGGTCTTGCGCGAAGATGAACTCGGCCCGGAAAGGGTTGAATCCCTCGCCCAAGGGTGTATAGAGCGCCATCCCTCCGCGAGATCACGTGAACCGCGCAGTCTCTCGTGGGCAGGAGCGGAGTGGTACGCCTGCCCTATGAAATGCGCCCGGACAGAAATGGAGCACACATGCCGCTTTATGAGCATGTATTCATCGCGCGTCAGGATCTTTCCAACGCGCAGGCCGAAGGCCTCGTCGAGCACTTCGGCACCGTCCTTTCGGACAACGGCGGCAAAGTCGTCGAATCCGAGTACTGGGGCGTGAAGACCATGGCCTACAAGATCAACAAGAACCGCAAGGGCCACTACGCCTTCCTGAAAACCGACGCTCCGGCGACCGCGGTTCAGGAAATGGAGCGTCTGATGCGCCTGCATGACGACGTCATGCGCGTTCTGACGATCAAGGTCGAAGAGCACGCCGAGGGCCCCTCGGTGCAGATGCAGAAGCGCGACGAGCGCGAAGGCCGCGGCGACCGCCGTGGTCGTAACTGATCTGAACGAGAGGAGCTAAACCAATGGCTGCAAAACCGTTTTTCCGCCGCCGCAAAGTCTGCCCCTTCTCGGGCGACAACGCACCCAAGATCGACTACAAGGACACCCGTCTTCTGCAGCGCTACATCTCTGAGCGCGGCAAGATCGTCCCGTCCCGCATCACCGCAGTGTCGGCAAAGAAGCAGCGTGAACTGGCCCGTGCCATCAAGCGCGCCCGCTTCCTCGCCCTGCTGCCCTACGCCGTGAAATAAGGAGAGAGACCCATGCAAGTCATTCTTCTGGAACGCGTGGCCAAGCTCGGCCAGATGGGCGATGTCGTTGACGTGAAGCCCGGCTTCGCGCGCAACTACCTGCTGCTGCAGGGCAAGGCACTGACCGCGTCGAAAGAGAACATCGCGCAGTTCGAAGAGCAAAAAGCTCAGCTCGAAGCGCGGAACCTCGAAACCAAGAAAGAAGCCGAAGCCCTTGGCGAGAAGCTCGACGGCCAGCAGTTCGTCGTGATTCGTCAGGCGTCCGATGGCGGCAACCTCTACGGCTCGGTCACCACCCGTGACGCCGCAGACGTCGCCACCGAGGAAGGTTTCTCGGTCGACCGCAAGCAGGTCATCATCCGTCAGCCGATCAAAGAGCTCGGCCTGCACGAGGTGGAAGTTCACCTGCACCCCGAGGTGATGGTTGTCATCAACCTCAACGTCGCACGTTCGCCCGAAGAGGCCGAACTGCAGGCGTCGGGCAAGTCGATCCAAGAACTGGCCGCCGAAGAAGAAGCACAGGCCGAGTTCGAAATCTCGGAACTGTTCGACGACATCGGCAGCGCCGCATCGGACGACGAAGACGCTCCGGCCCCCGCCGAAGCCGAAGAGACCGAAGACAAAGCCTGATCCCTTTCGGATCATCGCAAAGTCGAAACCGCGCCGGAGCACTCCGGCGCGGCTTTTCTTTATGCGCTTCGCTATTGGGTCAGCCCATGCTGGTGCGGTCCCGGCGGGTCTGCGCGCGCCGGCGGTCATCGCGCCAGCTGACCAGCGCCGCAACGCCCCACGCAAGGCAATAGATCGCCCCCGCCGCCAATACGAGACCACCGTGGATCGGCCCGACCGAGGCGCGCTCGACCAGTTGCACCGCCGCGGTCAGCGGCTCGGGGTGCACCAGCAGCTTTCCGATATAGGCGACACTCTGGATCAGCAGAATCCACACGTAGTTGCGCCGGATGCGCCGCCCGATCGCCACCCAGAGCGAGACGTGGTAGCGCGGCTTCCAATAGTCGTCGGCCAGCGTCTGCTGCCAGCCCTCCTCCATGTGCAGATCGCCATCATGCAGCATCGGCGCGAAGAAATGCGTCTCCATCCAGCGGCAGCGCGCGCGCCAGACGTTGAAGTAGCGGTAGCGCCGCGCCTCCTGCATCAGGAAGAACAGGATCAGAATTCCGACGAGGATCAGCGGCAGCGGTGAGGCGGCGGGCGAGCTGTAGGAGATCGACAGCGCGATGCCCAAGGTCACCACCGCCCAGTTGGTGGTGGTGTCGAGCCGGGTGCGCCAGATGGTCGAACGATAGACCTCGCCGCGATAGAGATGCGACAGCGCGGTAATCTCCGAGCTGTCGAGCATCTTGCGCGGCTCCTGCGCGGCACGGGGCTCGGGTCCGTCCATGATCTCCTCCGGGCTCTCAAGATCACACGCAGCCCCCTGCCTGGGCAAGAAAAATCGCCCAAACCCTAAACCTCCCCTCAGAACCAACCCTTAGGACCAGCCCCCGAGCCCCCCCAAGCGCGTCCATGCCCCAACGCAAAAGGGCCGCCCCGAAGGGCGGCCCTTTCTCCTGCGCCAGTGGCGCCGGAAATTACTCTTCGTCGAGCTCTTCGACGGCCTTCTGGAGGTCTTCTTTCGTGACTTCCTTTTCGTTCACGGTCGCGCCTTCGGCGATGTGATCGATGACCTTGTCTTCGAAGATCGGCGCGCGCAGCTGCTGTTGCATCTGGGCGTTCTGACGCACGAAGTCGAAGAACGCGCGCTCCTGACCCGGGTACTGACGCGCCTGCATCATGATCGCCTGGGTCATCTCCTGATCGGTCACCTCGATCTCGGCTTTCTGGCCGATCTCGGCGAGCAGCAGGCCAAGGCGCACGCGGCGCTCGGCAAGCTTGTTGTGCTCGTCGGTGGGCTCAATCTCGCCGTGGTCGTGGCCGTGATCGTCCGGGTGCTCTTCGTGGTAGAGCTGGTGCGCGATCTGCTTGGCTTCGGCTTCGACGAGGCTCGGCGGCAGCTCGAACGAGACCTGCTCGTCCAGCGCGTCGAGCATGGCGCGCTTCATCACCTGACGCGATGCGCCGGTGTATTCGGCTTCCAGACGCTCACGGATCTGGCCCTTCAGACCTTCGAGGTCTTCGGCACCGAACTTCTTCGCCAGCTCGTCGTCGATCTCGGCGGCGACGGGCTCTTTCACGGCCTTGACGGTCACGTCAAAGACGGCGGCTTTGCCGGCGAGGTTCTCTGCGCCGTACTCCTCGGGGAAGGTGACCTCGACGGCCTTCTCTTCCTCGACCTTCACGCCAACCAGCTGCTCTTCGAAGCCGGGGATGAAGGAGTTGGAGCCGAGCACCAGCGGGTAGTCTTCCGCCGAGCCGCCTTCGAAGGCTTCACCGTCGACCTTGCCGACGAAGTCGATGACGACCTGGTCGCCGTCTTTCGCCTTCGAGCCCTTGCGGCGGTCTTTGAAGTCCTGCGCGTTTTCGGCCAGCTGTGCCAGCGCCTCGTCCACGGCCGCGTCATCGGCTTTCACCACGAGCTTCTCGAGGGTGATCTTCGACGCGTCGACGTCCGGAACTTCCGGCAGCTTCTCGTAGCTCATCTCGACGGCGACGTCTTCGCCTTCTTTCCAGTCCTCATTGGTCATCTTGACCTGCGGCTGGAGCGCCGGGCGGTCGCCCGACTTCTCGAAGTGCTCGTTCATCGCGCCGTCGATGGCTTCCTGCATGCTTTCGCCCAGCAGACGCTGGCCGAACTGCTTCTTGAGCAGCGGCATCGGGACCTTGCCCTTGCGGAAGCCCTTCATCTCGATCTCAGGCTGCGCCTCGGCGAGCTTCTCGTTCACCTTCGCGTCCAGCTCTTCGGCGGTGAGGATGAGCTCGTACGCGCGCTTCAGACCTTCGTTCAGCGTCTCGTTGACCTGCATGCCAATTCCCTTGTGGTCGTGATGCGAGGGCGCGGAATCCGGCCCACCGCGAAATTCGAATTTGCGGTCTTCTATGCGCCCCGGAGGGCCCTTGCAAGGCGGAAACGCCCTATATGGCAGGCTCTGGCACCGCGATGGCCACAAATCCCCGATTTCGCAACGAAGCCGCCTGCCCGGCGCGCGCCGCCCCGCCCCGATGCCGCGCCGCGGCGCCGCTTCGCCATGCGTATTTGGCAAAGAGAAGAAGCCGCTGGTGTCCGCGCAGGCCGCTTCTTCTCTTTGAAAATACGCATTCAGGGCTCGCCGCCCACGCCGCGCCGGGCGGGCGGGCGGGCGGGCGGCGCCAACACAAAGGGCCCCGCCGTTTCCGACGGGGCCCTCAGGTTTTGTGCGCTCGGCGACGTCAGCCGAGCTTGTTCAGCAGATCGCCGATCGATTGCTTGGCGTCACCGTAGTACATCCGCGTGTTGTCCTTGTAGAACAGCGGGTTTTCGATGCCCGAGTAACCGGTGCCCTGACCACGCTTCGACACGAAGACCTGCTTGGCTTTCCACACTTCCAGCACCGGCATGCCAGCGATGGGCGAGTTCGGGTCTTCCTGCGCCGCAGGGTTCACGATGTCGTTCGAGCCGATGACGATGACCACGTCGGTCTCGGGGAAGTCCTCGTTGATCTCGTCCATTTCCAGAACGATGTCGTAAGGCACCTTCGCCTCGGCCAGCAGAACGTTCATGTGACCCGGCAGACGGCCCGCGACGGGGTGGATGGCGAACCGCACCTCCTTGCCCTTGCCGCGCAGCTTGCGGGTGAGTTCCGCGACGTTCTGCTGCGCCTGCGCCACGGCCATGCCGTAGCCCGGCACGATGATGACGCTGTCGGCTTCTTCCAGCGCGTTGGCCACGCCGTCGACGTCGATCGCCACCTGCTCGCCCTCGACTTCCATCGCCGGACCCGCCGAGCCGCCGAAGCCGCCGAGGATCACCGAAATGAACGAGCGGTTCATCGCCTTGCACATGATGTAGCTCAGGATCGCCCCCGAGGAGCCGACCAGCGCACCGACGACGATCAGCAGATCGTTCGACAGCGAAAAGCCGATGGCCGCCGCGGCCCAGCCCGAGTAGCTGTTGAGCATCGAGACCACCACCGGCATGTCGGCGCCGCCGATGCCCATGATCAGGTGGTAGCCGATGAACAGCGCGCAGAGCGTCATGATCAGCACCGGGAAGAGCCCGCCGGTGCTCATGTACCAGATCAGGCAGATCACCGAGAGCGCCGCTGCCGAGGCGTTCAGGATGTGCCCGCCGGGCAGCTTCTCGGCCTTCGAGGTCACCTTGCCCGCCAGCTTGCCATAGGCAATGACCGAGCCGGTGAAGGTCACCGCACCAATGAAGATGCCAAGGAAGAGTTCGACCTGCAGGATGCTCAGCTCGACCGGGGTCTTGTGCGCCACCAGTTCGGCAAAGGCACCGTGCACCGCCTCACCGGCGGCGTGGGCCTTTTCGACCGTGCGCATGGTGAAATGCGCATTGAAGCCGACGAAGACCGCCGCGAGGCCGACCAGAGAGTGCATCGCGGCCACCAGCTGCGGCATCTCGGTCATCTCGACCTTCTTGGCCACATACATGCCGATGATGCCGCCCGCCGCGATCAGGATGATCGACAGCAGCCACAGGCCCGAGCCCGGGCCGATCAGCGTGGCAAAGACCGCAAGGCCCATGCCAACGATGCCGTACCACACGGCGCGCTTGGCGCTTTCCTGCCCCGAGAGGCCACCCAGCGACAGGATGAACAGAACGGCCGCGACCACATAGGCCGCCGTCGTGAATCCGAATTCCATAGTCCCCACCTCTCCTTACGATTTCTGGAACATGGCGAGCATGCGCCGTGTCACGAGGAAGCCGCCGAAGATGTTGATCCCGGCCATGAAGACCGAAAGCGCGGCTAGGATGATCACCAGCCAGTTGCCCGAGCCGATTTGCATCAGCGCGCCAAGGATGATGATCGAGGAGATGGCGTTGGTGACGGCCATCAGCGGGGTGTGCAGGGAATGCGAGACGTTCCAGATCACCTGGAAGCCGACGAAGACCGAAAGCACGAAGACGATGAAGTGCTGCATGAAGCTGGCGGGCGCGACAAGTCCCACGCCGAGCAGCAGCACGGCACCGACGGTCAGCAGGGTCACCTGCTGCTTGGTCTGCGCCTTGAAGGCGGCCACTTCCTGCGCGCGCTTTTCTTCCGGCGTCAGTTCGGGCGCCTTTTCCTTCGGCTTCGCGGCCGCGATCGCCTTGGTTTTCGGCGGCGGCGGCGGGAAGGTGACTTCCTTCTCGTGCGCGATGGTCGCGCCGCGGATCACGTCGTCGTCCATATTGTGGTTGACCGTGCCGTCCTTCTCGGGGGTCAGGTCAGCCATCATGTGGCGCACGTTGGTGGCGTAGAGCGCCGAGCTCTGCGTCGCCATGCGCGAGGGGAAGTCGGTGTAGCCGACGATGGTCACGCCATTGTCGGTGACGATCTTCTCGTCCTTGACGGTCAGCTTGCAGTTGCCGCCGCGCTCTGCCGCGAGGTCGATGATCACCGAGCCGGGCTTCATCGCCTGCACCATGTCCTCGGTCCACAGTTCCGGCGCTTCCCGGTTGGGGATTAGGGCGGTGGTGATGACGATGTCCATCTCGGGCGCAAGTTCACGGAACTTGGCAAGCTGGGCTTCGCGGAATTCGGGGCTGGAGACCGAGGCGTAGCCGCCGGTCGAGGAGCCGTCTTCCTGTTCTTCCTCGAAGTCGAGGTAGACGAACTCGGCGCCCATGGATTCGACCTGCTCGGCGACTTCTGGGCGCACGTCGAAGGCGTAAGTGATGGCGCCCAGCGAGGTCGAGGTGCCAATCGCGGCAAGCCCTGCCACACCGGCGCCGACGATCAGCACCTTGGCGGGCGGCACCTTGCCGGCAGCGGTCACCTGGCCGGTGAAAAAGCGGCCGAAGTTGTTGCCTGCCTCGATCACCGCGCGGTAGCCGGCGATGTTGGCCATCGAGCTCAGCGCGTCCATCTTCTGCGCGCGCGAGATACGCGGCACCATGTCCATCGCGATGACGCTGGCGCCCAGATCGGCGGCCTGCTGCATCAGCGCTTCGTTGGACGCCGGGTAGAAGAAGGAGATCAGCAGTTTCTCGGGCGTCAGCCGCGCCGCTTCCTCTTCCCTCGGCGGGCGCACCTTGGCGACGACGTCCGACTGGCTCCACAGAGCGTCGGCATCTGCCACCACGGTCACGCCAGCGGCCTCATAGGCCGCGTCGGCAAAGCCTGCCTTCGCGCCGGCGCCTGACTGTATCAGGCAATCGTAACCCAGCTTCTGCAGTTGCAGCGCCGAGTCCGGGGTCATGGCGACGCGCGCCTCACCCTCGAAAATCTCTGTCGGCGTTCCGATCTTCACGTAATTGGTCCCCCTTATAGGCCGTTCCGAAGGCCCTTGCTTCTAGGTTTGTCGTCCTCCGGTTGACGTATGGTCTACCTTTGCGGCGCCGTGCTCACAACCGGGTCGAACGTGTTAACCACATAGTGCGGCGGATTCAAAGCCACCGGCGGGTTTGTTGCTCATATTTCCGAAACTCGGCAACAAACTTGCGACGCAGTCGCGCCTCCTCTGGCACGATGAAACGTTTTTCCAGAACCCAGACCAGAACCGGCACCAGCGCCAGCGATGGCACCGCGTCCCAGTACAGGATCAGCCCGGTCAGAATCATGACATCCCCGAGGTAGATCGGGTTGCGGGACACCCGAAACACCCCCGAGGTCACCAGCCGGTCGGCCTCGGCGTGCGGCATGAAGGTGGTGCGCTGGCGCCGCATCTCGGTCAGCGCCAGCGCCGCCAGAAGCACGCCGCCGCCCACCAGAAGACCCCCCAGCAAATCGGCCCAGACCGGCCCGAATCCCAGCCCCATGGGCAGGTGCCGCGCCTGCATCCAGGCCAGCACCAGAAAGCCCAATAGCCAGACCGGTGGCAGATCGATGGTGCGCGGCATCGCAGGCTCCTTCATCTTTCCCTAAATACTCCGGGGTGAGGCGCGCAGCGCCGAGGGGCAGCGCCCCTTTCAACCACTCCTACCGCAAGGGTTTCCGCCTTTACCCTGCGCGATATGCCGCAGCCCTGTCTTGCCACTGGCGGATTTCCCGGCCAGTTTCGCACGGAACGAGAGGAGGATGCCATGCTCAGCGGAACGCACGCCTTGGTGACTGGCGGCGGCACGGGCATCGGCCATGCCATTGCCGTGGCGCTCGCAGGGGCGCGCGCCGAGGTCACCATCGCCGGGCGCCGCGCCGAGGTTCTGGAGGCCGCCGCCGCACCGCGTCTGCATCCGCTGGTGATGGACGTGGCGGATAAGGCATCCGTGCAGCAGGGCATCGCGGCCGCCATCGCGGCCCGCGGCCCGTTCGGCATCGTCGTGGCAAACGCCGGCCTTGCCGAGCCGTCCGAGATCGCCACAACCGACCTCGAAACATGGCGGCGCACCACGGCCATCAACCTCGACGGGGCGTTCCTGACCATCCGCGAGACGCTTCCCGCGATGCTGGACGCGGGCTGGGGCCGGGTTGTCGCCATTTCCTCTGTCGCCGGGCTGCGCGGGATGCGCCGCGCCGTGCCCTATGTCGCCTCGAAACACGGGCTGGTGGGGCTGATCCGCGCGCTCGCCGCCGACCATGCCGGACAGCCGGTGACCTTCAACGCGCTCTGCCCCGGCTATGTCGAGACAGAGATCGCCCCGCGCAATATCGAACGCGTCATGGCCCGCGAGGGTCTGACGGACGGCGAGGCCACCGCGCTCGTTCATTCCGCCAATCCCCATAATCGCCTGATCGCCCCGGACGAGATCGCAAGCGCCGTACTGTGGCTCTGCGGTCCCGGCTCGGGCAGCGTGAACGGTCAGGCCATCGAGATATCAGGAGGCCAGTTTTGACCACAAACCCCGACGCGCTCTTTGGCTGGACGAAAGAGCAGTTCCACCTGCCCCTCGGGCTCATCTACCTCGACGGCAATTCGCTGGGCCCGTTACCCAAGGCGACGCCCGAGCGGGTGCAGAAGATGATGACCGAGGAATGGGGCGAGCATCTGATCACCGGCTGGAACGCCTGCGGGTGGATGGGCATGCCCAGCCGGTTGGGCGACCGCATCGGGCGCCTGATCAGCGCCGAGGCCGGGCACACGGTGGTCGGCGACACGCTGTCGATCAAGGTGTTTCAGGCGCTGGCGGCGGCGGTGTCACTCAATCCGGGCCGCAAGGTGATCCTGTCGGACACCGGCAACTTCCCCTCCGATCTCTACATGGCCGAAGGGCTGATCGAGCTGCTGGGAGATGAGTACGAGCTGCGCCTTGCAGAGCCGCACCGGCTGGCCGAGGAGATCACCGAGGAGGTCGCCGTGCTGCTGGTGACCGAGGTCGACTATCGCACCGGCCGCCGCCACGACGTGGCGCAACTCACCCAAAAGGCGCATGAGATGGGCGCGCTGGCGATCTGGGATCTGGCCCACTCGGCGGGCGCCCTGCCGGTGGACCTCGCCGGCGGTGGCGCCGATTTCGCGGTCGGCTGCACCTATAAGTATCTCAACGCGGGCCCCGGCGCGCCGGCCTTCATCTACGTCGCGCCGCGCCATGCCGACCATGCGGAACCGGCGCTGTCGGGCTGGCTCGGCCATGACACGCCCTTCGCCTTTGAACGCAGCTACCGCCCCGCCTCGGGGATCGAGCGGATGCGCGTCGGCACGCCGCCGGTGCTGCAGATGGCGGCGCTCGACGCGGCGCTCGACGTCTGGGACCGGGTCGATATGAAGAGCCTGCGTCAGCGCTCGCTGGAACTGACCGGCCTGATGATCGAAGAGGTCGAGACCCACTGCCCGGGCCTGAAGCTCGCCACCCCGCGCGAGAACGAAAAGCGTGGCAGTCAGGTCAGCTTTCGCTTCGAGCATGGCTATGCGGCGATGCAGGCGCTGATCGATCAGGGAGTGATCGGTGATTTCCGCGCGCCGGACATCATGCGCTTTGGCATCACCCCGCTCTACATCGGCGAGGACGAGATCCGCGAGGCGGTGGAAATTCTCGCGCGCATTCTGCGCGGCGCGATCTGGGATCAACCCAAATACCAGCGCCGCAAGCGCGTCACCTGATCAGGCGGAAACGGCCCGCGGGGCGGTCTGTCCCTCGGACCCTCCGGCCCAAGCCCGCACCGCATCGCCAAAGGCTTCGAACAGCGGCCGCGACACCGGGTCGTTCGCCGCATCCCACTCGGGATGCCATTGAACCGCCATGGTGAAGCCCGGCGCGCCCTTGACGTACAATGCCTCGGGCGTGCCATCAGGGGCGTGGCCCTCGATCTCGATGCGCGCACCGGCGGTCTTCACCCCCTGCCCGTGCAGCGTGTTGGTCATCACCTCGGGCGCGCCGAAAAGCTTGTGGAACCGCCCGCCCGGCGTCAGCGTCACCTTGTGGCGCAGCGCAAAGCGCTCCTCGAGCGTGCCATCGGGGGGCATGCGGTGGTTCATCCGGCCCGGCAGGTCGCGGATCTCGGGATAGAGCGTGCCGCCCATGGCGACGTTGACTTCCTGAAAGCCCCGGCAGATGCCAAGGAATGGCTGGCCGCGCTCGACACAGGCGCGCACCAGCGGCAGCACGATCGCGTCGCGGGCGCGATCGAAGGCACCATGCGCCTCTGTCGCCTCTTCGCCGTATTCCTCGGGGTGCACGTTGGGCCGTCCGCCGGTGAGCAGGAAACCGTCGCAGGTCTCCATCAGTTCCTCGACCGAGACAAAGCGCGGATCGGCTGCGATCAGCAGCGGCAGACACCCCGACACACAGGCCACCGCCTCGGTGTTCATCACCCCCCCGGCATGCGCCGGGTAGGTTTCATTGAGCATGTGCTGGTTGCCGATGATGCCGACGGTGGGACGGGTCATTTGCATGCCTCTCCTTGCCTGTTCATCTGAAACATAAGGCACGGAGAGGCGCTGTGAAAGGTGGCTCAGATCACCGCGGTAAGACCGACCGCCTCGATGCCCGCTTTTGCGGCAGCCGCATCATTGTCCGAACTGTCGCCGGTGACACCCACCGCGCCCAGCGTCCGGCCCTTGGAATCCTTGACCAAAACGCCGCCCGGCACGGGGATCAGCTTGCCGCCGAAGGCGCCGTTCGCGGCGGCGATGAAATAGGCCTGGGACTCGGCGCGCGCCATTTGAGCAGACCCGGGCATGCCCAGCATCACCGCGCCATAGGCCTTGCCGAAGGCAATCTCGAAGCGCCCGGGCGCCGCGCCGTCCTGCCGCTCGAACGCCTGCACGTGGCCGCCCTCGTCCAGCACCACCACCGACAGCGGCGCCATGCCGGCCTCTTTGCCAGCTTCCAGCGCCTTGCGAATGATTGTCCGTGCGCGGCTCAGCGAAATACCTGCCATGTCGTAATTCCTTCCTGTCGTTCCGACGCCCCATACGGCGCGCCGCTCTTCGTCTAGACGAAAATATCTTCGTAGAACGAGGGGGCCGTCAGCCCCCTCGTTGCGGCGCGCGTCCCACGCACGCCAGAGGGATCAGCCCGCCTTGAGTTCCAGACGCCGCTTGTGCAGCACCGGCTCGGTGTAGCCCGAGGGCTGCACGCGGCCTTCGAACACCAGATCGCAGGCGGCCTTGTAGGCCACGGTGTCAAAGCCCGGCGCCATCGGGATATAGGCGGCGTCCCCGGCGTTCTGACGGTCCACCACGGCGGCCATCTTCTCCATCACGCCGCGCACTTCTTCAGCCGAGACGACACCGTGGTGCAGCCAGTTGGCCAGATGCTGCGACGAGATGCGGCAGGTGGCGCGGTCTTCCATCAAACCAACATCGTGGATGTCCGGCACCTTCGAGCAGCCAACGCCCTGATCCACCCAGCGCACCACGTAGCCAAGGATGCCCTGCGCGTTGTTCTCGATCTCCTCGCGGATTTCCTCTTTCGACCAGTTGGCGCCTGCGGCCACAGGGATGGTCAGCAGATCCTCAAGCGTGCCACGCGGCCCGCCGGCGGCGATCTCAGCCTGACGCGCCAGAACGTCGATCATGTGATAGTGCAGCGCGTGCAGCGTGGCGGCGGTGGGCGACGGCACCCACGCGCAGTTGGCGCCTGCTTTCGGATGGCCGATCTTCGCCTCGAGCATCGCTTCCATCAGGTCGGGCATGGCCCACATGCCCTTGCCGATCTGCGCCTTGCCGCGCAGCCCACAGGCCAAACCGATGTCAACGTTGCGATCCTCGTAAGAGGCGATCCACGCGGTGCCCTTGATGTCGCCCTTGCGCAGCATCGGGCCCGCTTCCATCGCCGTGTGCATCTCGTCGCCGGTGCGGTCAAGGAAGCCGGTGTTGATGAAGGCAACGCGGCTCTTGGCGGCGCGGATGCACTCCTTGAGGTTCACCGAGGTGCGGCGCTCCTCATCCATGATGCCAAGCTTCACCGTGTATTGCGGCAGGCCGAGCGCCTGTTCGACAAAGCTGAAGATCTCGTCGGCGAAGGCGACCTCTTCCGGCCCGTGCATCTTCGGCTTCACCACGTAGACCGAGCCTTCGGTGGAATTGCGCGGACCGCTGTCCTTGGCCAGATCGTGCTTGGCGATAAGCGTGGTGATCATCGCGTCCATCAGGCCTTCGAAGATCTCCGAGCCGTCTTTCAGCAGGATCGCCGGGTTGGTCATCAGGTGGCCAACGTTGCGCACCAGCATGAGCGCCCGGCCCTTCAGCACCAGTTCGCCGCCGTCCGGCGCGGTGTAGACGCGGTCATCGGCCAGCGTGCGGGTGACCTGCTTGCCGCCCTTCTCGAAGGTGTCCGACAGGTCGCCCTTCATCAGGCCGAGCCAGTTGGAATAGGCCTGCGTCTTCTCTTCGCCGTCAACGCAGGCGACCGAGTCCTCGCAGTCCATGATCGCCGAGATGGCGGATTCCATCAGCACATCAGCGAGGCCCGAGGCATCGTCCTTGCCGATGAAGTGTGTGCGGTCGATGACCAGCTCGACATGCAGCGCGTTGTTCACCAGCAGCACCGCTTCGGGGGACGCCGCATCGCCGCGGTAGCCCGCGAACTGCGCGGGGGTCGCCAGCGGCTTGCCGCCCACCAGCAGCGCGCCGCCCTCGATGGTGTAGCCCGCTGCCTCGGCGTGGCTGCCGCCCGCCACCGGGAAATTCTCGTCGAGGAAGGCCTTGGCCTTGGCGACCACCTCTTTGCCGCGTGCGGCGTCAAAGCCACCCTTCGGCGGGGTCGAGCCCATGGCGTCGGTGCCGTAGAACGCATCATAGAGCGAGCCCCAGCGCGCGTTGGCGGCGTTCAGCGCGTAGCGCGCGTTGGTGATCGGCACCACCAGCTGCGGGCCGGGCACCGAGGCGAACTCGGGGTCGGTGTTCTGGGTCTCGATCTCGAAGTCCGGACCTTCGGGCAGCAGATAGCCGATCTCTTCAAGGAACGCCGTATAGGGCACCAACTCGGGCTGGCCGGGGTTGGCCTTGTGCCATGCGTCGATCTTTTCCTGCAGGGCGTCGCGCTTGGCCAGCAGCGCGGCATTGCGCGGGCCGAACTCATGCGCCAGCTGCGACAGCGCCGCCCAGAACGTATCAGCCTCGACATTGCTGCCCGGCAGGGCCTTGTCTTCGACGAAATTGCACAGAACGGGGTCGATCTGCAGACCGTGGCGTTCGATACGCGCGCTCATGGGGAGCCTCCTTCGGAATCGTGGTTGCGACACGTTTAGGAAACAAGTTTCCGATAGGCAACACGCGTGGTCAGATAAGCTAACCAAATCAAGCCACCGCAGATAGGTTTTGCCAATACTCAAGGGCTGTCATTCGTCTTGAGCTAGGTGACCAAAAAAACACGCTCGCAAGCGATCAGCGCGGCGCCCGTGCCTGCGCTTCACGCCCGGCCAAACTCGCGGACTGCATAGTTTCAGAACAAAGAAGGGCGCCCGCCGCAGCGCACGCCCTCTTTTCATCTTTCCAAAAATACTCGCCTGAGACCGATCAGGCCGCACGCTCCTCGGCCTGTTGCAGTGCCCACAGTTGCGCGTAGCGGCCAGCGCGCGCCAGCAGCGCCTCGTGCGTGCCTTCTTCGACCACCTCGCCCTTCTCCAGCACCACGATGCGGTCGGCGTCGGCGATGGTGGAAAGCCGGTGCGCGATGGTCAGCACGGTGCGCCCCTCGCCGGCGCGGCGCAACGCGGTCTGGATCGAGGCTTCGGTTTCGGTGTCCAGCGCCGAGGTCGCCTCGTCGAGCAGCAGGATCGGCGGGTTCTTCAGCAGCGTGCGCGCGATGCCGACGCGCTGCTTTTCACCGCCCGAGAGTTTCAGCCCCCGCTCGCCGACCATCGTGTCGTAGCCCTCGGGCAGCGAGATGATGAACTCGTGGATCTGGGCGCTTTTCGCCGCGGCGATCACCTCGTCTTCGGTGGCACCGCCGCGACCGTAGGCGATGTTGTAGCGGATACTGTCGTTGAACAGCACCGTATCCTGCGGCACCACGCCGATGGCGCCGTGCAAACTGTCTTGGGTGACGTCGCGCAGGTCCTGCCCGTCGATGCGGATCGCGCCGCCCGAGACGTCATAGAAGCGGAACAGCAGCCGCCCGATGGTGGACTTGCCCGACCCCGAAGGCCCGACCAGCGCCACGCTCTCGCCCGCGCCGACGGTCAGCGAGATGCCCTTGAGGATCTCGCGCTCGGCGTCATAGCCAAAGCGCACCTGATCGAAGGTGACCGCGCCGCCCGACACTTGCAGCTTCGGCGCGGCGGGCCTGTCCGACACTTCGGCGGGCTGGTCCAGCAGATCGAACATCTCGCCCATGTCCACGAGGCTCTGGCGGATCTCGCGGTAGACGGTGCCGAGGAAGTTGAGCGGCATGGTGATCTGGATCATGTAGGCGTTGACCATGACGAAATCGCCGACGCTCAGAGCGCCGTTCTGCACCCCGATCGCCGCCATGACCATCACCGCCACCAGACCGCCGTTGATGATCAGCGCCTGCCCGAAGTTGAGCATGGCCAGCGAGGTCGCGGTCTTCACCGCCGCCTCCTCATAGCCCTGCATGGCGTCATCGTAGCGCTGCGCCTCGCGCGCCTCGGCGCCGAAGTATTTCACCGTTTCAAAGTTGAGCAGGCTGTCGATCGCCTTTTGGTTGGCGTCGGTGTCCTGCGCGTTCATCTTGCGGCGCAGACGCACGCGCCATTCGGTCACCGCGAAGGTGAACCATACGTAAAGCGCAATGGTCACCGCGACGACCACCAGATACCAGATGTCGAAGAGCCAGAAGAGCACGATGCCGACCAGCAGCAGTTCCAGCACCAGCGGGCCGATGGAGAACAGCAAGAAGCGCAGCAGGAATTCCACGCCCTTCACCCCGCGCTCGATGATCCGGCTCAGACCGCCGGTCTTGCGGGTGATGTGGTAGCGCAGCGACAAATGGTGGATATGGGTGAAGGTCTGCAGCGCCAGCTTGCGCAGCGCGCGCTGGCCAACCTTGGCGAAGACCGCGTCGCGCAGTTGCTGAAAGCCGGTGTTGAGGATGCGCGCCATGCCATAGGCCAGCGTCAGCCCCACCGCGCCCAAAAGCAGCGCGGAGGCTTGGCCATCGAGCGAGTCCACCGCCTGTTTGTAGAGCATCGGCGTGCCGACTGCGACCAGCTTGGCGATCACCAGAAGCACCAGCGCGACCACCACGCGGCGCTTCACCCATGCCTGCCCCTCGGGCCACAGGTAGGGCGCGACACGGCGGATGGTGCGCAGGCCCGAGCGGCGTTCGGCGTCGGCAATGGTGGTCTGGTCTGTGTCGGGAGGCATGGCTGGGCTCTCTTGGCTTGGCGGGACCTGCCCTTATCGCGGCGGGCCGGTGAAGGCCAGTGCCGCGCGGCGCACAGGTCCCTGTGCACCACATCCACGGGCGGCTTGGCGGGCAAAGCGCGATTGGCAGAGAACGATAGCTGCGCGGCTCATTCGGGGAAGTCGAAGACCTGTCCGGGGTAGATCAGATCGGGGTCGCGGATCTGCGCCTTGTTGGCCTCGAATAGACGCACGTAGGCCAGACCATCGCCATAGCGCTCGCGCGCGATGGCCCAGAGCGTGTTGCCCGGCTGCACGGTGATCGCGGTGACATCTTCGGCGGCGGCAATCGTCTCGCTCACAGCGGCCAGCTTTTCCGCCGGCTCGCGGCGGAACGGGCTTTCGGCGCGCGCCGTCACTTCGCCGGCGTCATCAACCTGATCGACGCGCAGCGTGTAGGTGCCCGCCTCGACACCGGGCAGCGCCACCTGCCAGCGCCCGTCGGCGGCGACACGCAGCGTGGTGACGGGAGTGTTGTCGAGATAGACCTGCAAGGTCGCCTGCCCGCGCCCGCGTCCCGACAGCGCCACGCCGCCGGTATCGTCATAGGTGATCGCATCAATGGCAACGCCGCCGGGCGCGACCGGCGCCGCGCCCTGCATCACCTCGACCCCCCGCGCATCAGACATCAGCACCGTCGGCGCGGCACTGACGCCGCCGTCGACGCTGGCAAGCTCGGAATCTGCCGCGCCCTCTTCTGGCGCTTCCCCTTCGGCGACCAGCGGTGCACTGGTGCCTGTGGGCGGCGCGAGGATGACCTCCTGCTCGGACTCCACGGTTTCGCCGTTCCACAGCATCCTCAGCCGTAGAACCTGCGCCTCGGTGGATGGGGGCAGATCGAAGAACGCCGCGAACCGGCCATCGCTGCCGACGCGGCTGGAAAGCTCTTCCTTGCCGTCGAGCATCAGAAACACTTCGCTGCCCGGCTCCGCGCGGCCCGCGACGGTGATGAGCCCGCCCGGTTCGGCGCGCACCAGATCGAAGCTGGGGAGACCTGTGCCGGTCTGGTCGGCCTCGCTTCCGGCCGCAGAGGCCGCGTCATCGGGAGCCAAAAGCGCAAGCTCCGTGTCGCCCTGCGCTGCCCCGGCCTCTGGGGTGGCCGCGGCTTCGTCCAGCAGGTCGTCTGAAGTCTCGGCATCGGTCGAGACGCTGTGCTTGGTGACTGTGCCATCTGCCACTGTCGTCGGTGCGCCAGCCTCGGGCTGTGGCGCGCCCACATCCGCGTCCGCCGTCTCTTCTGCGCCTGCGCTGTCCGCCGCTGGGGCCGTGTTTGCGCCCCCCTCCGTCACCGCCGCTATGGCTGGCTCATCCGGTTCGGGCGCCGGTGCTTCGGCAACCGAAGGCGTTTCGGAACTGCCTTGCGGCGTGTCCTGAGGGCCGATCACACCGCTGACGTAGAGCGCGCCGATACCCGCGGCAGCGCCCAGTCCGATCCAGACCCAGAGTTTCTCGTTCATCTTTACATAATCCCAATCACGGCGCCTGTGCTGTCCCTCACGAGCGCGGTTGAGAACCTATAACAATGCCGTTATCACCGGTCAAAACAGCATTTTTTGGATTATCCACATGCCCGTCAAATCTGTCTGCATTTATTGCGGCTCTCGCCACGGCAGCACGCCAAAGTATGCTGCGGATGCCAAAACACTTGGCACCTCCATTGCACAACAAGGCTGGCGGCTTGTCTATGGCGCCGGTGATGTCGGGCTGATGGGAGAGGTCGCGCGCGCCGCTCAGGACGCCGGCGGCGAGACATTCGGGGTGATCCCGACCCACCTTTTGGCGCATGAGGTAGGCAAGACGGACCTCACCCGCTTTGTGATCACCGAGACCATGCATGAGCGCAAGAAAGTCATGCTGATGAACGCCGACGCCGTGGTTCTGATGCCCGGCGGTGCGGGCAGCCTCGACGAGTTCTTCGAAGCGCTGACCTGGCGCCAGCTGGGGCTGCATGCCAAGCCGATCGTGCTGCTGGACACCGAAGGGTTCTGGGAGCCGCTGAAGGCGCTGATGCAGCACGTGGTCGACAAGGGCTTCGCCGAAGCCTCGCTGCTGGATTTCGTGCAGAGCGCCGACAGCCCCGAGGGGGTGATGGACATCCTGAACCGTGAGTTAACGTAAAACATCACGCAAATTAACGACCACAATAGGTTGAAATAAAATAAAAAACGCCGCCATTGTGAGGCGGCGTTTTTCGTTAATTCAAGATTAAAGCCTTCAAGCCGGGGCGAACTCGTCGCGCAGAAGCTTTTCAATCTTGTCGACAGGATGGTTGGTCAGCGTCTTGTCCAGTTCGGCCACCACCTTGTCGGAAACCTCCTTGTGCAGCTTGCCGCGGATCTCGCCAAGCGTCGCCGGCGGAGCCACCAGAACGATCCTTTCGAACATGCCCTTATGGGCTTGCTTGTAGAGGATCTCGGCCACCTCATCGGCAAAACGTTCCTTGGCAAGTTCGTGCCAATCGGTGTCTTGCACCGCGGATTTCTGCCCCGGCCCTCCATCGTGCATGCGGCCCGGACGGTTCGCCGACTGTTCGCGGTCCGAGGGGTTTTCCTGTTCCTCGATGCGCACGACGTTCAGGTCGGGATCCTGCTCGTCGACATCGTTGCGCAGGAACAGCGCTTTTTCGCCGTCCGCCACCAAAACCCAAGTGCCATTGCTGAGAATCGCCATGGTCGTGCCTCCTTACACCTTTTCCTTGTCGCCGCTGCCGTCCTGATCCTGCGCCAGCGGCCGCGTCGCGCCTGCCGAGGTTTCATCCACGCGCTTCTCCTCATCGCGCGTGCCGACCTTGCGGGCCATCTCGCCGCCCTTGCGGCCTTCTTGTGCGGTTGCGCCCGGTGTCTCCGGCTGACCGTTGAGGATCTCAGCGGTCTCGCTGCGCCCGTCCTGCGATCTCTTGCGTTCAGACATAGCGTCCTCCTTTCTTTCTGCTCCGTCAACGCAGCGATGCCCTTTGGCGTTCCGTCGGCAGTTTCACGGACAATCACGAAAAAACGCCCGGCCTCTGAAACAGAGACCGGGCGTGCTTGGCCCATCAGGGCCGCGCGATACTAGCGGCGGCTCAGAGCGACGCTTGGTAGATCTTCTCGATGTTGCTGCCGAGCAGAGCGTTGAAGTCACCGTCCGACTGCTTCTTCGACAGCCCCTCTGCCAGCGCGCGGCTGAAGGAGGCGATCATCTTGGTGTTCTTCGACAGGCGCTCGCAGGCGTCATCGGTGGTGTAGCCGCCCGACAGCGCCACCACGCGCACAACGCGCGGGTGATCGGCAAGACCGTCATAGAGGCCCGGCTTGCTGGGGATGGTCAGCTTGATCATCACGTCCTCACCTTCGGCCAGCGTGTCGAGATGCTTGGCCAGCGACGCCTCGAGCAGCGCCTCGGCCTCTTCCTTGCTTTCCGAATGGATGTTCACCTCGGGCTCGAGGATCGGCACCATGCCCGCGGCGATCACCGCCCGGCCCACTTCGAACTGCTGCGCCACCACAGCCTCGATGCCTTCGGCGTTCGCCTCGTGGATCACCGAACGCTCCTTGGTGCCGAAGATGCCGAAGTTCTGCGCCGCGTCGTTCAGCAGATCCTCAAGGCCGGGCATCGGCTTCATCATCTGCACGCCGTTCTCCTGATCGGCAAGGCCCTTGTCGATCTTCAGGAAGGGCACCACGCCGCGCTTTTCCCACAGGTACTGCGCCGTCGGCAGGCCGTCGATCTCGCCGCGCATGGTGCGCTCGAAGAGGATCGCGCCAAGCACCTTGTCGTTGGTGAAATCGGGCGCGGTGATGATGCGCGTGCGCATCTTGTGGATCTCGCCGAACATCTCCGCTTCGCCGTTGTACTCGTTTTCCTCGACGCCGTACTGCAGCAGCGCCTTGGGGGTCGAGCCGCCGGACTGGTCGAGCGCGGCGATGAAGCCCTTGCCCGATGCCATCTGGTCTTTTTGCTTTGCAAAAACGGCCTTGTCCTGTGCCATGGAGGATCCTCTTTAAGATCAGTAAAATTGCGTTGCCAAAGGCTTAGCCCAATCGCCCGGCATTGGATAGATCGAAGGCGCTGTTTAACGCTACCTTTAGCGCTAGCGGCGAGAGATGCGCAGCCATATGCCGCTGCGCGCCCGCACGGTGAGGAAGGCCACCGGTTCCGGCGTCTTTTCGGGCACGATCTCCAGCTTCAAATCGCGCAGGATCAGCGACAGCAGAAGCACCCCTTCGACCATGGCGAACCCCGCCCCGGTGCAGACCCGCGGCCCGGCGGAAAACGGCATATAGGCATCACGCGCACAGGCCTTGCCGTTCTGCGTGCCCCAGCGCGCGGGATCAAAGCCATCGGGATTGTCCCACAGCCGCGTGTGCCGGTGCTGGTGCCACGGGCTCAGCACCACCTGCGCGCCTTTGGGAAGCTGTCGATCGCGGAAATATTCGGGGCATGTGGTCTCGCGCACCATCATCGGCACCGGCGGATAGAGCCGCAGCGCCTCACGGAACACATCGCGCGAGAGCCGCAGCTTGGCGATATCCGAGAACTCCGGCGTATCGCCAAGCACCTGCGCTTCTTTGGCCAGCCGCGCCTGCCACGCGGGGTGCGCCGCCACAAGCCACAGCGCCCATGCCAGCGCCGAGGCAGAGGTCTCGTGCCCCGCCAGAAAGAAGATCGCCACCTGATCGACCATTTCCTCGGTCGAGAAGGTCTCGCCGGTCTGTGGGTCGCGCGTGGTCATGATCTTCGTCGCCAGATCATCGGGCGCCCGACCCTCCGCGATCTCGGACCGCCTCTGCGCCGTCAGCTCGGTGATCAGCCCGCGAATGCGCTTCGCCGCCGCCTTGGTGCCGCGGCGATGAAACCGCGGCATCCAGCGCGGCAGCGGTAGGAAGGCGGCGAGGTTGAGAATGGGCTGGGTGCGCTGGTAGGCGCGGAACTCGTGGAACACCGCCTGCGCCACAGCATGCTCGATCGGCAGCGAGAAGAGCGTGCGAAAGATCACGTCGGCGGCGGCGTGGCTGGTGTGTTCCTCGATCTCCACCTCGGCGCCGTCCCCTGCCTCGGCCTTCAGGCGCGCCAGCGCTGCCTGCGCCGCGTCCCACATCGCCGGGTAGGTTTCCCGCAGCCGCCCACCCTCGAACGCCGGGTCGATGATCCGGCGCTGCCGCTGCCATGTCTCTCCGTTGGTCAGAAAGACAGACTCGCCAAGCAAAGGCCGCAGCCCTTCGGCGATGCGCCCGGACTTGGGGAAATCCATGGGCCGGTCCTTCAGCACGGTTCTCACCAGATCGGGCTGGTTCACCAGATAGGAGCGGAAGAACGGCGTGCGGAACTCGGCCATCCGCGCCCGGTAGAGCCGCGCGGGCTGGGCCGACAGCAAGTCGGCCCGGAACAGCCGCAGGTAACGCAGCAGCGACACGCGATCGGGTCGGGATTTCGGCTTCGGCGGGATCATGCGGCGCGGGCTGGTTCGGTGTCGGGCGTGGTCGAGGTGAAGCGGTTCACCGGCGCCTCCAGCCGGCTCGCCGAGGGCGGACGCTGCGCGTAGCGCGTGGCGAGCGTCAGCGGCCCCGCGGTTATGCGGAAATAGTCGTAATCGCGCGGCCGGTCGAAGGCGCAGAGATACTGGAAATGCAGCCGGAAGAACCGCCAGCGCAGTTCTTTCCAGCGCGCCGGGCTGAGCGAGCGGGTGAACTGCGCCGAGAACACCAGCGGCCAAAGCTTGCCTTCGGGCGCCACGCCCGAGACCGCCACCGGATCGCACAGCGCAAAGGCGCAGCCGTCGCCGGGCGCAGTAACGTCGATCCATGTGAGTTCGCGGCGGGTCGACAGATACGCAAGGTCCGCCCGCAACCGCCACGCGCCCGGCAGGAATGACACCATGGGCACCACCTGACCAAGGCTGAGGAAGGCCAGCCGCGGCCCCTCTTCGGGCACCTGCCCCGCGCGGATGAGATCGGCGAGGATCGAGACCGCCAGATGCGCGCCCGAACTATGCCCGACCACCAGAACCTCGTCCACATCGTCGCGCAGCGCGGCGGCGATGGTCTTGCCGAATGTCGCCATGCGAGCCTCGAGCTCTGGCGCGTTGGCGCCGCCACTGCGGGCGGAATAGGCGTAGTCGTGCATCAGGTAGTAGGCGAAGATCTTGCCGTCCTTGCGCTGAAACCAGCGCAAGATGCTCCAGAGCGTCGCCAGCGCCAGTCCCCATCCCAGCACCTGCGCCGCGACGCCCAGCCATGGTCCCAGCAATCCCGCCAGCGCATAGACCGCCCAAGCCGCAAGCACGGCCAGCGCCAACTGCAACAGCAACACGCCCACCGGATAAAGCGCCGCGATCACTGGCCCCTTGCGCAGCCGCATCAGCCGAAACAGCGCGCCGGTCGAAATGTAGGTCCACGCGGTCCGCAGCAACTGCCAGTAGGTCGCGGGGATGGAACGCGACATGCTGCCGCGCACGATGTCGGACCAGACCAGCACATCGACATCGGCGGCAACGCGGGCACCGTCCATCTCGGCCGCGACGTGCCAGCCGTAGGGGCCTTTGCTGGTCTTGGCTGTCAGCCCCAGCGCATAGCCCGAGATCGCGCCCTGCGCGGCCCCTTCCTTGCGGTAGAGCTCGCGGTAGCGCCGGGGATGAATGGGATCGTAGCCGGGTATATAGAACACCCGCCTGCGCCGTACCTCTGGCTGCAATGCACTCATACCCCTGCCCCCATGCCTGTCGCGACGATGCCTCTAGCACGCCCCGAGGGCAAGAGTGAGGCCATCGCAAGGCACCCCTCATGGCTTTTCAGACGGGCGGTTCGGCGCGGCCCGAACGGCAACGCCATGCGTATTTGACGAACAAAGAAGCGCTTAGCCGAGTTGCCCCAGCGCCGGGAAGGTTTCCAGCAGCCAAAAGGAGAAGGCCGAGAAGGCGCCGGTGAGCAGTGCAAGCCCCACGGCGACGAGCAGCACGCCCATGATCCGCTCGATGGTCCGCATGTGGCGCTTCATGCGGTTCATCAGGCCCATGGCGCGGCTTAGGAACATCGCGGCCAGCAGGAACGGCAGCCCCAGCCCCAGCGCGTAGACACCCAGCAACGCCGTACCGCGGGCCACAGAGCTTTCGGTGGCCGCCAGCGACAGGATCGCGCCCAGTTGCGGGCCGATGCAGGGCGTCCAACCGAAGGCGAAGGCAAGGCCCAGAAGATAGGCGCCAAACGCCGAGCCGCCCGCCTCGCCCGCGTCGATCCGCGCCTCGCGGTCGAGAAAAGGAATGCGGAAGACATGCAGAAAGTGCAGCCCGAAGATGATCACCACCACGCCCGAGATGCGCGCCAGTAAGATCTGGTTCTGCAAAAAGAACGTGCCCAGCCAGGACGCCGTGAACCCAAGCAGGATGAAGACCGTCGACAGCCCCAGCACAAAGAACAGCGCGGCGATGAAGGCGCGCCAGCGGGCGCTGCCACCAGCCTGCATCTCTTGCAGGCTGACGCCGGACATAAAGGCCAGATACGGCGGCACGATGGGCAGCACGCAGGGGCTGAGGAATGAAATCACCCCCCCGAGAAGCGCCACGAGCATGGCGGGGAGCAGGCTAGCGTCGATGATCTCGATTCCGAACATGCTTTCCGAATAGGCGATCACGCCTGCCGCGTCATCAGACAGCTTGTCACGTCTGCGTTGCCAGATGCCGCCTGATGTTACAGCGCCACGGCCCGGCCGCCCGTCTGTCCGGCCCTCGGCGCCGCATGCCGCTGCGGCAAAAGCAAAACGCCCCGGCGCGTTGCCGGGGCGTTTCCTTGGGTTTCACATCTTGTGGAGCTTGGCGGCTTGTGGAGCTTAGCGGCTCCACCAGCCCCGGCGCTTGGGCTTCGGCGCTTCGTCCTGCACCGGCTCTGCGGCCACGGGCTCAGGCTGGGGTTCCGGCTGGGCTTCCGGCTGCGGCTCGGGCTCCACCGGGGTCTCCTCTGCAGCAGGCGCGCCTTCGGCGGGCGCAGAATCTGCAGGGGCGTCTTCGGCAGCGGGCACTTCCGGCGCCGCCTCGGTCACGGGCTCTGCGGCAGCCTTGGCAGCGGGCGCGGGCTCTTCCGCCACTTCCGCTGCCGCCGTTTCGGCCACGGGTGCGGGCTCTTGCACGTTCTCAGACGCCGCTCCTGCAGGCGCGTCCTCCGATGCCGAGGCACCCGTAGGAGCCTCAGCCGGAGCTTCGGCGGCGGGGGCCTCGGTCACTTCGGGCTCGACCTTTTTGCGGCTGCGCGAGCGGCGAGTGCGCTTGGGCTTCTCGGCCGGCGCTTCCTCGGCAGCGGGCGCTTCGGCCTCTGCGGGCGCGGCATCTTCGGACACCTGCGCCGGTGCTTCGCTGACAGTCTCTGCTGCGGCGGCCTCAGGAGCCTCTGCGGCCTCTGCCGGCGACTGCCCGCCGGAGGTGCCGTCAGCGTCGGACGTCTCTCCGTTCTCGCCGTTCTGCGCGTCCTTGTTCTTCGACCGCGAACGACGGCGGCGGCGGCGGCGCTTCTTCGGCTTGGCGTCGCCATCGTCGGACCCGTTGCCAGCGTCGGCGCCATTGTCACCGCCACTTTCGGCAGCGGACTCGTCCGACGTGCCACCCGTGTCCTGATCTCCGGTCTGGGTCTGGGGTTCGGGCGCGTCCTCTTCGTCTTCGGCGGCCACGTCTTCGTCGACCTGATCCATCAGCGAGGCGGTGGCCGAGACCACCGGCGCGACCACTTCGGGCACATTGCGGGTGGCTGTCTTGAACTTGTCCATGGTGAAGTCGGGGCTGATGAGGTGCAGATCGCCTTCGATGCGCACGGCCATGCCGTAGCGCGCCTCGATCTGAGCCACATGCTCGCGCTTTTGGTTCATCAGGTAGTTGGCGATGCCCACCGGGCATTTCACCAGCACCTCGCGCGAGCGGCGGCGCACGCCCTCTTCCTCGATCTGACGCAGGATGTTCAGCGCCATGTTGTCATCGGAGCGGATCAGACCGGTGCCGTGGCAGGCCGGGCACGGCTGCGTGGTGGCCTCGATCATGCCCGGACGCAGACGCTGGCGCGACATCTCCAGCAGGCCAAAGCCCGAGATGCGGCCAACCTGAATGCGGGCACGGTCGGTCTTCAGCTTGTCTTTCAGCTTCTTCTCGACGGCGGCGTTGTTCTTGCGCTCTTCCATGTCGATGAAGTCGATGACGATGAGACCGGCAAGGTCGCGCAGCCGCAGCTGGCGCGCCACCTCTTCGGCGGCCTCCAGGTTGGTCTTCAGCGCGGTGTCCTCAATCGAGCCTTCCTTGGTGGCCCGGCCCGAGTTGACGTCGATCGCCACCAGCGCCTCGGTGACGCCGATCACGATGTAACCGCCGGATTTCAGCTGCACGGTCGGGTTGAACATGCCGCCGAGGTAGCTTTCGACTTGATAGCGCGCAAACAGCGGCATCGGGTCGAGGTAGTGTTTCACGTTCTTCGCGTGGGACGGCATGATCATCTTCATGAAGTCCTTGGCGATGCGGTAGCCGCGCTCGCCTTCCACGTGAACCTCGTCGATCTCGCGATTGTAGAGGTCGCGGATCGAGCGCTTGATGAGGTCGCCCTCTTCGTAGATCTTCGCCGGCGCCACCGATTGCAGCGTCAGTTCGCGGATCTGCTCCCACAGGCGCTGCAGGTATTCGTAGTCGCGCTTGATCTCGGTCTTGGTGCGCTTGGCGCCCGCCGTGCGGATGATCAGACCGGCGCCCTTCGGCACGTCGATGGTCTGCGCGATCTCTTTCAACTTCGAGCGGTCGGCGGCATTGGTGATCTTGCGCGAGATGCCACCGCCACGGGCGGTGTTCGGCATCAGCACGCAATAGCGACCGGCGAGCGACAGATAGGTGGTCAGCGCTGCGCCCTTGTTGCCGCGCTCTTCCTTGACGACCTGCACCAGCAGGATCTGGCGGACCTTGATGACCTCTTGAATCTTGTACTTGCGCGGGCGCGGTTTGCGCGCCGGGCGAATGTCTTCTTCGGTGTCGTCGTCGGCAACGGACTCGATGCTGTCGTCGGATTTCGACGCGGCCTGATCGTCATCGCTGTCGTCGTCGCCCTCGTCACCCGGGGCCTTCGCCTCGGTTTCGGCCGCGGGCTCGGCGCTCGATTGCTCGGGGGTCGCTACCAGATCGGCCTCCGGCGCAGCATCAGCCGCGTCGCTCGGCTCTTCGACCGGGGTCTCGGCCACGGTCTCCATCGGCGACAGGCCTTCGCCTTCGCTCGGCTCGACGGTGTCGTCGCCAAGGTCGATGGTTTCCATGCCCGTAATGTCCGAGGACACTTCCGACACTTCGCCGGTCACCGTCTTGTCGTCGGTGCTGGCCTTCTCGGCCTTGCTGCGCGAGCGCGAGCGGCGGGTGCGCGAACGCGAGGATTTCGAGCGCGACTTTTCCTTGTCGTCGTCGTCATCCTCTGCGGCGAGCGCCGCCTCTTCCTCCATCAGCGCCTGACGGTCGGCGACGGGGATCTGGTAATAGTCGGGGTGAATCTCGGAGAACGCGAGGAACCCGTGGCGGTTTCCGCCGTAGTCCACAAAGGCGGCCTGAAGCGACGGCTCGACCCGCGTGACTTTCGCGAGATAGATATTGCCTGCTAGCTGGCGCTTGTTTTCCGATTCAAAGTCGAATTCCTCGACCTTGTTTCCGTCGACCACCACAACGCGGGTCTCTTCCGCGTGGGTGGCATCGATGAGCATTTTCTTTGCCATGTTTTCCGTATGCACGGCACATGCGCCAAGGGCCCGGGCGGCGCCGGGCTGCGTGGGGATGTGGCGTGGCTTGTCTGGGCGCTGAGCGGCGCGCAGGCACGGGAAGACAATCTGTCTTCGCCCGGGTGCCTCACTTGCGTCGCGCGCGTCATCGCGTTTCTTCTCCGACACCCCCGCCGCAGTGCGCGTCGGGGTGCCTTGTTGCGGCCCGGAGCGTTGGATGTCCGGACGGTGTACTCGGCCTTGCGGCCTGATCGGTCTGCCCGGGGTCCCTGTACGGACGGCTCCGGAGCAGCGAAACTCTTTGGCTTTTGGCGAAACTGCAGTGCGGTTACCGGCTGTGGATAACCATGTGCGAAACGCAATTGCCTGACAGGTAGCATAGGGGCATCGCGGCCCCAATGACAATATCCAATATGACGCGCGCATGAATTCCCCGGCCTTAATTTTCGGGCCTTAATTCTCGGGCGCCCTGCCCGATGCCTGCGGAATGCCTCCCGGGCGATCTTCCTCCCACCTTTCATCTTTCCACAAATACTCCTGCGGCCCATCCGCTGGCACCTTGCGCGAAGCACGGCCATCGCTGCGGGCCCCACTCAGTATTTGGTATACCATTCATATTGACCTCGCGTCGTGCAGGGTATTCAACTCGTCCGGGTGGCCCGGGCACGCAGGCTCGCGCCAGGACGAGGAGGATATGATGACAGGAAGAAACAGGCTCAAGGCGCGGCTCAAGGCCGGTGAAACGGTCACCGCGGCATGGTTCGAGCTGGGCTCGCCCGAGGTGGCGGAGCTGCTGGTCTACAGTGGCTGGGACGTGCTGGTGATCGACTGCGAGCATGGCAGCGCCGGGCTTGAGGCGGGGCTGAACCTGCTGCGCGCGGTCGAAGGCGCTGGCGGCGAGGCGGTGATCCGCGTGCCAGACTCTTCGGAGGCGACGCTGAAGCGCGCGCTGGACCGTGGCGCGCGCTCGATCATGGTGCCGATGGTGCACAGCGCCGAGATGGCGCGCGAGATCGCGTCTTTCTGCCTTTACGCCCCGCGCGGCCGCCGCGGCTATGCCGCGCCCATCGTGCGCGCCACAAACTGGGGCAACCTGCCCGGCTATGCCGCGATGGCGCATGAGGAACTGCTGATCATGGCGCAGGTCGAACACGTCGACACTGTGGCCGAGGTCGCCGAGATCGCCAGCATCGAAGGCATCGACATGGCCTTCGTCGGTCCCAACGACTTTGCCGCCTCGATGAACCACCTTGAAGACATGGATCACCCCGAGGTCCGCGCAAAGATCGAAGAGGTCGAGCGCACCGCCACCGCCAATGGGCTGATGCTGGGCACGATCACCGGCGTCGCCGGGCCGGGCCGCAGCTATTCGGAACTGCGCGAGGCGGGCTATGGCTTTATCGTCGGGCCGAATGACGTCGGCCTGCTGGCCGGGGCCGCCCGCGCCGCCAAGGCGCAGGCCGCCAAAGAGCTGGGCGAGGAGACCGCAGAAGCCGCCCCGCTGCCGTCTTACTGATCAGTCGAAGGCCTTCAGACGCTTGATCAGGGCGGAGGTGTCCCAACGGCCGCCGCCCATCGCCTGAACGTCCTTGTAGAACTGATCCACAAGCGCCGTCACCGGCAGCGAGGCGCCGATCTCGTCGCCGGTGGCAAGGCAGATGCCAAGGTCCTTGCGCATCCAGTCGACCGCGAAGCCATGGTCGAACTTGTCGTCCAACATAGTCTCGAAGCGGTTCACCATCTGCCACGAACCGGCCGCACCGCCGCCGATCACCTCGACAACCTCGCGCCCGTCGATGCCCGCCTTCTCGGCGAAAGCCAGACCTTCCGACAGGCCCTGCACCAGACCAGCGATGCAGATCTGATTGACCATCTTGCACAGCTGGCCCGCGCCGCTCTCGCCAAGGCGCTTGCACAGCTTGGCATAGGCGTCGATCACCGGCGCCGCGGCATCGTATTGCGCCTGATCACCGCCGCACATCACCACAAGTTGGCCGTTCTCGGCTCCCGCCTGCCCGCCGGAGACCGGCGCGTCGATGAAGCCAAAGCCCTGATCCTTGGCGATGGCCGAAAGCTCGGTCGTCACCATCGAAGACACCGTGGTGTGATCGACAAAGATCGCGCCCTCTTTCATTCCGGCAAACGCGCCGTCTTCCCCGGTGCAGACGGCGCGCAGATCGTCGTCGTTGCCAACGCAGGACATGATGAAATCGGCGCCTTCGGCGGCCTCGCGCGGGGTGGCAGCGCTGGCACCGCCAAACTCGGCGACCCATTTTTCGGCCTTGGCCGCGGTTCGGTTGTAGACCGTCACCTCATGACCGCCCTTGGCCATATGCCCGGCCATCGGGTAGCCCATCACACCCAGACCCAGAAATGCGCATTTCGCCATGGATCAACCTCCTGTTACGATTGTTGTTGCGGGAGTTGTCGCGCCTCACCCGGCCCTTGGCAAGGGGGCGGGTCTTGGGTAAGCCCGTCGAAAGCCGAAAGACGCGGGACAGATCATGGCACTTATCTTCCGATGGCTCCTCAGGCTCGTCAGCACGGCGATCCTGTTGGCGGTGATTGCCGTGGCGCTGGTCTATTACCTCGCCTCGCGCTCGCTGCCCGACTACGACAAGACGCTGGCGGTCTCGGGCACCACCGGCGACATCGAGATCGTGCGCGACAACGCGGGCGTGCCGCATATCTTTGCCCCGGTGGATCGCGACGTGTTCTTCGGTCTGGGCTATGCCCACGCGCAAGACCGGCTGTGGCAGATGACGCTGCTGCGCCGCACGGTGCAGGGCCGGCTGTCAGAGCTGTTCGGTCGCCGCACCGTGGAGACCGATACGCTGATGCGCCGGCTCGATCTCTACACCCACGCCGTCCGCTCGGTGGAGGCGCAGGACGCCGAGACCCGCGACGCGCTCGAAGCCTATGCCGCCGGGGTCAACGCGCGCATTCAGGAGATCAACGCCGAAAGCCTTGGGCGCGGCGCGCCAGAGTTCTTCATCTTCAACGCACCGATCGCGCCGTGGCAGCCGGCTGACTCGCTGGCGGTGGTCAAGCTGATGGCGCTGCAGCTTTCGGGACAGTTCCGCGACGAGATCCTGCGCGCCCGAACGTCGCTCGCCCTGCCCGATCCCGAGATGATCCGCGACATCCTGCCCGATATTCCCGGGCCGGGCGTGGCCGAACTGCCAGCCTATGCCGCGCTCTTTCCCGGCAAGGCCCTGCCGCAATATGCCAGCGCCTCGCCCCCGCGCCCGGCGCTGATGCCCGTGGCCGAGCCCGGCCTTGCCGGGGCCTCGAACGCCTGGGCCGCAGCCCCCGACCGCTCCGCCGGGGGTGGCACGCTGCTGGCCAACGATCCGCACCTTGGCTTCACCGCCCCGTCGACGTGGTATCTGGCGCGGCTGCAACTGGCGTCGGGCGACGTGATCGGCGCCACGATCCCCGGGGTGCCCGCCGTCATGCTGGGCCGCTCCGAGCATGTCGCGTGGGGCCTGACCTCGTCGTACCTCGACGATCAGGACCTGCACATCGAAGAGCTCGACCCCGAGAACTCCGAGCGCTACCGCACGCCCAATGGCTTCAAGAGTTTCCGCACCCGCCGCTCGATCATCAACATCAAGGACGAAGCCCCGGTCACGCTGACCCTGCGCTGGACCGACAACGGCCCCGTGCTGCCGCGCCGCGCCTTTGATCTCGACCAGATCACCCCGCGCGGCGACGTGGTCTCGCTCAGCTGGACCGCGCTCAGCAACGAAGACAGTTCGATGACCGCCGCCATGGGCCTGATGCGGGCGCAGAGCGTGGACGAGGCACTTGCGGCCAGCGAGGCCTTCGTCGCACCGTCGCAGATGCTGACGCTGATCGACGATGAACACGTCGCGATGAAGCTGATCGGTGCCATGCCCGAACGCGATCCGAACCACCAGACCGAAGGTCGCATGCCCAGCCCCGGCTGGATCGAGGCGAACCGCTGGCAGGGCATGTTCCCCGCCTCGCAGAACCCCGTGTTCAAGGATCCAAGGGGCGGCATTCTCGGCAACACCAACAACAAGATCATCGACCGCCCCTTCCCCGAGCATGTCAGCTTCACTTGGGGCGATAGCCAGCGGGTGATGCGCTGGAGGGCGCTGATGCAGGGCCGCGAGGTGCACACCCGGGACAGCTTCATCGAGGCGCAGCTCGACACCGTCTCGCCCGCCGCGCGCACGTTGCTGCCGCTGATCGGTCGCGATCTGTGGTTCACCGGCGAAGCCGCCCCCGAGGGCACGCCGCTGCGCCAGCGCGAACGCGCGCTCGATCTACTGGCCAACTGGAACGGTGAGATGAACGAGCACCTGCCCGAGCCGCTGATCTACGCCGCGTGGCTGCGCGCCCTGCAGGACCGTCTGATCCGCGACGAGATCGGACCGCTGGCGGATGCCTACACCCATGTCGATCCGCTGTTCATCGAGCGCGTCTTCCGCGACATCGACGGGGCCGGACGATGGTGCGACGTGCTGCGCTCTGCCCCGATCGAAACCTGCACCGACATCGCCCGCATGGCGCTTGATGACGCGCTGGTGTGGATCGACGAGCGCTACGGCACGCAGTTGGAAAGCCTGCGCTGGGGCGATGCGCACCAAGCCACCCACAAGCACAGCGTTCTGGGCGACGTGCCGCTGCTGAATTATTTCGTGAACATCCGCCAGACCACCTCGGGCGGCGATTTCACCCTGCAGCGTGGCGTCACGGCGGGCAATGGTGCCGATCCCTTCGCCAATGTGCATGGCGCCACCTATCGCGGGGTGTACGATTTCGCCGATCCCGACAGTTCGGTCTTCATCATCGCCACCGGCGAGTCGGGCCACCTGCTGTCGCGCCACTATGACGACATGGGCACGCTGTGGCGGCGCGGCGAGTACCTGCCGATGTCGCTGGACGAGGAGCTTGCCCGCGCCGCATCGGTTGGGGTGACGCATCTGGTCAAACCGTGACCGGTGGCAGCCGGCTCACACGGCCCGAGGCGCAGGCGCTGGCCCGCGCCGCACTGGCCGAGCAGCGACCGGGTTTCGCGTACGGGCTTGGCTGCCTGAAGAACAAGGACCGGCCAATGCGCGCGCAGGTGTTCTGCGCGGCGCACCCCGACGAACACCTGGTGGTGAAAGTCTACGCCCCGGCGCAGCACGAGACAGCCCGCGCGCAGGCCACCCGGCAGCGCGCCGTCGCCGCGCAGATGCAGACCGGGCCGTGGCGCTGCCCGGAAGTGCTGTTCTTCGACGAGGCGCGGCTGGTTCTGGGGATGCGTTACGCGCCGGGACCCAACCTTGCCGAGCTGTGGCCCCGTATCCCTCTGGCCAAGCGCGAGGTGCCCCTTGTGGCCGCCGGCTGCTGGCTTGCAGCCTTGCACCGGCCCACGCTTGTGCCCCGCAAGCTGCGCCCGCGTGGCCAAGTCAACTGGCTGGAGGCGCAGCTTCAGGCCGCGCGCGAGTCCGATACCGGGTTTGCGGAGTGCGAGAATTTCGCCTTTGCCCTCGGGTCCCTGCAGGACCTGTTTCCACAGGCCCGCGGGCGCATGGCCACCCGCGCTGTCACCCACCGCGATCTGCACCTGTCAAATCTGGTGAGCGCAGAGGGCGCGCTCTGGGGGCTGGACCTTGAAAACGACCAGCCCGACCAGCCCTATCGCGATCTGGTGGGCCTGCTGGTCGACGCGCTGGCGCGCAGCCCGGCGCCCGATCCGCGGCGCTTTGGCGCGGCGCTGGCGCGCGGCTATGGCGACAGCGTCACCGATCCGCTGGCGCGGCTTTTCCTGCAGCGCGCCTATGCTCTGGGGGTGTGGTGCCGCACGCCCGTCGAGCCGTCACAGCATCAGCGCGCACGCCTTGAGGCGGCGAAGATGATCCTCGCCGCCGACACACCGTTGCTTTGAAGGAAGCAACGTCCTTCGCAGGACGTCGCGACATGTCTGCAAGAGGGCGGCCCTAGATCGTCTCGAACTGAGCGCGCTCCTTGGCCGACCAGCGCAGGTGCAGAAGATAGCCATCCTCGTCCTGCTCTTCGCCCAGCACCAGCCCCTTGTCGAACAGCCACGCACGGCGCTTGCCCTCGTTGAAGCCAAGCCGCACGTCCTCGTCCACCGAGGCGCCCTGCAGCTTTTCGGTCACCGCTTCGAGAAGCTCCTGAAGCCCCTCGCCGGTCAGCGCCGAGACGGCAAAGATGCCCTCGTCGCGTGACGCCCGCGCCAGCGCGGCGTCATGCTCTTCGGCCTCCAGCCGGTCGATCTTGTTCCAAACCTCGATCTGCGCCACGTCCTCGGCCACGCCAAGCGAGCGCAGGATCGCGTGCACGTCCTCGGCCTGCTCTTCGGTGCCCGGGTGCGAGATGTCGCGCACGTGCAGGACGATGTCCGCGGCCAGCACCTCTTCGAGCGTGGCGCGGAAGGCCGCGACCAGTTCCGTCGGCAGGTCAGAGATGAAACCCACCGTGTCCGAGAGGATCACGTCGATGCCGGTCGGCAGCTTGACCGCGCGCATGGTCGGGTCGAGCGTGGCAAAGAGCATGTCCTTCGCCATCACCTCGGCGCCGGTCAGGCGGTTGAAGATCGTCGACTTGCCCGCGTTGGTATAGCCCACCAGCGCGACAATCGGATACGGCACCTTGGCACGCGCCTTGCGGTGCAGAGCGCGGGTTTTCACCACCTTGTCGAGCTGCCGGCGCAGGCGCACCAGCTGCTCGTCGATGGCGCGGCGGTCAGCCTCGATCTGGGTTTCGCCGGGGCCGCCGACGAAGCCGAGCCCGCCGCGCTGCCGTTCAAGGTGGGTCCAGGCGCGCACGAGGCGGGTGCGCTGATAGCTCAGCGCCGCCATCTCAACCTGCAGCACACCTTCACGGGTGGCCGCACGGTCCGAGAAGATCTCGAGGATCAGCCCGGTCCGGTCGAGCAGCTTTACCTTCCACTCTTTTTCCAGATTGCGTTGCTGCACCGGCGTCACCGGGCCGTCGACGAGCACCAGCTCGACCTCGGCCTCTTTGATCCGCTCTTTCAGTTCGGCGATCTTGCCGGAGCCGAAAAGCGTGCCGGGGTGCGGGTCGCGCAAAGGCACGACTTCGCCCCCCACGACCTCCAGGTCGGGGAGAGCGGCGGCCAGGGCCACACCTTCTTCAAGCGCCATCTCCGCATCGCGGCGATCGCGGTCTGACTTGATGTCGGGGTGCAGGACCCAGGCGCGGGTCACATGCGTGTCATGTTCGTTCAAGCGTTATCGTCGCCATCATAGAGGTTGATCGGCTGCGACGGCATGATGGTCGAGATCGCGTGCTTGTAGACAAGCTGCGATTGGCCATCCCGGCGCAGAAGGACGCAGAAATTGTCAAACCAGGTGATAACACCCTGCAATTTCACACCGTTGATAAGGAAAACCGTGACCGGAACCTTGGTTTTCCGAACGTGATTAAGAAATGCGTCCTGTAGATTTTGTCTGTCCGAAGCCATTAAATTAGCCTTTTTTTCTTGCCTTTGCCGCTCTGGGGCACTCCCTCGTTCCGGGCGAGTATGGAGTGCAAGTGCCGGAACTTCCAGAGCAAAAATTTCGCCTTTTCGGCAGCCCCCCGCAAGCCCCCCCGCAAGCCCCGCGCAAACGCTTGTGATCGTGGCGTCAGTCGCGCCAGATATCCGGCGTCAGCAGCACGATGATGCCCAAGACTTCCAGTCGCCCCAACACCATGGCCGCCACGAACAGCCCCTTGGCCGCATCGCCCATCTCGCTCAGCGGCACCGGCTGTTCGGCGGCGGCGCGGATCAGCGGCCCGCAGTTGGTCAGCGCGGCCACGGTGGTTACCATCGCGTTTTCGAAATCCAACCCCGACAGCGCGAAGAGCAGGGAAAAGGCCGCGATGGTCATGGCAAAGAGCATGAAGAACACCCAAGCCACGAACGCCCCCTGCCGCCGGATGCGCCGCGCCATGACGCCCGAGCGCCCCAGCGAATGCGGGTGCACCAACCGCTCCATCTCGCGCACGCCCGCGAGGTAGAGCGCATAGATTCGCAGCAGCTTTACCCCGCCAGCGGTGGTCGCCACGCCGCCGCCCATGATCGCCAGCCCCATCAGGATCACCCCCGGCGTCTGCAGCCCCGACCAGCCGCGCACCGCGGCCCAGTCGGCGCTTTGAAACCCGGTGGTCGACAGGAACGACAGCGCGGTGAAGAGGCCTCCCCAAAGCGCCCGCACGCCCGCGGTGAGATCAGTTTCGGCGCCAATGTCGAAGGCGCCGATCCAATGCCGGAAAAACAGCGCCACGGGCAGCAGGAAGATGATCAACAGCCCCAGCCGGAACTCTGGATCGTTCTGCAGCCGCGAACCGGCGAGCCCTTTGGTGTCGCCGGAAAACGTCAGTCGCGACAGCGCGAAGAAGAGGAAGAGGAAAACGAGCATTTCGCCCGCCATGCCGCTCTGCGCCTGCTCCGGCCCGCCCACCGGCGAGATGCCCGAGGTCGACAGCGTCGACATGGCGTGGCTCAGCGCCACGATTGGCTGATCGCCCGCCATCATCAGCATGATCCACAGCGCCAGCGTCAGACCGGCGTAGATCGGCACCAGCACCCGCGCCGAGGCCGACAGGCGCTGCGCCGGGTCCGACGTGTCGCGCCGCGCCGCACCGGCGTCGACGCTCTGACCCGGCTCGCCCGAGGCGGTCACCTCGAAGCCGCCCAGCGTCAGCGGCGCCAGCAGAGCCGCAGAGGTAACCCAGATCAGCAGCCCGCCAAGCCAGCCCACCTGCGCCCGCCACAGGTGCTCGGCGATGGAAAGCCGCTCGGGCGCGAAAAGCGTGGCGCCGGTGGTGGTGAAGCTCGACACCATCTCGACGTAGGCGTTGAGGAAGGTCGTGGTGCGCACCGCCTCGTGGAACGGCACCGCCAGCACCGCGGGCAGCAGCAGAAACGCGCCAAGAAGCGCCAGCAACTGCCGCGAGGCGCTGCGGTAGTGCGTCCGCGTCGACTGCGCGATGGTGATCAGGCTGGTCACCACGAGGCCGACGACCCCGGCATAAAAGAAGCTGCGCGCGTCGTGGAATTCTTCCGCCGCCAGCGCCACTCCCGCAGGGATGATCATCGAGGCGCTGGCGATCCCCGCCAGAAGCAGCAAAAGAGGCGTGCGGGCGAGCGAGATCATGGCTCAGAAGAAATCGATCGAGACCTGCAGAAGCCGTTCGACCTCCGGCACGTCCTTGGCCAGCGCGAACATGACGATGCGGTCGCCTTCTTCGATGCGCAGGTTGCCGGTGATCTTCACCACCTCGCCATCCTTCATCACCGCGCCGACAAGCACCCCCTCGGGGAAGTCGATCTCGCGGATCACCCGTCCGGCGATCGACGAGGTCGAAAGCACCTCGGCCTCGATCACCTCGGCCTCGGCGTCGCCGATGGAATAGACCGAGCGCACGCGGCCATGGCGGATATGACGCAGGATCGAGCTGACGGTGGTGGCGCGCGGGTTGATGTGCGCGTCCACGCCCATCGGCTCCATCAGCGGCACCAGCGTGGGATCGTTGATCAGCGTGATGGCCATGGGGCAGCCCTCGGCCTTGGCGCGCACGGCGGCCAGCATGTTGGTCTTTTCGTCGTCGGTCACGCACAGCACCGCATCGGCCCGCCCGATCCCCGCTTCGCGCAGCAGCGCTGTGTCGAGCGCATCGCCGTGCAGGACGATGGTCCGCTCCAGCGCGTCGGCGGCGCGCTCGGCCGAACGGCGGTCCTTTTCGATCACCTTGGCGCGGATGCGCTCGGGACGGCTTTCGAGGGCCCGCGCCACGGCCAGACCGACGTTGCCACCGCCCAGAACCACGATGCGCTCCTGCTTGCGCTGCGCCTTGCCAAAGATCTCCAGCGTGCGCTGGATGTCCTCGGCGTGGACCAGAACGTAACACGAGTCGCCGGCAAAAATCTGGTCGCGCGGCTCTGGCGCGAAGAGCGTGCCTTCGCGGCGGATGCCAACCACAACCGAGCGCAGCGTCGAGAACAGGTCCGACAGTTGCCGCAGCGGCGTGTTGATGATCGGGCAATCGGCCTCGATAGTCAGACCCAAGAGCTGTGCCCCGCCCTCCAGAAAGCGCTCGGTGTCGAAGGCGGCAGGCGCCGACAGGCGCTGCAGCGCGGCCTCGGCCACCTCTTTCTCGGGTGAGATCACCACGTCGATCGGCAGGTGGTCGCGGCGGTAGAGGTCGGAGTAGATCGCGGTCAGGTAGCTCTGCGAGCGCAGGCGGGCGATCTTGCGCGGGATGGCGAAGATCGAATGCGCCACCTGACAGGTGACCATATTCACCTCGTCCGAATAGGTGGCCGCGATGATCATGTCGGCATCGCGTGCGCCGGCCTTGTCGAGCACATCGGGGTAAGAGGCAAAGCCCGCGATGCCCTGCACGTCGAGCGAATCCGTGGCGCGGCGCACCAGATCGGGGTTGTTGTCCACCACGGTGACGTCGTTGCGCTCGCCCGAAAGATGGCGGGCGATCTGCCAGCCAACCTGGCCGGCGCCGCAAATGATGACCTTCATGTCGTCTGCCTAATCTGCTGGCCCGAGGCCGGGTTTGCGTCTGGCATGACATGCCGGGCGCTAACGGTCAATCCGCGGGCATGAATGCGCGCGCCGGACACCCGGCGCGCGTTGCCATCCTGTCCGGCCCGCAGGCAGAGTGCTCAGGAAACCTTCGACACCTGCTCGTCTTCCACATAGGCGATGCGCCCGCCGGATTTGGCCCCGGTGACCACGCCAAGCGACTTCAGCTTGCGGTGCAGCGCCGAGCGCTCCATACCGACGAAGGCCGCGGTGCGCGAGATGTTCCCACCGAAACGGTTGATCTGGGTCAGCAGGTATTCACGCTCGAACGCTTCGCGCGCTTCGCGCAGTGGCAAGGTCGCCAGCGTGCCCGAGAGCACAACGCGGCCCTCTTCGGCCTCGCCCGCCGGTCCGTCCTGCGGCAGTTCGCGCGCCTCGATCGGACCGGTGCCGTCGCCGAGGATCAGCACCCGCTCGATCAGGTTCTTCAGCTGGCGCACGTTGCCCGGCCAGACCATGGTCTGCAGCAGCGCCACCGCGTCGTCCGACAGTTCGCGCTTCGGCAGGCCCTGCCCGCGGTTGAACCCCTCGATGAAATGCCGCGCCAGCATCGGGATATCTTCGCGGCGATCTTCCAGCGACGGCACGGCGATCGGCACCACGTTGAGCCGGTGATACAGTTCCTGACGGAAGCTGCCGGCGGCGATTTCCGCCTCGAGGTCGCGGTTGGTCGAGGAGATGACCCGCAGATCGACGCGCACCTTGTCGGCGCCGCCGACACGGGTGAAGCTCTGATCGACCAGCACGCGCAGGATTTTCGACTGGGTCCCCAGCGGCATGTCGGCCACTTCGTCGAAGTAGACCACGCCGCCGTGCGCCTGCTCCAGCAGCCCGGGCTCGATGCCGCGCTCGGCGCTTTCGCGGCCGAACAGCATCTGCTCCATGTTCTCCGGGGCGACACCGGCGCAGTTGACGGTGACGAAGGGCGCCGAGGCGCGCCCGGAATTGGCGTGGATGAAGCGCGCGGCGACTTCCTTGCCCGAGCCCGCCGGGCCGGTCAGCATCACACGCCCATTGGATTTGGTGACCTTGTCGAGTTGGCTGACGAGGCCGCGGAACATGGCGCTGTCGCCGATCATCTGAGCCACTTCGGTCTCGCGGCGGCGCAGCTGGTTGTTCTCGCGGCGCAGGCGCGAGGTTTCCATCGCGCGGCGGATCACCACCAACAACTGGTCGATGTTGAACGGCTTCTCGATGAAGTCATAAGCGCCCTGCTTGATCGCCGCGACGGCGATCTCGATATTGCCGTGGCCCGAGATGATGATGATCGGGATATCGGGGTTGTCGCTCTTGACGGTCTTGAGGATGTCGATCCCGTCCATCTTGCTGTCTTTCAGCCAGATATCGAGGATCATCAGCGCCGGAGGCTCGGAGTTGACCTCGTTCATCGCTTCGGTGGAGTTGCCCGCCAACCGCGTCGTGTAACCCTCATCCTCGAGGATGTCCCCGATCAGTTCGCGGATGTCGCGCTCGTCGTCGACGATCAGGATGTCGCTCATATCTGCCTCTCCAGTTCCGAAATGTTCTTTTCCGAATTCTCCGGCAGTGCGCCGGTTGTGCCGAGCGGCAGGCGGATCACCGCCATGGCCCCGGCATGGGTGGCACCGCCAAACAGCGGTGCGTCTTCGAGAGACAGCGTGCCGCCGTGCTCTTCGATGATCTTCTTGACGATGGGCAGGCCAAGGCCAGTGCCCTTGTCGCGGGTGGTCACGTAAGGCTCGAACAGCCGCGCCCGGTCTTCGGGAAGGCCGATGCCGTTGTCCATGATGTGGATGAGCGCGCGCCCGTCCTCTGCCACGAGGCTGACCCGGATCTCGGGCCGGTGACCCTCTGGTGCGCCCTTCTCGCGCAGGCTCTCGATTGCCTCACCGGCGTTCTTGATCAGGTTGGTCAGCGCCTGTCCGACCATGGTCGCATCCAGTTCGGCGGGCATCTCATGCGCCGGCAGATCGCTGACGAAGCGGATGTCGGGCTGGCCGGTCTCCTGCAGCAGCACCGCGCCGCGCAACAGCGCCACCACGTCCTCGGGCTTGCGCTCGGGCTCGGGCATGCGGGCGAACTTGCTGAATTCGTCGACGATGCGGCGCAGATCCTCGGTCTGGCGCACGATCACCTCGGTCATCTGGTCGAGCTTCTGCGCATCCTCTTCGGCCAGTTGCCGCGCGAACTTGCGCTTGATGCGCTCCGCAGACAGGCGGATCGGCGTGAGCGGGTTCTTGATCTCATGCGCGATGCGCCGCGCCACGTCGCCCCATGCGGCCATGCGCTGCGCGCTGACAAGGTCGGTCACATCGTCAAAGGCAATCACATAACCCTCGAGCGTGCCATCCTCGCGCCGCCGGGGTGAGAGCCGGACCAGCAGATGCTCGAGCCGGCCATCGCGGCTGACCTTCACCTCGTCCTGCGCCATCTCCAACCCGTTCTCGCGCAGCCGATCATAGAGCGGGCCGAACTCTGGCACCGCCACGGTCAGCGGCACATCGGCGCGCGGGGTCTCCCAGCCAAGCAACCGCTCGGCGGGACGGTTGACGAAGGTCACCTTGCCCTCGGCGTCGAGCCCGACCACACCCGAGGTGATCGACGACAGTACGGAATCGAACAGCCGTTGGCGGCGTTCGATCTGGCGGGTGTTTTCCAGCAGCGTCTCGCGCTGGCCCTTCAACTGGCGGGTCATCTGGTTGAAGTAGCGGCCCAGCATGGCGATCTCGTCGTCGCCCTCGCCCTCGATCACCTGCACGTCGAGGTCGCCCGCGCCGACCCGCTGCGCCGCGCCGGTCAGGCGGCCCACGGGGCGCGCCAGCCGTTCGGCGAACCACAGACCAAGCCATGTGGCGGCGAGGATCAGCAGCAGCGCAAAGCCCAGATAAAGCAGCGCAAAATCAAAGAGCCGACGCCCCCGCTCGCTTTCCTGCTGCTGGTAGAAGCGCGCGGTTTCCTGCGTTTCGTCAAGCAGGTTCAGAAGGTTGCCGTCCACCGCGCGGCTGACATAGAGAAACCGATCGGCAAAGGCCGAAAGCGGCACCAGCGCGCGCAGCTCGTGATTGTCCCAATCGGGGATCAGCACCAGCCCCTCGGCGCGGGCGCGATTGAACTGCTCGCGCGTCGGCTCTTCGTAGTAAAAGAGGTAAGAGCGATCGCCGCGGGCGCGGATCTCGCCACCGCCGTCGATCACATAGGCTTCGCGCAGGCCGCGCTGAATCTGGCCCTGCCCCTGCCCCAGCACCTGCCGCACGTCGCCATCGTCGAGCGCAAAATTGGCCCGCCGCGCGCCGTCGATGAACCGTGCCAGCGCCTGTACGTCTTCGGTAAGGCCCTCGCGCTGCTCCGCCTCATAGGCCTCGGCGGCGGCCAGCGATGCCCCGACCACGTTCTGCACGCGGCTGGAGAACCAAGTCTCAAGACCGATGTTGATGGTGAGAACGGCGAAGACCGCGACCGTCACGGTGGGCAGCAGCGCCATCAGCGCGAACACCCCGGTCAGCCGTAGGTGCAGCCGCGAGCCCGCCGATTGCGCGCGGCGGTCGGCGATCATCCGCCCCAGCCGCGCCAGCACCAGCGTGGCGATCAGCAGCACATAGACCATATCCGCCAGCAGCACGAGCCGCAGGCTCATCTGCGTCGCGCGACCGCCGCCGCCAAGTGGGCCAAGCACAAGGAACGTCATCACCGCCAGAACCGGCCCCAACAGGACAAGCCCAAGGGTCGCCACGTTCTGAACGCGCCTTTGCCGTCGCAGCCTGCTCAGCCGCGCCCACGTCGAACTCCGTGCCCGGGTGGCCACAGATTCACCTCACACTGATACGCTGCTCGTGGCAGCTCCGCCAAAGACTGTGGCTTCTAGTGAAAACGCCGCCCCGGAGGGCGGCGCAATGCGGCCACATGCCTGTGACGCTTTTACATCAGTTTGCGGCGCCGTGTCACGCGAATATCCAGATCAGTGATCTTCTTACGCAAGGTATTGCGGTTGATGCCAAGCAAATCGGCACATTTCGCCTGATTCCCGCCGGTTGCCTCTAGGGCAATCTCGATCAAAGGCGCCTCTACCTCCTTCAAGATGCGCGCATAGAGCCCCGGTGCCGGCAACATATTGCCGTGCAGATCGAAGTAGCGGCGCAAATGGCGGGCCACCGAGGTGCTGAGCTTCTCGCTGTCGCCGCCGCGTAGGATCGGCCCGGTGTCGGGCTGGTTGCCCAGCACCGCCTCGACCTCGGCGCGGCTGATTTCCTCGGCGCGGCTGGTCAGCGACAGGCGGCGGACCGAGTTTTCCAGTTGCCGCACGTTGCCCGGCCAGCTGTAGGCGCGGAACAGTTCAGCAGCGTCCTTCGACAGCCAGCGTTTCGAGGCGCCCTCGCGCTCGGCGCGCTGCAGGAAGTGATCGGTGAGCAGCGCGATATCCTCGACCCGTTCGCGCAGGCTCGGCACGTTGATCGTCGCGCCCGACAGGCGGTAGTAGAGATCCTGACGCACCGCGCCCTCTTCCATCGCCTGCGCCAGATCGCCTTGGCTGGTCGCCATGAAGCGCGGCACATGCTCGCCGGGGATATCCATCATGCGCACCACACGCGCCTGAATTTCGTCGGGGATGTCGGTGATCTCGTCGATCAGCAGCGTGCCGCCCTTGACCCGCGCCAGCACCCGCGCCGGCCCTTCAAGGTCCGACAGATCGGCGCCGGTGACGGTGATGAACGGCAGCGTGCGGCGGTCCGAGAAGTCATGGATGGCGCGCGCGATCAGCGACTTTCCCGTGCCGCTCTCACCCGAAATCAGCACCGGCAGATCGGTGTTCATCACCTTGGCCACAAGCCGGTAAAGCGCCTGCATCGCCGGGGTCTTGCCGACCAGCGGCAGCTCGTCCGGGCCATCGGCACCGATCGTCGCCACCTCTTCGCGCTTCGGCGTGCGGTTGCGGTTGTCGAGCGCCTTGGCGGTGCGCTTCATCAGATCGGGCAGATCGAAAGGCTTGGGCAGATAGTCATAGGCCTCTGCCTCGGCCGCCTGAATCGCCGTCATGATGGTGTTCTGCGCCGAGATCACGATGACCGGCAGATCGGGCCGATCCTGATGGATCTTGGGCAGCATTTCCAGCCCGTTGCCATCGGGCATGACGACATCGGAGATGACCACGTCGCCCTTGCCCTCACCGACCCAGCGCATCAGCGTGGTCAGCGACGAGGTCGCGTGCACCTTGCAGCCGGCGCGGGTGAGCGCCTGGGTCAGCACCGTGCGGATTGTGCGGTCGTCGTCAGCGACAAGTACGGTCCCGTCCATTTACCTGTTCTCCTCAATCTCGCGCGGGGCGCGCGGCAGTGAAATGCGAAAGACCGTGCGGCCGGGGACCGAGTCCACCGAGATCCAGCCGTCGTGGTCGGAAATGATCTTCGACACCAGCGCAAGGCCCAGCCCGGTTCCGTTCTCCTTGCCCGACACGAAGGGATCGAACACGTCGCCCTTGATGTCCTCGGGCAGACCGGGGCCGTCGTCGATCACTTCGATCTGCAGCGGCAGCTTCTGGGTCGAGCCGTCGGGGCGACGCATGCGGAAGCTGTGCTCGTAGAAGGTATGCAGGCGGATGGTGCCGCCCTCTTTCGGGTCGGCCGCCTCGGCGGCGTTCTTCAAAAGGTTCAGCACGACCTGCAAAAGCTGGTCCGGGTCGCCATGGGCAAGAGGCAGCGAGGGGTCATAATCCTCGACGAATTTCATGTGCGCGCCGACGCCCAGTTGCGTTGAGCGGCGCGCCCGGTCCAGCACGTCGTGCAGGTTGACCGGCTTCTTTTCGGGCGCCGAGAGATTGCCGAACTGCTCCACCTGCTCCAGCAGCTTCACGATGCGGCGCGTCTCGGCGACGATGAGATCGGTCAGTTCGAGGTCTTCTTTGCTGAGGTTCATCGACAGCAGTTGCGCCGCGCCGGTGATCCCGGCCAGCGGGTTCTTGATCTCATGCGCCAGCATCTCGGCCATGCCGATGGCCGATTTGGCTGCCGACTTGACCGAATGGCTCTGCGTCATCCGCCCGGCCAGTTCGCGCGGGCTGATCAGCATGATGAACCAGCCGGGGTAGTTCTGCACCGGCGCCAGTTGCAGGTTGCACACCAGCGGCGCGCGATTTCCCGTCCCCACATCCACATCGTTTACGAAAAGCGGCGTGCCGTTCTCGCGGGCGCGGCCAAGGCTTTCCTCCAGCGGCGCGTCCACGGCGAGGCGATCCCAGATCGGCTGGCCGACAAGCCACTTCGCCGAGTTGTTCATGAAGCCTTCGGCAGCCGGGTTCATGTCTGCGATGCGCTCTTCGGCGTCCAGCAGGATCGCCGGAACCGGCAATGACGACCACAGCTGCATCAGCAATTCATTGTTCGTGCTCATGCGGCGACCTTCAGATCGGCGTCCAGCGCCTCGTTCAACAGGCGCAGCGTCTCGGAAGGGTCGCGCTCGGTCAGGATGCGCTTGCGCAGGCCCGGTTCGGGCGCCGCATGATCCATGTACCAGCCCAAGTGCTTGCGCGAGACGCGGCCACCCAAGTCCTTTCCGTAGAAACTCAGCATTGCCTCATAATGCTCTGCAACCATTTGATAAAATGCCTTTCCTTCCGGCACCTCTGGTGCCGCTGTCCCGTAAAGCTCCGCGGCGATCTGCGCCAGCCGCCAAGGGGCGCCCTGCGCGCCGCGTCCGACCATCACGCCAGCGGCGCCAGAGGCCTTCAAAGCCGCGCGCGCCGTGGCGCTATCGATGATGTCGCCGTTGGCGATCACAGGGATCGACACCGCCTCGACAACCTCGCGGATCGCCGCCCAATCGGCAGAGCCCTTGTAGAACTGGCAGCGTGTGCGGCCGTGGATGACGATCATCTGCACCCCGGCCGCCTCGGCGCGCTTGGCGATCTCGGCGGCGTTGAGGCAATCGCCGTCCCAGCCAAGCCGGGTCTTCAGCGTCACCGGCAGATCGACCGCCTCCACCACCGCCTCGATCATCCGCAGCGCGTGGTCCGGCTCGCGCATCAGCGCCGAGCCCGACCAGCCGCCAGTGACCTTCTTGGCCGGGCAGCCCATGTTGATGTCGATGACCTTGGCGCCCATTCCCGCCACATGGCGCGCGGTCTCGGCCATGGGTTCGGGCGCGCGGCCCGCCAGTTGCACCGAGGTGTTCTGAATTCCGGCGCCCAGTTCGGCCTTTTCGCGGGTCCCCGGCCGCGCGGTGAGAAACTCGCCGCTGGCAATCATCTCCGACACCACGAGGCCCGCGCCAAAGCGCGACACCAGCGTGCGGAACGGTAGATCGGTGATTCCCGCCAGCGGAGCCAGCAGGACCGGGGGATCGATGAGTCTGTCACCCAGCGAGAAGTTCAAGCGCCTATTCCTTGTGCAGTTGCTTGGGAGTTAACGTGCTCCCGTCGCGTGTTCAATCATTTGGGGGCGTTAGATACGCACGCAAGACGAGAGTGCCTAAAAACTAATCACCTCACCGCCGGAGATTGCACCGCCCCCCGGCAGCGCCTAGAGAGGGGCGCCGGAGGTCAAGACCATGGAAACAGCCGCAATCATCGTCGCCGCAGGGCGTGGCACGCGCGCCGGTGGCGGGCTGCCGAAGCAGTGGCGCGACGTGGCGGCACGCCCCGTCGCACGCTGGACGCTCGAGGCCTTTGCCCCGCGCTGCGCAATCGTTCTGGTGGTGCACCCCGATGATCGCGCTCGCGCCGAGTCGGTCTGCGCGGGGCTGCCCGTCACGCTGGTGAACGGTGCGGCGGATCGGGCCGGTTCCGTCCGTGCGGGGCTCGAGGCGCTGGCGGACGATCCACCGCAAAAGGTGCTGATCCACGACGTCGCCCGCCCCTGCGTCTCGGCGCAGATCATCGAGGCCGTTATAGAGGCTCTCGACAGCGCGCCGGGCGCTGCGCCGGCGCTTGCGGTGACCGACGCGCTCTGGACCGGCGCAGAGGCGCGCGTGACCGGCACGCAGGACCGCAGCGGCCTCTTCCGCGCCCAGACCCCGCAGGGCTTTCACTATGCCGCCATCCGCGCCGCGCACGCCGCGCACCCCGGCGGCGCGGCGGATGATGTCGAGGTGGCCCGTGCCGCCGGGCTCGACGTCACCATCGTTCCCGGCGAGGAGCGCAATCTCAAGATCACCGGCCCCGAAGATTTCGCCCGGGCCGAGACCTACCTTCTGTCCGCCAAGGACAGGCCACACGACATCCCCCAGCAGGAGACCGCCATGGATATCCGCCTCGGCAATGGCTACGACGTGCACCGTTTCGGCGAAGGAGACCATGTGGTGCTCTGCGGCGTGAAGGTGCCGCACGGGCGCGGTCTGCAGGGCCACTCCGACGCCGATGTGGGCATGCATGCGGTCACCGATGCGCTCTACGGTGCGCTGGCCGAGGGTGACATCGGTCGCCACTTCCCGCCCAGCGATCCGCAGTGGAAAGGCGCCGCCTCCGAGATCTTCCTGCGCCACGCGGTCGATCTGGCGCGCTCCAAGGGGTACACCATTTCCAACATCGACCTGACGCTGATCTGCGAGCGCCCCAAGATCGGCCCCCACGCCGCGGCCATGATGGCCGAGATGGGCCGCATCATGGAACTTTCGCAGGACCGCGTCTCGGTCAAGGCGACCACCTCCGAACGGCTCGGCTTTACCGGCCGCGAGGAAGGCATCGCCGCAATCGCAACCGCTACGCTGGTGAAGCCATGACCGGACTGAGACTGATCGCAACCTTCTTCTACGCCGGGCTGCTGCGGCCCGCGCCGGGCACATGGGGCTCACTGGCCGCCCTGCCCGCGGCCTATCTGCTGCTGGTGCTGGGCGGCTTCTGGCTGCTGCTGGCCGCGACGCTGCTGGCCTTTGTCCTGGGCTATGTCGCCACGCAGAAACTGACGGCCGATGGCGCCGACGAAGACCCGTCGTGGATCGTCATCGACGAGGTGGTCGGCCAGTGGATCGCACTTTTCCCGGTTGGCTACGGCGCGATGATGATGGGCGTGGACTTCTGGCGCCTCTGGCCGGGCTGGGTCTCGGCCTTTGTGCTGTTTCGCCTGTTCGACATCTGGAAGCCGTCGCTGGTGGGCTGGGCCGACCGTCGCGGCGACGCCATGGGCGTGATGCTCGACGACGTGATCGCCGGGATCTTCGCCGCCATCGTCACCATCGTGCTCGCCGGCCTTGCGCACGGCTTTCTGATGTGAGGCGCGCGATGACTGAAGATCTTGCCAAGGACATCCTGACTCGCGCCATGGCCGCCGGCCTGCGCGTCACCGCCGCCGAAAGCTGCACCGGCGGCATGGTCGCCGCGGCGCTCACCGACATTGCCGGTTCGTCGAACATCTTTGACCGGGGGTTCGTCACCTACTCGAACGCCGCTAAGCAGGACATGCTGGGCGTCGCGGCGGCGACGCTAGAGGCGCATGGTGCCGTCTCCGAAGCGGTGGCCGCCGAGATGGCCCAAGGCGCGCGCAGCGCCGCCGGAGCCGATCTGGCGGTGGCGATCTCGGGGATCGCCGGGCCCGGCGGGTCCGAGCATAAGCCAGAGGGGCGCGTGTGCTTCGGCCTTGCCAGCGCCGCAGGCGTCAGCACCGAGACGGTGGAGTTCGGCGCGCTTGGACGCGGCGGGGTGCGCGCTGCGGCCACCCGCCATGCACTGCAGCTGCTGCTGGACGCCCTGCCATGAGGCGCCGGGTCGCTCAGTCCTGATCGCCGGGCGGCTCAGCCGTAAAGCTCTGCCGCCCGCCGTTCAAAGGCGCGTACGATGCGCTGCATGGCCTCGTAGAAGAACATGCCCGCCGCGCTCTGCAGCAACCGGCTCTTGAACTCGAAATCCACGAAGAAATGCACGTCGACGCCGCCATCGGCCGCGTCTTCGAAGTGCCATTTCGAGATCATGTGCTTGAACGGGCCATCAAGATATTCGGTGTCGATCTTCATCGGCTCGGGCCACAGCGTCACGCGACTGCCAAAGCGTTCGCGGAACACTTTGAAGCTGATCACCAGATCGGCCAGCATCACCTCGTGATCGCCCATGTCGTCGCGCGAGCGAATGCGCGCCGCTGCCGTCCACGGCAGAAACTTCGGATAACTCTCGACATCGGCGACGAGGTCGTACATCTGCTGCGCCGTGTATGGCAGGCGCTTCGTCTCGGAGTGGGTCGGCATGTCGCCCCTTTAACGCGTGACAATGTCCGCACATTTCCTATGCTGCGCGCGGATTTTCAAGGGGAGAACCATGGCAGAGAAGCCATATGTGGTAGAGCAGATGATTTCGGCCAAGGCGATCGCCGCCCGGATCGAAGATTTGGCACGCGAGATCGAGGCTGAATTTTCCGATACGGACAAGCTGGTTGTCGTGGGCCTGCTGCGCGGCAGCTTCGTGTTCATCGCGGATCTGGTGCGCGACCTCGATCTGGCGGTCGAAGTGGATTTTCTCGAAGCCTCCTCCTACGGCGACGGCATGGAATCGAGCCGCGAGGTGCGCATCCTCAAAGACCTGCGCTCGCCGATCGAAGGGCGCGATGTGCTGGTGGTCGAAGACATCGTCGACACCGGCTTCACCCTCAGCCACGTGATCCAGCTGATGCAGAGCCGCAAGCCGCGCAAGCTGCGCACCATCGCGCTGCTCGACAAGCCCGCGCGGCGCGAGGTTCCGCTCACGGCGGATTGGATCGGCTTTGAGATTCCTGACGAATTTATCGTGGGTTACGGCATCGACTTCGCGCAAAGGAACAGGAACCTGCCGTTCATCGGCAAGGTGCGTTTCCCCGAAGACGACGCCGCAGCGCAAGGCGGCGCATGAACCCGATCTGGCTCATACGGATGGCGCAGTGGGTGCGCCATCCGCCCTCGTCCAAACGCGTGAAACTGGTGCTGGCGGTCATCGCCGCCTGTCTCGCGCTCTACGCCGTGGAACGCTGGATCGGCTGGCCCGATGCGCTGACCTCTGAACGGACACGCGTGCCGATGCGGGTCAGCCCCTGAGATTACGCGAGAAAGTTACCTTAGGGAAATCGGGTTCTTTCAGAACATTACGATCATACCTTAGTTAATTGTTTCATAACGATTTATACAGGACGCTTTCACCCAATCCTGCCAGATGTGCGCCGCGCGCCCGGTCAATCGGCGCGACACGACAAGACTTGATCGGCCCTCGCGCTCCGCTACCCTTCAAGCCGCAAGTGATTTGAAGGACAGCCCGCTTTCGGGAGGAAAGGGAGTTTTCGATGAAGACCACGATTGCCGCTCTTGCGGCGCTCGCCACGCTCGGCAGCGCCGTCGCCGCCACCGCGCAGGACGCGCCCGCAGCTGTGAAGGCGCGCCAAGGCCAGTTCCGCATCATGGCGATCAATCTCGGCATCCTTGGCGACATGGCGCAGGGCAAATCCGAGTATGACGCCGACGCCGCGCAACTGGCCGCCGACTCGCTGGTCGGCGTGTCGATGATCCACGAGGCGCCGCTGTTCCCCGAGGGCACCTCCGAGATGGACATCGACGGCACCCGCGCCAAAGCCGAGATCTGGGACAACTGGGACGACTTCGCGTCGAAATGGGGTGGCTTCGGCGAGGCGGCTGCGAACATGCAGCAGGTCGCGGCGACCGGGCAGGATGCCCTCGGGCCGGCGATGGGGCAGCTCGGCGGCGCCTGCAAGGCGTGCCACGACGATTACCGGGCGCCCGAGTAAGCCATGCGACGGCTCTTGGGGTTCGTGGCTCTGGCGGCGCTTGTCGCCGCCGGGGCCCTTTGGTTGATCAGCGCGCCCGAAACCTTGCCCGAGGCCGAGTTTGCCGGCGACACCCCCGGCGATCCGGCGCGTGGCGAAACGATCTTCACCGCCGCGGGCTGCGCCTCGTGCCACCACGCCCCCGAAAGCGAGGATAAGCTGGTGCTCGCGGGCGGGCAAAGTTTCGGCTCGGACTTCGGGACATTCATAGCGCCGAACATATCGCCCGACCCGGATCACGGCATTGGCGCATGGTCGCTGCACGATTTCGCCAACGCGCTGCTGCGCGGCGTCTCGCCCGAGGGGCAGCACTACTACCCCGCTTTCCCCTATGGCTCCTACATCCGGATGCAGCCCCAGGACGTGGTCGATCTTTGGAGCTACATCCAGACCTTGCCCGCGTCGCAGCAGCCAAGCCAGCCGCATGACGTGGGCTTTCCTTTCAATATCCGGCGTGGCCTCGGACTGTGGAAGCAGGTTTACCTCGATCCGGCTTGGGTGATGGCCGACGCTGACAGCGACGCGCTGCGCCGCGGGCGCTATCTGGTCGAGGCGCTTGCCCATTGCGGCGAATGCCACACCCCGCGCGACGGCCTTGGCGGACTGAAACGCGGCGCGTGGATGACCGGCGCGCCCGCGCCCACAGGCGACGGCACGATCCCGGCGCTGACGCCCGACGCGCTGACCTGGGATGCGTCCTCCATCGCCTATTACCTCGAGACCGGCTTCACCCCCGATTACGACAGCGCCGGGGGCCATATGGTCGAGGTGGTGGAAAATTTCGCCAAGCTGACGGCAGAGGACCGCGCGGCAGTGGCCGCCTATGTGAAGGCGCTGCCCGAGGGCGGGCGGATGGAGTGAGCCCTCCGGCGCGGCACCGTTTGGCGCGCGCCGATCTGTGCGTATTTGTGAAGAGAAGAAGCTGCGGGCGCTACGCCGGGATGAAGCGATAGCCATCCGCCGCCTTCTCTGCCCGGCCGATGCCGCCATGCGCAAGGTGAAAGCCGATCAGCAGCATCTGGTCCTGCGCCAGACGATCGATCAGCGCGCTGCGGGTCTGCGCGCCACGCTCCGGGTCTTGATCCGAGTTGGCCTGCCAGCCCGGACGGGCGAAGGCCACGTGATCATTGCCGATGGCATCGCCGATCACCATGCCCGCCTCGCTGCCGGAGCGCAGCTCAAAGCTCATGTGGCCCGGCGTGTGGCCCGGGGTCAGCACGGCGGCGATCCCGGGCAGGATCTCCGCGCCGTCGGCGAAGGTCTCCACACGGTCTGCGATCACCTCCATCCGGCGCCGGGCGCCCACCGCGAAGGCCTGCCGCTCGGTGCCGATGGTGTTTGCCGTCTTGGGGTCCCACCAGTAGTCCCATTCCGCCGCGCCCATGAAATAGCGCGCTTGCGGGAACACCAGCTCGTCAAAATCGTCGAGCAGACCCCAGAGGTGATCGGGATGGCCATGGGTGAAGACCACCGCGGTGATCTCTTCGGGCGCCACCCCCGCCGCCTCGAGATTGTCCAGAAGCGTGCCGGCGCTGTCCATGAAAGCCGGCCCCGACCCGACGTCGAATAGCACCGTCTGCGTCTCGTCCTGCCACAGCGTCACATTGCATTCGGGCGTCACGCGGGCCCGATCGATGTGATGCGCCGCGAGGATCTGCGCCAGCTCGGCCTCGGGCATGCCAGCAAACAGAAACGCACCCGGCAACACGAGATTGCCATCGCTCACCGTGGTCAGGCGGCCCGCCCCGATGGCGGTTTCGGCGACGAGCCGATGCGGCAGCAAGGGCGCGAGGCAGGCGGCGGCACCGCCGCGCAGCAGTTGCCGGCGCGACAGCGCGCCGTGCTGCCGACGGGGCAGCGACAAGGGGCGGTCTGGTGAGCGGAACATGTGGTCTCCTCCAATTCACATATTCGCATCCTATGATTCGAAGTGCCGCGCGTGAAGAGCAGACTTCCCTTCGGCCCAATGGCACGGCGCCCGTAACTTCTTCTCTTCAAAAATACGCATGTCGCAGCGCCCGCAACACCTCGCCGCGCTGGAGGGGCCTCCCCCGCTCACTCAGCCGGGGCAAATCCCAATATGAGCTGCCGCAGGCCCAGGGCCGCACCGGCAAAGATCGACAGTAGCGCCACCGGCGCGCTGAAGGTCAGCAGCGAAAACGCGCTCAAACCCTGCCCGACGCTGCAGCCCGCGGCCAGCACCGCGCCGGGCCCCATCAACGCCGCACCGAGGATCTGCCGCTTCAACTCGCGCGGGTCCTCGCAGGCCTCCCAGCGAAAGTGCCCCTTGCGCCACGAGCCAAGGAAGGCGCCCAGCAGAACGCCGGTGACCGACCCGACGGCAAAGCCGGGCGCGGCGGCCGAGGCGGTCATCAGCCACAGCAAGCTCTCGCCCAAGGGCCGGGCGAAGGAATGGCTTTCGACGGCCAGCGCGCCGAAGCTCTCCGTGGCGGCCCATTGCGTGCCGAGCCAGCCCGAGACGACGGCAAGTCCGACCACCGCCCCCCACGCGCAGAACCGGGGCGCCCGGAGCATCCCTCCACCGCTGAGCGACAGAGCGATGAGACCAAGACCAACAAGACCGCCGGTCAGCAGCGGCGCGCCGGTCAGTTGGAACAGCGCCTGCGGGCCCTCTGCCGGGGCTTCGGGAAAGACCGTCACCCGCAGCAGCGCCAGAGGCCCGGAGATTGTGATATAGGCGGTAAGCCCCATGACCACGACGATCACCAGCGAGCGCAGGTCTCCGCCGCCGAGACGGGCCAGCGCGCCGTAGCCACAGTTGCCCGACAGCGCCATGCCATAGCCGAAGATCAGCCCGCCCAGCACGGTGGCGGGCAGCGACCACTGGCGCGAGAGATAGAAGGTCTGATCGGGGTCGATCCAGCCCGCGGCGAGCGCCGCATGGGCGCTCAGGATGGCCGTGCCGATGGCCACGCCCCACATGCGCAGGCGCCGGGTATCCGAGGAATAGAGCGCGTCCTCGATCGCGCCGAGGGTGCAGAACCGCCCAAGCCGGGCCGCAAGCCCGAGGACGATGCCCCCCGACAGTCCAGCAAGCGCCGCGACCGCGGCGCCGTCACCAAAGTCCAACATGCCGTCCGCCGCTCCCTTCCGACCGACGGCAGGCGCCCCCGGTCACTCCTCTCGACAGAACAGGTCGTATATGACCTCCATGATCTTCTTCGGCCGATCGTCCGTCAAGGAGTAGTAGATCGTCTTGCCCTCGCGGCGCGGCGTGACCAGCCCTTCGAGCCGCAGCCGCGAAAGTTGCTGCGACACCGCCGACTGGCGCGCCGCGAGCAGGTCTTCGAGCTCGGTCACCGACTTTTCGCCGGAGGCGAGATGGCACAGGATCATCATCCGGCCGCCATGGCTCATCGCCTTGAGAAGGTTGGAGGCCTCTTCGGCCTTTTCCATGATCCGGTCCATTTCCGGTTCGGTCATGCCGTCCTCGAAAACCGGGAGGCGGGCTGCATTCGACATCGGCGTCATCCGTCTATCGTCGGGGAGGATGGGAGGTCCTCTAGGAGGCGGGCCAACAGGGCCCAGAAAAAGTCTTCACCAGGATAGCCTTCGATTCGCCCGGTTTCCATCCCGTCGTGCAGCAATACGAAGGTCGGCGTGAAGACCACCGGACGGTCGAGCGCAACGTCATCCGGGATCGCGCCCGTGTCGACCCGGCGCAGCGGCGCTTGCCGCGCCTCGGGCGTCTTGGGGTAGATCGGACCGATCTGCGCCTCCCACGCCTCGCAATAGGCGCAGCCGTCCTGCCGCACCATCATCAGCAGCGTCTCGGCCGAGACCCGCAGGGGCAGCAGCAAAAGAGAGAGGATTACGAGATACCGCATCGAAACCTTTCCAGCATGATTGACCAAGAGCATATCACATACGTAACGTTATATGCGAATATGTACTTTGGGAGGCATGCCGCCAGATGTTCGATGTGACTTTTCTGGGCGCTTTTGCGGCGGGGCTGCTGTCTTTTCTGTCGCCCTGCATCCTGCCAATGGTGCCTTTTTACCTGTCCTACCTCGCCGGACAGGGCGTGCATGTGGTGGCCGAGACCGGCACCGTGCCCGACGGGCTCCGGCGCCGAGCGATCACCGGCGCGCTGCTTTTCGCGCTGGGAGTGATCACCGTATTCGTCGGGCTTGGTGCGACAGCGACGCTCTTTGGCCAGTTGGTGCGCGAGTGGTTCGGCGTGCTGCGCTGGCTCGCGGCGGGGGTCATCATTCTGATGGGCCTGCATTTTCTGGGCATTCTCAAGATCGGTTTTCTGTACCGGCAGGTGCGGGCGGACGCGCAGAACGCCACCGGGCTTGTCGGGGCCTATGTGATCGGGCTGGCCTTTGCCTTCGGCTGGACGCCCTGCGTCGGCCCGGTGCTGGCGGCGATCCTGTTCACCGCCGCCGGGCAGGACACCGCCCAGCATGGCGCTCTGCTGCTGTTCACCTATGGCGCCGGGATGACCCTGCCCTTCGTACTGGCCGCCGCCTTCATCGGGCCGTTTCTGCGCTTCATGGCGCGCTTCCGCCGCCACCTTGGCCGCGTCGAAAAGGCGATGGGCCTGCTGCTGATCCTGTTCGGCGTGCTGATCGCCACCGACAGCCTGAACCTGATCGCCGCATGGATGATCGAATATGTCCCTTGGTTCACCCGCATCGGCTGACAGTCCGACGCCGGGACCACATCGGAAGGAGGAGACCGATGAGACCACCCCGCCCCATAACCGCTGCCGTAGCCGCTGGCGTGTGCGCAGCCCTGCTTGCCTGCGGACTTGCCCTGCCCGCCCACGCCGCCGAGCTCGGCGATGACGGGCTGCACAAGGCGCCTTGGATGCATGACACCTTCAAGGACCTGTCCGACGATCTTGCTGAGGCCAATGCCGAGGGCAAACGGCTGATGATTCTGGTCGAGCAGCGCGGCTGCATCTACTGCACCAAGATGCACGCCGAGGTGTTTCCGCAGCCGAACATCGCGCAGATGCTGAGCGAGGATTACTTCGTCGTGCAGATCAACATGTTCGGCGATATCGAGGTGACCGATTTTGATGGCACCGCCCTGCCCGAGAAGGACATGGTGCGACGCTGGAACCTGCTGTTCACTCCAACGCTGATGTTCCTGCCCGAGCAGGTCGGCGACGCCCCGGCACATGAGGCCGCGGTGGCGACCCTGCCCGGCGCCTTCTCTGCCGGAACCACCGGAGATCTGCTCACTTGGGTGCTGGAAAAAGGCTATGATGGTGACGAGCCCTTCCAGAAGTACCACGCCCGGATGATCAATGAGCGGCGGCCGCAAGCCTCTGATTAGGCGCGAGAACTCCGCTAAACATCACGGCCAAGAGTTTGAATTTTCTGCATTGCGGCGCGCTCGGTTAAGAGGCGGATGAGTCACATCTTAAAATTCACGCCTATGAATTTGTTGTTGCGTATGGCCGCCGGTGTGCCGTAGCATTCAATTTATGGAAGGGGAGGAAACATGAGAACCACGGTCGCACTCGCGTCCGTCATCGGGATCGTTGCGACTGCCGCTCTGGCAGATCCCACAGCCCCCGGTGACGTGAGTTTCACAGACTACGGCGAAATCGAAAGCTCGCTGACCGGCACCCCCGGAGACCCGGAAAACGGGGCTGTGGTGATGACCACGCGGTCGAAGGGCAATTGCGTCGCCTGCCACGAGATCACCGCGCTCAAGGACGCGCCGTTCCACGGCGAGGTCGGCCCGATGCTCGACGGTGTTGGCGGGTACCGCTCTGCGGCGGAACTGCGCGGCATCGTGGCGAACGCGAAGATGATGTTCGAGGGCACTGTGATGCCCGCATTCTACAAAAGCAGCGGCTTCATCCGGCCCGGCGACGGCTACACCGGCAAGGCCGCCGAAGGCGACCTGCCCCCGATCCTCTCCGCACAGGAGATCGAGGACGTGGTGGCCTTTCTGATGACCCTGCAGGACAGCTGAGAGAGGAGACAGCATGGACCTGACACGACGAGACACACTGGGCCTTGTCCTTGGCGCGATGGCGCTGGGGATCATGCCCTACCGCGCCAACGCCTCGGTTGACGACATGATCGCCGAGTTCACCGGCGGCGCCGAAACCGCAGGCAGCGGCATCGATCTGACCGCGCCCGAGATCGCCGAGAACGGCAATACCGTGCCGATCACCGTCGATGCCCCCGGCGCGTCCGAGATCCTCGTGCTGGCGGCGGGCAACCCGACGCCCGCCGTCGCCACCTTCGCCTTTGGCCCGCTGGCGGCCTCGCGCATGGCCTCCACCCGTATCCGGCTGGCCGGCACGCAGGAGGTGATCGCCATCGCGAAGATGGAGGACGGAAGCTTTGCCCGCGCCGCCAAGACCGTGAAGGTCACCATCGGCGGCTGCGGCGGATAAGGAGGAGCAACACACATGGCATCCGGAGTCAGACCCCGCGTCAAAGTCCCGAAGACCGCCGCGGCGGGCGAGGCGATCATCATCAAGACGCTGATCAGCCACCCGATGGAAAGCGGCCAGCGCAAGGACAGCGACGGCAACACCATCCCGCGCTCGATCATCAATCGCTTCACCTGCGATTTCAACGGCGAGACCGTCATCGACGTGACGCTGGAACCGGCGATCTCGACCAACCCGTACTTTGAATTCGAGGCCACGGTGCCCGAGGCGGGCGAGTTCACCTTCACATGGCACGACGACGACGGCTCGACCTACACCGAGACCAAGGCGATCGCCATCGAATGACCCGCGCCGGGCGGCCCGAGGAGGAGCCGGAGCCGCCCGATGCCCTGCCTGTCCCCGCGGGGACAGGCCAACTTGAGGGAGGAGACACGATGTTACGCAAGGCGACCGCGCTGACCGCGCTCGCCCTGCTGGCCGCACCGCTGGTGGTGCAGGCCGGCGGGCCCGATGACGACACGCTTGTCATCAACGGCGAGATCGAGATCACCACCAAGGCCCCCGCCCCCGAGTTTCTCTCGGACGCGATGGACGAGGTGATGTCGGGTTGGCATTTCCGGTCTGACGAGACGCAGGCGCTCGAGATGGACGATTTCGACAACCCCGGCATGATCTTCGTCGACAATGCGCGCGAGCAATGGGCGACGGTCGAAGGCAGTGAAGGCAACAGTTGCGCCTCGTGCCACGGCGAGCCCGAAGAGATGGCCGGCGTCAAGGCCAGCTACCCCAAGTGGAACGACGAGACGGAAGAGGTGCGCACCCTGCAGATGCAGGTCAACGGCTGCCGCACCGAGCGCATGGGCGCCGAGCCTTGGAAGTACGACAGCGGCAAGGCGATCGAGATGGAGGCGCTGCTTGCGTCGGTCTCGCGCGGCATGCCGGTCGACGTGGCCATCGACGGCCTGGCCGAGTCCGCGTGGGAGCTTGGCAAGGAGCTGTACTACACCCGCACCGGCCAGCTTGAGCTGAGCTGCGCGTCCTGCCACGAGCAGAACTACGGCAATTACATCCGCGCCGATCACCTGAGCCAAGGCCAGATCAACGGCTTCCCGACCTACCGGCTGAAGAACGCCAAGCTCAATGGGGTGCACTCTCGGTTCAAGGGCTGCGTGCGCGACACCCGCGCGGAAACCTATGCCCCCGGCAGCCCCGAGTTCGTCGCGCTCGAGCTTTACGTCGCCTCGCGCGGCAACGGCCTGTCGGTCGAAGGCCCGTCGGTCCGCAACTGATCCCCGCCCCGCGCGACAGGGTCGTGCGGGGTTTCTCGCCTCTAATAAATTCACGCATTCAAATGCGTAAAGGAAAGCCCGATGATCTCCAGACGCGACTTCCTTCAGGTCTCCATGGCGGCGGCGGCGGCTTATGGCGGCTCCGGCTTTGGCAACTGGGCGCGGCTCGCGGCGCAGCAGCAGTTGACGCAGGACGACCTTCTGGCCATGCCCGCCTTCGGGAATGTCTCGCTGATCCATATCACCGACATTCACGCACAGCTCAAACCGATCTACTTCCGCGAGCCGTCGGTCAACATCGGTGTCGGTCCGAACCGCGGCGAGGTGCCCCATCTCACCGGAGCCGACTTCCGCAAGATGTACGGCATCGATGACGGCTCGCCCTCGCATTACGCGCTGTCCTCTGGCGACTTCTCGGCGCTGGCGCAGGCCTATGGCCGTGTCGGCGGCATGGACCGGGTGGCCACCGTGGTGAAACAGATCCGCTCCGAACGGCCCGACGCGCTGCTGCTGGACGGCGGCGACACATGGCACGGCAGCTACACCTGCTATCAGACCGCCGGGCAGGATTGCGTCAACGTGATGAACCTGCTTGAGCCCGACGCGATGACCTTCCACTGGGAGTTCACCTTGGGCTCGGACCGGGTGCGCGAGATCGTCGAGGGGCTGCCCTTCGCCGCGCTTGGCCAGAACATCTTTGACGCCGAATGGGACGAGCCCGCCGAGCTGTTCCAGCCCTACAAGATCTTCGAGCGCGGCGGCGTGAAGATCGCCGTGATCGGTCAGGCCTTCCCCTACATGCCGATTGCCAACCCTTCGTGGATGTTCCCCGAGTATTCCTTCGGCATCCGCGACGCGCGCATGCAGGAGATGGTCGACGAGGTGCGCGCGGGCGGCGCCGAACTGGTGGTGGTGCTGAGCCACAACGGTTTCGACGTCGACAAGAAGATGGCCGAGACCGTCACCGGCATCGACGTGCTGCTGTCGGGACACACTCACGACGCGCTGCCCGAGCCGGTGCTGGTGGGCGAGACGATCATCATCGCCTCCGGCTCCAACGGCAAGTTCGTCAGCCGCGTCGATCTTGATGTGCGCGACGGGCGGATGATGGGCTTTCGGCACAAGCTGATCCCGATCTTCTCGGATGTGATCGCCCCCGACCCCGAGATGACCGCGCTGATCGACGCCCAGCGCGCGCCCTATGCCGATCAGCTTTCCGAGGTGATCGGCCACACCGACACGACGCTCTACCGCCGCGGCAATTTCAACGGCACCTGGGACGACCTGATCTGCGACGCGCTACTCGCCCAGCGCGACGCGCAGATCGCCATGTCGCCCGGCGTACGCTGGGGCCCGTCGCTGGTGGCGGGCGATCCGATCACCCGCGAAGACATCTGGAACGTCACCTCGATGACCTACCCCGAGGCCTACCGCTCGGAGATGACCGGCGAGTTCCTGAAGATCGTTCTGGAGGACGTGGCCGACAACATCTTCAACCCCGATCCTTACTACCAGCAGGGCGGCGACATGGTCCGCGTCGGCGGGCTTGGCTATCGCATCGATGTCACCGCCCCGGTCGGCGAGCGCATTTCGGAGATGACTCTGCTGAAGACCGGCGAGGCGATCGACCCGGCAAAATCCTACGTCGTCGCGGGCTGGGCCAGCGTCAACGAGGGCACCGAGGGCCCGCCGATCTGGGACGTGGTGGAAAGCCATATCCGCAGCCTCGGGCGCGTCACGCTCGACGAGAACCATTCTGTTGACGTGGTGGGCGCCTGATGGCGACGCGAGAGACTTCAAGGAGGAGAGAATGAGCGAACCCAAAGCTTCGCGCCGTGCCTTTCTGCAAGGGGCCGCCACCGTGGCAGTCACCGCAGGGGCGGCGCGCGCCGCCGATGGCCCCGACCCGCTGATCACCGACGTGCAGCCTTGGGCGCAGGGCTTTGGCGACGGCGTCGATGCCACGCCCTATGGGCTGCCGATCCGCTTCGAGGAGGATGTGGTGCGTCGCAACGTGCCGTGGCTCACCGCCGATCCGATAAGCTCGATCAACTTCACGCCGATCCATGCGCTCGATGGCACGATCACCCCGCAGGGCTGCGCCTTCGAGCGGCACCACTCGGGCGCGATCGAACTGCGCAAGCAGGACTACCGGCTGATGATCAACGGTCTGGTCGATACGCCGCTGGTCTTCACCTATGAGGATCTCGAGCGTTTCCCGCGTGAGAACCACGTGTATTTCTGCGAATGCGCCGCGAACACCGGCATGGAATGGGCGGGCGCTCAGCTTAATGGCGCGCAGTTCACCCATGGCATGATTCACAACATGGAATACACCGGCGTGCCGTTGCGCACCCTGCTGCAAGAGGCCGGTCTGCCCGCAACCACCGACAAATGGGTCTATGTCGAGGGCGCCGATGCCTCCTCCAACGGCCGCTCGATCCCCATGGAGAAGGCGCTCGACGACGTGCTTGTCGCCTTCAAGGCCAACGGTGAGGCGCTGCGCAAGGAGCATGGCTATCCCGTGCGCCTTGTGGTGCCCGGCTGGGAAGGCAACATGTGGGTGAAATGGCTGCGCCGCATCGAGGTGATGGACGGCCCCGTGGAAAGCCGCGAGGAAACCTCGAAGTACACTGACACGCTGGCCGATGGCACCTCGCGCAAGTGGACGTGGGTGATGGATGCTAAATCGGTCATCACCTCCCCCAGCCCTCAGGCACCGATCAAGCACGACCATGGCCCCTTAGTGATCACCGGGCTTGCGTGGTCCGGGCACGGCAGGATCACCCGCGTCGACGTCTCTACCGATGGCGGCAAGAGCTGGCAGACCGCGCGGCTCGCCCGCGAGGGACAGAACAAGGCGCTTACCCGCTTCTACCTTGATACGGAGTGGAGCGGCGAGGAGATGTTCCTGCAATCGCGCGCCATGGACGAGACCGGCTATGTGCAGCCCACAAAGACCCAACTGCGCGAAGTCCGGGGCGAGAACTCCGTCTACCACAACAACTGCATTCAGACTTGGTGGGTGAAACCCACGGGGGAGGCCGAGAATGTCGAAGTCTCTTAAGCTCTACGGCGGCGTGTCGGTGGGCATTGCGCTGGTTCTGACCACCGCCGTGAACATGGCCGACCGCTTCGTCGCCGAGATGCCCGACACCCCGCGTCAGATGATCCCGGTGGCCAAGGCGCCCGACGCTTCGGGCACGATTGTCGCCGCCGCCCATGCGGACGAGGCGCCGGTGCAGGGCAAGCTGGGCATCGGTCGCCCTGCGCTGCCCGAAGAGATTGCCGCATGGGATCTCGATGTCTCGCCCGATGGCACCGGCCTGCCGCCGGGCAGCGGTTCTGTCGAGGATGGCGAGATGCTGTTTTCCGACAACTGCGCCTCCTGCCACGGCGAGTTTGCCGAAGGAGCGGGCAACTGGCCGAAGCTGGCGGGCGGCGAGGATACGCTCGCCAACAAGGACCCGGTGAAGACCGTGGGCAGCTACTGGCCATATCTGTCGACGGTCTGGGACTATGTGCACCGCTCTATGCCCTTCGGCAACGCACAGTCGCTGTCCCCCGACGAGGTCTATGCGATCACCGCCTACATGCTCTACTCCAACTACATCGTCGAAGATGACTTCGTGCTCTCGGACGAGAACTTCTCTCAGGTGGTTCTGCCCAACGCCGATGGCTTTATCGTCGATGACCGGGCCGAAACCGAATACCCGGAGTGGCGGACCGAACCTTGCATGTCGGGCTGCAAAGAAACCGTCGAGATCACCATGAAAGCCACGGTGCTCGACGTGACCCCCGACAAGGGAGAGGACGAAGAGGCCTCGGCCAGCGATGCCAGCGCGCCGGCCGAGGCCGCGGAGCAGGTCGAGATGGCCGCTGCGGACACCTCTGCCGAGGCTGAGGCCGCGGTACAGATGCCCGATCCCAGCGCCGCAGAGCCCGATCCCGCTGCCGCCGGGCCCGATCCGGAACTGGTGGCCGCAGGCGAGAAGGTCTTCCGCAAGTGCCAAGCCTGTCACGCGGTCGGTGAGGACGCCAAGAACAAGTCCGGCCCGGTGCTCAACGGCGTCGTCGGCGCCACCGTCGGTCATGTGGACGGGTTTCGCTACTCAAAGACGTTCGATGCCGCGCATGCGGCGGGCGAGACTTGGACGCACGACAAGCTGACCGAGTTTCTTATCAAGCCACGCGACGCGATGAAGGGCACGAAGATGTCCTTCGCCGGGCTGCGCAAGCAAGACGAGATCGACGCGGTCATCGCCTACCTGTCGACCTTCGACCAATAAGCCAGAGCCGGCCCGTGCAGTGCGCGGGCCGGCATCCCCAGCATCCATGGATGCGCTCGGACAGCCCCGGTCGAGAGCCCAGAGCACAAAGCCATGGTATGCTGACCCACAACTGCCGCGTCTCCGCAAAGCGGACCAGAGAATGGCGGCAGGTCGATGAAGAGGAGGAGACCATGCTGAAACCCCTTGCCCTACTCGCCGCGAGCGCCCTGCCCCTGCTGCTCCCCCTGCCCGCGCTGGCGCAGGAGATCGTCACCCACGACTTCAACGGCAGCTTTGAGGATGCAACCTTCGCGCTCGAGAATGCCATCATCGACGAAGGTCTGGTGGTCGACCACGTCAGCCACGTCGGCGATATGCTGGCACGCACCGCCGAGGACGTCGGCTCTGACGTGCAACTCTTCGACGGCGCCGACGTGTACCTGTTTTGTTCCGCAACCACCTCGCGCGAGGTGATGGAGGCCGACCCGGCGAACATCGCCTTCTGCCCCTATGCGATCTACGCCGCCGCGCGCGAGGGCGTCACCATCATCGGCTACCGCAGCTACGCGCGCGACAGCATGACGCCGGTCAACGATCTGCTCGAACGCATCGCCACCACGGCCACGGAGTTCTGAGCATGTATGAGGCCCTATTTCGCGACCACCTCAAACGGCTGAAAGAGGACGGCAACTACCGCCATTTCGCCGAGCTTGAACGTCATCGCGGCGACTTTCCCGCCGCAACCCATCATGGCGAGGGGCGCGAAGTCACCGTCTGGTGCTCGAACGACTATCTCGGCATGGGCCAGCACCCCGCGGTGCTGGACGCGATGCACGGTGCGCTCGACGCCTGCGGTGCCGGGGCCGGTGGCACCCGCAATATCTCTGGCACCACGCATGCGCATGTCTTGCTGGAGGCCGAACTTGCCGATCTGCACGGCAAGGACGCGGCGCTGCTGTTCACCTCGGGCTATGTGTCGAACTGGGCGGCGCTCGGAACGCTGGGGGCGCGCATCCCCGATCTGGTGATCCTGTCGGACGCGCTCAACCACGCCTCGATGATCGAGGGCATCCGCCACTCCAAGGCGCAGCGGATCATCTGGAAGCACAACGATCTGCAAGACCTCGAGCGCCACCTCGCCGTGCTGCCGCACGACCAGCCGAAACTCATCGCTTTCGAGAGCGTCTATTCCATGGATGGCGACATCGCCCCCATTGCCGAGATCTGCGATCTGGCCGAGCGCTACAACGCCATGACCTATCTCGACGAGGTGCATGCGGTCGGCCTCTATGGGCCGCGCGGCGGCGGCGTGGCCGAGCGCGAGGGGCTGATGCACCGCATCGACGTGATCCAAGGCACGCTGGGCAAGGCCTATGGCGTGATGGGCGGCTATATCGCCGCCTCCGCCGCCACCTGCGATTTTATCCGCAGCTTCGCGTCGGGCTTTATTTTCACCACCGCGCTGCCGCCTGCCGTGGCCGCTGGTGCCCGCGCCGCCGTGGCGCATCTCAAACACTCGGACGCCGAGCGCAAGGCGCAGCGCGCCGCCGTGGTTCAGGTCCGGGCCGAGCTCGACCGGATCGGCATTCCGCATCTGCAGAACCCAAGTCACATCATTCCGGTGATGGTCGGCTGCCCGCAGAAATGCCGCTACATCTCGGACCGGCTGCTGCAAGAGCACGGCATCTATATCCAGCCGATCAACTATCCCACCGTTCCGCGCGGCACCGAGCGGCTGCGCATCACCCCATCGCCGGTGCACACCGCGGCGCAAGTCGCCCATCTCACCGAGGCGCTCGAGGCGCTGTGGACCGAATGCCAGCTCGCCCGCCGGCCCATGGCCGCCCAATAGGCGGCGGCAATTTTCCCCCTCCGGCACGCCGCGCCCCCTTAACACCGGGGCGCGGATCGCCTATCTGCCCCGCATGAGCAAAACTCTTCATATCGTGGGCGGCGGCATGGCCGGGTCCGAGGCCGCATGGCAGGCGGCGCGGCTGGGTGTCGACGTGGTCATTCACGAGATGCGGCCCAAGGTGGAAACCTTCGCCCATCGCACCGGCAATCTGGCCGAAATGGTCTGTTCCAATTCCTTCCGCTCGGATGATGATGAGCAGAACGCCGTCGGGCTCCTGCACTGGGAGATGCGGCAGGCGGGCTCGCTGATCATGCACAGCGCCGATGCCCACCGGCTGCCCGCGGGCGGCGCGCTGGCGGTGGACCGCGATCCGTTCTCGGAAACCGTCACCGAAAAACTGCGCGCCCTGCCCAACGTTTCGGTGAGCGACGAAGAGATCACCGAACTGCCCGACGACGGTCACTGGATCTTCGCCACCGGCCCGCTGACCTCCGGCGCGCTCGGCAAGGCGCTGCAGGCAGAGACCGGGACCGAGGCGCTGGCCTTCTTCGACGCCATCGCGCCCATCGTTTATTTCGACACGATCGACATGGACACCGCGTGGCTGCAGAGCCGCTACGACAAGGGCGAGACCGAAGAAGAGCAAAAGGCCTATATCAACTGCCCGATGACCAAGGAGCAGTACGAAGGCTTCATCGATGCGCTTCTGGCCGCCGATAAGACCGAGTTCCACGAGGGCGAGACCGCCGGCTACTTCGACGGCTGCCTGCCGATCGAGGTGATGGCCGAACGCGGGCGCGAGACGCTGCGCCACGGGCCGATGAAGCCGGTCGGCCTGACCAACCCGCACAAGCCCGAGGAAAAGGCCTATGCCGTTGTGCAGCTGCGCCGCGACAACGCGCTCGGCACGCTCTACAACATCGTCGGCTTCCAGACGAAAATGAAATACGGCGCGCAGACCGAGGTGTTCCGCCGCATTCCGGGGCTGCAGAACGCCAGCTTCGCGCGTCTGGGGGGCATTCATCGCAACACTTTCCTCAACTCACCGACGCTGCTGGATTCGCAGATGCGCTTCAAGAGCCGCCCGAACCTGCGCTTCGCCGGGCAGATCACCGGCGTCGAAGGCTATGTGGAAAGCGCCTCGATGGGGCTCGTCGCGGGCCGCATGGCCGCCGCCGAGATCCTCGGCCAGCCGGTCGCCGATGTGCCGCAGGACAGCGCCCATGGCGCGCTCATCCACCACATCACCGGCGGCGCTGAGGCGAAGACCTTCCAGCCGATGAACGTCAACTTCGGCCTGTTCCGCCCGCTTGAAGGGCTGCGCGGCGGTCGCCGCGGCCGCAAGGACCGCTACAAGGCCTATACCGACCGCGCCAAGGGTGTCTGGCAGGAGTGGCTGGCCGCGCAGGAGGTGCCGGCATGAACTACGTGCTCGCCCTGCTGCTGCCGCCGCTGTCGATCCTGCTGACCGGGCGACCGATCCTGTCGATCGTGGTCTTTCTGATCTGGGTGCCGGCGATCATCTTCTCGGGCGGGCTGACGCATCCGATGTTCATCCTGCTGGCATGGGTGCTGATCTACCAGTCCGGCGAGGAGCGCCGCACCCGCCGCATCGAGAAGGCCTATCGCCGCGACGACGACTGATTTGCGTACGCGTTTCGCCCCCTCGCCCACCGGGCCTCTGCACCTCGGCCACGCCTATTCGGCGCTGCTGGCCGAGGGCATGGCCCGGGCGGCGGGCGGCGCTTTCCTCCTGCGCATCGAAGACATCGACAGCACCCGCTCCCGGCCCCACTGGGAGGCGCAGATCTACGATGACCTGCGCTGGCTGGGACTGACATGGGACGAACCGCCGATGCGCCAGTCGGACCGTCTGCCCGCCTATGAGGCGGCGCTGGACGATCTCTGGGCGCGCGAACTGATCTACCCCTGCCATTGCAGCCGCCGCGACATTCAGGCCGCCGCCTCGGCGCCACAGGAGGGCGCAGAGCCCGCCTATGGCCCGGACGGCCTTGTCTACCCCGGCACCTGCCGCAATCTTCTGGCGCCCGGCTATGGCGCCTTGCCGCGCCCACGCGGCGAAGCGCTGCGGCTGAACATGCACAAGGCGCTGGCGCAGATCGACGCGCCGCTGAGCTTCGAAGAAACCGGCGCCGGTCCCGCCGGAGAGACCGGCCCTATCGTCGTTGCGCCCGAGGTGCTGATCCACGGCATCGGCGACGTGGTGCTCTCGCGCCGCGACTTTCCCGGGTCCTACCATCTGTCGGTGGTGCTGGACGACGCGGCGCAGGGCATCACTCATGTCTTGCGCGGGCGCGATCTCTTCGAGGCGACCGCGATCCACGTGGTGCTGCAGCACCTGCTCGGGCTGGTGACGCCGGTCTACCACCACCACGATTTGATCCGCGACGCGCAGGGCAAGCGGCTGGCAAAACGCGATGACGCGCGGGCCATCGCCACCTACCGCGACAGCGGCGCAACGCCCGATGACATCAGACGGATGGTGGGGCTGGAGCGCTAAGCGGCTCCGCTGAAGAGAGTCATAGGGCTCCTCAGGGGCCCCCAGCTTTGGCGTTTCAGGGGCGTTTCAGGGGCTCCGCCCCTCGGCGCTGCGCGCCTCACCCCAGCGTATTTGGAAAGAGAAGAAGGACCTGGGTCTTTCATCTTTCCAAAAATACTCATGCCGGCGCGTCTCAGCCCTAGCCCACCGGTGTCATGATCTCCACTTCCTCGCCGCCGCGCAGCGCGGTGTAAAAGCAGCTGCGGCGGTTGGTGTGGCAGGCGGGGCCGGTCTGATCGACCACAGCGAGCAGGCAATCGCGGTCGCAATCCACGCGCAGTTCGACCAGCTTTTGAACATGGCCCGAGCTTTCGCCCTTCACCCAGAAGCTCTGGCGCGAGCGCGACCAATAGGTGACGCGGCCGGTCTGCAGCGTGCGTGCCACCGACTCCGCATTCATCCACGCCATCATCAGCACCTCGCCCGTGCCCTCCTGCTGCGCGATGCAGGGGATCAGACCGTTGGCGTCATAGACCAAAGTCGCAGGATCGAAGCTCATGATGAAATTCCTTTTTGCAGCCGCCGCGCACGCGCCCTATCTATGGGGGGCGAGCCGAAAGGGAAACCCATGTCCGCAGACACTTCCGCAGAAACCGACCTGATCAAGCTTTACTCGACGCGCATCCTTGCGCTGGCGGCAGATATCCCGCGGACCGAACGGCTGGACCATCCCGACGCCACGGTGAAGAAGCGCTCGCCGCTCTGCGGCTCGACCGTGACCGTGGATCTGTCGCTGCAGGACGGCAAGGTCAGCGACTACGGGCAGGACGTAAAGGCCTGCGCACTGGGTCAGGCGGCGGCCTCGGTGGTGGGCGATGCGATCATCGGCGCGACGCCCGAAGATCTGGCGCAGGCGCGGGACGCGCTGCGCGCCATGCTCAAGGACGATGGGCCAACCCCGCCCGCACCGTTCGACGGGCTTGAGGTGCTGCGCCCCGCCAGCGCCTATAAGAACCGGCACGCCTCGATCATGCTGGCGCTGGACGCCGCGACGGAAGCGGCCAACGAGGTCGCTGCCAAGCAGCGCGCCTGACCCCGCCCACGCCTGCGACCCCCTGAGACGGCGGCGCCGGGAACAGCGGCGCCGGGACAAGCCGGCGCCCTGACACTCAGACTTCCCCGACACACCCAAACAAAAAAACCGCCGCGTTCCCTGGGAGGAAGGCGGCGGCAGTGGCGTGTCTTGGTGGGCCGGAAAGACCGTTTTCAGCGCGTCCGGGGATCAGGCGACCCGGATGGGGAAACAGGCGCACGCATCGAGGGACAGGGATGCGTCGGCCGCCCGGCACAAGACCGCAGGCAGAAATCCAAAATTCAGAGCAGCGGCAGGTGCAGCGCGCCCACGAGGATGACGACGAGGGACAGTGCACCGATCATGTCCGCCACCAGCGATGCGCGCGACATCGGTTGCTGAGATTTGTACTGGGCGCGGGTCACGGTGGTGCGGATCATGGCAATCATCTCGGCTCTCCCTATGAGCGTGTTCTCATCATGTTCTCTGTTGCTCTTTTGTTCTCATAGCGGCCGAGTCGTGTAAAGAACTTTTTAAGAACATTGTGGGAACATCGGAGAACTCGGATAGGAACACACATGCTTCTCATGCGCCGCCCGGCGGCGCGAGAGAGGGAAAGTTAATTTTTTAAAAGGGGTTAGAGAACGTGCAGCAAGACGCTCAGCCGACGGAAATCAGCCCGATCGCCTCATCCTGCCGCATCAGCCACAGCAGCAGCCGCGCGGCGCGGCCGCGCTCTGACTGCAGCGCCGGGTCCTCGGCCAGCAGCTTGCGCGCATCGCTCTGCGCCATGGCCATCAGCCCCGACTGCGCCTCGAGGTCCGCGACCTTGAAGCGCGGCAGGCCGGACTGCGCGGTGCCGATCAGATCGCCCGCGCCACGCATCTGCAGATCGACCTCGGAGATGCGAAACCCGTCCTCGGTCTCGCGCAGCGTGGTCAGACGCTTCGAGCCGGTCTCGCTCAGCGGCGGCTGGTACATCAGCAGACAGGTCGAGGCCGCCTCGCCACGTCCGACCCGGCCGCGCAGCTGATGCAGCTGCGCCAGCCCGAAGATCTCGGCCCGTTCGATCACCATGATCGAGGCGTTGGGCACGTTCACCCCCACCTCGATCACCGTGGTGGCCACCAGCACCTTGGTCTCGCCCGCAACGAAGCGCGCCATGGCCGCGTCCTTTTCGGCGGGCGGCATCTGACCATGCACCAGCCCCGCCACCTCGTCGCCCAGCTGCGCGCGCAGCCGCTTGAAGCGTTCCTCAGCGGCGGTGAGGTCAGACACCTCGCTCTCCTCGACCAGCGGGCAGACCCAATAGGCCTGCCGCCCCTCGGCCACCGCCTTGCGCAGATGTTCGACCACCTCGCCCATGCGCTCGGTGGAGACCAGCGCGGTCTGCACCGGCTTGCGCCCCGGCGGCTTCTCGTCGAGCACCGAGACATCCATGTCGCCGTATTGCGCCAGCGCCAGGCTGCGCGGGATCGGTGTTGCGGTCATCACCAGCACGTCGGCGCCCTGCCCCTTGCGGCCCAGTTCCAGCCGCTGCCTCACGCCGAAGCGATGCTGCTCATCGACGATGGCAAGGCGCAGGGCGTTGAAAACCACGTCGTCCTGGAACACCGCGTGGGTGCCCACAAGGATGTGGATGTTGCCCTCTGCCAGCGCCTTGAGCTTGGCCTTGCGCTCGCCGCCCTTGTCGCGGCCGGTGAGGATTTCCACAACCACCCCGGCGCTCTCGGCCAGCGGCTGCAGCCCCTCGAGATGCTGGCGGGCGAGGATTTCGGTCGGCGCCATCATCACGCCCTGCCCGCCGGATTCGACCGCGACAAGCAGCGCCATGAAGGCGACCAGCGTCTTGCCCGCGCCCACGTCCCCCTGCAGCAGACGGTTCATCCGGCTCTCGTCGGCCATGTCGCCGGCGATCTCGTCCATGGCGCGCAACTGCGCGCCGGTGGGCCGGTACGGCAGCGCCGCAAGCACGCGGCGGCGCAGGTGGCCGTCGCCCATGGTGGGATGCCCCTTGCCACGGCGGCGGTTGATCCGCGCCAGCCCCAGCGTCAGTTGATGCGCCATCAGCTCGTCATAGGCGAGGCGCGCGCGGGCCGGGGCCGAGGGGCTGAGCGCGTCCATCCCGTCCGGCGCATGGGCCGCCTCGAGCGCCTCGTGCCAATCGGGCCAGCCCTCGCGGTCCTTCAGCGGGCCGTCGATCCATTCGGGCATCTGCGGCGCGCGTGTCATGGCATCGCGGATGGCGCGAGCCATGAGCTTTTGCGTGACCCCGGAGGTCAGCGGGTAGACCGGCTCGAAATCGGGCAGCGTATGCGCCTCGTCGAGCGGCAGGATGTGGTCGGGGTGGACCATCTGCGCCATGCCGTCGAAGATCTCGACCTTGCCGGAGACCAGCCGCCGCGAGCCTTCGGGCAACACGCGGGTGAGATAATCGGCGCGGCCATGGAAGAACACCAGCTGGAACGGCCCCTCGCCGTCCTCGACCTGAATGCGATAGGGCCGCCCCTTCACCGCGGGCTTCATGTGGCGCAGCACCTGCACCTCGACCGTCACCGTCCCCGACAGCACCGCCTCCTGCACCGAGGCGCGCGGGCGGCGGTCGATCACCGAATGCGGCAGGGTCAGCAGCAGGTCGCGCGGGGCATGCACGTCCAGCGCCTCGAAGGCCTGCGCGGTCTTCGGGCCGACGCCATCCAGCGTCTTGAGCTCGGCAAACAGCGGCCAGAGCGGTTCCGGGCGCTGGCTCATGCGGCGCTTCCCATCTGCGGTGTCACCCCCCGATCAGCGCCAGCCAGGCGTCCTCGTCCATAATCTCGATGCCAAGCTCGCGCGCCTTGGTCTCTTTGCTGCCAGCGCCGGGACCGGCGACAAGAATGTCGGTCTTCTTCGACACCGAGCCCGACACTTTGGCCCCCAGCGCCTCTGCGCGGGCCTTGGCCTCGGCCCGGGTCATCTTTTCCAGCGTGCCGGTGAACACCACGGTCTTGCCTGCCACGGGGCTGCCCTCGGTGGCCGGCCGCTCAGCATCCTGAATGTCGAGATGCGCCGCCAATCGGTCGATCGAAGCGCGCTCGGCCTCTTGGTTCATCGAGGTGACCAGCGAAACCGCCACGGTCGCGCCGATGCCGTCGATGCCAACAAGATCGTTCCACGCAGATTTCGCCTCAGCCGGCACCTGCGGCGCCTCGGCCCAGACCGCGTCCTGCGTTTCCTTGATCCGGGCGCGGCGGCCCTCGGCGGCAGCGGCCTTGCGCTCCGCCTCCACCGCGGCCTCGGCCTTGCGGTAGCGTTCGGCGGCGGGCAGCGCCTGATCGACGCCGGAAATCAGCGCATCCCAGCTCAGGTAATGCCGCGCCAAATCATTCGCCACGACCTCGCCCACGTGGCGCATGCCAAGCGCAAAGATCACCCGGTTGAGCTCGATCCGGCGGCGCGCATCGATCGCCTCGAACAGCTTGCCCGCGCTCTTCTCGCCCCACCCCTTGATCCGCGACAGCGGCTTTTCGGACAGGAAGCGAATGGCTTTCGGCAGCGCGTCGGGGTCGGTTTCGTCCACCGGCACCTCGAGTGCGCGCAGCACTTCGCCGTATTTCTCCCGCAGTTCCTCGGCGCGCCCCGCGTTGGCGAACTGGCGGTCGAGGAATGGCTCGAGGCCCGGCTTGAGCTTGTCGCCCGCCGCATTGCGCTCGGCCAGCGTGAAGATGTCGGCGGGCTCCTCGACCCAGTGGATGAAGTAGAACTGCTCGACCTGCTTGGCGCCCAGCCCGTCGATGTCGAAGGCCGCGCGCGAGACGAAGTGCTTGAGCTTCTCCACCGCCTGCGCCGGGCAGATCAGCCCGCCGGTGCAGCGGCGCACCGCGTCGCCCTCTTCGCGGATCGCCTCGGAACCGCACTCGGGGCAGACCTGCGGGAACGCGTAGGGCTGCGCATCCTCGGGGCGTTTGGTCAGATCGACGTCCGCCACCTTGGGGATCACGTCGCCGGCGCGGTAGACCTGCACCCAATCACCGCTGCGGATGTCCTTGGCGTTGCCCTCGGCATCGGGGCGGATCACCTCGCCTTTGGCGTCGCGCCCGGCGATGTAATCCTCGTTGTGCAGCGTGGCGTTGGAGACCACGACGCCGCCCACGGTCACCGGCGTCAACCGTGCGACGGGGCTAAGCGCGCCGGTGCGGCCGACTTGAATGTCGATCCCCTCAAGCCGGGTCCACGCCAGTTCGGCCGGGAACTTATGGGCGATCGCCCAGCGCGGCGTGGTGGACCGGAAGCCCAGCCGCCCCTGCAGCGCAAGGTCGTTGACCTTGTAGACCACACCGTCGATGTCATAGCCGAGCGTTGCGCGTTGCTCTTCGATCTTGCGGTAGTGCGCGATCATCTCGTCCGGGCCGTCGCAGAGCTGCGTCAGCGGATTGGTGACAAAGCCCAGCGCCTGCAGCCGCTCGATGGCCGCCATCTGCGTCTGCGCCAGCGGCGCCGACAACTCGCCCCACGCGTAGGCAAAGAATTTCAGCGGGCGGGCGCGGGTGATCTCGGCATCAAGCTGCCGCAGCGATCCGGCGGCGGCGTTGCGCGGGTTGGCGAAGGTCTTGCCGCCGCGGGCTTCCTGACGCTCATTGAGCGCTGCGAAATCGGCGTGGCTCATGTAGACCTCGCCGCGCACTTCCAAAACCTCCGGCGCACCGTCAAGCTGTTGCGGGATGTCATCGATCGTGCGGGCATTCCCGGTGACATTCTCCCCCTCGGCGCCATCGCCGCGGGTGGCAGCCTGCACCAGCACGCCCTTCTCGTAGCGCAACGAGAGCGAGAGCCCGTCGATCTTTGGCTCGGCTGTATAGGCCAGCTCGGCAAATTGCGACATGCCGAGGTAGCGGCGGATGCGCCCGTCGAACTCCGTCACCTCATCGGCCTCAAAGGCATTGCCCAGCGACATCATGCGCACTGCATGACGCACCTTCGAGAACCCCTCGGCCAGCGGCGCGCCGACCTGCTCACTGGGGCTATCTTCGCGCTTGAGCGCCGGGAAGCGCGTTTCAATGGCGAGGTTGCGCTGTTTCAGCGCGTCATAGTCGGCGTCCGAGATCTCGGGCGCATCCTCGGTATGATAGGCAATGTTCGCCTGCGAAAGACTTTCCGCGAGCCGTGCCAGCTCGTCGCGTGCCTCCGCTTCCGTCAGATCACCAACCGGTTTTTCCGCCACTTGCTGGGCCATTGCCGCATCCCTCGATCACGCCGTTTGGGGGACGTGATAGGGCGCGCGGCGGGGCGCGTCCAGTCAGCCGTTGACTGCCATGGCGCCAACCGGCGGCTCGGGATCGCGCAGCACGTAGCCGCGCCCCCAGACCGTCTCGATGTAGTTCTCATCGCCGGTGGCCTCCGAGAGCTTTTTACGCAGCTTGCAGATGAACACGTCAATGATCTTCAGCTCTGGTTCGTCCATGCCGCCGTAGAGATGATTGAGGAACATCTCCTTGGTGAGCGTGGTGCCTTTGCGCAGCGAAAGAAGCTCGAGCATCTGGTATTCCTTGCCGGTAAGATGCACCGGACGCTCTGCCACGGTCACGGTCTTGGCGTCGAGGTTCACCGACACCTTGCCGGTGCGGATGATCGACTGCGAATGCCCTTTCGATCTGCGAATGATCGCGTGGATGCGCGCCACAAGCTCGTCGCGGTGGAAAGGCTTGGTCAGATAGTCATCGGCACCGAACCCGAAGCCCTTGATCTTATTTTCGGTGTCGTCGGCCCCCGACAGGATCAGGATCGGCGTATTGATCCGCGCCAGCCGCAGTTGCCGCAGCACCTCGTGGCCGTGGATGTCGGGCAGGTTCAGGTCGAGCAGGATCAGATCGTAGTCGTAGAGCTTCGCCAGATCGATCCCCTCTTCCCCGAGATCGGTGGCGTAGACATTCAGATTGGCGTGGTTCAGCATCAGCTCGATGCTTTTCGATGTGGTTGGATCATCTTCAACCAGAAGGATTCGCATGGCTGTCTCCGCTTCTCTCTTACCCCTAGGACCGAGCCTGTCCCAAATTAGTTAATCGTTCTTTACTGCGACCTCGGGTTCCCTCGGCCAGTCTAGGGAAGACCGAGAGTAGTTCAACTTTAGAACGAAACCCAAACGGATAGCTCTCCTAGCCGAACGGCCCGTGCCGTGACACGGCTCATCCAGTGATGTGCCAGACGAGCGCGGCAAACGGGTTTTCCCAGTCGAGACGTAGCTCGAGCGGCAATATCCACTCACGGTGCCGGATCTCGAAAGCGTTGAACCAGCGTGGCTTTCAGAGCCTCTTCGCCATGTGCGGAAACGGCACGCACCCATTCTTCCAGCTCTTCGCTGCTTAGCGCGTAGTATTCCATTGCCTGCGTTTCGGTGAGCAACCCGTAGCGCACCGCCCGCACGACCGCCGCCTTGCGCGAGGCGACCCAGCGCCGCGTTTCGGGCGGCGGCAGATCAGCGCGGGTCATGATCGAACCGTCGGGCAAGGTCACGGCACGGGGGCCATCGATCTTCTTGAGGTACATCACCGTCGTCCCAGATGGTTCAAGTTCTGCCTGCAAGGCCCGTCTCTCCAACTTCGTGTCTCCCCAGCCCTGGCTCTCTCCCCCACACAAAGTGCCCACATCCACGAAGCACGGCCTCAAGATGCAAGGCCCCAAGACTCAAGGCCCCAAGACGCACAGCCTCTAGCCGCGTTGAGCCCCTGACAGCCCTTTTGGCAGCGGCCCAGCCCGCCCCCGAGCATTTTCGAAACGGCGCATTTTCGAAACGCGCGTTCCCGAAACGGCGCGCTGCCAAAGAGAGGCGCTCCCGTAGACAAACGATCCCGAAAAGGAGCTATGGGGGTAACGCATATTGGGCTTGCGTGATTTAATGCTGTCTAAAACGCGCCCTTGTTAGTATGAGGCATTTTCCTATATTCCCCCGGACTCCCGGAGATTGATGATGGCCCTCGATACCCAGACCCTGAACTCGCTTGGATTTGCGAAAGCCCCCGCCGACACGCGGGTTGTCGTCGCCATGTCCGGCGGCGTGGACAGCTCTGTCGTCGCCGCCATGCTGGCCGAAGAAGGCTATGACGTGGTGGGCGTGACGCTGCAGCTCTACGACCATGGCGCGGCCCTGGCCAAGAAAGGCGCCTGCTGCGCCGGCATCGACATCCACGATGCCCGCCGCGTGGCCGAGCAGATGGGCTTCCCGCACTACGTTCTGGACTACGAGAACATCTTCAAGGATGCGGTGATCGACGAATTCGCTGAGAGCTACCTTGGCGGTGCCACCCCGGTGCCCTGCATCCGCTGCAACGAGCGGGTGAAGTTCAAGGACCTGCTGGAAACCGCCAAGGACCTTGACGCAGACTGCATGGCCACCGGCCATTACATCCAGCGCATGACCGGCGATGAGGGCCCCGAACTGCACTCGGCCGCCGACGCCAACCGGGACCAGAGCTACTTCCTGTTCTCGACCACGCCCGAGCAGCTGTCGTATCTGCGCTTCCCGCTGGGGCATCTCAAGAGCAAGGCAGAGACGCGCGAACTGGCGGCCAAGTATGGCCTGTCGGTGGCTGACAAGCCCGACAGTCAGGACATCTGCTTCGTGCCCGACGGCAACTACGCCTCGGTGATCGAAAAGCTGCGCCCTGGCGCGGCGGAACCGGGCGAGATCGTGCATGCGGACGGTCGCAAGCTCGGCACCCACAAGGGCGTCATCCACTACACCATCGGCCAGCGCCGCGGGCTTGGCATTGGCGGGCTGGAAGAGCCGCTCTATGTGGTCAAGCTCGACGTCGACAACAAGCAGGTGATCGTTGGCCCGAAAGAGATGCTGGCGACCCGTAAGGTGCCGGTGCGCGAGATCAACTGGCTTGGCGATGAGCCGTTCACCAGCCGGGACGAATGGCACCTGAAGGTGAAGGTCCGCTCGACCCGCCCGCCGCGCGATGCGATCATCCGCCCGATCTCGGACACCGAGGCCGAGGTCGAGTTGCTGACCCCCGAAGAAGGCGTCAGCCCCGGTCAGGCCTGCGTGTTCTACGCCCCCGAAAGCAGCCGCATCTTCGGCGGTGGCTGGATTTGGCGCGGCTACTGACGATCGACCGCGCCGCGCCGCGCCTGCGCCCCATCGTGACAAGGCCCATCCTTTCGGTGAAAGGATGGGCCTTTGCGTGTCATGGCTGAGCCGTCTGACTGAACGCCGGATCCTGAAGTCGCTTGCCGAGGGCAAGCTGCAGGGACTGCAGGGGGAAGGACACCCGTTGCCCGACCGCAGCGGCGAGGCGCATCTCGTCCCCGGCGAGGCCATGGGATTTCGCATCATGCCCGAAGCTGGTGCCCTGACCGAAGAAATCACCCTGAAAAAGCAGGTGGCGCAGCAGCGCGACGCTCTCACCGCGCTCAGAAACCCGCAAGCGCGGCGCGCGGCGATGGCGCGGCTGGCGGAGCTTGAGATGCGGCAGGCGATGGCCGAGGAGGCGCGCAGGCGGTTTCTGCGCGATTGATCCCCCGGATCATCCCGCCACCGCGCCGAGCGCGTAGACAGCCGGCGCGTCAGCCAGTTCCTCTATGCTCAGCGGCGGCGCGATGAGATGCCCCTGCCCGGCGTCACAGCCCATGGCCCGAAGGTAGCTCAACTGGCCCGGCGTCTCGATGCCTTCAGCCACCACCCGAAAGCCGAAACGGCGCGCCATGCTCAGGATCGCCTCGACCACCGCGCGATCTCGCGGGCGGGCGCTGAGGCCCTGCACAAACTGACGGTCGATCTTCAGGATGTCGATCGGCCAGATGCCAAGATGGCGCAGGCTTCCGTAGCCGGTGCCGAAATCGTCGAGGGCGATCTTTGCGCCACGGGCGCGCAGATCGCGCAGCGCCTCGAACACTCCGCCGCCGGTTTCGCCCAGCATGACGGTCTCGGGCACTTCGATCACCAGCACCTGCCAGCCCAGCCCCAGATCTTCGAGAAGCCTGCCAAGGTCCTCGGCGAAATCGCGGTTGGTCAGGTCGAACCGGGTGACGTTGATCCCGATGCGCAGAGGCTGCCCCGCGGTACCGTGGGGCTGCGGCAAACGGCTGAGCCATTCGGCGGCCTGCCCGATCATGCTCCGCGTCAACTGCTCGGCCAGCACCGGGCTTTCGAAGATCGGAGAGAAAAGCTCCGGGCCGACAACCTCGCCGCCTGGCCCCTGCCAGCGGGCCAAGACCTCGTAGCCGGAGCAGTGCCCCGTTGCGAGATCGACCACCGGCTGAAACACCGGCCGCACCTCTCCGGCGGCCAGCGCGCCGGAGAAGTTGCGCATGAGATCGCGCAGGCTGAAGCGCAGATGGCGGCGGGGATCGAACAACAGATCGGCGCCGCGCCCGGCCCGTTTGGCCGCGTAGAGCGCCGTATCGGCAAGCTCGAACAACGTGTCGTAGGTTTCTGCCTGCCGCGGAAACAGCGCCGCACCGATACTCACGCTGCCTAAGTCCGGCTTGCCCAAAGATTCGCCGACGCGCTGCAATGCAGCCTGACAGCGCCGCAGAACGCTTGCCAGCACCGGCTCGGGATCGCTTGGCAGACGCAGCAGCGCCGCGAACTCATCCCCGCCCATGCGGCCGATCCGAGCCTCTGCGGGCAAGCTTCCGCGAAGCGCCCCGGCGATGGCGCGCAGGTAGGCATCGCCAAACTGGTGCCCGTACAGATCGTTGATGTCCTTGAAGTGGTCCACGTCGAACAGCACCAGCGCCTGCGCGCTGCGCCCGGCCGCAAGATCATCGCGGGCGGCAGCACCAAAGGAGGTGGCGTTCTCGAGCCCGGTCAGCGGGTCCTTGCGCAACCGGCGCTGCAGCTGCGCGGTATGACGATCCAGCGCGGCCAGATCCCGCGCCATGGCCAGCTTGCCGCGGCGCTCCGACAGCAGCGCCGCCAACAGCGCATGAAAGTGATGCGCCCCCTGCTCAGCCTGCTCCGGCGTTGTCCGACCCGCGTCATATCCAAGTAAAAGCTCCCCCAACAGCAGGCCACATGCGCCGGTGATGCGTCTGTGCAGGAAAAGATACGTGACCCCGCCCACGACACGTTCGGCCATGGGCTCTGTCAGGCCCGCACGCGCTGTCGCCGGGTTGGCACGACGCGTCTCGGCAGCGGTGCGCACAATATCCTTCATGCAGTCGGCCAGCGGTCCGCTGAGGGGTGCGGCCATGCGCACCGCGCGATGCGCCACGATGTCCGGCGAAAGATCGATGACACAGGCCTCGGCGCCGGTCAGCGGCAGCGCGGCAGCGCCGATCCGGTCAAGCAGGGAGTCGAGTTCCGAAATCGGAAGGTCGCTCTCGGTGCCTAACAGCCCAATATGCGGCAGACTGTTCATTTCTGCGCCCCTCCCGCGCGTCTGAACCCCTTAAATATCGTCAATCAAACCAAGGCAGCGCGTCGCGCTGCCGGATCTGGAAAAACCTCCCGGCCTAGGTCGGGAGGTTCCATCAGGTTTGATCGGAAAAATTAAGAAGTCGTTAAGACCCGCGGGCCACGCCCGACAGCGTCAGAGGTAATCCGAGCGCTGCAGGCCGTATTTGGCCATCTTCTCGTTCAGCGTGCGGCGCGGCAGGCAAAGCTCGTCCATCACCGAAGAGATCGAGCCCTTGTGACGGCGCATGGTATTGTCGATCAGCATGCGCTCGAAGGCTTCGACGTATTCCTTCAGCGGCTTGCCCTCCGTGGTCATCACCGGCTGCATGTCTTCGTGGTCGTTCATCAGCAGCGACGCGATGGTGCCCGTGCCGCGGCGCGACTGCAGCACCGCGCGCTCGGCAAGGTTGATGAGCTGGCGCACGTTGCCCGGCCATGGCGCTTGCAGCAACTGCGCCGCCTCCTGCGCCGAAACCTGCGGCGCGTCGCAGCCGTATTCGTCCGAGAACTGCTCGGAGAAGCGGGTGAACAGCGACAGGATGTCCTCGCCGCGCTGGCGCAGCGGCGGCACGGTGATCTTCAGCGCCGCGAGCCGGTAGTACAGGTCGGGGCGCAGCGCGGTCTCGCAGGTGCGGCCCTCGTCCTGCAGGTTGCAGATCGCCACGATGCGGGTCTCGGGCGGGGTGCCCTGATCGTTGATCACCGACAGCAGCCGCGCCTGCGACGCGTCCGACAGGCTTTCGATGTCCTCGAGCACCAGCGTCCCGCCGCGCGCTTCCTCGATCGCCGGCAGACGGGTGTCCTCGGGCTGCATCGGGCCGAACAGGCGGCGCATCAGCGCGTCCTCATCCATCGCCGCGCAAGAGATCAACACGAACTTCTTGCCGGCGCGGCTGCCGACCGCGTGCAGCGCGTGGGCGATCAGCGTCTTGCCGGTGCCGGTCTCGCCATCGATCAGCACATGACCATCGGCCTGCCCCAGATCCAGCACATCCTCGCGCAGCCGTTCCATCGCCGGGCTCTGACCGATGAGCTTGCTCATCAGCTGGCCGCCGTCCGAAAGCTCGCGGCGCAGCACCCGGTTGTCGAGCGTCAGGCGGCGGGCGTTGGTCGCCTTCTTCGCCAGTTCCGACATGCGGTCGGGGTTGAAGGGCTTTTCAAGGAAGTCATACGCGCCGATGCGCATCGCTTCGACGGCCATCGGCACGTCGCCGTGGCCGGTGATCATGATGACCGGCAGCGCGGAATCATTGCCCATCAGCTTGCGCAGCAGCTGGATGCCATCCATGCCGGGCATGCGGATATCCGAGATCACGATCCCCGGATAATCGGCACCGACCGCGCCAAGCGCCTCTTCGGCGCTGGAATAGGTTTCGGTGTCGTAGCCCGACAAGGCCAGCCATTGGCTGATCGACTGGCGCATGTCCTTTTCATCGTCGACGATGGCGATCTTCATGGCTTTGGTCATTCGGTCTGGTCGCCTTTTGTTGTGTTCTTCTTACGCGGTGTCGTACTCGTCATGGCGCGCGGCTCACTCTGCCGCCGCGTGGCTCTGGTTCAAGATAGGCAGCTGCATCTCGAAAACAGCCCCGCCCTCGGTTCCGTTCCGGGCCGTGAGCCGCCCGCCCAGATCGGCGACGATCCCCGAAGAAATCGCGAGCCCGAGGCCGGTGCCGTCGCCGGGCTGCTTGGTGGTGTAGAACGGCTCGAACAGCGCATCGAGATCCTCGATCCCGTGGCCATTGTCGCGCACGCTCAGCGTCGCGGTCTCGCCGCTGGCGAGGATGATCTCGATCTCGGGGTTGGCCACCGACTTGGTGGCGTCGATGGCGTTGCGCAGCAGGTTCACCAGAACCTGCTCGATGCGCATCCGGTCGCCCATCACCCGCACCGGCACATCGGGCAGGATCTTGCTGATGCGGACGCGCCGCGCCTTGAGTTGCGGCTCCATCATCGACAGCGAGGAGGCCAGCGCCTCCCCCATATCCACCGGCACGAAATTGGCCTGCCCTTTGCGGGCATAGCTTTTGAGCTGGCGGGTGATCGCCCCCATGCGCTCGATCAGGTCATCGATGCGCGAAAAGGCGGTCATCGCCTCCTCGGGGCGGTTGCGGTTCAGCAGAAGCCGCGCCCCGGCAAGATAGGTCTTCATCGCCGCCAGCGGCTGGTTCAACTCGTGGCTGACGGCGGCGGACATCTCGCCAAGCGCGGCGAGCTTCGAGCTTTGCTCCAGCGTCTGCTCGGCGCTGGCCAGATCCTTCTGCACCTTCTCACGTTCGGCGATCTCGCGCTGCAGACGGGCGTTGAGCGCGCGCAACTCGACGCTTTCGCGCTGGAACAGCGCCATGCGCAGCGCGGTCTTGCGCGACAGCGCGTAGAACGCCAGCGCCGCCAGCAGAGCAAAGGCCATGATCTCCAGCGCCAGCACCGCGTTCACCTTCTCGCGCACCGAGGCGTAGGTGGTGAAGGTCGCCATGGTCCAGCCGCGGAACGGGATACGCCCGTCGATGCGCATCACCGCCTCGCCGCGCAAATAGGCGTCAGCGGGCAGCGCGGTCCAATCGGCGGTGGCCTTGATGGCGCGCTCTATGGCGTTCTCGGCGGGCTGCCGGGCCAGCGCCTCGTCCATCGTCAGCCCGCGCCAGCGCGGCTCGGTGGCGAGGATGATGTGCCCCTCGGAGTCGAGCACCGCGACGGCGTCGGTAATCCCCGCCCAAGCCCGTTCGAACTTGGCCAGATCGACCTCAACCACGATCACCCCGATGGCGGAGTTCTGGCTTTCCACCCGGCGCGAATAGGTGAAGGCGTAGCCGCCCGCCTCGCGCTCCTGCACGGTGAAGACGGTGGTATTCGAACGCAGCGCGTCGACGTAATAGGCCTCGCCCCGGTGGTTCTGGCCCAGCCGGTTGCGGTCGGTCGCCGCCACGGTGCGCCCGTCACGGTCGAGCAGCATCAGCGAGGCCGCGCCGATCTCGTCCACATAAGAGATCAGGCGCTGCGTCGACTGGCTGAAATCATTGGAGTTGAGCGCGCCGATCAGCGCCGGGTCGCGCGCCAGAAGCTGCGGCACGATGGCGTTGCGGCGCAGTTCCGAAAGGATGTTGCCGGAATAAAGCGCCAGCCGCAGTTCGGCGCGGTTGCGCGTCGAGGCGGTGGAGCGGTCGGTCAGCAGAACGTTGGTGATCCACACCGTGCTGACCGCCAGCACCAGCAGCACGATCAAGGCAACCCGCACCCGCCAGCTAAGCGGGCCCGAGCGCCTGCGGTCTTTTTGATCGTTGGCGGGCTCCGACATGGCGCCCAATTTACGCGCCGCGTGCCGCCTTCTCAAGCGTTGCCGGTCAAGCCTCGGCCAAAGCGGCGGTCAAATGGGCGAAAAGACGCGCACCATCCTCATTGCCCTGCGCCGGATCGCAGGCCCGCTCGGGGTGCGGCATCATCCCGAGAACACGGCGGTTTTCCGAAAGGATGCCCGCGATGTCACGGTCCGACCCGTTGGGGTTGTCGCTGTAGCGGAAGGCCACGCGGCCCTCGTCTTCCAGCATGTCCAGCGTCGCCGCGTCGGCGGTGTAGTTGCCGTCGTGGTGCGCGATCGGAATGCCGATGCGCGCGCCCATCTCGTAGCCGCGGGTGAACACCGACTGGCTTTCCGCCACCTCGAGCCCCACCGTGCGGCAGATGTACTTGAGATTGGCGTTGCGCAGCAGCGCGCCCGGCAGCAGCCCGGTCTCGGTGAGAATCTGGAAACCGTTGCAGACACCGAAGACGTAGCCGCCTCGCTCGGCGTGCGCCTTCACGCCGCGGCAGATCGGCGAGTTGGCGGCGATGGCACCGCAGCGCAGGTAGTCACCGTAGGAGAAGCCGCCCGGCAGGCCGACGATGTCGATGCCTTCGGGCAGCGCGGTGTCCTTGTGCCAGACCATCTCGACCTGCAGCCCGGCCTGCTCGAAGGCCATCTTGAGATCGCGATCGCAGTTCGATCCGGGGAAGACGATGACGGCGGCTTTCATGGGCACTCTCCTGAACGGCCTCGCGGCGCGCTGCGGCGCCGCCCCCGCGTCAGCGGGTGAAATCGGTGATCACGGCCACACCCGGAGGCGTCGGCCCGTTGAACGCCGCCAGTTCCGCCCCGGCCTGGCTGAGGGGAATCTCGCGCGCGATAAGCGGGCTCATATCCACCTTTCCGCGCGTAATCAATCCAAGCAGCGACGGATAGCGATGCGAGGGCATGCCGCGGGTGCCGTAAAGCGCCAGATTGGCCATGTAGACGGCGTTCATATCGACCTCCTGCACCGCATGATGGCCCACCGGCATGCCCACCTGCACGTGCCGCCCCAGCGCGCGCAGGCAACGGATCGAGGCATTGACGGTCTGCGGAATGCCCAATGCCTCGACGCTGACATGCGCGCCGCCGCCGGTGATCTCTTTGATCCGCGCCGCGGCATCTTCCTCGGCAGCGTTCACCGCGGCATCCATGCCGAGCGACAGCGCGTGATCCAGCTTTTCCCGCACCACGTCCACCACCACCACATGCGCGCCAAGCGCCCGTCCGAGGATCGCCGCCGAGAGCCCGATGCCGCCGGTGCCATGCACCGCCAGCCACTCGCCGCCCTGCAGCGCCGCGCGCCCGGTGAGCGCGTGCCACGCGGTGGTCACGCGGCAGCCAAGTCCCGCCGCCAACGTCGGCGACATGCCCTCGGGCAGCCGGGCAAGGTTGAAGTCGCGCGGCACGGCAACGTATTCGGCAAAGGCGCCGGGCTCGACGAAGCCCGGCAGGCGCTGGTCAAAACACGTGTGCTGATGCCCCTCGCGGCACTGCGGACAGGTGCCGCAGGCAAGGATGAAAGGCGCCACCAACGTATCCCCCACCTGCCACTGCGAGCCCCGCCCTGCTTCGACCACCTCGCCGCAGTACTCATGCCCCTGAATCTGCCCCGGCTTGACCCGCGGATGCTCGCCCGACCAGCCGTGCCAGTCCGAGCGGCAGACCCCGCAGGCCAGCACCTTCAGCACCACCCCGTCCTCGGGGCACTCGGGCATCGGCACCTCCTCGATCGACAGGTCGGCGTTGTATTCCCTCAGCACAGCGGCACGCATGAATGATCTCCTCCAAAAACTGCGATCACAGAACGACAGACCTTGCCAAAACACAAGCCCCTGCGCGCGCGGCGCCGGTCGGCCTGCCTCCGGCGGGGATATTTTGGTCTAGACGAAGTACGGAACGTCCAACCTTCGTCTAGATCCAAATATCCCGGGGGAGGCCGCGCAGCGGCCGGGGGCAGAGCCCCCTTCTCGCAGGTTCCCATCTGAGCAAGGGCTCTCCGCCACGTCAGCGCGCCCCTCTTGAGCAAATGCCCCTGCGGCGATACATCTGCGCAACTGACCAAAGGATGATATTCATGCCGATCAAGCTGCCCGAAGACCTTCCCGCCTATGCCGTGCTTTCGCGCGAGGGCGTGATGGTCATGTCCGAGGACAGCGCCTCGCGTCAGGACATCCGGCCGCTGCGCATCGCGCTGCTCAACCTCATGCCCAAGAAGATCCAGACCGAGAACCAGTTCGCGCGCCTGATCGGGGCGACGCCGCTGCAGATCGAGTTCTCGCTGATCCGCATGAGCGAGCACCAGACCAGAAATACCGCCGCCGAGCACATGGAGGCCTTCTACCGGCCCTTCTCCGAGGTCGAGGCGAGCGGCGAGAAATTCGACGGGCTGATCATCACCGGCGCGCCGATCGAGCATCTGGAGTTTGCCGAGGTCACCTACTGGGACGAGCTCAAACGCGTCTTCGACTGGAGCCAGACCCATGTGCACGCCACCTTCGGCGTCTGCTGGGGCGGCATGGCGATGATCAACTATTTCCATGGCATCAAGAAGCACATCCTTGATCACAAGGCCTTTGGCTGCGTGCGTCACCAGAACCTCGCACCCGCCTCGCCCTTCCTGCGCGGCTTTTCCGACGACATGGTGATGCCGGTCTCGCGCTGGACCGAAATGCGCCGCGACGAGATCGAGGCCGCCGGCCTGCCTGTGCTGATCGACTCGCCCGAGACCGGTCCGGCGCTGGTCGAGGACAAGGCGCATCGCGCGCTCTATATCTTCAACCACCTAGAATACGACAGCACCACGCTGAAGGACGAATACGACCGCGACATCGAGGCGGGGAAAGCGATCAATGTGCCGGCCAATTATTATCCCAGCGACGATCCCAGCCAGAAGCCGCAGAACCGCTGGCGCAGCCATGCCCACCTGCTGTTCACCAACTGGATCTCGGAGATCTACATGACCACACCTTTCGACGTCATGCGCATCGGCAGCGAGTCCACCGACTGGCGCGCCGCGGCGAAGGTCGGGGCCTGAGCCATGTGGCAGATGCTGCTGCCCGCCCTGCTGCTGGCGCTGGCTGGCTGTGGGCTGACCGGTAGCAAGGCCGGGCGCGAGGCCAGCAGCGCCGAGATCGCCTATCCGCCCGAGGGGAACTTCCTGCAGGTCGGCGCCCGCCGCGTGCACTACGTCGAGCAGGGCAGCGGCCCGCCGCTGGTGCTGATCCATGGCGCCTCGGGCAATCTGCGCGACTGGACCTTCGACGCGGTCGAGCGGCTGAGCCCACGCTACCGGGTGATCGCCTTCGACCGCCCCGGTCTTGGCTACACCGAGGCCGACGCCGATGGCGACAGCATCTTCGAGCAGGCCGCTCTGCTGTCGTCTGCCGCTGCGCAGCTTGGCGCAGAGCGCCCCATCGTGCTTGGCCAGTCCTATGGTGGCGCGGTGGCACTTGCTTGGGCGGCGAACCACCCCGAGCGCGTCTCGGCGCTGGTGCTGCTGGGCGCCGCCTCGCAGCCTTGGGAGGGCGCGCTGCCGCTGTTCTACCAGATCACCGCCGGACCGCTGGCACCGCTGGCCAATCCCGCCATTGCCGCCTTCGCCCCCGACAGCGCCGTGCAGGACGCGATCACCGAGGTGTTCCTGCCCAACCCGGTACCCGAAGGCTACGCGGCCCATATCGGCGCGCCGCTGACGCTGCGCCGCGAAAGCCTTGCCGCCAACGCCCGCCAGCGCGCCAGCCTGAAAGCAGAGATCCGCGCCCTCGCCCCGCGCTACCCGTCGCTTGAACTGCCGGTCGAACTGGTCCACGGCGAGGCGGACACCACGGTGGGGCTGCACATCCATTCGGTGCCCACGGCGGCGCAGATCCCGGGTGCCAATCTTGTCACCCTGCCCCGCGTCGGCCATATGCCGCAGCATGTCGCCCCGGCGCAGATGGACGCCGCCATCGCCCGCGCCGCCGCCCGCGCGGGTTTGCTCTGACCGCCACTTGCCCCCATAGTGCTCAAGACGAAGCAATCAGAAGGACCTAGCCCCGTGTCCCTGCCCTTCGACGGCGCGATCAGCGCGTTTTACGAGAAAAAGGCTCCCAAGGAGGTGCGTCAGGCCATCCGCCGCGCCGACAAGGATGACATCCTCTCGCCAAGCTACCCCTATTCCGAAGAGATGAAGGGCAAAGCTTACGACAAGCAGATGAAGGCGCTGCAGGTCGAACTGATGAAACTGCAGCGCCACGTGAAGGAAAGCGGTGCGCGCATCGCCATTCTTTTCGAGGGCCGTGACGCCGCCGGCAAAGGGGGCACGATCAAACGCTTCCGCGAGAACCTCAACCCGCGCGGCGCGCGTGTGGTGGCGCTGTCCAAACCCTCGGACACCGAGGCGACACAATGGTATCTGCAGCGTTACATCGATCATCTGCCCGCCGGCGGCGAGATCGTTTTCTTCGACCGCAGCTGGTACAACCGCGGCGTGGTCGAGCATGTCTTCGGCTTTTGCACCGAGGCGCAGCGCGAGCATTTCTTTGCGCAGGTGCCGGACTTCGAGAAGATGCTGGTCGACGAGGGCATCAAGCTCTTCAAGTTCTGGCTCAACGTCGGTCAGGCCGAGCAACTGCGCCGCTTTCTGTCGCGCGAGCAGGACCCGCTGAAGCAATGGAAGCTCTCGCCTATCGACGTGGACGGGCTGAAACTCTGGGACGAATACGGCGCGGCGATCCGCGAGACCCTGTCGCGCAGCCATACGTCGGCGGCGCCCTGGACGGTGATCCGCTCGGACGACAAGAAGCGCGCCCGCCTCGCCGCGATCCGCCATGTGCTGAGCCATCTCGATTATGACAACAAGGACGAGGCCGCCGTCGGCGTGCCCGACGCCAAGATCGCCGGAGGCCCGGAAATCTGGGATGGGTAAACGCGGCTACCACCACGGCAATCTGCGACAGGCGCTGGTCGAGGCCGCGCTCGAACTGATCGAGGAGAAGGGCCCCACCGGCTTCACCCTGTCGGAGGCGGCGAAGCGCGCCGGGGTCACCCCCGCTGCGGTCTATCGGCATTTCTCGGGGCGCGAGGACCTCATCGCCGAAGCTGCCCGGCAGGGCTACGAGATCTTCGGCGACCTGATGCAATACGCCTACGACAGCGGCCAGCCTTCGGCGCTCGCCGCCTTCGAGGCCACGGGGCGAGCCTATCTGGCGTTCGCCCGCCGCCATCCCGGCCATTACATCTCGATGTTCGAGAGCGGGATTTCGGTGAACCACTCGCCCGAACTGGCCGCCGCCAGTCGCCACGCGCGCGGCGTTCTGGAACAGGCGGCGAACGATCTGTCGCAGCACATCCCGCCCGAGAAGCGCCCGCCGGCGGCGATGTTCTCAGCCCATGTCTGGGCGCTGAGCCACGGCGTTGTCGAGCTCTTCGCGCGCAATTCGCCGGGCACGCAATCGCCCTTCCCCGCAGACGAGTTGCTGGAGACCGGCATCGGCATCTACCTGCGCGGCCTCGGCCTTATTCCGCCCGACGCCTGACCCTTCGTCTAGACAAAAATATCCCGGGGGCGCCGCGCCCGGCGCGGCGGGGGCAGAGCCCCCAACGGGACCGCCACCCCCGCAAGGACCAGACCATGACGCAAAAGACCTTCTTCCTCGGCCTCGGCGGCCAGAAATGCGGCTCGACCTGGATACAGGCTTATCTCAACCGCCAAGCCGGCAGCGACTTCGGACGGCTTGGCGAGTATCAGGTCTGGGAACACGTGCTGGGCGGCGTCTTCGCGCGTTACGAAGTGGCCGAGCCGCCGCTGCGCCAGAAGCTGCGCGCGAAACTCAAGACCGGCCTTGGCGGGGAGGAGCCGGCGCAGCATCTGCGCTGGCGATTGCAGAGCGATCCAGAGGCGTATTTCGACTATTTTGCCGCGCTGCTGGAGCAGCCCGGGATCGTACGTACGGGCGACATCACCCCGTCTTACGCGGCGCTGCCGCCCGAGACGCTGGCGCGCATCCGCGACGGTTTCGCCAAGCGCGGTATCGAGACCCGCGCCATCTTCTCCATGCGCGATCCGGTGGACCGGCTACGCTCGCACCTGCGGATGGAGATGGAAAAAGGGCGTCTTCCGCTGTCGCAGGAGAACAGCGCGCCGCTGCGCGCCTTCTACGCCAACAAGGAGGCCGAGGCGCGCAGCCGCTATGACCTTACGCTGGCCAACATCGACGTGGTCTTTGCCCCGCACGAGCGTCACTTCGCGCTGTTCGAAACGCTGTTCACGGATGCCGGTATCGCGGCCCTCGCCGGGTTTGCGGGCGTGCCTGCCGAGGCCGGCAGCGGCAGCACCAAGGTCAACGCCCGCGCCTCGGGCGGACAGATCCCCGAGGCGCTCGCCGCCGAGATCGCCGCGCATTATGCCCCAAGCTACCGGGCGGTGGCGGCCCGGCTGCCCGAGGCGGCGACGCTCTGGCCCTCGGCGCGCTTCGTGCTCACCAGCGCATAAGGCCGCAGTCCAGAAATTGCTCGGGGCCCTCGTAGCGCTGCGATTTCGGGCCTAGGAACCCGCTCTGCCGGGTCTGCATCTGCTCGAGCAGCTGAGCGTAGTAGCGGTACTTCGACGCGCCATGCACATGCGAGCCCCACTCCAAAGCCTTGGCGACCTTGCGGCCGAACTGCGGTGTGAAAACAAAGTGAGCGATCACCGGCATAACAGTCATGCTGGGCGGGCGGTTCACGTTATGCGTCCCGACCATGAACGTGTCTTCAGAATGGCAGACGATCGGCGTCTTGTGCCGCGGTGACTGGAAAAACGTCTCGGTCTTCGGCGGCGCGCGATGGAACAGCCGCCCCCAGAAGCGGCGCGATGCCTCCGGCTTCGGAAGCAGGCCATAATCCTCCATCAACCGCACCGATTTGCTTTGCGCAACGAACTCGGGCTTGCGCTCGCCGGGCACCAGCTTCAGCAGCGGTTCAGCCTCAAAATAAGGCGACGCGTCCAGCAGATCTCCAAGCGCCTGAGGCGCGTCAAGCTCACCGAAACCCGACGCATCGCGCGGGAAGAACTCGACCAAAGTGGCAAAGGCCGCAACATCGCCGTCCCGGCGCAGCCGCGCCTCGATCTCGCCGAGGCTGCTGACGCCGGGGGGCAGCAGCATGAACTCGTCGGCGTCCACATAGGTCACGAACCGCCCGGGCATGAGATGCTGCGGGATCGCCCCCTTGAAGTAGATGCCCGCGCGCAGGGGCCGCCGCTTGCCGCGCGGATCGCGGACCTGAACCTCGGAGCCGTACCGCAGTTCGGAGCTTACGCGGATGCAGTCGGGTTGAGCGTCGAGATAGGCCGTTGTGCCATCCTCGGACTTGTCGTCGACGATGATGAACTGGCGGACCCCGAGCTTGCGGTAGTGGTCAAAGAACGCCGGTGCAAAATACATCTCGTCCCGAAAGATCGAAAACACCGTCGTCTTGTCCTGATCTAGCTCTGGGCCGATCAGCTCGATCGTTTCGCCGACATCCTTGAATTCCAACGGCTTCATCCCGCCCCCGACACTGCGTCCAGCCCTGCGGCCATCTATTCCATCCACATACGAAAAAAGCCACCTGTGCAGGTGGCTTTTCCCAAAGTTTCGCAGAGTTCCGAAATCAGCGCTTCGAGAACTGGAAGCTGCGGCGTGCCTTGCGGCGGCCGAACTTCTTACGCTCGACGACGCGGCTGTCGCGGGTCAGGAAGCCTGCGGCTTTCAGCGCGCCACGCAGCGACGGATCGTACAGCTGCAGAGCTTTCGAGATGCCGTGCTTGACCGCACCGGCCTGACCGGAAAGACCGCCGCCTTTGACGGTGGCGTAGACGTCGAACTGGTCTTCCACACCGGCAACGGTGAAGGGCTGACGCAGGATCATCTGCAGCACGGGACGTGCGAAGTACTTCGCCTGTTCCTTGCCGTTCACCACGACCTTGCCCGAGCCCGGCTTGATCCAGACGCGTGCGACCGCGTCCTTCCGCTTGCCGGTGGCATAGGAGCGGCCCAGTTCGTCACGGACGGGCTCGCGCGGGGTTTCGACGGTTTCGGGCGCAGCTTCGATGCCTGCAGCGGTGCCCAGCTCTTCCAGAGAGTTGATCTGTTCGGCCATGATTACACCCGGGTGTTTTTCTTGTTCATCGACTTGACGTCCAGCACTTCAGGCGATTGCGCCTCGTGCGGGTGCGCCGCACCTGCGTAGATGCGCAGGTTGGTCATTTGCTGGCGCGACAGGCGGTTGCCCGGAAGCATGCGCTTGACGGCCTGGAACACGACACGCTCGGGATGTGCACCCTCGAGGATCTGGGCCTTCGTGCGGGACTTGATGCCGCCCGGGTGGCCGGTGTGCCAGTAGAAGTTTTCTTCACGCTTCTTGCCGGTCATCTGCACCTTGTCGGCGTTGATGACGATGACATTGTCGCCCATGTCCATGTGCGGGGTGAAGGTGGCCTTGTGCTTGCCACGCAGACGCATGGCAACGATCGAGGCGAGACGGCCGAGAACGACGCCTTCCGCGTCGATCACGATCCATTTCTTCTCGATGTCTGCCGGAGTCGCAGAGAAGGTTTTCATCGTGGTTGCCCTTGAGCTGGTTCAAAAAGGAGCCGCGCAGGGCCCCGAATTCCGATGGGCGGGTTATAAGCATGCCCACGACACAGTCAAGCACCATGATTTTCAATTACACGTTCAAAATCAATACTTTGCAAAAACGGTATTAAAATACCCCACAAATCTTCACTCCGATCCGCGGATCACACGAGGATCTGCTCGGGCGGATCGTCAAGCAAGCGGCGCAAGCGCAGAATGGCGTCCTCGAACTCGGGCAGCGGCACCTGCCCGTTCATCCCGATGCGGATGGCGTGCGGGGCAAAGGCGTCGCGGAGGGCGAATTCCTCGGCGGCACGCACCTGCACGCCTTCGGCCTCGGCCGCCATGCAGAAGGCCGCGGCCCGCCACCCGCTCGGAAGCCGAAGCCAGACGAAGGGCGCCTCTTCGTTCCATGTGATGTCATGACTGCCGAGGATATTCACCGCGCTGCGGACGTAAAGCGCGTTGCGCGCCCGCACGGCGCGGACAATCTCGCGGGTCTCGTCCCGGCTCAGCAGATCGGTCAGCAGATCCGCCAGCGGCAGCGCAAGGCCAAAGAACCCGTATTCCGCAGCCCGCCGCAGATCGCCGCGCCGCGCCCGCGGCGCGGCGACGAAACCGACGCGCAGGCTGGGGGTCAGCGTCTTGGAGATCGACGAGACGAACCAACCCTGCTCGGGCAGCATGGCGCGGTAGGTCTCGTAGCGCGCCTCGCCCAGAAAGGTGCTGTCATCCTCGAGCACATGCAGCCCGCAGCTGCGCGCCACCGCGGCGATCTCGCGCCGCCGGGCGGGCGAGGTCATGCGGGTGGTGGGATTGTGCACCGCCGGCGAGGTGCAGAGCAGCTGCGCCTCATGCCGGCGCGCCAGATCCGCCAGCGCGTCGGGGCGCAGCCCATGTTCATCCATCGGCACCGGCACGGGCTCGGCGCGCAGCAGTTCGGCGGCGCGGCGGAAGCCGGGGTAGCAAAGTTCCTCCACCAGAACCACTGGTCGCCGCCCGCGCAGCACCGCCTGCATGACCAGAGAGATGCCGTTCTGCGCCCCGTGGCTGAGCACCAGATCCTCGTGATGAACCTGCCCCAAGGGCACGTCCGACAACCACGCCAGCGCCGCATGCCGGGCCGGCGCGAAGGCACGGCTGGTGGGATAGTCCATCAGCCCCGGCGACGGCCGCGCCGAGATCCGCGCCAGCGCCTCGCGCACCAGCGCGACCTGCCCCAGATCTGGAATCCGCCCAGTGAACAGGCTGACCATCGCATCTCCGTTGGACGTCACCTCGCGTGGGCTGCTCTCGATCAGCAGCGCCGGCCCGATGTCCTGCGCCTCGCGCACGAAGGTGCCCCGCCCGACCTCGGCCACCAGCACAGCCTCGTCGGTGAGCAATGTATAAGCCCGCGCCACGGTGCCCGGCGTCATGCCCAGCCGCCATCCCAGCTCGCGCACTGGCGGAAGGCGCGTGCCCGGAGGCAGCTGCCCCTGCGTGATCCCCTCGCGCAACGCGCTGGCCAGCATGCGATATTTCGGTGCCGATGGCTGTTTTTCGAACAGTTCGAAAATTGTATCGGTAACAATGTTTTTCTCGACCACCATAAAGGCACAATGTATCAATATATCCATGAGATCAAGATAATTGTACCGACACAAAACTGGAGACACACCGATGGCACATGCCGCCCACGCCCCGCTTCTTGCCTATCTCGACGCGCAGCGCCCGCTGCCGCCGTTTGCGGCCATGGCGCTGCGCGTTGCGGTGTTGACCGCGAAATGGTCCGAGCGCAGCCGAACCCGCCGCGCGCTGCTCGATCTCGACGACCATCTTCTGCGCGACGTCGGACTGGAACGGACCGCCGCCCTTCGGGAGGCGCGCCGCACGTTCTGGCAGGGCTGATCCCCGGACCTGACGGAACCTCTTCCACTGGCGCGAGGCACCCCCTCGCGCCATTTTTCATTTCGCCATTCTTCAAATCCATGTGCCGGCCGTTTCGGCGACCTCCCCAAGCTGCGCCGGTGGCCCCGCCGGACATGCGTATTTGAAAAGAGAAGAAGCCTGGAGGTCTGCGACGATCTCCAGGCTTCTTCTCTTTAAAAATACGCATTACGAGCGCGGCGGCGCCATTCAGCGGGCGGATAGCCCATCGCGCAGCACGTCCAGCACGGCCTCGCGCGGCACATCGGCGGTGACAAAGGCCGCGCCGATCCCGCGTGCGAGGATGAAGCGGATGGCCCCGTCGAGCACCTTCTTGTCCTGCCCCATCAGATCGTAGAGCGCCTCTGCGGGCGGCAGATCGCCGGGAATGTCCGAAAGATCGCGCTTCATGCCCATCTCGGCGAGATGCGCGCGCAGCCGCGATGGGTCCTCTTGCGGGCAGAGCCCGAGCCGCGCCGAAAGCTCGAACGCCAGCGCGCAGCCGATCGCCACGCCCTCGCCGTGCAGCAATCGGTCCGAATAGCCGGTCGCCGCCTCCAGCGCATGGCAGAACGTGTGCCCAAGGTTGAGCAGCGCGCGGTCGCCCTGCTCGGTCTCGTCGCGCACGACGATCTCGGCCTTCATCTGCACCGAGCGGGTCACCGCATGCGCCAGCGCGCCACGCTCGCGCGCCACGAGCGCATCGGCGTTCGCCTCAAGCCAGTCGAAGAAGGCGGCATCGCCGAGCAACCCGTATTTCACCACCTCGCCATAGCCCGCGCGAAAATCGCGCGGCGTCAGAGTGTCCAGCACGCCGATGTCGGCCAGCACCAGCGCGGGCTGATGGAAGGCGCCGATCAGGTTCTTGCCCGCCGGCGAGTTGATCCCGGTCTTGCCGCCCACCGAACTGTCGACCTGCGCCAACAGCGAGGTGGGGATCTGCACGAAACGCACGCCGCGGCGCAGGATCGCGGCGGCAAAGCCGACGAGATCGCCGATCACCCCACCGCCAAGCGCCACCACGACGTCACGCCGTTCGACTTTCTGCGCCAGAAGCCATTCGGTGACACGTTCCAATTCGCGCCAGCACTTGGTGGCCTCGCCCGGCGTCAGGCTCAGCGCCTCGCAGGCGATGCCTTCGGCGGCCAGACCGTCGCGAAGCGCCAGCAGATGCGCGGCGGCAACGGTCTCGTCGCTGACCACCACCACCCGTTTGCGGCTGCCCAGCAGCGGCGCGATCTCGGCACCGGCCCGCGCCAGCAGTCCGGCGCCGATGCGCACGTCATAGGCGCGCGCGCCCAAATCTACATGTACCGTTTCCGGCTGCGCCGCATCACTCATCAGCTGCATTCCTCCAATACGTCGGGGCGCGTCTTCAGCGTCTCGATCACCTTCAGCGCCATGGCCTCCACCGCCAACCCCTGCTCGGAGCGCACCGCCAGATCGGCCTGCGCGTAGATCGGCACGCGGCGCTCGTAGATCTCGGTCAGCGTGGCGAGCGGATCGGGGGTGCGCAGCAACGGCCGGGTGTCCTTGTGGCGCACCCGCCCCCAAAGCACCTTGAGATCGGCGTCGAGCCAGACGGCAACGCCCTTGTCGGTGATCATCCGGCGGTTGGCCTCGGCCATATAGGCACCGCCCCCGGTCGAAAGCACCGCCGGGCGGGCGTCGAGCAGACGCTCGATCACCTGACTTTCCTTACGCCGAAAGAAGGCCTCGCCGTCGCGGGCGAAGATCTCGGCGATCGTCATGTTCGCCGCTTTCTCGATCTCGGCATCCGAATCGCGAAACGGCACGTTCAGGGCAGAAGCGAGCGCCCGGCCAACGGCCGATTTCCCTGCTCCCATCATGCCCACCAGCACTACTGTCTTTTTCAACTTCGGGTGCATTCCCCTTGTTTCTCGGCCATGCATCGCCAATTCTGCCTCCTGAGGCCGTGAATGACGTGTCGTTGCCAAAAAGGCTAGGTATAAGTGACAAAAAACATGAGGCAGGACTAACGAGCATATGGGACGACTCCTCAAACCCCTTTTCTTCCTTCTCGTCCTCGCGGCGATCGCGCTGGTGGCCTACGCCTACGTCGGCCCGTATTTCGGCGCCGACTTCTCGCCGCCGCAGACGGAAATCCGCCAGCCCGTGGAGCTTGATGCGAACTAGGCTACTCCTGTGCGCCCTGGTGCTGGGCGCCCCGACGCTCGCCGCCGCCGAGGCCCCGCTTGCCGCCATCGACTGGCTCAAGCGCAGCCCCGGTGTGTCCGGCGTGCCGGGGGTCAGCGCCGCCATGCCGCTGCCCGCGCCCAGCGAAGGCGCGCGGCGCGTGCCGCATCCGCTGCCAGAGGCGCCCGCGCCCGGCTCTGCGCGGCGCGCGTTTCCCGGACGCACGTCGCCACCCGACGCCCTGCCGATTGACGAGCCGCCGATCGCCAGTTCCGGCAACGCGCCGGCGGTCGAAAGCACCACGCTCGACGCGCCGTCGGCAGAGGCCGCCGGGCTGCTGTCCTCGGCGATGACCGGGCTGCCGCGCACGCTCTGGTCCGCCTCCGACGCGGCCGACTTGGCCCGGCTCATCGCCCGCGTCGATCCCGGCGTGCCCGCGCTGTCGGCGCAGATGCTCACCCTGCTGCTGGCCGAGGCCGACGCGCCGCAGGGCCAACCCTCGCTGCTGGTGGCGCGCATCGACCGTCTGATCGAAGAAGGCGCGGTGGATGCCGCGCTGGCGCTTGTGGAACAGGCCGGCGGTGCCTCCAGCCCCGAGATTTTCCAGCGCTGGCTCGATCTGGCGCTGATCGCCGGGGATGATTCCCCGCCCTGCGCCACGCTGATGCGCCAGCCCTACCTGTCAGACGATATTCCCACGCGCATCTACTGCGACGCGCGGATCGGCAACTGGGAGCACGCGGTCACCGTGTTCGGCTCTGCGGAAGCGCTTGAACAGATCGACGGGCGCGACGCCGAGCTTCTGGCGCGGCACCTCGACCCTGAACTGGTCGACGCCTCGGTGCCGCTCAACCCGCCGGCCCGCCCCACGCCGCTGGAGTTCCGGCTGTTCGAGACCATCGGAGAGGCGCTGCCGACGCAGCCGCTGCCCCGCATGTTCGCCGCCGCCGACCTGTCGGGCAACCGCGGCTGGCGCGCGCAGATCCTCGCGGCGGAACGGCTGGCGCGGCGTGGCACGCTGTCGGGCAATCGCCTGCTGGGCATCTACACCGACCGGCAGCCCGCCGCCTCGGGCGGTGTCTGGGACCGGGTCGCGGCGATCCAAGACCTCGAAAGCGCTCTGCAGGGGCGCCGCACCGACCTCATCGGCCCGGCGCTGCTCGCGGCTTGGCCGCAGATGCGCAGCGCCGGGCTGCTGGTGCCGTTCGCCGAGCTTTACGCGCCGCGCCTCAGCCGCATCGACCTTGAGGGCCGGGCCGCCGGGCTTGCCCGCCGCGCCGCCCTGCTCTCGCCCGATTACGAGGCCGCGGCGCGCAGCATGTCGCCACAATCTGGGCTGATGGACACCGTCACCGCCGTGGCGCAGGGCAATACGCCCGAGGCCATGCCGCGCAGCGCCGCCGCGCAGGCCGTGGCCGAGGCGTGGCGCCCCGATGCCGAGGTGCCCGCCGATCTTGCGGCGCTGCTGCAGCAGAACAAACTGGGCGAGACGGTGCTGCGTGCCATCGCGCTGTTCGAGTCCGGCGCGCAGGGCAACCACGCCGATCTGACCGGCGCGCTGGCGACGCTGCGCCGCGTCGGGCTGGAAGACACCGCCCGGCGCGCGGCGATCCAGCAGTTGATCCTCTCCGACGAAGGTGCCCCGCTATGAGCGCCGCATATTGGGTCTCCTCCTTTCTCGAGGCGCAGGCGGCGGAGCGCGGCGCCGCCGACAACACCCGCTCGGCCTATGCCCGCGATCTTGCGGATTTCACCAGTTGGCTGGCGGCGCGGGAACGCGATCTGGCCAGCGCCGAACGCGGCGATGTCGAAGATTACCTGATCACCTGCGAGGCCGACGGGCTTGCGGTCTCGACCCGCGCGCGGCGGCTCTCCTCGATCAAGCAACTCTATCGCTTTGCTTTCGAGGAAGGCCTGCGCGGCGACAACCCGGCGGTGCAGATCGCCGGTCCGGGACGACCCAAGCGCCTGCCCAAGACGCTGAGCACCGAAGAGGTGGATCGGCTGCTGGAGGCCGCCGAAACCCACGGCCGCAGCGCCGACGACAAGCTGCGCAACAGCTGCCTGATGCAGTTACTCTATGCCACGGGCATGCGGGTGAGCGAGCTTGTGACCCTGCCGCTTTCGGCGGCGCGCGGCGATCCGCGGATGCTGCTGATCCGCGGCAAGGGCGGCAAGGAGCGTATGGTGCCCCTGTCGACGCCCGCGCGCGAGGCGCTGGCGATCTGGCTGGAGCGACGCGATGCGCGCGAGGCGATGCACAAGGCCGAGGGAAAGCCCGCGTCGAGCTTTCTCTTCCCGTCGCGCGGCAAGGCCGGACACCTGACTCGGCATGCGTTTTATGTGATGATCAAGGATATCGCGGTGGCCGCAGGGGTCTCGCCGGCAAAGGTGACGCCGCACACGTTGCGCCACGCTTTCGCCACGCATCTTCTGGCCAATGGCGCCGACCTGCGCGCCATCCAGACCTTCCTCGGCCACGCCGATGTGGCGACCACCGAAATCTATACCCATGTGCTGGAAGAGCGCCTGCGCGAGCTGGTGCTGGATCACCATCCGCTGGCACGGGACTGAAGTCCGGCGCTTCGTCTAGACCAAAATATCCCGGGGGTGGGGGGGGGGGGGAACAAACCCCCCCCCCCCCCCCCCCCCCCCCCCCCCCCCCCCCCCCCCCCCCCCCCCCCCCCCCCCCCCCCCCCCCCCCCCCCCCCCCCCCCCCCCCC